>JBMHDU010000015.1:0-31356 GCA_049889235.1 Polaribacter sp.
CAAAACGCAGAATTCTAGAATCCTTAAAAATAAATTAAAGAGATCGCCATTAAATTCTTAATGGCGATTTTTCTTTACCGCTTTTCTTATATTTGTTTATATGCTAAAACAAAGTTTACAACAGAAACTTTTACAAAAATTATCTCCTCAGCAAATTCAGTTGATGAAGCTAATTCAATTGCCTACTCAGGCATTTGAAGAGCGTTTAAAACAAGAAATTGAAGAGAATCCAGCATTAGATACAGGGAAAGAAGAATCTGATTCTATTGATACTGAATTTGAATCTGAGTATGATGACTCGGGAACAGAAAAGATTGATGCCGAAGATATCAATATTGATGAATATCTAAGTGATGATGAAATCCCTAGTTATAAAACGCAAACAAATAACTATTCGGCCGATGATGAGGAAAAATCAATTCCTTATGCTGCCGGAACAACATTCCATCAGTCCTTAAAGAATCAACTAAATACCTTTCGCCTTGATGACGAAGAAACTGCTATTGCAGAATTCTTGGTGGGAAGTATCGATGAAACCGGATATTTAAGAAGAGATCTCCTTGACCTGGTTGATGATTTAGCATTTACTGGAAATATCTTCACGACCGAGGAAAAAGTTCTTGAAGTACTTACCAAAACTGTTCAAAAGCTCGATCCAACAGGTGTGGGTGCGAGAAATCTTCAAGAGTGTTTAATCATTCAGTTGAAGGCGAAAAAACAAAATGAGACTAGACAAATTGCCATTGAAATTCTTGAAACAGCTTTCGATCATTTTGTCAAAAAGCATTACAATAAACTTTTAGATAAGTTTCAAATTGACGAAGAGGAACTGAAAAACGCCATTGGAGAAATCTCCAGACTGAATCCGAAACCTGGAAATTCCTACAGTGGGAATTCGAAAATGATAGAACAGATTGTTCCTGATTTCAGTATGAAAATAATTGATGGTGAATTGGATTTAACACTAAATTCTAGAAATGCTCCAGAATTACATGTATCTAGAGAATATATGAATTTGTTAAGAGGATACCAGGAATCTGAAACGAAAAACAAGTCACAGAAAGACGCCGTTTTCTTTATTAAACAGAAATTAGACGCTGCCAAATGGTTTATTGATGCCATCAAACAAAGGCAACAAACCCTTTTAGTGACCATGAATGCCATCATGCATTTTCAGTATGATTATTTTTTGACAGGTGATGAACGAAAGTTGAAACCCATGATTTTAAAAGATATCGCGGAACAAATTAATATGGATGTATCGACGGTATCACGCGTTGCGAACAGCAAATATGTTTCTACTCCATACGGGACAAAATTGATTAAAGAGTTCTTCTCAGAATCAATGACTAATGATCAGGGTGAAGAAGTATCAACAAGAGAAATCAAAAATATATTAGAAACAGTTATCGCAGAAGAGGACAAGAAAAAGCCTTTAACAGACGAAAAGCTTTCTGAAATTTTAAAAGAAAAAGGGTATCCCATTGCACGAAGAACAGTAGCAAAATATCGAGAACAACTTGACATTCCAGTCGCACGATTACGAAAAGAGATCTAATGCGAATATTGCGTTTCATATCTGTACTATTACATCCCATTGTAATTCCAACTCTAGTAACCCTGTGTTACTTTTTAATGGTTCCGATTTATTTCGCAAGTGAACAAAAATTGGCCATCATCACATTGATATTTTTGACCACTTATTTGATTCCGGTATTGTTCGTATTTCTTTTTAAAAGATTAGGTGTTTTGACCAATTACGACCGGATATCGTTAAGCGAGCGAAAATTACCAGTTCTCGTGATGCTTGTGTTATTTTTTATGATAGGAAGAACACTATTCGTCATTCCTAATTTTAGGGATTTAGGAACGCTCTATTATTCCAGTTCAGCTGCCTTAGCCTTTATTTATTTCCTTTCCTTTTTTCGAATTAAGGCAAGTCTACATCTTGTAGCGATGGGAATTGCAGTAGGATTTTTCCTACATTTAAATAGTTATTATTCAAGATCCCTTTTAATTCTGATTGTTTTGAGTATCCTTTTATCTGGATTTGTATCCAGTGCTTTATTGTACTTAAAAACATACAAGGAAGAAGAAATCTATGTGGGTTTTTTTATCGGGATCCTGGCCCCACTATTATTCTCTAATTTTTTATAAAATATAGAAAACAATACCAAATTGAAGAATCTTGGTATTGATCGATTCATTATTAAAAGATGCCTCAGAAAAGATAGGAGTTAATCCATAAAAGAGATTCGCATTAATGGCATCATAACCCACAGAGAGTGTTAAACCGTATTGAAAATTATTATAGGCAGATACATTCCAATAGGAGAATCGGTTTGAATTTTCAATAAACTCAAATCGGTTTCCCATATTATACAGGAATTTAATACCTGTGTAAATCCTCCAGAAATCATATTTATTACTAGAAGACGTTCGCCATCTAATTTCAAGTGGAAATTCTAAATTTTGAACGGTGAAGGTATTATCTGTCAATCCGCTGGAATTCCCAAAAATGGTAGCGCCGTTTATTTCTTCTACTCGTAATTGGTGATTAATATTTTGATAACCATACCCAATTCCAAGTCCAAATGAAAAGGTCCCTTCTCTATTTAAGGTGATATCCTTAATAAAACCAGCTGATAGAGCATATGAAAAACTACTTCTCGTAATCGTAGTTGGCTGATTAATCAATTGTGCATAAGAGACCGCTAAATACAACTGATCATCTGCATATCGATCCCCTAAGGATAAGGAATCTTTTTGCCCAAAAGAGAATTGGGTGAAACTTAAAAAACAACAAAGTAAAAAGACGTTTTTCAACCGGTAGATTTTTGATTAAAGTTACTTAAATAATGTCATAAAAAAAGGGTAATCCGAATTGGATTACCCTTGATATATAAATTACAAAGATTAATAATCTGAGGATTTTGCAGCTGAGTAGCTAATTTTAAGAGCATTTACATCTCTTAATTTTAATCTAATATCTGTAATTACACCAACATTAGATTCTCTATCTGCTTTAATCGAAGTAGTCATGTAAGGCACTTCTTCTTCTGCCCTTTTAGAACGTTCGTTATAAATGAATGCAGGAATATCCTCTGGCGTAGCTATTTTATCATTCAACTGAATTCTATTATAGCTAGTACCGTATTTTTCATCCTTAGGTTTACCAACGTAAATTGTTGAAACCAAACTTTTGTGCTCTAATTTCTTCACTTCTGTTGCAGATGGTAATCTTGGAGAGTCAATAACCAATTCGGTCTCTCTCATGGTTGTGGTCACCATAAAGAAGAATAACAACATGAATACGATATCAGGTAATGAAGCCGTATTTACTGCTGGCATTCCTTTTTTCTTCTTTTTAAACTTTGACATAAGAATAAATTTTTAAAAATTATTCAGCAGAAGTTGGTTCCGCATCAGATATAATCTGAGGATAAGCCATTTTGATATCCTCAACTTTTTTCTTTAAAGCTTCGTTATTCTTGTCATCTTTGTAAGCATCTTCTAGCTCAGTAAATGACATATTATAACGTTGTCTACTTAACCTATCTCTAAGTTCTCTATACGCTTTTAGTAACTCATTTTGTACAGCAATATATGTACCATACTCAGTTCCCCTATCGCTTTGTACAGAAATAACAGCCTTGTTCGGATGATCTGAAGAAGTCTCTAGTCTTTCGCCTTGACAATAGTCACAAGCAGTACCTGGAGTTCCATCTTCACCTGGTTTCCCAATTCCACCGCCATTGTCGATAAACTTCATAGCGGCAGCTTTCAAATCATTTAGCTCCATTCTCTCCTTTTCAACTAACAACTCGTTCTTACGGTTGATGTTTACTTCGAAGATGTTTTTTTCCTTAATGATAGGTGGCTCATAATTTGGTGGCGGTTTTTCCGATAACTTCTTAGACACACCAGAATCCACATTCATAGTCGTAGTTACTAAGAAGAAAATTAACAGAAGAAACGCAATGTCTGCCATTGAGCCCGCATTAATTTCTGGATTTTCTCTTCTTGCCATAAATTATGATTTAACTAATCCTTTCACTAAGTCCCATACAAAGAATACACTTGCTATAGCTCCTAAAAATACGCTATACCATATTCCTGTTCCTACCAATTGGTTTGTTGTGGAACCTTCTTCTCCACCTTCCAATACAGCACCTTGAGTATCTAAAACTGCAGCTGAATCAGCAGTAAAATATGAAATCAAGAAGATCACACCTAATACAGCAAGACCCATCAAGGTTTTCTTTAAATTGTCCGGGTTTCTTAGCAAGCTAATCATTGATAAGACAATCGCGATAATCACTGACGCATAAAGAAGATACGTAGAGAAGTATACTAATGGACTTACTAAAGAATTCTGTAAATCTACACTAGCCCCTAACGCTTCTTTATCCTCTGCGGCAACTCTTATAAATAAGATGATACCGATTACAGAGATCACTGCAATTGCAATGTTTAATAACTTATTACTCTTCATAATTTGTTATTTTTTATATTTCACTAAAAGATCAACTAACTGAATAGAAGCATCTTCCATGTTATTTACAATACTATCTACTTTAGATACGATGTAGTTGTAAAAAATCTGTAAAATGATTGCTGTAATAAGACCAAATACAGTTGTTAAAAGTGCAATTTTAATACCACCTGCTACTACACCTGGAGAAATATCGTTTGCAACAGCAATTCTATCGAATGCATCGATCATACCAATTACTGTTCCCATGAATCCTAACATCGGTGCTAAGGCGATAAATAAAGATAACCAAGAAACATTCTTTTCTAATAATCCCATTTGTACACCTCCGTAAGAAACAACAGCTTTTTCAGCTTCGTCAATTCCTTCATCAACTCTATCTAATCCTTGATAAAAAATTGATGCAACAGGCCCTTTTGTATTTCTACAAACTTCTTTAGCAGCTTCAACACCACCTGAGCTCAATGCTTCCTCTACATTAGAAACTAACTTCTTAGTGTTAGTTGTTGCCATATTTAGATAAATAATTCTTTCTATTGCTATAGCCAATCCTAAGATTAACGCCACTAATACAATTCCCATAAATTGAGGATCTCCCTCAATAAAACGTTGTTTTAAAATTTGGTGAAAAGTTTTAGCTTCTTCTACTGTAGCTTCTTGTGCAACAGCTGAATGAATAGCTCCAAAAAAAACAAATCCTGCCAAAGAAATGGCTTTTACTACTTTTTTCATCTTTGTTATAAATTAATTTTAATAGTTACGGGTTAAAGATATAAATTTTAATATCAATTATTAAATAATACTAAGTTAATATTCAGTACCTTAATAATATGATTTAAATAGGCGCCCAATAAACGAAAAATTACTGAGTTTAGAAAGAATTTTAACTAAGAAATTTCGCCTCTGAGCGATTTTTTAAAGTACTTTTTGAAGTCTTTTTTTGATAAGTTTTTCGTTAATAAATACATCAATTTTGCAACCGCTGCTTCGGTTGTCATATCGCCCGCACTTAAGACTCCAATTTTCTTTAAACGAATACTTGTATCATACTTTCCTTGAACTACCCCACCACCAATACATTGCGACACATTTACAATTATTTTACCACTCAAAATCGCCTCTTTTAACACGCTAATAAACCATTCTGAAGTGGGTGCGTTTCCAGAACCAAAAGACTCCAAAACAATAGCCTCAACATGCTCATTCAAAATGATGGCTCCTATGGTTGCTTCTGTTATTCCAGGGAAAAGCTTTAAAATGGCAATATTGGTATTTAAATCTTTTCTAAAAATTGGAGGATCAGCATTATACGAATGTATATTGATAAACTTTGAGTTAAAATCCAATTGAACCCCGCTTTCAACTAGAATTGGGTAATTCATAGAATCAAATGCTTCGAAGTTATTCGCATTGATTTTTGTAGTTCTATTTGCTCGGTACAATTTGTATTCAAAATACAATCCGACTTCTCGAATCATGGGTATTCCATTACGCTGAGATGAGGCAATTTGAATAGCCGTAATCAGATTCTCTTTCGCATCCGTTCTTAAATCACCAATAGGCAATTGAGATCCTGTAAAGATGATTGGTTTTTGTAAGTTTTCGATCATAAAACTCACAACAGACGACGTATAAGACATCGTATCAGATCCTGTCAGAATTACAAATCCATCAAAGGCTTCATAATTGTCTTCGATGATTTGAACCATCTCTCGAAAGTAATCCACATTCATGTTTGATGAATCGATCGGGGTTTCGAAAGATTCAGATTCGATAATACAATTCAATTGTTTCAATTCTGGAATGCGCTCCTGTATCTGATTGAAATCAAAAGGAACCAAAACATTCGAATTGTAATCTTTCACCATACCAATAGTTCCACCCGTATACAAGATGAAAATTTTAGGCTTGGTTGTCATTTTGTCATTTTTTCCCATGTCCAAAATAAAATGGAATACTTTATGTTGTAAATTTAGAGACAAATTAGAAAACAAGAATCATAAATTATAGCTATGTTTTATATTTTAATCGGAGTTATTGCACTTGCTAGCTGGATTGTTAGCAATACATTGCAAAGAAAATTTAAAAAATACTCTCAAATTTCCTTACGAAACGGAATGAGTGGTGCCGAGATTGCCGAAAAAATGTTGGCTGATCATGGAATTACAGATGTTCAAGTAATTTCGACACCAGGAAGATTAACCGATCATTACAATCCGAAAGACAAAACCGTAAACCTGAGTGAAGCCGTATATAATCAACGAAATGCTGCTGCTGCTGCGGTTGCGGCTCATGAGGTTGGACATGCGGTTCAACATGCACAGGCTTACGATTGGTTAACCATGAGATCACAATTGGTACCTGTAGTTAGCATATCTTCACGATTTTCACAATGGTTAGTTATTGGTGGATTGATTTTAGGAGCTGCATCTGGAAATGCTGGAATCGGTTTTTACATTGCGATGGCCGGATTGTTTTTTATGGCGCTTGCTACACTTTTCAGTTTCATAACATTACCTGTTGAGTATGATGCAAGTAACAGAGCCTTGGCATGGTTGCGAAATAAGAATATGGTTTCTCAAGAAGAATTCGCTGGATCAAAAGATGCTTTAAAATGGGCGGCTAGAACGTATTTAGTAGCTGCACTTGGTTCATTAGCGATGTTATTATATTGGGGGTTCCAAGTTCTTGGAGGAAGAGATTAATTAAAAAAGGAAAGTATTCACCTTGGAATTTTAATATCGGGAGATTTCAAGCGTGAATCAAAAAGCCGAAAGTTTTCACTTTCGGCTTTTTATTTATTCTAAATCGAATATTTATATTCTAATCATTCAATTTTAAGACTGCCATAAATGCCTGTTGTGGAATCTCTACATTCCCAACCTGACGCATTCGTTTCTTACCTTTCTTTTGCTTTTCTAATAATTTACGTTTACGAGAAATATCCCCTCCATAACACTTCGCAGTTACATCTTTTCTCAAGGCTTTTACAGTTTCACGAGCAATAATTTTTGCTCCAATCGCCGCCTGAATTGGAATATCGAATTGCTGACGCGGAATTAATTCTTTTAACTTCTCGCAAATTCGTTTCCCAATCGTGTAGGCATTATCCGCATGCAATAAAGCAGACAAGGCATCTACGGTTTGACCGTTCAACAGCATATCTACACGTACCAATCTTGATGTTCGCATTCCAATTGGATTGTAATCAAAAGAAGCATATCCTCTAGATACAGTTTTTAATCGATCATAAAAATCAAAAACGATTTCTGCTAAAGGCATGTCGAATATCAACTCTACTCGTTGTGGTGTTAAATAGGTTTGATTAATAATCTGTCCTCGTTTTTCAATACACAATCCCATTACCTGTCCTACATAATCAGATTTTGTAATTATTGAAGCTTTGATATACGGTTCTTCAACGTGATCCAACTTCGAAGGATCTGGTAAATCGGATGGATTATTTACGATAATCGGAGTATCTGGTTCTTTTTTGGTAAAAGCATGATAGGAAACGTTCGGTACAGTAGTAATCACTGTCATATTGAACTCACGTTCTAAACGCTCCTGGATAATTTCCATGTGTAGCATCCCTAAGAATCCACATCGGAATCCGAATCCCAAAGCCGCTGAACTTTCTGGCTGAAATACCAAAGAAGCGTCATTCAATTGAAGTTTTTCCATCGAAGCCCTTAACTCCTCATAATCTTCTGTATCTACCGGATAAATTCCTGCAAATACCATCGGTTTCACATCTTCGAATCCTTCAATCCTGTTATCAGTCGGTTCTTTAGCGTCAGTAATTGTATCTCCTACTTTTACTTCTTTAGCCGTTTTTATTCCAGTAATTAAGTACCCAACATCGCCGGTTTTAATTTCTTTTTTGACAACCTGATTCAATTTCAACGTACCCACCTCATCAGCATGATACATTTTATCTGTCGCCATAAATTTGATTTGCTGATTCTTTTTAATGGAACCATCAATCACTTTAAAGTAGGTTTCGATTCCGCGATACGAATTGAATACAGAATCAAAAATTAGTGCTTTTAAAGGCGCATCCGGATTTCCATTTGGAGGCGGAATTCGTTCGATAATTGCCTCCAAAATTTTATCTACTCCAAATCCGGTTTTACCACTCGCCGGAATTACTTCCTCCGGATCACAACCTAATAAATCGACAATATCATCGGTCACCTCCTCAGGATTCGCACTTGGTAAATCAACCTTATTCAAAACGGGAATAATCTCTAAATCATTCTCAAGTGCTAAGTACAAATTCGAAATGGTTTGCGCCTGAATACTTTGTGCCGCATCAACAATCAAAAGTGCTCCTTCACAGGCTGCGATCGATCTTGACACCTCGTAAGAAAAGTCAACGTGACCAGGAGTGTCAATTAAGTTCAATGTATACTCTACGCCATCTTGAACATAATCCATTTGAATCGCATGTGACTTAATCGTAATACCACGTTCACGCTCCAAATCCATATTATCGAGCAACTGATCTTGTTTCTCGCGCTCAGTTACCGACCCAGTATAGTCTAAAAGGCGATCGGCCAAGGTACTTTTACCATGGTCAATATGAGCGATAATACAAAAGTTTCTTATGTTCTTCATTTCGTCTCCTGTCTACTTAAATCGTTTGCAAAGATAAGGATTAGATGGATTTAATTTATCTTAATTCTGTTTCGTCAATAGCCACTTGAAATTCATCCCAACTTACGGTTCCATCACCATTAGCGTCGAAACTCTGAATCATAAATTCGGCTAACAATCCTCTTATTATCGCACTTACTTTTGCTTCTTTCAAAAGCTTTTTAAAATCATCTTTTGTGAGTTCTCCATCACCATCAGCATCATAATAATCAAAAGCCTCCTTCGGATTCGTGAATTTTGATCGCATGAGCGATTCAATATTTTCAATTATTTTGCCTTTACTCCACGCCATTACTTATTCTTGCCACTCAGCAATAAATAAATTCGTATCTCTTCCTCCTCCGTTATTTCTATTCGAAGAGAAAATCAACTTTTTACCGTCATTAGAGAATACTGGGAAAGCATCAAAAGTTTCGCCATGTGTTACGCGCTCCAAATTCTTTCCGTCTAAATCAATCATATACAAATTGAATGGAAATCCTCTTTCGGCTTCAAAGTTTGAAGAGAATAAAATTTTCTTTCCTGACGGATGAAAAAACGGACTCCAGTTCGCATTTCCTAGGTCGGTTAATTGTCGTAAATCAGATCCATCAGCATTACAGATATAAAGTTCCATTTCGGTCGGTTCTACCAATCCTTGAGCTAATAAATCTTTATAATTTTTGATTTCTTCCTCAGTCTTCGGACGTGATGAACGGAAAATAATTTTTGTCCCGTCTGGCGAGAAAAATGCTCCTCCGTCATACCCTAATTCGTTGGTGATTTGCTTCACATCAGTTCCATCAATATTCATCGTATACAACTCTAAATCTCCACTTCTGGTAGATGTAAATACAATTTTATCTCCTTGAGGCGACACAGTTGCTTCTGCATCGTATCCTTTCTCTGTCGTCAATTGCCTTACAATATTCCCTTCTAAATCCGCCACAAAAATGTCATAGCTATCATAAATTGGCCAAACGTATTTTCCATTTTTACGTAAGGGAGCATCCGGACATTGATCTTGTTCCAAATGCGTGGAAGCATAAACAATATGTTTGTTGTCTGGTAAAAAATAGGCACAGGTAGTTCTACCTTTACCTGTAGAAATCATGGGTGGTATTTTATTTTCAAAGGTCTCATCAGCATTCATCAAAAACATTTGATCACAATTAACATTCCAGTTTTTATAATTGGACTGGAAAATAATTTGTTTGTCATCAAAGCTCCAATAGGCCTCTGCATTATCCCCACCAAAGGTGATTTGTTTCAAACTTTTAAAATGAGTTTCTTCGGCATAAACTAGTGGAATACTATCTTTCGTTGTTTCTGAAGTTACCTCGTTCTTTTTGTTGGTCTTACAGGAGAAAATTACCAGTGTCAGAAGAAATAAATAAAGAATTCTCATATCCTATTTTTATTATTTAATTTTGCAAAAATAGTATTTAAAAAATGAGATACCTTTTAATAATCAGCTTTTTATTATCAATTTACAGTTGTTCAAACACGGCTACTTCAGTTTCCATAAAAGATGATGTTGCTTTTTTAGCTTCGGATGAGTTAGAAGGACGTCAAACGGGTACCGAAGGTGAGAAAAAAGCACTTGCATACATTTCAAAGCGATTTGAAGATTTAGGTCTTATAGGAAAAGGTACGGATGGCTATACACAACCTTTTTCTTTCAAGCCAAAAACCAATCCGCATGAGGAAGTGAAATTCGATGTAAATGGAGATGGAACGATTACTGGAAACAACGTAATTGGATACTTAGATAACAAAGCAGAAAATACGGTAATTATTGGTGCTCATTATGATCATTTAGGTTACGGCGGAGAAGGTTCTTTATTTAGAGATACTATCAAAGCAGTTCATAACGGAGCCGATGACAATGCTTCTGGTGTAGCATTACTATTAGATTTAGCAAAGAAATTAAAAGGTAAGAATACAAATAACAACTACTTGTTCATGGCCTTTTCTGGAGAAGAAATGGGTCTTTTAGGATCTAATTATTTCGTAAAAAACCCGACCATCGATACCAAGAAGGTTTCTTATATGATCAATATGGATATGGTGGGTCGTATGAAAAAGGATTCGTCATTAGCCGTTTATGGAACAGGAACTTCTCCAATCTTCAAGCAAGTTTTAAAAGCGCATAATAATAGCTTCAAATTGATTCAAAATGAATCAGGAGTTGGACCGAGTGATCATACGAGCTTTTACTTAGCTGATATTCCCGTATTACATTTCTTTACCGGGCAACACTCAGATTATCACAGACCGAGTGACGATATCGAAACGTTGAATTATGAGGGAATGGCGAAAATTTCAAATTACATTTTTGATATCATTTCTGATTTAGATGATAACGGCAAATTAGCGTTTAGAAAAACCAAGAATGAAAGCGATAAAACACCACGATTCAGAGTGGGATTAGGTGTTGTTCCTGATTACTTATTTGACGGAAAAGGAATGCGAATTGATGGTGTTTCTGATGACAAGCCTGCACAAAGAGCCGGATTGAAAAAAGGTGATATCGTAATCCAATTAGGTGATAGTCTAGTAACTGATATGATGAGCTATATGAGAGCCCTATCAACCTTCAAAAAAGGAGACAAAACCAAAGTTGTTGTAAAACGTGGCAAAGAATCTGTAGAAAAATCCATTTCATTTTAAGTTAACTTCAATGGTTAAAATTGACAATATAGAATTACCTGATTTTCCGCTTTTATTAGCACCAATGGAAGATGTTTCTGATCCTCCATTTCGTGCTTTATGCAAAGAAAATGGTGCCGATGTTGTTTATACAGAATTCATATCCTCGGAAGGACTGATTCGTGATGCTGCCAAAAGTGTAATGAAATTGGACATCTATGAAAAAGAGCGTCCGGTCGGAATTCAAATCTTTGGAGCGAACTTAGATTCGATGTTGAAATCCGTAGAAATTGTCGAAAAAACCAATCCAGATATTATTGATATTAATTTTGGATGTCCTGTAAAAAAAGTAGTTTCTAAAGGAGCTGGTGCAGGAATATTAAAAGATATTGATCTCATGGTGAAGTTAACCGAAGCCATGGTGAAACACACTAAATTGCCTATTACCGTAAAAACAAGATTGGGCTGGGATCATGATTCTATTCGAATCGTAGAAGTGGCTGAACGATTACAAGACGTAGGTTGTAAGGCGATTTCTATTCATGGTCGTACACGTGCTCAGATGTACAAAGGCAATGCTGATTGGAGACCTATTGCCAAGGTGAAAAATAATCCGAGAATGCATATACCGGTATTTGGTAACGGTGATGTAAACACTCCAGAACGAGCGATGGAAATGCGTGATAAATATGGATTGGATGGTGCAATGATTGGTAGGGCTTCTATCGGTTATCCTTGGTTCTTCAATGAGGTAAAGCATTATTTCAAAACCGGAGAACATTTACAAAAACCAAATATTTCTCAGCGGGTAGAAATGGCGAGGCGTCATTTAGAAATGGCTATTGACTGGAAAGGTGAGCATTTAGGAGTTGTTGAAACTAGACGTCATTATACCAACTACTTTAAAGGAATTCCACATTTTAAAGAGTATCGATTAAAAATGGTAACCTCCGACGATCCAAAAGACGTTTTTGATACCTTCAAAGAAGTAGAAGAGAAGTTTGGCAACGCAATGATTCCTGAAATCTCTTAAATTTTCAATCTTGTTTATTGTTATTTTTTAAGGTATGACATTTGTCATACAAATAGTCCTTAATTCCTTCTATTTTTATGTTGATAATATAAATCTTCAACATATGACAACTAACATTCAATTTATCGGGATACCAACCAGCGAAGCGATGGAAGCTTATACGCTAAAGAAATTAGAAGGCTTATTTAATAAGTTCGAATCTATTATTCGTGTAGATGTATTTTTTAAACACGAAAATCATCCAAAAGAACTTGGTAAAATCTGTGAAATGGAAGTTAGTATTGCAGGCCCTAGAATACATGCTTCATCCAATGAAAAAAATTATGAAATGGCTGTAAAGCATACCATTAGTGACCTTGAGAAACAATTGGAAAAACGAAAAGGAATCGTAAAACCTTACTTATAATTATTTGATTGAATTTGTTAAACAAAAAGGTATAGTTGAATTTATCATTCAGCTATACCTTTTTTTATTTCATCGATAGTTTCCGTCGATTTGGCGAAAAATTCCAGAAAACACCTTATGTAATGATTAATTTTAAGTATTAATTATTACCCCCACACTATAATTAATTGAATTAAATGTAGTCTTAATGTAAGTGAAACATAAAGTAAATCTCAAAATCTAAGAAGGAGATCCCTAAAAAGAAACATTTACAAGAAAGCATAAAGAATATTACCCTAGCTAGGTAAAATTTAATCCTGAATTGAACCCCCAATAATTCAGGATTTTTTTATGCCTTTTCTATAAATACTTTTGACAATCGACTACTGGCAATTTTAGCTGCGATAAATCCTAGGATGGTAATTGTAACAAATACAATAATAACATTAATGAATCTCAATTCAACAGGATACGGAATAGTGGTCGTGATCATAAATAAACTAAACTTCTTCTGAAGGACAACTAAAATCACACCAATAATTAATCCTAGCACCATACCAAGAAATGAAAGCAAAAATCCTTGATACACAAAAATGGATTTTACTTCCTTTACAGTCGCACCAAGATTAAATAGGGTTTTTAAATTTGACTTTTTATCAATAATCATCATAATGATTGCTCCTATTACATTAAAAAGTGCAACAATAGCTATTAAAGTAAAAATCAAATAGGAAACGAAATTTTCAGTATTTATTACCTTATAAAAAACAGCATTTAACTGAGCTTTGGTTTGCACCTTAAATTTATTACCAAGTTGGTTTTGTAATGCTGATGCATTATCATCAGGATTACCTTTGGATGTTAACTTCAGTTCTAAACTACTCAATTGATTTTCTTCAAATCGGAGTAAATTCTTAGCCTGATCTAAGGTGGTAAAGACATATTTATTCTCAAAATCTTCTGTTCCTGTATACAAACCAACGATCTGAACTTTTGTTTTGTAAAAAGCGTTTTGTGGATTGATAAATCCCGTTCCAGGTTTCGGAATCATGATTTGCAAAGCTTCTCCAAAACTGTATACACCAACGCTTAATTTATTGGAAATCGTTCTACCCAGAACAGCGGTGTTTACAAACTGAAAATCAAGCCAGTTTCCGACTACAATGGCCGAGTCAATTTGAGTAACCTTATCATAGTTTTCGTCAACTCCCTTGATGTAGGCAATTTCATTTTTCCCATTATACTCCAGAAATACCCGTTCTTCAATAACTTTTGATACTTCTTCAATAGTAGTGTTTGAGTCTAAAAACTTTTGAATAGAATCGGTAAAGACAAATGATTTTCCGATTGCAGGAGATATTTTGATATCTGGTTCAGAAACATCAAGTAAAGAATAACTGAAGGTTCTAAGACCCGAAAATCCGGATAAAATAACAAACAATGCAAATGAGCTAACTACCACTCCAAACGAAGCAATGAGGGTAATTATATTGATCGCATTGGTACTCGTTTTGGAAAATAAATATCGCTTAGCTATGTAGAAAGAAAAACTCAAGATTTGGTTTATCTTTTTTGACGTTTCGGAAGGATGTCCGGATTTTTGATAGGGTTATCTGTTTTCCCTTGTAAAGCATTGTCTATACCTTCGATATAATCTAGAGAGTCATCAGCAAAAAAAGCCAATTCTGGCATTCTACGAAGTTGATTTCTTGTTCTTTTCGCCAATTCGTGACGAATTAAAGGTGTATTTGAAATAATACCTTTTATAATCTCTTCTCTTTTATCAGGCGGGAAGATACTTAAATAGACTTTTGCCAAACCAAGATCAACGGTTACATTTACCTTGGTGGCTGTAATAATTACACCTCTCATCCCTTCTTGAGCAGACTTCTGTAGCACATCAACAATATCTTGTTGAAGAATTCCGGCAATTTTTCGTTGTCTATTTGATTCTTGCATGGGCCAAATTTACAATAATTAGATTGTTTATCATTTGTTATATCATTATTGAAGAATAAAAAACCTCAAAGTTGAATACTTTGAGGTTTCCAATATGTGATAAATTCTTGGGATTAATCCGCCAGAATAATTACTTTATTATTATTCAATTCTAATGTACCTGAATTGATATTATAAGATAATTTACCATCTTTGGTCTGGGTAAATTTATCTTTATGCGCCTCATCTAAAGAAGCATTTTTACTTTCAATTCTGATTTCACCATCCTTTAATGTAGAAACAATAGGTGCGTGATTATCTAATAATTGAAATTCTCCATCCATACCAGGCACTGATACCGAAGTAATATCGGATGAAAATAGAATCGCTTCAGGTGTTACAATTTCTAAATACATAAAACTTGAATTAAGCTTCTGCTAACATTTTTTCTCCAGCTTCAATAGCATCTTGGATAGATCCTTTTAAGTTGAAAGCTGCTTCTGGATACTTATCTAACTCACCATCCATAATCATGTTGAATCCTTTGATCGTATCTTTAATATCTACTAATACTCCTGGGATTCCAGTAAACTGCTCTGCAACGTGGAATGGCTGAGATAAGAAACGCTGAACACGACGTGCTCTGTGTACTACTAACTTATCTTCTTCAGATAATTCCTCCATACCTAAGATGGCGATAATATCCTGTAATTCTTTATAACGCTGTAAAATCTCTTTTACTCTTTGTGCACAGTTATAGTGATCATCTCCTAAGATTTCTGGAGTTAAGATTCTTGAAGTCGAATCTAACGGATCTACCGCTGGATAGATACCTAACTCGGCAATCTTTCTGGATAATACTGTTGTTGCATCTAAGTGAGCAAAGGTAGTTGCAGGAGCTGGATCCGTTAAGTCATCCGCAGGTACATACACCGCCTGTACAGAAGTAATCGATCCTTTCTTAGTTGAAGTAATACGATCTTGCATCGCACCCATCTCTGTTGCTAATGTAGGTTGGTAACCTACCGCAGATGGCATACGTCCTAAAAGTGCAGATACCTCAGAGCCTGCTTGTGTAAATCTAAAGATGTTATCTACGAAGAAAAGAACGTCTTTTCCTTGTGATTCACCAGCACCGTCTCTAAAATACTCAGCAATTGTTAATCCTGATAAGGCTACACGCGCTCTTGCTCCAGGAGGTTCATTCATCTGACCGAATACGAAAGTCGCTTTTGAGTCTCTCATCCCGTCTTTATCAACTTTAGAAAGATCCCATCCACCTTCTTCCATAGAGTGCATGAAGTCGTCACCATATTTGATAATTCCAGATTCTAACATCTCTCTTAAAAGGTCATTTCCTTCTCTCGTTCTTTCACCTACACCAGCGAATACTGATAAACCACCGTGTCCTTTTGCGATGTTATTAATTAACTCCTGAATCAATACTGTTTTACCTACACCGGCACCACCAAATAATCCAATCTTACCACCTTTTGCATAAGGCTCGATTAAGTCGATTACTTTAATACCAGTAAATAAAACCTCTGTAGAAACTGATAATTCTTCGAATTTAGGAGCTGATCTGTGGATTGGCAAACCATTCTCACCATCATTTTTTAAATTTCCTAAACCGTCAATCGCCTCTCCAGTTACATTAAATAATCTACCATAGATATCTTTACCTACAGGCATTTTAATTGGATTTCCAGTTGCTCTTACCTCAGCACCTCTTTTCAATCCGTCAGTTGCATCCATCGCGATAGTTCTAACCGTATCTTCACCAATGTGTTGTTGTACTTCTAACACCAATGTAGAACCGTCTTCTCTACTGATCTCTAAAGAATCATAAATTTTTGGTAATTCGTTTTCAGTCTTGAATTCAACGTCAATAACTGGTCCAATAATCTGTGAAATTTTACCTACTGTAGACATATTTACTTTTGTTGTTTTTTTAATATAAAAATGCTTTTCTAAAGCACTTATTTTCAGTGTGCAAAATTAGTTTATTTTCCTTTATAATAAAAAGGATATTTAAATAAAAATGAGATAAAAAAAGCTCCAACAAATGTTGGAGCCTTTATATATTTTAAAAACTAAATCTTAGTTAGTCAATTTGATTTCAACTCTACGGTTGTTAGCTCTACCAGCTCTAGTTTTGTTAGAGTCTACTGGATTAGCTGAACCATAACCTTTAGCAGTTAATCTAGAAGCGTCAACACCTTTTTCAGTTAGGTAATTCATTACTGATTCTGCTCTTTTCTGAGATAATAATTCATTAATTCTTTTACTTCCAGTACTATCAGTGTGACCTTCAACAGCAAAAGTAGCTTTAGGATTCTTGCTCATGATCTCAGCGATAGCATCTAATTGCTTAGTTACTCCAGCTTTGAAAGAAGAACGACCCGTGTTGAATAAAATAGATTTTGCAGAGAATTCGATAACCTCTAATTCTTTCTTAGCGATTACTGGCTCTGGACAACCTTTATTAGAAGAAGGACCTACTTCATTCTTACAGTCATCATCTTTGTCTAATACACCGTCACCGTCAGTATCTGGCCAAGGACATCCACCGTTAGCAGCTGGACCAGCAACTGTAGCACACTTATCGTCTTTGTCTACAACACCGTCACCATCTGTATCAGGGCAACCTTTATTGGCTTTTGTGCCTTTAGCGTTAGGACACATATCATCTTTATCAGCGATACCGTCTCCGTCTGCATCTGGACATCCGTTTAATGAAGCTAAACCAGCAACATTTGGACATGCGTCGTCAGAATCTTTAATTCCGTCTCCGTCTGCATCTGGACATCCGTTAAATTCTTTTAAACCAGCTTCTTCTGGACAAGCATCATCTTTGTCATAGATTCCGTCACCGTCAGTATCTTTACCTCCGAAACGTACTACTAGTCCTAAAGAGTTTTGGAAATGATCTCTTACCTTGTCAGCAAAACCATATCTGCTCTGGTGTTGGAAGTTTAAACCTAAGTTCTCATTGAACCATACGTTAAATCCTAAACCAGCATTGAACATACCTTCACCTAATCCGTCAGCTCTTGAGTAAGATCCACCTACTAACACAAAAGGATCAAACCATCCAGTATCACCTACTAACATGTTTAAGTCATACTTTACAACAGCATCAACAGACCAAAAGAAAAAATCAACATCTTCAATATTGTCATTACTATTATACTTCGAAATGTTGTTTATCGAACCTGCAAGTTGTAGTGAAAATCCTTTATCTAAGTATTTTTCACCAGCAATTCTAGTTACAGAAGATAAAATGTTCCAATCTTCGTTTGAAAGTAAATCTTTCAAATTTCTACTAAACGAAGACCCAGGCTGATAAAAATCAACAGAATTAATACCAAAACTTACTGCCCAAGGATTGTTGTTGTCCTGCGCATTTACATTAGAAACCATAACTAATGCAAAAACAGCTAACACAGCTAATTTTAATTGTTTCATTATCAAATATTTAAATTAAAAGTTCATATTTATATAGCACAAATGTAAGTTCTTCAACTTTATCTGCAAAGACAAATCTACAAAAACTTAGATAGAATGCAAGTTTTTCGAATCTACTAAATTACTTTTAGCTCCTTACCCACCTTGGTAAAAGCGGCAATTGCTTTATCTAAATGTTCTTTTTCATGAGCTGCAGATAATTGCACTCTAATTCGCGCTTTCCCCTTTGGTACAACCGGATAAAAGAATCCAATCACGTAAATTCCTTCTTCGAGCAGTTTATCGGCCATTATTTGAGATAACTTCGCATCGTACAACATCACTGGTACAATAGCCGCATCGGCTCCTACCAAATCGAACCCCGCAGCTTCCATATTTTCTCTGAAGTAATTGGTGTTTTCTTCCAATTTATCACGTAAGGATGTGTCATTTTCAATCATCTCAAACACCTTCAATGATGCTCCTACAATAGCAGGGGCTAACGAGTTTGAAAATAAATATGGTCTTGAGCGTTGTCTTAGGATTTCAATAATTTCTTTTTTACCAGTAGTATATCCACCCATGGCGCCTCCAAGCGCTTTTCCTAAGGTTCCAGTTACAATATCCACACGCCCCATCACATTTTTCAGTTCAAGCGTTCCTCGACCTGTCTTTCCGATGAATCCGGCTGCGTGACATTCATCCACCATTACCAACGCATCATATTTATCCGCTAAATCACAAATCTCATCCAATTTAGCTACGATTCCGTCCATTGAGAAAACTCCATCAGTTACAATAATCTTGAATCGATGATTGTGTTTATTAGCCTCGATTAATTGCTCCTCGAGCGATTGCATATCATTATTGTCGTAACGATATCTAGCCGCTTTACACAGGCGAACTCCATCGATAATAGAGGCGTGATTTAAACTATCTGAAATGATTGCATCATCTTTCGTCAGTAAAGGCTCAAAAACACCTCCGTTTGCATCAAAACAAGCCGCATAAAGAATGGTATCTTCTGTTCCGTAGAAATCAGCAACCTTCTGTTCCAATTGCTTGTGAATATCTTGAGTTCCACAAATAAATCGCACCGATGACATTCCGAATCCGTAATCATCCATAGCGTCTTTTGCAGCCTGAATCACTTCCGGATTATTCGACAATCCCAAATAATTATTTGCACAGAAATTGATCACCTCCTGACCTGTATTAATTTTAATTACAGCGTCTTGAGACGAAGTAATAATACGTTCTCTCTTGAACAATCCTGCTTCTTCAATTTCTTGTAATTCCTTTTCTAAATGCTCTTTAATGCTATACATAATCGATTGTTAATTTGCCACAAATTTACAGCTAATTATTGAACTTCGTGAACATCAATTTCATCATTCAAATAGACCAATATCTTTTTTTGAACATCAAAATTTAATTGATTCAGAACACCAGCATAATTGCGAATTTGCGTTTTATGTTTTTCTTCGGGCTGACCCGTTTTATAATCAATAATAACAGCCTTTTGATCTTTAATCAATAGTTTATCTGGCTTTACAATCTGATGAAACCCATCGGTCAATTCCCGTTCATTAAAGGATTCATATCCTCTCGAGAAAAAGGGCTTCAATTTAGGATATGAGACGACATTTGCCAACAGTTTTTCAATTTCTTCGGATTCCGATTTGGATATCATTCCGTTATTCAAATCGTTTTCTACCACCCTCTCAATATCACTTTCTGAAGTAATTCGAGCCAGCATATCGTGGATTAAATTTCCATAGGCTATAGCCTTTCCTCTGTCCGTATCCCATAACTTGGAGGAACTATTTAACAATGCCAATTGATGATCTTTCCAGCTAACAGAGGTGAATTCAATTTGATCTTTGGAGTTTGAATCCGAATTCAATTTCTGACTTTTTCGGTGCTTGCTTCCAAAAGTATATTCCGACCGAATGTCTTTCCACAATCCCTTTCGTTGCAAATAATCGATGAACATTCCGGAGAAATAATTTGTTTTTAATTCTCCTTTAGAATTCATTCCGTTATTACCAGAAATCACATACAATTGTTCTACCGAACGGGTTAATGCCACATATAACAGATTGATATTATCCAACTCGTTCTGAGATTTATTCCGAGTATAAATTTCTTCCCCTAGCGGATCTGCTTCAGATAAATTTTTGGTTGTTGGCACTAAGAATGGCGGTAAATCTTTATTCAACTGAGACCCATCATACCAATCTTGTGATTTACTAAGGTCATGAATATTCAAATCACACGGAAAAACAACAACCGGAAATTCTAATCCTTTTGATTTATGTATTGTCATGATTCGAACCGCATTTTTTTTCTCAGCTGCAGAAATACTCAATTTATCTTTTTTCAATTCCCAAAATTCCAGAAAATCAGAAATCCCATCACCCTTCTTTTGACGATCTAACAAGACATCGAGCACAAACTTAAGATGTGCATCAGAAGCCGTATTCAATTTAAATAATCTGACTAGCTCTTCGGCAATTTCGTAGATGGATAATCCTAAAAATTGATCAAATGAAAACTGAACTCCATAGTCGCTCAGATTTGATAAGAAAGCATTGTCCGAATCACTTAAAGCATTCGAAAAAAAGGTATGTTTTGGACCTAAGGCCTCTAAATGATCATATAAGAAATATAAAATATCAAATTTCAGAAGGTCGTCATTTCGATTCTGGAACAGTCGAAACATATTGACTAAAAACTTCACCTTTATACTGTTCTCGAGTAGCAAAGTTTCCGATGAAATGACATCAATGTTTTTTTCTGATAAGTAATTAGCAACAGCAACCCCAGCATCATTTTTTCGAACCAAAACGCAGATTTCATCCAAATCATAATCCGATTGTAAATTTCGAATCGTTTGATAAGTTTGCTCAGCATATTGCTCAAGCTTTTCTTCTCTTTTCCCCTCGAGTTCTAAAAATCGTAATGAAACAAATCCACCCTCTTTATCATTGAGTTCTTGATGATTTTCATTGATATACAACTGACCATAATTGGCATCTTGAAAAAATCCGGCAACATGGGTAAAAAACTGATTGTTGAAATCAATAATTCTGGAATAGCTTCGGTAATTTCTCGGAAGTTGATGCGTAATTTTTTGAACTTGAAAAGTATTCTGATTTTCATCTCCCAGCTCGATAAATTGTTCTGCTTTTCCTCCTCGCCATCGGTAAATCGATTGTTTGGAATCACCTACCAAATATAGTCGGCTGCCTTCCTGGGCCAGGGCATTTTTCAATAAGGGTATTAAGTTTTGCCATTGCAGTGCTGAAGTATCTTGCATCTCATCAATAAAGAAATAACGATAACGTTGACCTAGTCGCTCATAAATAAACGGAGCCGGTTGATCCTTAATACTGTCTGAAATGAATTTGTTGAATTCTGAATTTAATTGGATCTGTTTTTCTTCCTTCAGAATTTGCAACTCATTATAAATGTTAGAAATCAACGCAATCGGATTCACACTTTTCAAAAAGAGCTTGATCAATTCTCGCTTTCCATTATTGGCAACACACCTTTCATAATGATCAATAATTTGCGGAACAATACTCTCAATTGCATTTACAATTTCTGGCTTTGCGGACTTATTATAATAGGTATGATTTTCTATCGCTTTTTGAATTGTCCTACTTCTATCTATAAAATTCTTTTTAAACGAATTGTTCGATACATCGGCGAAAAATTTCGGAATTGATCCTCTAGGAAAATCTTTTTCACCCAAATCCTTGGTGTCCAATAATTCCAAAAAGGAATGACCAATTTCCTGAAATTCCTCCGTCAAGGAATCCTGAAGTTTTTTCAGCTGATTGTAAAGCGATTTGTATTCCTTTAACGACCGTTTCGATAAGGCTTCAACATACGGGACATCATCTTCTCGTAAAATAATCTTGGCCACATCATTCAATTCTCTGGTGATGTCCCAACTCTTGTCTTCATCCGCTTTAGCGACAGCAAAATCAATCAAAAATTCTGTCAATTCTTTATCTGTTCCGATTTTTGAAATCAGATTTTCAACCGCTTCATTTAAAATCAGTTTTCCGTCTAATTCCACTTCATAATTCATTGGTAATTTTAAATCATAGGCGAAACTTTTAATCAGTCTATGGGTAAAACTATCAATCGTATTAATGGAAAAAGCAGAATAATATTGAAGTATATTTTTAAGGATTTCCTGACTCCTTTTTTGTAGCTCCGAAAGCTCCAAACCTAAATTGTCTTGGATTTCAGAAATTAGAGTATTCATCTTTCCTTCTGATAGCATTTCAAGGTGACTCAAAACACGCTCTTTCATTTCATTGGCCGCCTTATTCGTAAAGGTAATCGCCAATATCCGCTGAAAAGTATTCGGATCGGGATTCCCTAAAATAATTTGAAGATATTCCCTAGCAATGGTATAGGTTTTTCCACTTCCTGCGGATGCATTATAGACATGAAAAGTAGCTTCGTTTTGCAATTGATTTTAGCGCTTTGGAATCAAACGAAGGTACTGAAAAAAAGACCGAGAATCAAGAAATAAAATGATCGTCTATCCGAGTCCGACATCTAAACTCATCATAACAATGAATCCGCCAATAAAGCCTAGAGTCGCAATATCGGTGTACTTATCTCGCTGGGTTTCTGGAATCACTTCTTCTACCACAACAAAGATCATCGCTCCAGCAGCAAACGCAAGTGCATAAGGTAAAATTGGCGTAAAAAATGAAACGGCAAGTGCTCCTAGAACTGCTGCCATAGGCTCAACAATAGCCGATAATTGGCCGTACCAAAAACTTTTTCGTCTCGAAACTCCTTGTCTTCGTAAGGGCATCGCCACTGCAAATCCTTCAGGAAAGTTTTGAATTCCAATACCTATTGCCAAGCTAATTGCCGCAATAATTAATTCGGTTTGTTCTACTCCTACAAGTGTAGACGCCGCACCAAAAAGCACCCCTACAGCTAATCCTTCTGGAATATTATGTAAGGTAATTGCTAGTACTAATAAGATAGTTCTATGCCAGTTTGTTTTAACACCTTCTGCCTCATTTTCTTTAAAGTTGATGTGCAAATGCGGCAACCATTTATCCATTCCGAACAAGGCCAAAGCTCCTAGCGCAAATCCCAATGCTGATGGCAATACTTTTACAAAACCTTCTCCTGGACTATTATCAATAGCTGGAGATAATAAACTCCAAAAACTCGCAGCAACCATTACTCCTCCTGTAAAACCAAGCATTCCGTCTAATACAGCACGGTTCATTTTTTTAAAGAAAAACACCAAACTCGCACCCAAGGCAGTCAATCCCCAAGTGAATAATGAGGCATACAATGCTGCTAAAATTGGATGTTCTTTACCAAAAGCAACTAATTGGTCGAAATAACTCATGGCAATTGAATGTAAAGGTTAGACGCTATTTTTTTTGATATATTCATGTTTCGATTTGCGATTTGAATATGAGTAGATTCATCAAAGGCTTCTTTGTCTATCACCTTGATTTGATCACCCAACTTGATATTTTGTTTGTCTAAATATTGAAGAAAATCGGAAGAGGAATCTTTCACTCCGATACAAATTCCCGATTCTCCTTTTTTTAAATTCGATAACAATGTCTTTTCAATGGTTTGAAGATTTCCATCTTTATCTGGAATAGGATCACCATGAGGATCGGTCTTTGGGAACCCTAAAAAAGAATCGAGCTCTTCCATTAACTTTTTCGATTTGATATGCTCTAATTGTTCAGCAACGTCATGAACCTCATCCCAGGTAAAATTTAATTTATCAACCAGAAACACTTCCCACAGACGATGTTTTCGAACGACAGAAGCAGCAATTAGCTTTCCTTTTTTGGTTAGGTTAACACCATAGTACTTCTTGTATTCTACCAATTTTTTGTCTGATAATTTCTTAATCATATCAGAAACAGAAGACGCTTTTGTTTCTAATTTATTGGCAATATCACTAGTACTCACCCCCTTATGAGATTGATTTCCTAGGTGATAGATGGCTTTCAAATAATTTTCTTCTGACTGACTAAACATAGATTTCGAAAACGCAAATCTACAAATATTTGATATATTAAAATAATTTTTTAGTCTTGTCTAATTTTTAATTTATATTTACAAAAACTATTCTATGAAAATACGATTATTCATTGCATTTTTATTGTTGAATTTTTCTGCACTAACTCAAGTAGTCAACGGGAAAATCACTTCTGAGAATGGGGATGTTTTACCCTACGCAACCGTTAGAATTGCTAATTCGAATTCTGCTGTTACGAGTGATAAAAATGGGGAGTACTCTATACAAACTTCTGAAAAATCAATTGTTTTGGTGGTTTCCTACACTGGATTCATCACACAACGCAAAAACATCAGATTCCGCACCAAAAGTGTTACCCAAGATTTTGTTTTAAAAGAACAATCAGAGTTATTAAATCAGATTACCATCACTGGGACAAGAACGAATAAACGACAAACCAATAGTCCGATTATTGTCGATGTCATCAATAAAGTTAAACTTGAAAATGTTCAGGCCTGTAACTTATCTGAAAGTTTGAATTTTCAAACAGGATTGCGCGTCGAAACCGATTGTCAAACCTGTAATTATACCCAATTACGAATGAACGGATTGGCCGGTGGTTATTCTCAAATATTAATCAATGGACGCCCAATTTTTAGTCCGTTGACCGGTCTCTACGGCCTTGAGCAAGTACCCGCGAATATGATCGAACGTATCGAAGTCGTTCGTGGAGGTGGATCTGCTTTATACGGCTCAAGTGCTGTTGGTGGAACAGTAAACGTCATTACCAGAATTCCGAAGAAAAACGATTACGCCATTAGTTATACCTTCCAAAATATTAGTGGTGCAAGTGATCAAATTATTGCTGGAAACGCAACTGTAGTTAATGATAAAAAAAATGCGGGTATTTCCTTCTTTTTAAATCATCGTGATCGGGATTTCTTCGATGCGAACGGAGATAATTTTTCGGAATTACCGAAGCTTCGAAATATGTCTTTTGGTACAAATTTGTTTTTCTTACCTGCTGAAAATCAAAAGTTGGAAATCAATTTCAGCAAGATTAATGAGTATCGATTTGGTGGAGAAATGGTCGATGGCCCTGCCTATCTTGCGCAACAATCCGAAGAAAGAACTCATAATGTTTATGTGGGAAATTTGGATTATCAAATTAATTTTAATGAGGAAAAAAGTTCGCTAATTACCTACCTCGGATTTCAACACACGGATCGTGAACACTACACAGGTATTTTCCCTGATGACCCATTAGATATTGATAATCATGTTCTAAATCCGCCTTACGGATTTTCAAAAACAACCACATTCCAAGGTGGAGTGCAATTGAATCATACTTTAGAAAACTTCTTCAATACCAAAAACGTAATTACGGTTGGAACCGAATACATTCAGGATGATGTTTTCGATGTGATTGATGCGTACAATTTTAAAGTGGATCAATTCACAAAAAACTGGGGATTGTTTTTTCAAAGTGATTGGACCATTTCTGAATCCATGAATTTATTGAGCGGATTTCGAGTTGATGATCACAACTTTGTCGACAATTTAATTGTTAGTCCGCGGATATCCTTCTTATACAAGCCATTTAAAGACGCACAAGTACGTGCCACCTGGAGCACGGGATTTAGAGCGCCTCAAGCATTCGATTCTGATTTACATATTGCCTTCGCTGGCGGTGGCGTTTCACGGATTTCATTGGACCCAGATTTGACACACGAGCGTTCAAATAGTTACACGGTTTCTTTCAATTACGACAAACCCAAAGAAAAATACATCTACGGATTTACTTTAGAAGGATTTCATACACGATTGAATAATGCTTTCACTCTAGAAAACATTGGAACGGATAATTTCGGAGAGCGTTTCGAAAAACGCAATGGTGAAGGAGCAACCGTTCAAGGAATTACGATTGAAGGTCGATTAAATTATGATACTATTGTTCAATGGGATGCAGGATTCACCATCCAAAGTAGTCTTTTCGATAATGCAGTCATCAATTCTGATATTTTAGTAGGAAAAAGAGAATTCCTTCGAACTCCAAATCAGTATGGGTATTCAACATTGACATACACACCAAACGAAAAATTTAAAGCTTCGGCGAATCTAGTGTATACAGGCCCAATGGATGTATTGCATTTAGCATCACCTGGAAACCTGAGTCAGGATGAATATTTTAGGTCACCTTCATTTTGGGATTTAGGGGTACGGATGAGCTACACTTTTAATCTGAATACTTCAAATTTAGAATTCTACACCGGAGCAAAAAACTTATTTAACGCCTATCAAACTAACTTTGATGTAGGTAAAGATCGTGATAGTAATTTCATCTTTGGTCCGGCGATTCCAAGAACCTTTTTCATCGGAATCAAATTTGGCAGTTAGTGCGAACTATGCCAAATTCGGTTACTAGTTGATCGAGCTCCGAAACTGTAAACCAATCCGGCAGACGGATAAATATGTGATTTCTGACTTTGAAATTTACTTTCAGAAAACTTATACAATAATTGAACATTAACACCGTATTTTGATGAAATCCAAAAGGTATTTCCAACTCCAAAATTAAGAGTGGGGGTCAATCGTTTTGCTTGTATAAAACTCCCACCGACGACAACATAGGGAACGATATTGTCGAAAGAATTTCCAAAATTATAGCGTAGTAATCCATCGAAAGTGGTGTACTCTTGATTGTCTCCAATTGCGGTTGCAAACGAACCGACCATGGTTAAGTTCCATTTAAAATATCTGGCGAGGGTAAATCTAGGGGTTTGGTATGCAATTTGTCCTCCGACAACCGATGCATCCGGTTTTGTGTATCCTGCAAAAGCAGTCCCTATTTCTGCAACCCATTTGTTTGTCGGATTTTGAGCATTGATATTCAAAACCAACAAAAAGCCAAACATCAGTAAGCCAAGTTGCATTTTCATAGTTTGTTGTTTTATGTATTTAACTAAATTCAAGTAAATATATTGCAAATTATATGTTTTAGGTTGATAGAATAGGTAGTACATTTGCAAAAAATAAGATTCTTGGGCTTACAAACTATTGTAGAGCATTATGCGTCTTCTTCACAACTCAATCAGGTAGTCCAGCAATTGAAGCCTGAACGTAACCAATTTCAGATTTCGAATTTGGTCGGATCTTCATTGTCTTTTCTGATCTCAGAAAGTTTTAAAAAATCAGATTTTCCATTTTTATGCATATTCGATGACAAGGAAGAAGCGGCTTATTATTTGAATGATTTGGAACTGCTTTTGGGAGAAAAAGACGTCCTATTTTATCCATCGTCCTATAGACGACCATATCAAATCGAAGAAACCGATAATGCCAATGTATTATTAAGATCTGAAGTGTTAAATCGGATTAATTCGAGAAGAAAAAACGCTTTAATCATTACCTATCCGGAAGCCCTTTTTGAGAAGGTAATTACAAAAAAAGTATTCGAAAAAAATACACTTCGCATCAATGAAGGTGATACATTATCGTTGGATTTTGTGAATGAAGTGCTCTTCGAATATCAATTCAAACGGGTTGATTTTGTTACCGAACCTGGTGATTTTTCTGTTCGTGGTGGAATCATTGACGTGTTCTCATTTTCGAATGATGAACCCTACCGGATCGAGTTTTTTGGAGATGAAGTTGAAAGTATTCGAACCTTCGATATTGAGACTCAACTATCGACCGAGAAATTAAAAAAACTCATCATTGTTCCGAATTTTGAAGTCAAATCGATTCAGGAAAAGCGAGAAAGTTTTTTGGAATACCTATCAGATAAAACGAGAGTTTTCATCAAATCGCCAACCCTAACCAAGCATCAGCTAAATACATTATTCAAAAAAGCAGAGACTAGTTTCGAGCAATTATCTAAAGAAATAAAGCATTCCGAACCTGCTGAATTATTCTGCAATGAGGCATTAATTTCAGAAGAGCTACCTAGATTCACTCATGTGGTTTTCGGAAATTTAGACAAATCTGTTATTGAATATTCTGATGAATCTGTAACTTTTGATGTGAAGCCCCAACCTGCATTCAATAAACAATTCAATTTATTGATTGAAGATCTAAAATCTAAACATGACGCAGGATATACAAATTACCTATGTTGTACGAATGAACAACAAGCGAAACGTTTTCATGATATTTTTGACGACTTAGATAAAAGTCTTCATTATAAAACAGTTGTTCTTCCCTTATTCCAGGGATTTATTGACAACAATGCCAAAATTGCTTGCTACACCGATCACCAGATTTTTGAGCGCTATCATAAGTTCAAAATCAAAAATGGATACGCTAAAAAACAAGCAATTACCCTAAAGGAATTAAACACTCTTGAAATTGGGGATTATGTTACCCATATCGATCATGGAATTGGGAAATTTGGCGGCCTTCAAAAAATTGAAGTGGAAGGCAAAAAGCAAGAGGCGATCAAACTGATTTATGGCGATCGTGATATTCTATATGTGAGTATTCACTCGCTACACAAAATCACCAAATTCAATGGGAAAGATGGTAAACAACCTAAAATTTACAAATTAGGTTCGGCGGCCTGGAAAAAAGTCAAGCAAAAAACCAAAGCTCGCGTAAAGCATATTGCCTACAATCTTATTCAGTTGTATGCAAAACGCAAAATGAAAAGAGGCTTCGCTTTTGGTCCTGACACATTCATGCAGCACGAATTAGAAAGTTCGTTCTTATACGAAGATACTCCAGATCAATTGACATCTACTCAGGACGTGAAAAACGACATGGAGAAAGAACAACCCATGGACCGATTGGTGTGTGGTGATGTCGGTTTTGGAAAAACTGAAGTGGCAATACGAGCAGCTTTTAAAGCAGTAGATAATGGAAAACAAGTAGCCGTTTTAGTCCCAACTACCATTCTAGCATTTCAACATTTTAAAACCTTCTCAGAACGACTCAAAGACTTCCCTGTTTCTATCGATTATTTGAATCGATTCAGAACAGCCAAAGAAAAAAGAGAGGTCATTGAGGGAATCAATAATGGAAAGGTTGATATCGTTATTGGAACACATCAGTTGACAAATCAGAAGATTAAATTCAAGGATTTAGGACTTTTAATTATTGACGAAGAACAGAAATTTGGTGTCGCAGTTAAGGACAAATTAAAAACCTTAAAAGAAAATGTGGATACGCTAACATTAACAGCAACTCCAATTCCAAGAACCTTACAATTCAGCTTGATGGCAGCTCGTGATTTATCGGTGATTAAAACACCTCCTCCGAATCGTCATCCGATTGAGACAAATGTTATCCGATTGTCCGAAACGACTATTCGTGATGCCATCACTTATGAAATCACACGTGGCGGACAGGTATTCTTTATTCATAATAGAATTGAAAATATTACAGAGGTAGCCGGAATGCTACAACGATTGGTTCCATCAGCAAAAATTAGAATTGGGCATGGTCAGATGGATGGGAAAAAACTAGAGCAATTGATGATGCAATTCATGAATGGTGAGTTTGATGTTCTGGTTTCTACTACAATTATCGAAAGTGGATTAGACGTACCAAATGCCAATACCATTTTCATTAATAATGCCAATAATTTTGGATTATCCGATCTGCATCAGATGAGAGGAAGAGTTGGGCGATCGAACAAAAAAGCATTCTGTTATTTTATCACTCCACCCTATCACATGATGACAGACGATGCCAGAAAACGAATTCAGGCTGTGGAGTTATTCTCTGAATTAGGAAGCGGAATTCATATCGCAATGAAAGATTTAGAAATTCGAGGTGCCGGGGATTTATTGGGTGCTGAGCAAAGCGGATTTATAAATGATATTGGTTTTGAAACCTATCAGAAAATACTGGCGGAAGCGATTGAAGAATTAAAGGAAAATGAATTTGCAGAATTGTATCAGGATTCAAATTCAGAACCGAAAGAATTCGTGAAAGAAGTAACCATTGATACTGATTTTGAAATCTTATTCCCAGACGATTATGTAAATTCCGTTACAGAGCGACTCACCCTGTATAATGATTTGGCAGCCATTGAAAATGAAGAAGGATTGTTAAAATATACCAATGAAATTATCGATCGTTTTGGTCCATTACCAACTCAAGTTGTAGATTTATTTGATAGTGTTCGTATCAAATGGATTGCAAAATCGCTCGGTATTGAAAAGATCATTTTAAAGCAAAAACGAATGATTGGTTATTTTGTTTCTGATCAACAAAGTGCATTTTATCAAACCGAGGCGTTTACAAATGTTTTGAAATTTGTTCAGCAAAATTCCAAAATGTGCGTCATGAAAGAGAAGCAAAGTAAAAACGGATTACGCCTTTTGATTACATTTATCAAAATTGATTCGGTGCAAAAAGCACTTCAAACCCTTCAAAAAATCTAAGATGTATTCTGATTTCAGTAACCTTTCGCAAGAATCTAAAGTTTGGGTTTATCCTTCAAACCGGAAATTCTATACGAATGAAATTGAAGAGGTAAAATCTGCTATTCAAAGTTTTGTAGAGCATTGGAAAAAAGACGATCCGAACTTCAAAGCATCTTTCGATTTCAAATATGATCGATTTATAGTCATTGCTGCGGATGATTCCGAAAGTCAATTGACAACTCAGGATATTGATGCTTCGGTCGCTTTTATTTTTGAATTGCAAACCAAATTTGATGTCATTCTGATTGACAAACTTAATGTCTGTTTTAAACAAGGGGAATTTGTTCAGTACAAAGATTTGAAAGA
>JBMHDU010000016.1:0-34744 GCA_049889235.1 Polaribacter sp.
TACAATTAAACCTTTTAGATATTAGTATACAGTAACTTATAAAACAAAAATTTAAGTATGTTCTGTTTAGTTAGCATATGATTGGGAGGGGTGTAATAGTCTATTCATATAATCAATAAGTGTTAAACCATTATAAAAACTAGGATTCAAAAAAAACTACTAGTTTTTTCCATATATAATAAGAGAAGTTTTAACTGTTTTTTTTGTTAATAACTTCGATTTTTTATAAATGAAAAAATAAATAATTACCTTTCCAAATGAATTTTATGGTGACCTATTCGGTTACCTCAGAATGTTAAAGGGCTGAAACGACTATAAATAAAGGCTTTACGGAAGAGGTTCATTTCCCTCTTTCTCCGCACTTATTGATGCAAAATCAGGCAAAGCCCTACAAACAACACGTTTTTAGGGCTTTTTTATTTTTTGTAATGTTCATAAAACGAAAATAATACCATTCTAGAGGTGAACTATTCTCTACCACTGAGCTACTTTCGCAAAAGAGTTTAAGAACTGCTCCCCCTATTGACAAAAGTTGCAGGTTATTGAATTTTTAATTAAATTTAGATTATATTATTTATGTAAATTTAGATTTATGGCAAGAGATTATACAAAATTTAAAGTTAAAGGTTTAGGAGAAAATCTTAACAAAAGACAATTGGTTTTTAAAATTGTCGAGGATTATGTAAAGAAGAATAACCCCACATTTGAGGAGCTCACTTCTGTTTTCAAAGATGAAATCCAAGGAAGCAAAGGGTTTATTAGAAAAATAAACAAAGTAAATGACATAAAAAGGTTTAACTTAAAAACTCCCATCAAAATAAAGTTTGGGATAGAGATAGGTGTTTCTAATCAATGGGGAAGTGAAAACATCTTAAAATTTATTGAATTAGCTGAATCTCTAAATTATACCATCGAAAAAAATATTGATAATTTGTCTGCCAATATAAGTAATGATAAAAAACCTGTTATTTCTTCAGATGAAAAAGAAACTATTAAATCGGTTCGCGTCGTTATAAGAAATATGGAAAATTCAGAAGAAATTAATGCTTGTTCTTATTTTGATTTGTGGGTCAGTTCATTAAATCTCGAATTTATTAAGCCTATTACTACTGAATATTTAGCCAATATTACTGATACAATTTTTAACGATTCTAAACATGTAAATGACATAAAAAGTATCACTTCAAAATATAATATAACTTATGACTGGGTTCCTCAGTTATGGATTTCTAAAATTAATAACCTTGACATTTCCATGGCGTTAAAATATTTTTTTGATGGAGATGATTCAGTGGCTGAAGAATTAAATAATATTTTCAAATTGGAAGAATATGATTTAGATAATTTTTTTGAATCAAATGGAGTTTATTCGCTAGAAGGACTGGGAGATTTTTAGGTCATAAAAACATTTTATATGAATATATATAAACAAGAAATCAAATCCATTTTCAACAACAAACCAGACCCTAAAAATCAAAGACCAGGAATAAGATGGGCTTTTGAACCTTTAAAAAACGAAACAAAATAAATTTTTAATATAATTTATAACTAACTAGAATTTGAGTAGAGATTACACGAAATATGATTTTTTTGATTACGAGGACCTTATCGCATCTAATTTGTCCAAAAGAGCACTTGTTTTTGAAGTAGTTAAATATTTTACAAATTATATGGAATATGAGATGAATGAGATTAAAGAATTTTTCATTGATGAGATCCAAGGATCTAAAGGATTTATAAGAACCTTAGATGAGGTCAAAGATGAAAAAAGGTTTTCTTCTGAAAAGTTAGTTTCATCTGATGGAATTGAATACGTTGTTTCTAATCAATGGGGGGCATCTAATTTTGAATCTTTTTTAAATTTTAATGAAGACCAATTAGGTTATAAAATCATAGAATCAATTAGTTCTAATGGTGAGAAATCAGAAAGTGAGGATATGTTATCTTTACCAAAGAATTTATATTTAAATGAATTCAATCCAGATTGGGCGGAATATCTCATATTGAAATATAATAATAGTTTGGACTGTTCGGACGAACATTCAAGGGTAAAGATAAATCTGAAAACTAATCACATAATACCCATTAACCCTGATAGTGATGATTCTAATAAAAAATGGTTTGGATCTTGGGATGCTTTATTGTCAGATGATAATAAGAAAAATTACTCCAGTTCGATGCTTATGATGTTTTCAAATGATTTAAATGATGATTATGGAGAATGGAGAGTTATTTGGCATGATATGGTTGAAGGGTTGGATGATGGTGACTACCCCGAGGGATTAAGTGACGGTAAATTAAACGACATCTTTTCTGGAGAGTGGTTTGCACAAATACACGATTTTCTAACTCAGAATATATAACAAAAGATGGCTTAATTAAAGTTAAGGTTATCCAAGATTAATTTTTAGCAACTCTTGTAATGAATGAAAAAATATAGGAATAGAATTATTGAGATTTTTGAAAACTACCCTGTAGACGTTGAAAATGAAAAACCAGGTATAAGATGGGCTTTTGAACCTATAAAAAACGAAACAAAATATTTAATTCTTGGTATAAACCCCTCTAACTCTGTTAACAAGGTAAATTCTGTAATCCTAAAATCAGGTGAAAGATGGATAAAAGGAAAGTTTAAAACCCAAAAAAAGTATGATCTATTTCTCGCTAATAAAGAAAATGAAGAACAGATCACCCTACTTCAAAAACTTTCACACGAACACCACCCTCACTTTAAAAAGCATAAAGTTTTTTTATCTTATTTAAATGATATTGAAGAAAATAATTATCAATTCTTTGACCTTTTTCCTGTTTGGGGAATAAAACAAAAAGAATTTTTAGCAGAATTAGATTTTGATGAAAAAGTAAAATCCATCGAAGCCTTTATTGATTTGATAGACAGACACTCCAACCTTAAGGGCTTATATTTTTTCAATTCAGGAGCGGCAGAATTTTTTATGAAAGAGAATAAGACCAGCTGGGATTTACCGCATAAAAGAATTAATGTTAGAAAAGAAAAGGATATAAAAGGAGAGAGAATTTCTGTAGTTAAAAAAGGAAATATTAAACTAAACAATAGAAATATTGATATTCATTGCTTTGGGATTGGAGGATATTTTGGCCCTTCGGACCTCAAAGAGTTAGCAAATAAATGGAATAAGTATCTATCCGATGAGATTTTGTAAGGTCTTTGTTTCGACCCACTGATTATCAATTTTTCTGAATTGTTTTGTTTCTGATATTGATAGTTTTGAAGGGCCTTCAGCAAACCTATATATAATATCATCATCACTTACCAAATCTACATAGTGTTTGGTGGTAGATTTTGATTTGATAATTTCACTAAAATCTGCTTGTCTCCAGCGTGTTTTACCATTTTTAGAAATCCAGTTCGACTGCATTGAAAAAACTTGATCTCCTCCTTTGTACTTCTTTATTTCCAAAAGAAACTGAAAGATCTTAATTATATCCTCAAGCTTTATATTTTCTGTAGAAGGCTTTAGCTCTTCAATTTTAAAGGTTGAAGGTAGCGCATTTAAAATCTCCGAATCGAAAAAGTTTAGATTAACTTTATTATTATTTACGGTAGAGGATATTCTTGAGTTAAATACTATTTTTCTCTCTAAAGATTTAAACAAGGACACTTGATCGGTCTTGGTTTTACTAAATTCAATGATGGAAAGAATATGTAAAACAACTTCTGAGGGAAACTTGTAAAGGAATTCATCGTCAACAATAAAAATTTTATCGAAATTATCGTAATATTTTGTTTCAATGGAGGTTAATTCATTTTCTATCTTGTCAAGATATTTATGATCTTTTTGTTCAGTATAGATGTCTAATAATTTTATGAGCTGAATAAAATCTGCATTCATACTGTCTTTAAAATACACAAGAATGGTATTCAAATCATCTAAATCAACATGATGTTTATTAATTAAATTCCTTAGTGAGTCCACTAAATGAACAGCATTAGAAAAAGACTTCTTAAGACACTTACTATACTTAGTTGCCATATATCAGTATTTTGTTCACCAAATTTAAAATTATTTTACTTTCCATAAGAAGAAAAACTAACCCTGATATAAAAACCACTCCGATTAGGGTTTAGGGGAAAAGTTCTTTCTCAGTTACAAGAAACCTCATCCTGGAAATACTGATACAATAATCAAATATTTAATCATCCCTTCATTTTATGCCCTTTTAAAGCAAAGAATAAGATTATTGCATAACACGGAAGTAAAATCCAATAACTTTCATGAGAAGCTGTTGCGAGAGCTTCCGCTTCTGCCATTCCATGTTCGACTAAAGCTTCTTTACCAGTATCGACTAATCTTCCATATAATGGCGGAATAATTGCCCCACCAGCAATAGCCATAATTAACAATGCAGATGCTTTTTTCGTAAACTTCCCCAAACCGTCCAGCGTTAATGGCCAAACCGCGGGCCAAACTAATGCATTGGCAATTCCTAAAGCAGCAACAAACAAAACAGATGTGAACCCGTTCGTAAGCAGAATGCAAATACTAAATACAATACCTAAAATTGCACTATACACTAATGCTGTTTTCTGCTTTAAATATTTTGGTATCAAAACGACTCCAAGTGCATAGGTTACTACCATAGCCATTAAAGTCAACGTAGTGAAAAATTTTGCCTTTGCTCCAGATATTCCCAAGGCAATTCCATAAGCGATGATCGTATCACCAGCAATTACTTCGGCCCCAACATAAACAAATAACGTCAACACGCCGAGCCATAAATGTGGAAATTGAAATACACTTGTTTTTTCTGTATGCTCATCAGAAATATCCTCTGCGACCGCTTCCACATGAGGAAGCGGAGCTTTTCTGATTAATAGTGCTAAAATCCCTAAAACCGAAGCCATAATGAGATAAGGGAGAAAAACACTATCTGCCATGGTTTGCAATAATTGGTTTTTTTCTTCCAATGAAACCGTTCCTAACTTCTCTTTTACTTCATCAATTCCCTTCAGAAGAAGCGCTCCGAAAATTAAAGATCCTAGCGCTCCAGCTACTTTATTGGCAATTCCCATAATAGCAATTCGCTTCGCACCACTTTCAATTGGACCAAGAATAGTGATATATGGATTCGCTGCAGTTTGTAAAATAGTCATTCCAGTTCCCTGTATAAAAATCCCTGTTAAAAACAACCAATATGTTCGGGAGTTAGCGGCAGGGATAAATACTAATGCCCCTAAGGCCATGATGAATAATCCCAAAGACATGCCTTTTCGATATCCGATTTTCTCTAAAATATAAGATGCAGGCAAGGCCATCACAACGAATGAAATGTAAGATGCGCTGGCAACTAAGTATGATTGCGATTCTGTCAGTTCATTGATGGTTTTCATAAACGGAATCAAAGCTCCGTTAATCCAGGTGATAAATCCGAAGATGAAAAATAATCCAGCAATGATGGCGATGGCCGTAGTATTATTCTTTTGAGTGGTTGACATAAATGATATCTGTAGTTTAAAGTTTATGAAATTGAGTTTCTAATCGCTGAATCAAGGTAAATTGATTTGCAGCCCGATCTAAATTATGAAGCTCGTATTCTGTTTTGTAATATAAATCATTATTTAAAAAGTCTGTCAAAAATCGAAGCCCCATTATAAAAATCATTGTTTTAACCGACAACGGAAGGAACTCCATTTCAAGTGGCGTAATGGATTCACTATACTTTTCTAAAAAACCAGTTTTATAGGCCTGATAATATTCGGTCTGAAATTGAATTTTATCCAAATCCGTTTCGTCTTCTTTTGCAGTGTTACAAGTGCTTCTCAACGCGTCTCCAAAATCATAATGGATAATTCCTTTCATAACCGTATCGAGATCAATCATACAAAGTCCTTTATTATCTTCTGTAAATAAACAATTTGAGACTTTGGTATCATTATGAGTTACTCGAATGGGAATCTTATTTTTATCTTTTAAGTTTTGAATCACTAGCATTTCTTTTTCAAGTCTTCGTATTTCTTCAATCCATTTTTTTGCCAGTTGCAATCTTTGCTGATTAGCACCCTTAAAGGCTTCTTGAAATTGCCAAAATCGGAATTTCATATTGTGAAAATCAGGAATAACATCAAACAATAAATTGGCATCAAAACCGGTAGTATCATTCAAAAAGTTACCTAAAAGTTTTCCGGCTTCATGGGCAATGGTTTCATTCGGAACAACGGTAAATGTCTTACTATTTTCAATAAATGGCATCAAGTTCCAGAAGTTATCGTCTTGAACGAAATAGTATTGATCGTTATTCTTTACACTTATGAATTCGAGTACGGTTCGGTTTGATTTGGATTGTAAATATTTGCTGATGAGTACTTTATTCTGAATCAATTTTGGAACATTTTTAAACACTAAATGATTGATTCGTTGAAGAACATAATTAGTTTCTTGATTTGTTTGAATCAAAAAAGTATCGTTAATATAACCAGAAAGTAATTCCTGATGCGATAGAAATTCTCCCTTATGCTGAAATTGATTGAAAATATATTGAATTTGATTTCCCTTCATTTTAGTTCCACAACTGTTTTGGATACAATTCTTGATTTTTCAACTCTCTTAAAGCTTGAGTCACATACTCCTTGTCCTCCGGATACGTAACGCCAAGCCACTTTGCATCGGATTCTAATACCTTAACTGTTGCTTTTTTGGCTTGTAATAACTCATTAACAATCGACGGAATGTAAAATTCTGATTTTGGCTTTTCCCAATTTTCAGATAAAAAGGCTTCAAACATTTTGTCCATATAATTGAAAACCTCAGGTGTAAATCCCCAGAAATTCATAGAAACAGTTGTTTCTCTTTTGATAGGTTTGATTTCTCCTTCAACGTTCATGACTAAATTGTTGTCTTTTTCGAAGATTTGAGTACGTTCGACAACATCAATCAAGTTTTGATTATCGTCAACAAAACATTCTCCTCTGGATACTGATCCAAATTTCGATAGTGTGTTTCGTAATTGGTAACCCATCATTGAAAAATTGGAGCTATTTGAATCAACTTGATTTAAGAATTCAGACATAGCCTTAAATGCTTCTTTTCCGTAAAAATCATCAGCATTAATCACTGCAAAATTTTCCGTGGACGTAATTGCCGATTTTGCACACAACAAGGCGTGTCCAGTTCCCCAGGGTTTCACTCGATCGGGGTGGAAGAATTGTGATGGAATTTCATCAACCTCCTGAAAAACATATTCCACATTGATTTTCCCTTCTATTTTTTTTGAATATTGCCCAATGAATTCATTTTTAAAATGCTTTCGAATTACAAAAACGACTTTTCCGAATCCTGCTGCTATAGCGTCAAACAATGAAAAATCAATAATGGTGTCATTTTCAGGGGTGAATGTATCAAGCTGTTTTAGTCCGCCGTATCTGGAACCCATTCCGGCTGATAGAATTACCAATGCTGGTTTTTGATGTATCTGCATAAATCAATATTGAAAGGCATCTAAAGGTACACTTTTTAACATAAAATCAAGGTTAATTTGAAGCTATTGTACTACTTTCGAATGTGGATTTGTTTAACCAGAAATCAGTGAAAAATATTCTTCCGTACGACGGAATCACCAACTACCATGGCGTTATTTTAAATGCTGAAAAATCGAATTTCTACTATTCCAGATTATTGGATTCCATCCAATGGAAAAATGATGAAGCCATCATTTTTGGGAAACTAATAACTACCAAAAGAAAAGTAGCTTGGTATGGGGAAGAAGAGTTTTCATATACCTATTCTAAAATTACGAAAACAGCGAATTTGTGGACACCAGAATTATTGGAGTTGAAACAAATTGTTGAAAAGGAGAGCGGCGAAACCTATAATTCTTGCTTATTAAATTTATATCATTCGGGCGATGAAGGGATGGCTTATCATTCTGACGGAGAGAAAATGCTGAAAAAGAACGGGGCAATTGCTTCCTTATCGCTTGGTGCGGAGCGCAAGTTTTCTTTTAAACATAAAAACACAAAAGAACGAATTGATATTACTCTAGAACGTGGAAGTTTATTGGTGATGAAAGATGTAACTCAATCGTTTTGGTTGCACAGACTACCGCCAACAAAAAAGGTTCAAACTCCACGAATTAATCTTACATTTAGAACTATAGACTTGCAATAAGATATACATGTCCAACCAGAATTCAATCAATATAAATAAGTTCATCAGTTCTACTGGTGTTTGTTCACGCCGTAAGGCAGAAGAATTTATTAATGAGGGGCGCGTTACGATTAATGGAGAAGTGGCTGTTTTGGGAAATCGCGTTTTTGATAATGATATTGTAAAGTTGGATGGTAAACCTTTAAAATCCAAACCCAAAGAAATTTATATCGCACTAAATAAACCTGTTGGGATCGTATCTAGTACCAATCCGAAGGAGCGGAAAAACATTATTGAGTTTGTAGGTCACCCAGAGCGATTATTCCCGATTGGAAGGTTAGATAAGCCATCTGAAGGATTGATTTTTTTAACTAATAATGGAGATATTGTCAATAAGATTTTGAGGGCTGGTAATAATCATGAAAAGGAATATGTCGTTTCTGTTGATAAACCAATTACTGATGATTTTATCCAACGAATGAGTAATGGAATTCCAATTTTAGGAACCGTGACCAAGAAATGTAAAGTCGAGAAACTATCAGAAAGAGTTTTCAAAATTGTTTTAGTTCAAGGACTAAATAGACAAATCCGAAGAATGTGTTCCTATTTGGATTATGAGGTAACCAAGTTGAAGCGAACCCGAATTATGAATATTACTTTGGGTAAACTGAAAACAGGGGAGTGGAGAGATTTGACTGCTAAGGAATTGGAGGAGATTAATGGACTCATAAAGACATCCTCAAAAACACAGGAGGCATCTGTAGAACCTACACCCAAAAAACAATTTAAACCTCGAAAAAATAACAACCGAAGAAGAAATTCAAGACGACGCAATTAACTTTTTTAAAGTATACTAGTAATGAATTAATGGTATCTTTGTCCGCAATGAAATTCGACCTACTTCATAAAGATCCTAAAAGTGCTGCGAGATCAGGAAAAATCACTACAGATCACGGTACCATTGAAACGCCAATTTTTATGCCCGTCGGTACGGCAGGAACCGTAAAAGGGGTGCATCAAACGGAGTTGAAAAATGAAATCAACCCAGATATTATTTTAGGGAATACGTATCATCTGTATTTGAGACCGAAACTGGATATTTTACAAGCAGCTGGAGGGTTACATAAATTCATGAATTGGGATCGAAATATTTTGACCGATTCTGGGGGATATCAAGTGTATTCATTAGCAGGTAGAAGAAAAATTACGGAAGAAGGAGTGAATTTTAAGAGTCATATTGATGGTTCAACTCACTTTTTTTCACCAGAACGCGTAATGGAGATTCAGCGTGTGATTGGAGCAGACATCATAATGGCATTTGATGAATGCACACCTTACCCATGTGATTATTCGTACGCAAAAGACTCAATGCATATGACGCACAGATGGTTAAAGCGATGCATTGATCATTTAGAAAAGACACCATTGTGCTACGATTACAATCAGACATTATTTCCAATAGTTCAAGGAAGTGTTTACAAAGATTTAAGGCAACAATCTGCAGAGTTTATAGCTTCTGTCGGAGCCGAAGGAAACGCAATTGGAGGTTTATCTGTTGGAGAACCGGCAGAGGAAATGTACGCAATGACTGAAGTAGTCAACGCGATTCTCCCAGAGGATAAACCAAGATATTTAATGGGTGTTGGCACTCCGATTAATATTCTTGAAAATATTGCTTTAGGAGTCGATATGTTTGATTGTGTAATGCCAACTCGAAATGCCAGAAACGGAATGTTATTCACGGCGCACGGTACCATCAATATCAAAAATAAAAAATGGGAAAATGACTTTTCTGCTATTGATGAAATGGGCCATACGTTTGTAGATACCATGTATTCAAAAGCTTACTTGAAACATTTGTTTGCCGCTAATGAGATGTTAGGAAAACAAATAGCAAGTATTCATAATTTAGGATTTTACCTTTGGTTGGTTCGTGAAGCCAGAAAGCATATCATTGATGGAGATTTTTGTGAATGGAAAGATAAAATGGTAAAACAAATGGATAAGCGATTGTAATATGAGAATCCTCGACAAATACATACTGAAGCGGTTTCTGACCACCTTTGTATTCACATTGTTGATTCTTATTCCGATTGCAATTGCAATTGATGTCTCTGAAAAAATTGACAATTTCTTAGAGAATCCAGACTTAACCTTCGCTGAGGTTATTTATGATTACTACGTCAATTTTATCATTTACTACACCAATACTTTTATGCCGCTTGGCCTTTTTATCGCAGTGATTTTATTCACTTCAAAATTGGCTAATAACACTGAAATTATTGCCATTTCTAACGCAAGAGTTTCTTTTGTACGATTCTTATATCCATATTTTTTAGGTGCTACCATCATAACGATTTTGGCTCTTGGGATGAATCATTTTGTGGTGCCCAATAGTAGTACTACCCGAAAAAACTTTGAGAAGAAATATATTAATAGTGCTAGACAAAAACGAGAATTGAAATTCGTTCAGGATTTCAGTTTGCAACTTACGGATAGCACCTACATTTTTATTCGAACTTATAATACTGAGAACAATGTTGGTTATGATTTCACCTCTGAAATCTACGATGGTTTTGAATTGAAATCGAAAATAGCTGCAGATCGTATTCAGTACAATGATAGAGATTCTGTTTTTTCATTAATCAATTGGCGATTTAGAGAGCGATATAAAGATCGAGATAGCATTTCTTCAGGAGTGAAGCTGGACACCGTCTTTAATTTCACTCCAAAGGATTTGGTGTATCAATCTTCATTATCTCAGGAGATGCCCTCTGATGAGTTATTGGACTTTATTGAAATTTCGAAAAAGAGAGGAGTTAAAAATCTAAATGCGTATTTGGTAGAATTCCACAAACGTACTAGTTTACCAATTGCTTCTTATTTCTTAACATTGATTGCTGTTTGTTTGGCATTCCGAAAGCGCAGGGGCGGAACCGGAATTAATCTCGCCATTGGTTTTGGAATTATGTTCATGTATGTCTTCTTAATGAAGGTCTTTGAGGTGCTCGGTGCTGTGGCAGGAGTCAATTCTTTTGTTTATGTATGGATTCCAAACCTCTTATTTGGAGGGCTTTCCGTTTACCTGTTTTTAGATGCCAGAAAATAATTTAAAAAATTACGCACTTCTCCATATGATCGTTTTTATTTGGGGATTTACTGCCATTTTAGGAGCATTAATTTCTATTGAGGCCATTCCTTTGGTTTTTTTCCGAATGGGATTAGCGACCATTTTTATCGGATTGTATTTTTTTGTCATAAGAAAGAATGTTCGTACCGATTCTGTTTCTTTATTAAAGTTCTTCGGAACAGGAGTCATAATTGCAGGTCATTGGATTTTTTTCTTTCAGGCCATTAAAGTGTCAAATGTTTCGGTTGCATTAGTAACCATGAGTACAGGAGCCTTCTTTACTTCTCTGGTGGAACCGTTTTTTTTCAAACGAAAAATTCGTCCCGTTGAACTTATTTTAGGTTCCATTGTAATCCTTGGTCTTTATATCATTTTCAATTTTGAATCTCAGTATAAGGCAGGAATATTTTACGCGTTAATTTCTTCGTTCTTAGGATCACTATTCGCAGTATTTAATGGGATTTTTGTGAAGTCTCATGATGCTGATAAAATCTCTTTTTACCAATTGGGATTTGGAACAATAGGAGTGATGGTTTTTCTTTTTTTTCAGAAGGAATTCACTGTAGATTTTTTCAATTTACCAATTATTGATTGGGTGTATCTTTTTGTGTTGAGTAGTGTTTGTACTGCATTTGCCTTTATAATGTCGGTGAAGATTATGAAATACCTTTCCCCTTATACAGTGATGCTTACAATCAATCTGGAGCCGATTTATGCTATCATTTTGGCGCTTATCATTTTTGGAGAAAAGGAGCAGATGAATTTTGAATTTTATATCGGGGCAATGATTGTATTTACAGTCGTTTTGGCCAACGGAATCATTAAAAACCGAGACCAAATAAAAAATAAGATTGCCTTGAAATCCAAGAGAAAAAAATAATTTTTATTAGTATGTTTGTAGACGCAAACGACTAAAAAAAGAGAACATAATTATGGAGTATTTAGATTTTGAAATGCCGATAAAAGAGTTGCAAGATCAGCTTGAAAAATGTCAAATTATTGGAGAGGAGAGCGATGTTGATGTTTCTGCAACTTGCAAGAAAATCGAAAAGAAATTGGCTGAGGCTAGAAAAGAAATCTATAAGAATCTTACTCCGTGGCAGCGTGTTCAATTGTCGAGACACCCGAATAGACCATACACTTTAGATTACATTAAGGCCATATGTGGAGATACCTTCATGGAGCTTCATGGAGATCGAAATGTGAAAGATGATAAAGCCATGATTGGTGGTCTGGGAAAAATTGGTAATCAATCGTTTATGTTTATTGGTCAGCAAAAAGGGTATAATACAAAAACAAGACAGTATAGAAATTTCGGGATGGCAAATCCAGAAGGATACCGAAAAGCCTTACGTTTGATGAAAATGGCCGAGAAATTTGGTATTCCTGTGGTAACCTTATTAGATACTCCAGGTGCTTATCCGGGTCTTGAAGCTGAAGAACGTGGTCAAGGTGAAGCTATTGCTAGAAATATCCTTGAAATGACACGTTTAAAAACACCTGTCATTACCATAGTAATTGGTGAAGGAGCTTCTGGTGGAGCTTTAGGTATTGGTGTTGGTGATCGCGTATTTATGATGGAAAACACTTGGTATACGGTAATTTCTCCTGAATCATGTTCTTCTATTCTTTGGAGAAGCTGGGAGTTTAAAGAGCAGGCAGCTGAAGCTCTCAAACTTACGGGTACCGATATGAAGGGGTTGAAAATTATCGACGGAATTATCAAAGAACCATTAGGTGGTGCTCATTCTGATAGAGCAGCAGCATTCCAAGCGGTAGAGAAGCAAATTTTAAAATCCTTTGATGAGTTAAAGGATTTAGATCATGCGACTCTAATAGAGCAACGAATGAACAAATACTTAGAAATGGGAGTATACAAAGAATAGTAATTAACGTACTATTTCTTTACATCTTTTAATCCAACTGATTTCAGCAAAACGCTTAACGCAGGATCTGATGGTCTAGGTGCGTTGTATGAACGTATCAACCCTTTATCATCAATCAAGATAAATCTTGGAATAGCGTTAATTTCATAGGCTTGTTGAAAAGAGAAATCCTGTCCACTCCATAATTGAATTCCGCCAAGTGATTTTTGCTTTACAAAGTTTTTCCACTTTTTCTCAGCAGCCTCCCAGGATCCTCCACTTTTTCGAGGTTCATCTGTAGAAATACTTACAAACTTGATGTTCTTACCACGAAATTCTTTTTCGATTTTTTTCAGGTAAGGAATTTGTTGAATACATGGTCCACACCAAGTTGCCCAAACATCAATATAAACAAAACTACCTTTGAAATCATCAAGGGATGTTGTTCCGCCTTTGTAATTCTTGTAATCAATAAATTTTGGAGAAGGTCTTCCTATTCCGACAGATAAATTTCTCTTATATAAAGTTTCAAGGTAAAAAATGATATCACTTGTTTGCTTCTTTGAATTGGCTATTAAGTTGGTGTCTAAATCTGAATAACTTTCAATTAAGTCTTTGTATCCTTTTTTGATTTCCTCTAATTTAGCACCAAAGGCTTCCTGATCTAATTTGTAAAGACTATCTGGTGGAGGAATACTACGACCATATTTCACCTGTGAGATAATATAATTACTATTCACGGATCCTTTTCCAGAAAATTTGAAACTCGTTAAAAATTCATCCGAATCACCTTCAAGTTTTAAGTCATAACCATTATCTAAGAATAACGGTGCTCTGTTTCTATTGGTGGTAAACATGGTATAGATTCCAGGTAATTTTACCTGAATCGTGTCTTCAAAAGAACCATCACTTTCTATTTTAATCTTCTTATTGAAATTCCCGTATCCAAGAATGGTGATAACAGAGTCTTTATTGTTCTCAAGTTTCCCCGAAAACTTTAAATACCCCTCTGGTCCGTTGTTACAAGATAAAAGACCTAATACTAAAAATAAGATGAAATAATTTCGAATCATGGGTTCAGATTTTGCTACAAATATAAAGTATTAATACCTTAAAATTTGTTAATTCATTTGACTAAAAAGTACTAATTTGCAGGACTCAAAATCAATCAATCAATAATGAATACTATTCATTTCGTAACTCAAGATCCACTTGATTTAACGGATATTCAGAAAATTCTTCATGATGATATGAAATTAGAATTGTCTGAAGAATCAAAGGCTAAAATTATTGCATGTCGTGCTTATTTGGATGAAAAATCGAAATCGTTTTCGGATCCTATCTACGGAATTAATACCGGTTTCGGAGCATTATGTAATGTCAAGATTAAAGATGAGAATCTTCAAAAACTTCAGGAGAATTTAGTTAAGAGTCATGCCTGCGGAATAGGAGAACAAGTGCCAAATGAAATTGTTCGATTGATGCTTTTATTCAAAATTAAAAGTTTGAGTTTCGGTCATTCAGGAGTTCAATTGGCGATCGTAGAACGATTGATCGATTTCTATAATAACAAAATTTATCCTGTCGTATACACTCAGGGATCTTTGGGGGCATCTGGAGATTTAGCTCCTCTAGCTCATCTTTCTCTTCCTTTAATTGGAATGGGAGAAGTATGGTATGACGGAGAAATCCAAAATGCATCAGCACTATTTGAGAAATTCGAATGGGAATCCATCAAGTTGCAATCGAAAGAAGGGTTAGCGCTGTTAAATGGAACTCAGTTCATGTCTGCTTACGGAATTCATTGTTTACTGGAATGCCACAAATTGTCATACCTAGCAGATGTAGTAGCTACTCTTTCCTTGGAAGGGTTTGATGGTAGGAAAGATCCATTTAATGAATTGATTCATTTGGTGCGACCTCATAATGGTCAATTAAAAACAAGTAAGCGAATTTTAGAATTATTAGAGGGTAGTGAATTGATCGAAAAAGAGAAATTTCATATTCAGGACCCCTATTCATTCCGATGTGTACCTCAGGTGCATGGAGCCTCGAAAGATACCATCAGATTTGTGACCAAAACATTTCTAACCGAGGTAAATGCTGTGACCGATAATCCAAATATTTTTGTTCAGGAGGATGTGATTGTTTCTGGTGGAAACTTTCACGGGCAACCCTTGGCTTTAGGATTAGATTTTCTTGCCATTGCCTTATCTGAATTGGGAAATATTTCAGAACGAAGAACCTATCAATTGGTTTCGGGCCATCGACATTTACCACCTTTTTTAGTCACAAATCCAGGTTTAAACTCAGGTTTTATGATTCCTCAATATACTGCGGCTAGTATAGTAAATCAGAACAAGCAATTGGCTACACCATCGAGTATAGATTCCATTGAATCGAGTGATGGTCAGGAAGATCACGTATCTATGGGCGCTAATTCAGCTACGAAGTTGAAAAGAATCGTTGATAATTTAAAAACCATTTTGGCGATTGAATTATTCACGGCATCTCAAGCAATGTATTTTGTTGAAGGTAAAAGCTCACCGTTTCTTGAAAATTTCTTGACGATGTTTAGAAATGAGGTTCCTTTAGTCTATGAAGATCGTGTGTTGCATCACGATATCATGAATTCAATTGCTTTCTTAGATTCAATTACAGTCGATAGCGAAGAATTGTTCAACTAGGATAATTGACATTTTATCATTCGGTCGTTTCCGAATAAGTCTTTTCGTAACTCAATTTGTTGATATCCCAAATCAGATAAAAGATCAACCGTTTCTTTTCCTAAGTATTTATTGATTTCAAAAAATAAGTAACCATTGGTAGTTAAGGAGTCAAAAGCCAATTTTCCAATCTTTCTGTAAAATAACAATGGATCATCATCTTCAACAAATAATGCCGTTTTCGGTTCGAATTGAAGTACATTTTTTTTGATTTCAACCTTTTCTAAATTTCTTACATAGGGTGGATTCGATACAATGATATCATACTGATTCTCTAGGGATGATAATTCCAAAACATCTGTAGGAACAAAATCAATATTAACCTCATTTAATGTTGAATTCGATTCAGCGACGCTTAAAGCTTTTTCAGAAATATCTATAGCAGTTGTATTTGCTGATTGAACAAGTTTAGTTAAGGTTATGGCAATGCACCCGGTTCCAGTTCCAATATCAAGTATTCGAAGTTCAGGTAAGGAGGATAAATACTCATCGCTTTTTACGGTCTCGATAATCCATTCGACCAATTCTTCTGTTTCGGGTCGAGGGATTAATGTATCTTCCGAAACGTTAAATTTCAATCCGTAGAATTCTGTGAATCCAAATATATACTGAATCGGTTCTTCGTTTTGCAGTCTTTGAATCACCTCTTTTATGCGGTCCAAATTTTGTGATTTGACCGTATTGTTTTTTTGTAAAACAAAATCTATTCTTTGGATACCTAATAGTTCTTCTAAGGTCCAGAAAAAGAAGCTTTCAATCTCTGAATCGGGATAGTTGTCTTTTAATTGCTGATGGAAATATTCCTGAAGTTGAACTAAATTCATAACTCTTTAGTCATCCAAACATCACAGGAATAATGACCAGTACTTCCGATTGGTCCGCTAATATTGGTGAATCCATTTTTAGCATACAATTTGCGAGCGGCCTTCATATAGGGTAGAGTTTCTAAATAGCAAGTTTTGAATCCGACTTCCTTTGCATAAGACAAACATTTTTCAATCATTTGAGATCCAAGGCCACGACCTCTAGCAATCGGTAGAAAATACATTTTCTGAAGTTCGCAAATACTTCCGTCTGTTCCAGCCAATGGCGCGATTCCGCCACCACCTACAACTTCATTTTTGTATTCTACAACAAAGTATTTAGTTCGTTCTTCTTGATACGTTTCAAACATTTGATCGGTAGCTTTATCCTCGTAGGCTGTGCCAACGATAGGAGCCCCCATTTCAACAATAACGTTACGAACAACCTTGGCTAATTGCGGATTGTCTTTCTGTTTAATTTCTCTAATCAGAAAATCTGTATTTGTCATTGAATACACTATTTTTGTAGAGGCAAGTTACCTAAAATAATGCATACTTTATGAGAAAATTAGCTGTACTAATCATACTCTTTATTGGTGTTTTCGGATGTTCAATTTCGAAAAAGCCAGTTTTTTTAAAAGTCGATGATGTACAGGTTGTTTCGGTACAATCTGATACGATTCGATTAAAAGCAAATGCCTATTTCAAAAACCCGAATGATGTCGGCGGTAAGATTGCTACGGATCAGATAAAAGTAATTGTAAATGGAGCTGAGTTAGCTCAAGTATCTTCAGAAGAATTTAAGGTGCCTTCGAGAAAAGATTTTACAATTCCATTATCAGTTGTAATTCCTGCGAAACAAGTTTTTGAAAATAACAGAAATGGTATTCTGGGCGGTCTAATTAATACCTTATTAAATAAGACGATTAAAATTCAATTTAAAGGTGATTTGAAGTACAAAGTGTTGGGCTTTTCCAAAGTATATCCTGTAGATAAAACGCAAGAAATTAAATTAAAGTAACCGATTTGAAGGATGAAATTCATATTTCGAGGTGTTTAGATATTGCCAAAAACGGTAATGCTTTAACAAAACCAAATCCTTCTGTGGGGGCTGTAATTGTTTGTGACGATAAAATTATCGGCGAAGGTTATACCTCTCCATTTGGTGGTAATCATGCCGAAATTAACGCTTTACAATCTGTAGCAGATAAAAGATTATTACGGCAATCTACTTTATATGTAACATTAGAACCCTGTTCTCATTTTGGGAAAACTCCCCCCTGTGCTAATGCCATAATTAAAAGCGAAATACCGAGAGTGGTTATTGGCTGTTTAGATCCCAATCCGAAAGTAAAAGGAAATGGAGTTTCCATGCTTAAGCAAGCTGGGATTGATGTTAATATCGGAGTTTTAGAAGAAGAATGTATAGCGCATCATAAATCGTTCCTAACCCAACACCAATCGAAGAGACCGTATATTATTTTAAAGTGGGCACAGTCTAAAAATGGAATGATTGCTCCAGAAATTCAAAAAGAGAGAAAACCATTTTGGATTTCCAATCCGTATTCCAAACAATTGGTTCACAAATGGAGATCGGAAGAACAAGCTATTCTTGTAGGTACGAATACGGTTATAAAAGACAATCCTAAGCTTAATACGCGATTGTGGAAGGGTGAAAGTCCGACCAGAATCATTCTAGACTCAAAATTAAGGCTGCCGCTTGACTCTCATATTTTCGATGATTCGGTGAAGACAATTGTAATCATTGACGAATCAACATCCACAGAAATCGATAAAACCTTCCATAAAACGCATTTCGAAAGAATTAAATTCGGTGATGATACCGCGAAGCAAATTTTAAATGTACTGTTTCAATATGATATACAAAGCGTGATAATCGAAGGAGGTAGTCAAACATTGAAAACATTCATCGAAGAAAATCTTTGGGATGAAGCGAGAGTTACGATTGGAGATGTTGTTATTGAAAATGGTATTGCAGCTCCAGAATTACAATCAAAACCCATGAAAGAGCTTAAAATGAACACTGATATTATTAGAATATACCAGAATGATTAAAAATATAATTTTTGACTTCGGAGATGTTTTTTTAAATCTCGATAAGGCCGGGCCTTCAAAAATCTTAAAGACAAAAGGAATTGAAGCCATCTCAACCGAGGATGAAGAATTGTTGAGGACCTATGAGGTCGGAAAGGTTACATCAGAAGAGGTGATTCTACATTTTAATAAAACCTATTCTTTAAAAGATGATGAGTTTAAAATGATTTGGAATTCGATGTTGCTCGATTTTCCAAATCATCGATTTGATTTTCTTACAACTTTAAAATCGACAAATAAGTATCGTTTGTTCCTGTTGAGTAATACGAATGAAATTCATATAGATTGGGTCAAAGCAGATTGGGGAAGGGAAAGATATGATGAGTTTAAATCCTGTTTTGAGAAGTTTTATCTCTCACATGAAATTCACTTGCGAAAACCAAATTCTGATATTTATGAGTTTGTCTTGTCTGAAAATCAATTAAAACCTGAAGAAACATTTTTTATTGATGATACCAAAGAGAATACCGATGCGGCCTCAGAACTCGGAATCAAAACTTGGAATATCAATCCGACAAATGAGGATATTACCAATTTAATTTCTGTGATAGAATCATGATTTATCTAATTCTTAGCATTCTTTTTTCGACGTCATTATTTGTGATTTTTAAATTATTTCACAAATATGAGGTTGACAACGTAAAAGCAATCGTAGTAAATTATGCCGTTGCTTTTGTTCTTGGTTTTTTAGGATCAGAAACGAAGATTCCATTAGCTGATGTCTTATATAAACAATGGCTTCCGGGTGCATTTGCATTAGGAGTTTTGTTTATCTTAATATTTGTTTTAATGGCAAAAACTTCCCAAATCAATGGAGTTTCGGTCGCTTCTGTGGCAAGTAAAATGTCTGTTGTTATCCCGGTGACTTTCGGAATTGTAATATACAATGAAAGTGCTCCTTTTCTTAAGTTATTTGGGATCCTATTGGCTTTAGTTGCGGTTTACCTGGTTTCGGTCAAAAAAGAGGAAATCCCCCTGAAGGAGGCATTACTACTACCTCTTTTACTTTTTTTGGGATCTGGAGTAATAGATACCACTATAAAATATATTGAAGTTAATTATGTTCCTGAATCGGAGGTTTCTGTATTTTCGGGATCTTTATTTGGAATTGCTGGATTTTTCGGTGCTTTATTTTTGGTTTCTAAAGGGTTTGATTCCGCTCGAAATTTTGGCCTTAAGAATATCATTGCCGGAATAGTATTAGGTATTCCAAATTACTTTTCAATTCTGTTTTTAATTAGGGCTTTGCAAACTAAAGGAGCAGAAAGTTCATCATTATTTACCTTAAATAATGTTGGTATCGTTTTATTATCAAGTATTTTGGGAGTAGTGTTGTTTCGTGAAGTCTTTTCTACTAAAAATTATATAGGAGTGCTGCTAGCCATTGTTTCAATATTAATGATTGCATTCTCATAATGACTGATGAATATAGAACATTAGCGGGTCCTTCCGAAGAATCTTTATTTAAAGATAGAGGAAGTAAGTTTTTCGGATATGCATTTCCGGTCCAATCAGAAGAGGAGGTAAAGGTACGCCTTGAAGAATTAAGAATTCAACACTCAAGTGCAAGACATTTTTGTTATGCCTTTCAATTGGGTGTAGAAAAAATCTCTTATCGAGCAAATGATGATGGAGAACCAAGCAATTCTGCAGGGATGCCAATTTACGGTCAGATTCAGTCTTTTGATATTACAAATGTGCTAATTGTTAGTGTCCGGTATTTTGGAGGAACCAAATTAGGGGTTGGTGGATTAATAAACGCGTATCGAAGTTCAGCAAAATTGGCAATTGAGGCCTCTAAAATAGTTGTCAAAACTATAAATGTTAGATTTCGGATTTCTTTTCCTTATGATTTAATGAATAAGGTGATGCGTATCATAAAAGAGAAAAATATTCAGATTCAAGACCAGATTCTGGAATTAAATTGCACCTATGTTATATCAATCCGGAAAAAAGAAGCGGATAAAATACGTCAAATTTTTGATGGTGTCTATGGTCTAAGTATCGAGCAATTAGATGTTTAGACTGTCTAAAATGTAAGAAGGACAACGAGTGGGTCTGTTCTTTTTCATATTAATAAATACCAAAACGGTATTACCCGTGCACACCAATTCATCATGTTGATTTGTTATCTCATAATCAAATTCAATTCGAACTCCAGGTTTTTTTTTCAAAATTGCTTTTATGGTGAGAACATCATCGTAAAAAGCTGATTTTTTAAACTCACAATTTAGTGAAATAACGGGTAGCATAATTCCGTCATTTTCCATATCTTTATAGATAATTCCTTTAGAACGAAGCCATTCGGTTCTGCCGAGCTCAAAATACTGGGCGTAATTGCCATAATATACAACTCCCATTTGATCGGTTTCTGAGTATCTAACGCGGGTTTTTGTTGATAAAAAATCCAATATGAATAAACAATTTTCTGGGCTTATGTTACAGAAAAAAAAGTTAAAAATCAATAGCATTTTGATTTTTTTTTGATGAATTTTATTCACACTTTTGTATGGCTATTCAAGGGAAGAAAAAGAGAAAATTAACTAGATTTTTTTAACCAAAAAACTCACTTTTTACTACTATGACGATAACTGCTGATTCAGTTTGGAAGGAATGCCTATTGTTTATAAAAGACAACATTAAACCTCAAGCATATAAGACTTGGTTCGAGCCGATAAAAGCAGTTAAACTTTCAGGAGAAGTGTTAACCATTCAAGTTCCTAGTAAATTTTTCTATGAATGGTTAGAGGAACATTACATTAAACTTTTACGTGTAGCATTAGTAAGGCAATTAGGAAATGAAGCCAAATTGATTTACGATGTAAAAATGGAAAACAATTACAGTAGTAATAGGCCTCAAATTGTAAAGTTCCCAAGTTCAAACAGAGATCCGTTAAAACCACAAAAAGTATCGGTTTCAATGGAATCTGATAAGAGAGAACTTCGCAATCCTTTTGTTATTCCTGGATTGCAAAAAGTTAAAATCGAATCTCAACTAAATCCAAACTATAATTTTGTAAATTTTGTTGAAGGTGATTCGAACCGTTTAGCAAGATCTGCTGGGATGGCTGTTGCTAAAAAACCGGGTGGAACTTCTTTTAATCCATTGTTAATTTATGGTGGAGTCGGATTAGGAAAAACACACTTAGCTCATGCTATTGGTGTTGATATTAAAGACAAGTATCCGGACAAAACGGTACTTTATATTTCTTCAGAGAAATTTACCCAACAATTTATTGATTCTGTAAAGTCAAATACAAGAAATGATTTTATTCATTTCTATCAAATGATTGATGTATTAATTATTGATGATGTCCAGTTTTTCTCAGGAAAAAAAGGAACCCAAGATGTATTTTTCCACATCTTCAATCACTTGCATCAAAATGGAAAACAAGTAATCTTAACATCAGATAAAGCACCTGTAGATATGCAGGAAATTGAACAAAGATTATTATCTAGATTTAAGTGGGGACTTTCTGCTGAATTACAATCTCCAGATTATGAAACTAGAATCTCGATCCTTGAGAATAAATTATTCAGAGATGGTGTTGAAATGCCAGGTGAAATAGTTGAATACATCGCTAAGAATATCAAGACCAATGTTAGAGAATTGGAAGGGGTTATTATCTCAATGATTGCTCAAGCCTCTTTTAATAGAAAAGAATTCTCGATTGAGTTGGCAAGACAGATTGTAGATAAATTCGTTAAAAACACGAAGAAAGAGGTGTCTATTGATTACATCCAAAAAGAAGTTTCGAAGTATTTCGATATGGATGTGGCTACACTTCAATCTAAAACAAGAAAAAGACATATCGTTCAGGCGAGACAATTAGCTATGTATTTTGCAAAGCGATTAACGAAAACATCATTAGCAAGTATCGGAAATCAAATTGGTCAAAGAGATCATGCTACGGTGCTACATGCTTGTAAAACAGTTGATAATTTAACAGAAACTGATAAACAATTTAGAAAATACGTCGAAGACCTAACTAAAAAGTTAACCTTTTAAATAAACCCTCACTCCTTGTGAGGTTTTTTTTTGCCATGAAAAAAGTACTAATGGTTTGCCTTGGGAATATTTGCAGATCTCCATTGGCTCAAGGAATATTAGAATCAAAAGTTAATCCAGACTTAGTTTATGTAGATTCTTCGGGAACAGCTGGATACCACGTAGGGGAACCGCCCGATAGTCGATCCATTAAAGTGGGTCTAAAAAATGGAGTCAATATTTCACATCAGACCTCAAGAAAGTTTAGCGTGATTGATTTCGACGCGTTTGATGTAATTTATGCTATGGATTCAAGTAATTATAAAAATATTTTAAAACTAGCAAGAAATTCAGAAGACCGCGAAAAAGTAAAGATGATTCTGAATGAGGTTAATCCAAATGGAAATAAAAGTGTTCCCGACCCCTACTATGACGGGCTAAGAGGTTTTGATAATGTTTACCAAATGTTGGATGAAGCTTGTGAAATCATTTCAAATAAGTTGTAATTCACTACTTAGAATTTTCATTACCTTCGTGATAAATTCCTATTGAATGAAAGGTAAGCTATATCTAATTCCGACAACCTTAGGAGAAAGAGAGCCATTGGAGGTTATGCCATTATCGGTGAAAAAAGTGGTAGAACAGATCGATTACTACATCGTAGAAAATGAAAAATCTGCTCGTCGTTTCATTAAAAAAATTACTCCGAAAAAATCACAACCCGATTTACAGCTCATGCTGCTTGATAAATACGCGGATGAGCAGGAAACGCTAAGATATTTGGATGTTTGTGAAAACGAGAATAACGTTGGGCTATTATCCGAGGCCGGTGTTCCTGCAATTGCAGATCCAGGTGCAAGTATTGTAGCTTTGGCTCATCGTAAAGGAATTCAAGTAGTGCCTTTGGTCGGACCGTCATCAATTTTACTAGCGATGATGAGTTCTGGATTAAACGGTCAAAACTTTGCTTTCAATGGGTATTTACCTATCGAAAAAGCAGATCGTAAAAAATCCATAAAACAATTAGAGAGATTATCAGCAGAAAAGAATCAGGCTCAGATTTTTATCGAAACACCTTATCGAAATGATAAAATGATGACCGATTTGTTAGGAACATTAACATCTACAACCAGGCTCTGTGTTGCAGCAGATATTACTTTGCCAACTGAGTTTATTCAAACTCGATTCGCTAAAGATTGGAAAAATAGTAAACCAGATCTTCATAAAAGACCTGCTATCTTTATCATTCAGAAGTAATTAACGAAATATTCTTTGTTGACTCAACCAGCGTTGATATTTTGCAGCGTTTCGGTTATGCTGTGCTAAACTTTTTGCGAATTCATGATATCCGAATTTGTCTACGCTGGCGCACATATACATATAATCATGTCTCTTCGGATTTAACACCGCATCAATACTTGAGATATCTGGCATTCCAATTAGAGTAGGAGGTAAGCCTCTGTTTTTGTAAGTGTTGTATGGTGAATCAATGTCCAGATCTGTTCGCAGCACTCGATACACCATATAGTCTTGACCTTTCTGTTGTTTTATTGCATAAACAATAGTTGGGTCGGCCTGTAATGCCCATCCTCTTTTAAGACGATTTAAATACAACCCTGCTACCACGGGTCGTTCTTCCCTTTTGGCTGTTTCTTTTTGCACAATACTGGCAAGCGTGATGACTTCGCTCGGACTCATTTTCAACGCCTTGGCTTTTGTTAGTCTACTGGAATTCCAAAATTTTTTATAATTCGCTAGCATTCTATCTCTAAATTTAACTGCCGATGTATTCCAATAATATTCATAGGTATTCGGGATGAATATTTGAAGGACAGAAGCTCTATTGAGATTATTTTTTTCTAGAAATGAAGGATTAATAAAAGCTTCTAGTAAAGAGAGCGAATCTGCCTCAATCTGGTTGGCAATTCTACCGGCTAATTTTTCAATTGTATCCTGATTGTTAAAAGAAACTTTAACCGGGGTTTGACTCCCAATTCTGAGTTTATTGATCAGGTCGTTGTTTGAGGTTCCTTCTTCAATTCGGTATTTCCCTGATTTTGGTGATTTGTATTTTTTTAATCCTGCGACCCACTCGAAGCTATTCGGATTTTTTAAATAAGGTGATAATTTCTCAACAACTTGCTCAAATGAATCATTCGTGTAAATGTATACATCGCCACTTTTTTGAATATTATCTCCGTAAATTTTGGAATATATAGATGCAGAAATAATGACTAGAATAGCTAATCCGATATAAAAAATGTGTTTCTTTTTTAATTTCACGATTCTTCTAAAATTAGCTGTAAAATTATTTCATTTTTGAAACAGTTGTGGTAATAAATCCAATCTTTTTTTATTCCAACTTTTTGAAATCCGTGTTTTTCGAACAATCGAATACTTAGAGTATTGTTTTCTAGAACATCAGCATATAGTTGATGAATTCTCAATTCATTTTTACAATATGAAATCAATAAAGAAAGGGCTTCACTTCCGTAGCCATTATTTTGATGGTTGGGATGGACGATTATTCCGACTCCTGCCCTTAAATGTTGGGCATTGAAATCAAATAGATCAATCAATCCTAAAGGAGTATTGGGTTCTTTAGAAGAAATGACAAATCGATATTGCCCTGCTTCGTATATGTCTTGTTTTGCGTTTTGGATGTACTCTCGAAGAATTTCTTTGGAGAATGGAGATTGAGTTCCGCTTAATTCCCAAAAAGATTCGTCATTCTCAATATCGTGGAGAAAATCTAAATCCTCAATTTCAAGAGAACGGAGTCTAATTAGTTGTCCAATTAAATTCATAGATTCAATTCAATGCTCCCTTTGAAAATGAACCTAGCAGGACCAATTAAAAATACATTTGAGTATGTTCCATCAGTAAAATCGAAGGATACTTTTAATGTTCCACCTTCTACCGGGAGTTTAATTGTGTTAGCCATCGTTTTTCCACTATGATGCATAGCAATGGCCACTGCCGTAACACCGGTCCCGCACGCCAAAGTTTCATCTTCTACGCCTTTCTCATAGGTTCTAACTCGAAAAGTATCTGAATTTTTTTGCTCTACAAAGTTGATGTTACTTCCTTTTTCTCCATATAAATTATAACGAAGCTCCTTACCCCTCAAAAAAACTGGATATTCTGTTAAGTCGTCCACCAATTCTACATGATGTGGAGTTCCTGTGTTTAGAAAAGAATAATTAGTGTGATTTTGAACGGAATGAACATCAATCATTTGAAGAGATATGTCTTTGCCGTCAATGCTAGCGAAATGCAATCCATCGAAAGCATTGAAAGTAGTTTGATTTTCGATCATTCCTAAATCTCTAGCAAAAGTCACAGCACACCGACCTCCATTTCCGCACATGGTCTCTGTTCCATCCGGATTGTAATAAATCATTCGAAAATCAGATTCGGTGTCATTTTCAATGAGAATAACGCCGTCCGCTCCAATTCCGAAATTTCGGTCACAGAGATATGAAATTATGTCAGTATTTCCATTTGGAAAGATTTTTGTTCTGTTGTCAACCATAACAAAATTGTTTCCCGTTCCTTGGTATTTACTAAAATTTAAAATCATGGGATAAAGATACGATTTTGGAAAAAAAAAGGTCTTGTTAAAGACCGGTTAAACTGAGTTAAAGCAAAGTTAAACGAAATTGTTATAAATGTTAAAATTGTATATTTGGTTATATTAAAATGGAGATTATGAAAAAACTTTTTGGACTTTTAGCGGTTGCCATGCTAGGTGGCATTTTAACTCTTGGAGGTTACAAACTTTTCTTTACGGATGCAGTAATTATCAAAGAGCAGTTACCTCCAAAGGTTGAGAACATAAATACAAATTTCAATCCAGCTTTCAATAAAACAGCGGTTACCAACGACAATTATTATGCTTCTATCGATTTTACGGAAGCTGCAGAGAAGTCATTAAATTCGGTTGTGCACGTAAAAAACACGGCCATTAGAACACAGGTGAATCCCTTAGATTTTTTCTTCGGAAACGGTAATGGTCGTAGACAATACGAAGCGGTAGGAACAGGTAGTGGTGTAATTATTTCTTCGGATGGTTACATCGTTACAAACAACCATGTTATTGCGAATGCAAACGATATTGAAATCACTTTAAATAATAGACAAAAATTTAAGGCTAGATTGATTGGTACAGACAAGGATAATGATATCGCATTATTGAAAATCGATACTGATGAAAAACTTCCGTATCTGCCATTCGCGAATTCAGATTCAGTAAAAATTGGAGAATGGGTATTGGCAGTAGGTAACCCTTACAACTTGACTTCAACAGTTACTGCCGGAATCGTGAGCGCAAAAGGTAGAGATTTAGAAGGAAACTCTTCTATTGATTCATTTATTCAAACTGATGCTGCTGTTAACCCTGGAAATAGTGGTGGAGCGTTAGTGAATACCCGTGGAGAATTGGTTGGGATTAATACGGCTATTACCTCAAGAACAGGTTCTTTTGTTGGATATTCATTTGCTGTTCCATCAAACATTGCCAAGAAAATTGTAGACGATTTGTTAGAGTTTGGAACAGTGCAAGAAGCAGTTCTCGGAATTTCAATTGATAACTCTGAAAATAATATCGACGGAGTAAAAATCGCGCAAGTTTTCTATGACGGCGGAGCAAGAAAGGCCGGATTACAAGATGGGGATATCATCAAAAAGGTGAACAATGTAAAAATCTCTAAGTTTTCAGAATTAAGAGGTCAATTAACAGCAAAACGCCCAGGTGAATATGTAAATATCACAGTAGAAAGAGATGGTGAACTCCTTACCAAAAGTGTGATGTTGAATAAGAGAGATACCTACACCTCAAGAGCATTGGGTATTTCATTAAAAGATTTGACCAAAGAAGAAAAGAGTAAATTTAATATCAAAGGAGGTGCAAAGATTCAAACCAATAATAATAAAAGTTTGGAATACTACGGAGTGAAAGAAGGATACATTATTACCAAGATCAATCGTCAAAGTATTTCCAATGCTTCGGATGCAGTTAGAGTTCTTGAGAATAGTGTAAGGGCGAAAAACCCACTCTATATTGAAGTTATCAATCTTGATGGTGTAACAGAACGTTACGGATTCAGATAATAAATGATCAAAAAAATAAGTTTTAAATCCCGATTTATCAGTTGGGATTTTTTTGCTATAAATTTTAGCGAAATCGATTTCGAATTTCAAAAAAAGAAATACTTTTGCAAAAATATTTTCATTGATGAAATCACCCTTAAACTACGAAGATCAAGTATCACAACAAGCCCAAGTAAGACGGTTAACGATTGAATTTGTCAACATTGTAAATGACTTATGGTATGAGAAATCAATCGAGTTAATTTTATTTAGAAATCCGCTTTTCAACAAAAGAGCAGGAGAGGTATCAAATCTAATAAATTACGCTGGTGAATTTGTTAATAAACCAATCACTATTCAAGATGCTTTGAGCATTGCAAAGGCGATTCAGGAACTCGACGTTCCGCCATCAAAAATTGATATAGGGAAATTAGCCTATGAGTGCCATTTGAATCCTTCTTTGTGTGCAAACAAATTGGAATTTGTAAAAACTAAACTTGGAGATTTATCTCAAGTAAAAGACATTGAACCAAGAGATGTTGTCCTTTACGGATTTGGACGTATTGGTCGATTATTGGCGAGAGAATTGATGACGCGAATTGGAAAGGGTTCTCAATTACGTTTGAGAGCTATTGTAACTCGTGGAAATATCGACGAGTCAGTTTTAGAAAAAAGAGCTTCTTTGCTTCGTGTAGATTCTGTACATGGTGACTTCATTGGAACTGTATCTGTGGATACTGAAAACAATGCGTTAATCATCAACGGAACCACTGTATATGTTATTTCTTCTGATAATCCGGACGATATTGATTACACAGCTTACGGAATCGATAACGCATTAATTATTGATAATACTGGTGCTTTTAGAGATGATGAAGCATTAGCCAGACATCTCAAGGCTAAGGGTGCAAGTAAAGTGTTACTGACAGCTCCTGGAAAAGGAATTCCAAATATTGTACATGGGGTAAATCATTTACAATATAGTCCAGATGAAGTTGATGTTTTTTCAGCTGCCTCTTGTACAACAAATGCAATTACGCCAGTATTAAAAGTACTTGATGACAATTTCGGAATTAAGAAAGGGCACATCGAAACGATTCATGCATATACCAATGATCAGAATTTGGTAGATAACATGCATAAAAAATACCGAAGGGGTAGAGCAGCCGCTTTAAATATGGTGATAACCGAAACTGGTGCAGGAAAGGCCGTGTCAAAAGCATTACCTACGTTAGAAGGAAAATTGACATCAAATGCCATCCGAGTGCCCGTTCCTAATGGTTCTTTAGCAATCTTGAGTTTACAATTGCGAACAAAGGTCACAAAGGAAATCGTTAATGCCATTATGAAACAATATGCATTAGAAGGGGATTTAGTTGAGCAAATCAAATTCTCATTAGATAACGAATTAGTATCATCAGATATCATTGGGTCAACATCACCTTCAATTTTCGATAGTAAATCGACCATTACAGATGATGAAACCGTAGTTGTTTATGTATGGTATGATAATGAATATGGATATTCGCACCAGGTGATTCGACTCGCCAAACACATTGCAAAAGTTCGAAGATTTACATATTACTAGACATAAAAAACCCGATTCAATCGGGTTTTTTCAGTAATATATGATTCATATTAAATGAACAGTAGGTGAGTATTCTCCTGATTTGCTCTGCTATAGAAATCACCAACCGTGATGATTCCGTCAATTTCGTCAATCATATCTTCTGGTGTTAATTTGAACATTTCAACAGCTAGTTTACACGCCCATAATTTACAACCTGAATCAGATAGAATTTCTAAAAATTCATCAACTGGAGGCATATCTAATTTCTCCATTTCTTTCTTCATCATTTTGGTAGCTAAAGCTTCCATACCTGGCAATCCACCTAACATGGTTGGGATGTGCATAGCAGGGTTACCAACGGTGGCAACTCTAAGGTCGTTCAACTTTTTCTTCTGAATAGCTTCCAGTCCGAAGAACGTAAAGAAGATTTCAGATTCAATTCCTTCCATTCTGGCTCCATTAGCCATAATGAATGCGGCGTATACATTTTCTATAGTTGCTTTTGATAAGATAAAAAGCATCTTTTGAACTTTGGTTTCCTGTACTGTATTAGTAGTAGGCATAGTTTGAGTTACAGACATAATTTCTAATTTTTTAAATACAACTTTTTGGTTTTGGTACTCCTGCTATCTTGGTCGATATTTTTAACGGACCGCCAGGAAACAGTGCGTAAAACTTTTTAATATCGATAACTCCACTTTTCTTAATTCCTCTAATTGATAAAGGTTTATTATTTGCTACTTGTTGTTGGATGTAATCAATTACTTCCCAGTGTTCATCAGTCAATGTGATGTTGTGTTCTTTGGCAATTTCCTCTCCAATTTCTTTAGTCCATTGAGAAAAGTCCATTAAGTAGCCTTCATCATTTACGTTAAGTGCAACGTTTACAAATTCTTTGATCATAATTTCTAGTTTTTATGTGTTAATATTTTTACCCTTCAGGGTCATGTTTCTTGATACGAACGGAATTGAAATTCCTCTTAATAGCATGTTCCAATAAATCCAACGGAAAGCTAATTTCCCCCAGTGATTTAAGACACTCTCTTTCAATAACCTTAGTGGTCCAATTCCTGCTAAAGGGAATGTACCGGTTACAGGCTCTTGTTCATAATTGAAATCAATCAATAAAGCTTTATTTTTTCCTGTTTCAATAAAACAGTTTGCGTGTCCATCGAACTCCTCTTTTAGTGGTTTTCCATCAATGTAAAGAAGAATGTTATCAGTTAAGGTCTCTGCTTGGAAATGTGCTACAGATCCAGCCTTGGAAGCAGGAACATTAGTGGCGTCACCAATCACGAAAATATTTTCATTTTCTAAAGATTGTAACGTATTCGGATGTGTAGGAACAAAGTTCAAATCATCACCTAAACCAGAACGCTCAATCACTTCATCTCCCATATTGGTTGGTACGATCACTAATAAATCGTATTCGACTTCTTGGTCTACATAATCAACAATTTTGTTGTTTTCATGATCTACTCGTTCAATTGCAAAGTCTGGAACCAGTTTTATGTTTTTTTCTTCTAACAAGTAGCCCAATGTTTTGGATGTGTATGCCTTGGTAAAAGCACCAGAAAGCGGAGTGACATATGTTATATCAACGTCATTACGTATTCCTTTCTTTTCGAAATAAGAATCAGCAAGGAAAGCAAACTCTAAAGGTGCAACCGGACATTTAATCGGCATTTCGGTTATATGAACAACCAGTTTACCTTTCTTAAAATCTCTCAACTTATTTCGAAGTGCAACTGCACCTTCATAAGTATAAAAGTCAAAAACTGATTTGTGCCATTCACTGCTATGCATTCCTTCTACTTCTTCGGGAGCAATTTTAGATCCCGTTGCAATAATTAGAATGTCATAACTTAATACCCCATCTTCCAGTTTTACCAAGTTATTTTCTGAATCAATTACATCAATTTTTTGTTGGATGTATTCAACTCCCTTGGGAATAAATTTCTTCCCAACTTTCTTTACTTGATCTTCTGTGTAGATATCAAATGGTAAAAACAAAAATCCAGGCTGATAGTAATGGGTTTTGTATTGATCAACAATATGTATTTTCCAATCACTTTTTGGGAGTTTAGATACCAAATGATTTGCCATCATTGTGCCTGCAGTACCAGCTCCTAAAATCACTAAATTTCTCATGTTCTTTATAATTTCTATTCAAAATTAGATAGAACAAGAGGTATTAATCATGACAAATATCATGTTTGGGGCTTGTGTAACATAGGTTACATTTTCTGTCTGTTAAATTTGAGGTTTAGAGGCCCTAAATATGGTATTGAAGGAAATAATCTTTTATTTTTGAAAAGACATTTCAAATTAATTTCATAATTCCGAATATATGAGTCCAAAAGAAAGGATAGTGGCGCTGAGAAAAGAATTAAATCAGCATAATTATAATTATTATGTGTTAGATAATGCCACTATTTCAGATTTTGAATTCGATATTAAACTTAAGGAGTTAGAAAGTTTAGAAAATCAATTTCCAGAATACTTCGACCCCAATTCTCCGACACAGAGGGTAGGTGGGCAAATTACCAAGAAGTTTACTACGGTTACCCATTTAAATAGAATGTACTCATTGGATAATTCCTATTCCTCACAAGACTTATTGGATTGGGAAAAACGAATCCAAAAAATGTTAGGTACAGATCAGATTGAATATACCTGCGAATTGAAATTTGATGGTGCTTCGATTAATCTTACCTATGAAAACGGAAAGTTTGTGAGGGCTGTCACCCGAGGTGATGGTTTCCAGGGTGATGATGTTTCTACAAATATTCGAACCATCCGTTCCATTCCTCTACATGTAGGAGAGGAGTTTTTGTTTGATTTCGAAATAAGAGGTGAAATCATTTTACCACTGGACGGATTTGAAGAAATGAATAGAGAACGAATTGCGATGGGAGAAGAGCCTTATCGAAATCCGAGAAACACAGCAAGTGGTAGTTTAAAGTTGCAGGATAGTTCGGAGGTAGCGAAAAGACCTTTAGACTGTTTGTTGTATCAGGTTGTTGCCAATGATCGAAGATTCAAATCGCATTATGAAATTCTAGAAGCGGCTAGAAATTCCGGATTTAAAGTTCCAAAAACAATTCAATTGGCAACCTCTATTGATGAGGTATTAGCTTTTGTAAATCATTGGGATGAAAAAAGACATGATTTACCTTATGAGACAGACGGAATTGTAATTAAAGTAAATAGTCTACAACAGCAAGAAGAGCTGGGTTTTACGTCTAAATCCCCACGTTGGGCAATTGCTTACAAATTTCAGGCAGAGCAAGTATCAACAGTTTTGAATGAAATTACCTACCAGGTAGGTCGAACCGGAGCAATTACCCCTGTGGCAAATTTGGAGCCGGTTTCGCTGGCAGGTACGATTGTCAAACGCGCCTCTCTGCATAATGCAGATCAGATTGAGAAATTAGATATCAGAGTGGGAGATGCCGTTTATGTTGAAAAGGGCGGTGAGATTATTCCGAAAGTTTTAGGGGTAGATTTGAGTAAACGTCCTCATGATTCTGCACCTACCATATATGCAACCCATTGTCCAGAATGTCAAACAACTTTGGTAAGAACGGATGGTGATGCAAAGCATTATTGTCCGAATACTTATGGATGTACTCCTCAGATCACTGGAAGAATTCAACATTATATCAGTCGAAAGGCTATGGATATTGAAGGGCTTGGTGGAGAAACAGTTGATTTATTGCGAAAGGAAGGTTTGATTCAAAATTATGCTGATTTGTATGATTTGAGAATTGAGCAAATTATTCCGTTAGAACGAATGGCTGAAAAATCGGCTCAGAATATGATTGACGGAATCGAAAAATCGAAACAAATCCCGTTCGAAAAAGTACTTTTTGCATTAGGAATTCGATTTGTAGGGGAGACTGTAGCGAAAAAACTTGCGAAACATTTCAAATCGATTGATAATTTAATGACGGCTGATTTTGAAACTTTGGTTGCTGTTGATGAAATTGGAGATAAAATAGCAGAGAGCGTAATCGAGTTTTCGAATGACCTTGGTAATATTCAATTAATAGACCGATTGAAATCTTATGGAGTTCAATTGGCCATATCAGAAGAAGAGTTAGAGAATCAGACCAATTTATTAGAAGGAAAAGTATTCGTAGTTTCTGGAGTTTTTCATCAGATGAGTCGAAATGAATTAAAAAAGGCTATCGAGGATAATGGCGGAAAAGTAAGTTCATCCATTTCTAAAAAAACAGATTATTTAGTTGCAGGAGATAATATGGGGCCAAGTAAAAAGGTGAAAGCAGAAACACTTGGTGTATCTATTATTTCTGAAGATGAATTTTTACAAATGATTCAATAAGCAGGTTATTAATGAGGAAGGTTGTGATACTCTTATCATTATTATATATGTCGATTTCCTTCGGACAAAAAAAGGAAGTCGATTCATTACCTGTTAATATTGATGATTATGTATTCGTAAAACCAGGCGATACCTTAGAAGTAAAGTTTGATGAATTCTCTTTGTTGCCAAAACATAAATTTAAATCTAGAGAAGATGTAAGATATTATTTATGGTTTAGAAGAAAGGTGTTTAAGGCATACCCGTATGCTAGAATGGCTTCAGAACGATTAGATACACTAAATAGTAGGTTGCTTCGAATTAAAGGTAAGCGAAAGCGACGTAAATATGTAAAGCTGATTCAGAAGTATATCGAAAATGAATTCACGGATCAACTAAAGAAACTCACTACTACAGAGGGACGAATATTAATTAAGTTGATTCATCGGCAAACAGGACAATCGGCTTTCGAAAATATTCGAGAATTAAGAAGCGGATGGAGAGCCTTCTGGTATAATACTACAGCCAATATATTTAAGTTGTCTTTGAAGGATGAATATGATCCTAAAAAGAATAATGAGGATTATTTAATAGAGGATGTTTTGCAAAGAGCATTCACTGATGGAAGTTTACAGCGACAATCTTCGCGACTTCAATTTAACTTTCTTGAGATTGCTCAGGAGAGAAAATCTATGGTTGATGTAGAAGAATACAAAAAAATGTTCGCAAAAATGAGAAAGAAGAATAAGCGGAAAAAGCGTTCTTAAGATCTTTTTTTGAGTTGTAAATATTTGTTCTTAAATAGGTTACGAGATTCAGATTTTTTTCGTAATTTTATATCCTTGCTCGTATTTTTTCACTCGAGAAAAAAACATGATTTTTTTTTAAAAAAAAGTTATTGTTGAAAGAATATTAGTTTATATATTTGCACCCGCTAACAAAAACAGCGGTTCGTTCAAAAGTAATTTTGGAAGGGATTTGAGAGAGAATCTTGCCAGTTCGAGTC
>JBMHDU010000017.1:0-363805 GCA_049889235.1 Polaribacter sp.
CCGTCTGTAAATGGTACAACAATTCGCTCGTAACGATCTCCTTCGTTTTCAAAGACATTCTTAATCACTGGGAATGCAATTTCTGCATTTCGTTCAATCTTAGATTTGTAGTGACTGGTTACGATTTCGTATAAACTGTCAATCAATTCTTTATCAGACTTATTTTCAAAGTCTTCTTCAGAGAAAGGAGAAGTCATTGATGAAAAACGAATTAATTCAAATTCGAAATTCTGGAAGTCTTTCGCGGCCTTGTTAGCCGAAATGATAGCTTCACAAGTATCATAGATCATGTTTGCGATGTCGATTTGTAATCGCTTACCATCTAACGCATGACGTCTTCTTTTGTAAACGAATTCTCGTTGTGCGTTCATGATATCATCATATTCTAAAAGACGCTTACGGATTCCGAAGTTGTTCTCTTCGACTTTCTTTTGTGCTCTTTCGATAGATTTGGTAATCATAGAATGCTGAATTACCTCACCTTCTTTAAGACCCATTCGGTCCATCATCTTTGCAATTCGATCCGAACCAAACAAACGCATTAAGTTATCGTCTAGAGCAACATAGAATTGAGATGAACCAACATCCCCTTGACGTCCTGCACGACCTCTTAACTGTCTGTCTACACGTCTGGAGTCATGACGCTCTGTACCAATAATAGCTAAACCTCCGGCTTCCTTTACTTCGTCAGATAATTTAATATCCGTACCACGACCTGCCATGTTTGTTGCAATAGTTACCTGCCCTGGTTTACCAGCTTCGGCAACAATATTGGCCTCTTTCTTATGAAGTTTTGCATTTAGAATGTTATGCGGAATTTTACGCATTTGCAGCATTCTACCGAGTAATTCAGAAATTTCAACGGATGTAGTACCCACCAAAACTGGTCTTCCGGCAGCTACCAAATTCCCAATCTCTTCGATTACTGCGTTGTATTTTTCGCGTGATGTTTTGTACACTAAATCCTCCTTATCGTCTCTTGCGATTGGCTTGTTCGTTGGAATTTCAACAACATCTAACTTATAAATTTCCCAAAATTCACCAGCTTCAGTTATTGCCGTACCCGTCATACCCGATAGTTTGCGATACATTCGGAAATAGTTCTGAAGTGTTACTGTAGCGAAAGTCTGAGTTGCGTCCTCGATCTTTACATTTTCTTTGGCTTCAATCGCCTGATGTAATCCATCAGAATAACGACGACCATCCATGATACGACCTGTCTGCTCATCGACAATCATTACTTTATTGTCCATCACCACATATTCCACATCCTTTTCGAATACAGTGTATGCTTTTAAAAGCTGATTCATCGTATGAATACGTTCACTCTTAATGCTAAAATCTCTGTATAAGTCTTCTTTCTGAGCTGCTTTTTCTTTTGCTGATGCTTCAGATTCTTCAATCTCACCAATCTTTACTCCGATATCTGGAAGAACGAAAAAAGAGTCATTATTGGTTTTTTCTGACAAGTGCGCAATACCCTTATCTGTTAAATCAATCTGATTGTTCTTTTCTTCAACTACGAACCATAAATCAGAATCTACCTCAGGCATCAATTTATTATTGTCCTGCATATAGAAATTCTCGGTCTTCTGAAGAATTTGCTTGATTCCTTCTTGGGATAAAAACTTAATTAAAGCCTTGTTTTTAGGCAATCCTCTATAAACTCGTAATAATAAGAATCCGCCATCTTTGGTATTTCCTTCGGCAATCAGTTTCTTCGCTTCGGCTAAAACTCCCACTAAATGTTTCTTCTGAAGTGATACCAATTCAGAAACTAATGGTTTTAGCTCATTGAATTCGTGTCGATCTCCCTGCGGAATAGGACCCGAAATAATCAAAGGAGTTCTGGCATCATCAATTAAAACGGAGTCAACCTCATCAATGATGGCATAATTTGGAGCTCTTTGAACCAAATCTTCCTTAGAGTTTGCCATATTATCACGCAAATAGTCAAAACCAAACTCATTGTTGGTTCCGTAAGTGATATCGGCATTGTAGGCTTTTCTTCTGGCATCCGAATTCGGCTGATGATAGTCGATACAATCTGTAGATAATCCGTGGAATTCAAAAATAGGAGCCATCCATGCGCGGTCACGTTTTGCTAAATAGTCATTAACGGTAACTACATGAACCCCTTTACCGGTTAAAGCATTCAGGTATACAGGTAGGGTAGAAACTAAAGTTTTCCCTTCACCCGTCATCATTTCAGCAATTTTGCCTTCGTGTAAGACAGCGCCACCAATCAGCTGAACATCATAATGTATCATGTCCCAAGTCACTGGCTTACCAGCAGCATCCCATGAGTTTTTCCAAATGGATTTATCACCTTTTAAAATGATATGTTCTCTATCTGCAGACAATTCTCTATCGAATGGAGTAGCAGAAACTTCAATTTCTTTATTGTGGAAGAATCGAGTAGCTGTTTCTTTAACAACAGCAAAAGCCTCAGGTAAAATGTCCATTAACACTTTTTCTGATGCCTCATAAGCCTGATCTTTCAATAAATCAATTTCTGAATAAATATCTTCCTGTCTATCAATATTTGCTTCTTTAGCTTCGGCTTCAAGTGCCTCGATTCTGTCATCAAAAGCTTTGGTTGCTTCCTTGATTTTATTTTTGAATTCTAAAGTCTTTCCTCGAAGTTCATCGTGAGATAATTTTGCCATTTCATCTTTGAACTTGGTAACACTATCTACAATGGGTTGTAATTTCTTTAAATCTTTCTGCTGCTTATCTCCAACAAATAATTTAATTACTGAATTTAATACACTCATTATGCTGTATTTATATGTTTTAAGCTTTTTTCTTAGCTCCCGTAAAAGTAATTAATATTCTATTTTTAGAATTGTAAAGTCAAAAAAAAAGCCTCAAAAATTGAGACTTTATTTCGTTATTCATTTGGTTAGTATTCATCTTCGTTCCAAAGATAATCTTCTTCGGTTGGATAATCTGGCCAAATCTCAATAATAGAGTCGTAAATTTCTCCTTCATCTTCAATATCTTGCAAGTTCTCAACTACTTCTAGTGGAGCTCCTGTTCGAATCGCGTAATCAATCAACTCGTCTTTTGTAGCTGGCCATGGAGCATCTGCTAAATATGATGCTAATTCAAGTGTCCAATACATTTCTGATACATTTAATTTTCTGCAAAAATAATTTTTTTACCAAACTATGCAAGTCTTTTTAGAAATATAAATCACAAATAAAAGAACTTTATTTTTTCTTAGGAATCCATTTGATTTCCTCAACGTTTAAATCTTTGGTCAACTTCCGTGCCAGTACAAATAAATAATCCGACAGACGATTTAAGTATTGTAACACATTATCGTTAACTTCTTCATTATCATTGAGTTCAACGACCAAGCGTTCTGCTCTACGACAAATACATCTGGCTATATGACAATATGACACCGTTGTATGGCCACCAGGAAGTATAAAATGAGTCATTTGTGGTAGTTCGCTATCCATTTCATCAATTTGATTTTCCAATAAGGCAATTGAGTAGCCATCAATTGTGAATATATTTAATCGATCTTTTCCGCTTTTTAGCTTTTCATCTTCAGGTGGAGTAGCGAGCATTGATCCAATAACAAACAGATCATTCTGAATCTGATAAAGAATTGACTTGTAATTATCGCTGATGTCTTGGTCCTTAATTAGGCCTAAGTATGAATTTAATTCATCAATGGTTCCGTAGCTTTCGATACGCAAATGATGTTTAGGAACTCTTGCTCCACTAAACAATGAGGTAGTGCCTTTATCTCCGGTCTTTGTGTAAATCTTCATAACGTCAATACGTTTTCAAAAATGCAAAGTTACGAAGTTTATATTCGAATAATGAAGTGTTCCTTACGTTGCTCTTTTCGAAAAAAAACCAGTCCAAAATAAAAAATATCCACTGTCACGGTAGCGTTTGCAAAATTAATAATTTCCTGCCATTTTAATTCGCTTTCCTTAGATTGATGAATTCTACGGATAATTAGCATTTCAATAGAAGGATTGAATCCCAATGAATCAAAATTATTTTTTGTTAAATCATTAATATATAATATTTTATGATTTTTATCTAAAGCTTTAGTTGAGTTTATTGTTTTATTAAATTCATTTTGAATTTTGAAGTAGTTGAAGATTTTATGTAGTAATTTTTCTTCGGATTTTGAGAAATTTAAATTGGCAGATTTTAGGTTTATTTTATTCTGATTTTTTTGTTTTTGATATAATCCTTTAGTTACAAAATCAAATACAAATGGAGAATGAATTCCATGCTGATTTTTGGATCGAATCAAATAATTGATGTAAGCAAGTATTTGAAAAATCATTCCTGTTTAGTACCGTTAATATAAACCGATTCGATATTGCTGGAACCAAATGAATAGGGAAGGAGATGATAGTTTTTTATAGGTTCTGTAATCATAAAATTAGCCTTCTTTCCTTTTGTTATACTTCCTACTTCGGATGCTAAATTCATAGCATAAGCCCCGTTCAAAGTAAGTGCGTTTATGGCTTCTTCAGGAGTCATATTCATTTTAATACAAGCCAGTGATAAGGCTAAATTTAAATTAGAACTTGGTGCAGATCCTGGATTAAAATCAGAGGCAATGGCTAATGGTAAACCTTTGTCGATGATCTTTCTGGCTGGAGTATATGGAATCGACAAGAATAAAGAACATACAGGTAAGGCTACTGGTATGGTAGTCGAATTAGCTAAAGAATCTATTTCAGAATCCGTCAATACTTCCAAATGGTCAACACTTAAGGCGTTATTTTTTATTGCCGATTCGATTCCGCCAATGCTATTAAACTGATTTACATGAACTTTCGGTACTAATCCATAGTCTTTACCCGCTTTTAAAATTCGATTCATCTGACTTGGATTAAAGTATCCCTTTTCGCAGAAAACATCAATAAAATCGGCTAATTCTTCTTCAGCAATAACTGGAAGCATTTTATTGATAATCAAATCAATGTAATTTTCTGGATCTGATTTGTATGCAGTCGGAATCGCGTGAGCGCCCAAAAAAGTAGCTTTTATAGGAATTATTGAGTTCTCTTTTAAACGTTTAATCACCCGTAACAATTTGAGTTCTCCTTCAACAGATAACCCATATCCCGACTTTATTTCAATAGCTCCGGTTCCTGTTGATATAGCTTTTTGTAGTCGTGATAACGATTTTTTATACAGCTCATCTTCAGTAATTGATTCAAGCTTTTTTGCCGAGTTTAAGATCCCGCCTCCTTTATTGGCGATTTCTTCATAAGTCAATCCGTTGATACGATCAACAAATTCATCTTCACGTGTATCTCCAAATACCAAATGTGTATGAGAATCGCACCAGGTAGGTAAAATCAATCGATGCGTACAATCAATTTGTTCGATTGCAATTTCAGGGACAGCATCCATTGAACCATAATCTTTTATTAGTCCATTTTCGACCCATAAATAGGCGTTTTGAATTGACGGTAGCTCATTCATTTGATCTCCAGATACCTTTGTTTTATCGAGGTTTCTGACTTGTAAAAGTTCCTTAATGTTGACGAAAAGTTGGCTCATTTTTATTGATTACCTTAGCAAGACAAACTTACATAAATTCTTAAGAATGATCTCCGAAAATGAATTTGCGCCATACTATAAAAATTATATTCAACCTTTTGCTAGTAACGGAAAAACCATTTTAGAGAACTTGTTGGAGAGCCAAGATGAGTTTGATACTTTTCTTAGAAAACAACCTGCAGAAAAACACAATTTTAAATACGCAGAGGGCAAATGGACTGTTAAGGAAGTTGTCCAGCATATCATAGACACCGAACGAGTGTTTTCTTATCGTGCCATGTGCTTTTCAAGAGGGGATAAAACACCTTTACCTGGTTTTGATCAAGATGTATTCGTTGATAATTCTTATGCACAAGAACGTGATTATTTTGAATTGTTAAATGAAATGGCAACACTACGCCAATCTACAGCCCAATTGTTTCATTGGATGAACAAAAAAGCACTTCTCAATATCGGAACAGCTTCTAGAAACCCAATGTCTGTAAGAGCAATCGGATATTTATGCACGGGACATCAAATGCATCACCTCAAGGTATTAAAGGAAAGATATTTCTAAAAAAAACCGAAGCAATTTGCCTCGGTCTATTGTTTTGTAAAAAATGATATTGTTTAGAAAAAAGACAAATCTACTAAGTTTTTACCTTCTATTTTAGTGTTTAGATTTCCAACGATAATATTGTTATTATTATCCTTTTTAACCACAAAATCACCTATCAAGTTTATTTCTTGAACACTTCCTTCTTGAGTTTCAGGACCCACTTTAATTTCAAGGTCAGTGTTAATTTCCAATTCGTATTTCTTTACAATTGGACCTGAAGATGTGTCCAATTTAAATCCGACCTGCCCAGATGCATTATTCTCAATGAAAGTTGCATCTTCACGTAAAACAAGCGTTACAGGCATTCTATAATTTTCATTATATCGCAAAGGTCTTTCAAAATCAGCAAAATATTTTATCGTTATTTGTTCGATATCCGTAGAATCGACTTTACGAGTAAATCTAATTTCAAGACTAATATGGTAAGGTTTACCATTAAGATTATTTCTTAAAATAGGTTTAATGAATTCAATTTCATAATCTGAATCATTAAAGCTCACTTGAGAACTTCTATAGCCTGTCAAGGAAATATTAGTATTCTGGACATCTATATTTCCTGACTTTGACGCCACAAGAAATTCATTAGTTCCTTCGAAAAATTCTGGTTCTTCTGAGTTTGGTGTACAATTGGTTAGTCCCATAAGGATAACCATCCCTAAGATGTATTTAATTTTTATACCCCCCCCTTAATTAAAATTAAATAAGAAAGTTAAGGTAATAAATTTACTTTAAACTACCTGTCATGTCCTCAGGCTTAACCCATTGGTCATATTCTTCGGCCGTAACATATCCTAAATTAATCGCCTCTTCTTTAAGAGTTGTTCCGTTTTTATGAGCAGTATTGGCAATTTCAGCCGCTTTATAGTATCCGATTTTAGTATTTAACGCCGTTACTAGCATTAAAGAGTTGTTTACCAGTTCTTTAATTCTTGAATGATTTGGCTCGATTCCAGATGCACAATTCACATCAAACGAAACACAAGCATCACCAATTAGTTGTGCCGATTCTAATACATTAGCAGCCATAACTGGTTTAAATACGTTCAACTCGTAATGTCCCTGGGTGCCTCCAACTGTTACGGCAACATCGTTACCCATTACTTGCGCGCATACCATTGTCATGGCTTCTGCCTGAGTCGGATTTACTTTACCTGGCATAATAGAAGATCCTGGCTCGTTGGCTGGAATTATTAGTTCACCAATTCCTGATCTTGGACCAGAAGCCATTAGACGAATATCGTTGGCTATTTTATTAAGTGAAACAGCAAGTTGCTTTAACGCACCATGTGTTTCTACCAATGCATCATGAGCTGCAAGGGCTTCAAATTTATTTTCTGCAGTTACAAAAGGCAATCCGGTGAACTCAGCGATATATTTAGCAACCAATACGTCATATCCTTTTGGAGTATTTAATCCAGTTCCAACTGCGGTTCCTCCTAAGGCCAATTGACTTAAATGGTCTAATGAATTACGTAAAGCTTTTAATCCGAAATTTAATTGCGCAACATAACCCGAAAATTCTTGACCTAAGGTTAATGGAGTAGCATCCATTAAATGTGTTCTTCCAATTTTTACGACATCATTAAAGGCTTCAGCTTTCTTGGCTAATGTATCTCGTAATTGTTCAACTCCCGGAATGGTTACTTCTACAATTTTTTTATAAGCTGCAATATGCATCCCGGTAGGGAAGGTATCGTTTGATGATTGTGATTTGTTTACATCATCATTCGGTTGAATAGTTTTCTCTCCTTCACCAATTACCTTTCCGTCTATTTCATGCGCTCTGTTCGCAATAACTTCATTAACATTCATATTACTTTGTGTACCAGAACCGGTTTGCCAAATGACGAGTGGAAATTGATCATCAAGTTTTCCTGCTAAAATTTCATCACAAACTAGACCAATTAAATCTCTTTTTTCGGTCGATAAAACACCTAATTCGCAATTGGTGAAGGCAGCTGCTTTTTTCAAATATGCAAATCCGTAAACAATTTCTAATGGCATAGAACCGGCAGGTCCAATTTTGAAATTATTTCTCGAACGTTCAGTTTGTGCTCCCCAATATTTATCGGCTGGAACATTTACTTGCCCCATAGTGTCTTTTTCAACTCTAAATTTTGTCATTTTCTTGTAGATTTTAAAGCCACAAATTTACAAAATATAGCGCGACTAGTTATAAACAAATTCAGGATTTAGACTGTTGAAAATTTTTGTATTTCCCGACTTTTTATTCAAAATATATCTTATTTTTGTGTCGATAAATAATTAATGATGTTAGATTTTTCAGAATTTTCAGGGTTAGTATTATTCATGTTCATTTTTACAGCTGGTTTTTGGCTGTTAATTTTCTTATTAACCTTTGTTGTTCCTTACTGGATCGGTGGAGTTATTTGGGAAAACTGGAAATTAAAGAAAGAAGCTAGAGAAGCTGCCGAAGGCAAATAAAAATATTTCCAAATAAAAAAGCTCGATTAATAAACGAGCTTTTTTTTTGCCTTATCTGAAGGGTTTAAGAACTTCCTCCATATTCTTCGAAGTCATCGCCATCACGGCCTCCTCTTCGTCCTTTTTTCTTTTGTTGATTGAATCTGTATACAAAACTCACACGCACTTGTCTTTGCCTCCATTGGAATTCGCCATATTGTTCAAAAGCGCCTTCAACAAATGAAGTGGATCTTCTTTTTCGACTATTAAATAAATCACTAACGTTTAAGCTTACCGTTGCTTTTTTCTTAAAAATGTCTTTACTAGCGGCTAGGTTCGTAGAGAATATTCCCTCACGTGTTGATTGGGCATTTCTATTTGGCCCTCTATAATTCATGTTTAACTGAACATCAAATTCTTTAAAGAAAGTCATTTTCTGATTTAAACGTACAAAGAACGCTGTATTCTCGAAATCAAAGTTTTGTGTAAAATTGGTCGCAGGATCAGTAAAATCACCGTCTGTAACTACTCTGAATAAATTGAAATCAGCATTGATGTTCCAAGCTTTAATTGGACGGTAATTCAATGTGAATTCAAATCCCATTCGTTCTTGAGTAGAAAGGTTGATTGGGAATCTTCTAATAATCGGATCACCATTATCTGTCAAGTCCCCTGTATCTTGTTGAATGAATTCCCAGTTATCACTACTGGTATTATAATACACAGAGGTGTTTAAAGTGAATTTCTCCCACTTTTTTAAATATCCGATCTCGAACACATTACTTAGAACCGGATTCAAATCTACATTTCCGCTAAAGATGTTACTTTCACTAGATCGGCTAGGGAACGGATTCAAAAAGCGTCCTCTAGGACGACGAATTCGTCGGTTATAACCAATAGTCATGGATTCGGAATCGTTAAATTCAATTCCGAGGTTGACTGTTGGAAATAAATTGCTATACGTTTTAGAATTATCGGATACAGATGTTTGTTGTAAAATATCAACTGAAGTATGCTCAAATCGTAATCCTGCCAAAAAAGAAACTTTGTTAAATTCTTGTCCGTATTGGAAATAAGCCGCATTAACCAATTCCTGATAATTAAACGAGTTGTTCAAACCTGCGTCAGGCACCAAAGGTCCATTCGGGAAAACCAATCGTTCTGCTAAGTAAAACTTATTAAATATATCTCGATAGTTTCCTCGATAACCTGCTTCATACTGAATTTTTTCTCCTACAGGATGAACATAATCAACCTGAAGTAAACCTCGCTTTTCGTCCTGATCTTCAATCACCAATTCTAAATCGTTTAGAATATCGTTCTGAGTATCGATTTCAGTAATGTTATTATTGATATCCTCGACTTCGGTAGAATATTGCGCATTAATGGTCAATTTTCGTCCCTTCCCATCGAAATTGTTTACATAATCAAGTGTGAATTGTACACGATTACTGTCTTCAGCTTCCATTTCTGTTCTAGAAGTTGCTTCATTGATACCACCATTAGCATCGTATCTTGTGATGATATTCGAATTTCGATCATCACTATTTCCAGCATTATACACCACATTCCCGATAATACTTGAGTTATCATTAATGTAGTATTCGGCTCCGAAACTCGTAAATAGATTACGTCCTAAGCGACCAAATCTTCGAGTTTCAATCACACGCGCATTCTGAGCATTTGGTGAGAAAAAGCGAGAATCATTAAATGCGTTTCCTGGTGTTCCATTATAACGCCAACCTGTATTGGTGAAGAAATTCCATTTTGACGTTCTAAAATTAGCATTAAGTGCAGATCCGTATCGCTCTGGCTGACCTAAATCAATTTGTGCAGAACCATTAAATCCAACAATTTTATTCTTTCTTAAAATGATATTTAAAATACCACCTGTACCTTCAGCATCATATCTTGCAGAAGGGGATGTAATAACTTCTACTCGTTCAATCGCTTCGGCTGGGATCTGACGTAAGGCTTCAGCTCCGTTTAATCCTACCAAAGCACTTGGTCGACCATCAATGAAAATGGTAACATTATCATTTCCTCTTAAGCTCACATTGCCTTCCACATCTACTTGCACTGAAGGAACGTTTCCTAGTACATCACTCGCATTTCCTCCTCGTACTGATAAATCCTTACCAATGTTGTAGATTTTTTTGTCCAGACGGATATCAACAGTTGTTTTTTCTGCCACGATTTTGATCTCATCTAGCGACTCTGCACTCTCACTAAGTTTAATTGTTCCTAAATTGGTATTTGCAGTAATATTTCTTTTGAGAAACCTTTGAGTTTTGAAGGAAATAAATTCAATGCTGATGTCATATACACCCTTTGGAATTTTAACTTCAAATGTTCCCTGTGGAGAAGTGATTCCACCGAAAACTTTATTGTCTTTGAGGTTTTTTGCAACAACGGTAGCGTATTCAAGTGGTTGGCTACTAAGGTTATCGATTACTTTTCCGCTTAGGGTAACTTGCTCAACTTTCTGCCCATAGATTGAGGATAGTGCGAATGTTGAAAATAAAACGATTAATAGATTTTTCATCCGTTTTTGATTAGTTCGGATGCAAAGGTCAGTTTCTACAGGAGTTATTTAAGTTAAAATGATGTTAAAGCTAGTATTGAAATTATCAATTACACTAAATGGTTTATGTTTTCTGACGGCCTTCCAATTACTGCTTTATTTTTACTAACAACAATAGGTCTCTCGATTAGTTTAGGATAATCTACCATAGCTTTGATAATTTCTGAATCGGACAAGTCTTTTCCTTTAAAATTTTCCTTCCAGATTTTTTCGGTTTTACGAATCAATTCAATAGGAGAAATTCCAAGTAAATCAATAATGTCTTTCAATTCATCAAAACCAATTGGATTCTCTAAATATTTAACTACTTCAAATTCAACGTTCTTTGAATCAAGTAATGCTAGGCCCTCTCTTGATTTTCGACATCTCGGATTGTGGTAAATTTTGATCATAGGTTTACAGTTTGATTTACGATTTTAGAATTTTTAAACTTTAATTAAGTGTTGAAAAATTATTCTTTCTGACCATTTAACATTAAATAACCTTTCAAGAAAGCATCCAAATCACCGTTCATTACTGCGTCTACATTTCCGGTTTCAACTCCAGTTCTCACATCTTTTACCAATTTGTAAGGATGCATTACATAGTTTCGAATTTGGCTTCCCCATTCATTTTTCATCTTGCTTGCTTCGATATCATCTCTTGCAGCTTGACGCTTCTGAAGCTCAATTTCGTACAATTGAGATTTCAACATTTGTAATGCTGTTGCACGGTTATCATGTTGTGATCTTGAATTCGAGCATTGAATTTGAATTCCGGTAGGTTTATGGACCAACTGAACTTTAGTTTCCACTTTATTTACATTCTGACCGCCAGCACCGCTCGATCTTGCCGTAGTGATTTCAATATCGGCCGGATTAATTTCAATTTCGATCGAATCATCAGCAACCGGATACACATAAACAGATGCGAAGCTAGTATGACGTTTTGCGTTACTATCAAATGGAGAGATACGAACCAAACGATGGACACCGTTTTCTCCTTTTAGCCATCCGAAGGCATAATCGCCATCAACCTCAATAGTCACCGTTTTTATGCCGGCTACATCTCCAGCCTGATAGTTCAAAGTTTTCACTTTAAAATCATTTTTCTCTACCCACATTGTGTACATCCTGAGAAGCATCTCACTCCAATCACAACTTTCTGTCCCGCCAGCTCCAGCAGTAATTTGAATAACAGCAGAAAAGGAGTCACCCTCTTCAGAGAGCATATTTCGGAATTCGATTCCTTCTAATACTTCTAAAGTATGTCGAAAGTTTTCTTCAATTTCTTGTTCGTTGGCTTCTCCTTCTTTGTAAAATTCATACAGCACATGTAAATCATCCGAAAGACCAGATACTCTTTGGTAATCTTGAACCCATTTCTTTTGAAGTCTGAGATCTTTCATAATCAGCTCAGCTTCCTTTGGGTTATTCCAAAAATCAGGGTTGGCAGATTTCTCCTCTAAATTGGCAATCTCGATAAGCTTTTTATCAATTTCTAAGTATGATTTTAGTTTTTCAGTTCGAGTTGCTATATCTTTGAGTTGTTCTTGTGTTATCATAAATCAGAACAAAAGTAAATCAATTTTTATTGAATTTGCATCCTAAAATGAACATAAACTAGATTCTTTTAATCTCCATTATCCATGAAAAAACTACTCGTTATTGTTGGGATTCTATTTGTTCAATTTTCCTTGAATTCTCAAGTGTTTATTGAAAAAACTGGATCAAAATTAAAAAAAGGGTTCACCAAATATGAGGGATACTTTAACTTCTATTATGATGAAAACAAAGACAAGGTATATCTTGAAGTTGATAACTTAAATGAAGAGTTTTTATATGTACGATCCTTATCTCAAGGTATAGGTTCTAATGATATCGGATTGGATAGAGGTCAGTTAGGTGATGGCGTTGTAGTTTTTTTTCAAAAGGCTGGAGATCGTCTATTATTAGTTCAACCGAATCAAGATTATCGCGCTAATACGGATAATGATGAGGAAAAAAATTCAGTGAAAGAAGCCTTTGCCAAATCAGTTTTGCACGGATTTCCAATAAAAGAAACAGGAAATGGTTTTTACCTAGTTGATGCGACTTCCTTTTTCATGAGAGATGCTCATGGAGTTTCGAGAACATTATCTCGCAACGGCCAAGGGAATTACAGTTTGGATAAAAGCAGAAGTGCTTTCTACTTAGATCGCACGAAAGCATTTCCCAAAAATGTTGAATTTGATGTGATGCTGACATTTAAGGGAACGCCAAAAGGTTATAATATTAGAAGTGTTACTCCAGATGCCAGCGCGGTGACCGTTCACCAACATCATTCTTTTGTAGAGTTGCCAGACAATAAATACAAACCAAGAGTTTATGATCCGAGATCTGGATCTTGGCAAATGCGTTACATGGATTATTCAACGCCCGTAAATCAATCCATTCACAAACGATTCATTTATCGTCATCGATTAGAGAAAAAGAATCCGAAAGCAGCCATTTCGGAACCCGTAGAACCCATCATTTATTATCTAGATAGAGGAACTCCAGAACCCGTTCGAAGTGCACTTTTAGAAGGTGGAAGATGGTGGAATCAAGCATTTGAGGCCGCCGGATATAAAAATGCATTTCAGTTTAAAATGCTCCCAGAAGGTGCCGATATGTTAGACCTAAGATACAACGTGGTGCAATGGGTGCACCGTTCTACCCGCGGTTGGAGCTACGGATCAAACATTTCTGATCCAAGAACTGGTGAAATCATTAAAGGCCATGTAAGTCTGGGAAGCTTAAGAATTCGTCAAGATTTTATGATAGCGCAAGCACTACAAGCTCCCTATGGAGAAAATCCAGATGACAATTTCGCTCTAGAAATGGCTTTGGCGCGAATTCGTCAATTATCAGCTCACGAAATTGGACATACGCTCGGATTCTCTCACAATTTTGCGGCGAGTACTACTAATCGTTCTTCAGTAATGGATTATCCACATCCAAAACTATCTTTAAAAGATGGGAAAATTGATTTTTCTGATGCTTATGATACCAAAATAGGAGAGTGGGATAAGGTAACTGTAGCCTATTCTTATCAAGATTTTCCAGAGGATGTAAATGAAGAAAAGGCCCTTAATAAAATTCTTGAAGATGCTTTTGCGAAGGGATTAAGATATTTATCAGATGCTGATGCTCGGCCAGCAGGAAGTGCAAATATCTACGCTCATTTATGGGATAACGGCGGCACAATATATGACGAATTGTATAACATCTTAAAGATTCGTAAATCTGCAATTGAAAAATTTTCGACAGATAATATAAAAAATGATGAACCGTATTCTGTTCTTGAAGATGTATTTGTTCCATTATTTTTCTTCCATAGATACCAAACAGAAGCAACATCAAAATTGATCGGTGGTTTAGATTACAACTATGCCGTTAAAGGGGGGAATCAGACGGTTGTTAAACCAGTTTCTGGTACTATCGAGCGTATCGCCTTACAGGCCTTGTTGAAAACATTGGATGTGAAAGAAATTGGTATTCCAAAAGAAAAATTGAACTTTTTTCCGCCAAGATCCATTGGGTATTCAAGAAGTAGAGAGTCGTTTAATAGTAAATTAGGAGTAGCCTTTGATGCGGTTTCGGCAATGGAAACTGCTAGTGAAATGACTTTACGATTCTTGATGCATCCGCAGAGAATGTCAAGATTAATCACTCATAAAGCATTAAATGACAAACAATTAGGTCTTGAGGAATTAATTGATGAGGTGTTTAACAAATCTTTCAAAAAAACGCATTCGGATGCCTACTATGCTGAGCTTCAATACACTGTGAATCATAAAGTTTTAGAGCAGTTGTTCGCTTTAGGATCCGGTTCGAGACAGTATATGCAGGTCGCGGCTATTGTTCGTCAAAAGTTAGAAGAATTAAAAGGCTATTTAAAATCTGCGAAAACAAGTGGAGTACAAAAGGCCTACAATAATGCCTTTATTCAAAAAATAGAATCTTTTCAAAAAAATCCGAAAGACTTTAAACGCTTAAATGCACCAAAAATTCCTGACGGATCCCCAATCGGAACACAATATCAATGTAAATAAATTATGATAATCAATTTAATTTCAGATACTGTTACAAAACCAACACCTGGTATGATGGATGCGATGATAAATGCAGAAGTCGGAGATGATGTGTTCAAAATGGATCCAACAGTTAATAAATTACAGCGGAAGGCGGCAGATATGTTCGGGATGGAAGATTCCCTATTTTTTCCATCAGGCACCATGGCAAATCAAACGGCCATAAAACTACATACCCAACCGGGAGATAAATTGTTTTGTGATAAATATGCACACGTTTACAATTATGAAGGGGGAGGAGCGGCCTTCAATGCTGGAGTTACCTGTAAACTCATTGATGGTGATCGAGGGATGTTTACAGCAGATCAATTAGCTTATGCAGTGGCAGGTAGATCCGACATTCATGTGCCATATTCACGACTAGTATGTATTGAAAACACAACAAATAAAGGAGGTGGAGCTTGTTGGGATTTTGAAGAATTGAAAAGGGTTCATAAAGTATCAAAAGACAATAATCTCGCTTTTCATTTAGATGGAGCCAGACTTTTTAATGCATTAGTTGCGAAAAATGAGAGTCCCAAGCAGTATGGAGAATTGTTTGATACGATTTCGATTTGCTTGTCGAAAGGGCTAGGGACTCCAATTGGATCAATCCTATTAGGATCAAAAGAACACATGACAAAAGCACTTCGGATTCGGAAACTTTTAGGCGGAGCTATGCGTCAGGTAGGATATATAGCATCGGCAGGAATTTACGCTTTAGACCATCATGTAGAAAGATTGGCAGAAGATCATAACAAAGCGAAAGAAATTGCTTCAGTTTTAGAGGATTGTGATTATGTGACTAAAATAGAACCAGTAGAAACGAATATTTTAATCTTTTATGTATCAGAAGATATTGGTGATGCAAATTTTATCCAGAAGATGAAAGATAAAGGTGTTTTGTTGACTCCAATGGGAGAAGGTAAAATTCGAATCGTTACTCATCTTGATTACACCTATGAAATGCATTTGAAAGTACTGGAAATACTGAAGAATTTTAAATAATTATTCTTCCTCTAATTTGGCTAACTCTTTATAATTGCGTCTTAACTTACGAAGTAAAATTCCATATATAAGCTGATAAAATAGGAACATTACTCCTAAAATAAGGAAGGTGATGATGATCATGAAAAAGATTAACAATGCAATTTGCTTGTTATTCAATTCTTCCATATTTACATTTATAGAAGCAATGGTAAAAGCCACCATTACTAAAGCGATATATCCTAAATTAAAAAGGACATAATTTCTAACTGTTTTTCGTGTTTTAATGATTTTACGCATCAGTACTCTTGTGGAGTCTGAAGTAGATATGTTTTTGTAGTTATTATAGAACATTACAAGGAAATAAAACAAAATTCCGTAGGCAATAATCTGAGTGTATAAAACGAAATTTTCTAAACCTAGTTTTTCATATTCTCGATGCGCTTCGTCCATATCGACAAAGAAATATAGTGAGTTGAATACAACAAACTCTAAAATTCCAATTATAAAAATCCATTTTACAATTGATGAAGACCTGGAATGCGCCATTTTATAAATTTGGGCTTCATTTACTCTGTCATTCTCTTCGGGTTGATTTTCCCAAGCCTTTTTATAGTTATCTAAAATGTCCATAGACTATGGATTTAACATATTTTTCAATTTTTCTTTAGCTCTGTTCATTTTTACACGTGCATTTCCGTTGGAAATACCTAAAGTATCAGAAATCTCATCATAAGACTTATTCTCTAAGTACAAGAAAATAAGGGCTTTTTCGATGTCTGATAGTTTATGAATTGCGTTGTACAAAGCTTTTAGTTGAACTTCTTCAGTATCATCATATTCATGTGATTTCACCTTAAAGGCTACATTATCAAAATCTTGAGTACTAATTCGTTTCGTTGATTTTCGATACAAAGAGATAGAGGTGTTCAAGGCAACACGATACATCCAGGTACTGAATTTCGAATCACCCCTGAATTTTGGGTAATTTTTCCATAACTGGATCGTGATTTCCTGAAATAGATCATTGTGAGCGTCAGAATTTGTAGTGTAAATTCTGCAAATCTTATGGACAATGTTCTGATTTTTCTTGAAATCAGCTAAAAACTTTTCCTCTAGATCTTTTTGCACGTTAATTAGTCAGTTGTCTATTAGTAGTAGAATAAAACGATTTGTTACATTTTTCTTAAAACTTTATTTTGTTTAATAATATTCGTATTTTTGTCCACAAAATCGTGGTGCAGTTTGAATAATATTAAGAAAGAATTTACGATCAAAGATTTAGAAAATATTTCTGGAATCAAAGCTCATACAATTCGAATTTGGGAAAAACGATACAATTTACTACAGCCTAATCGTTCTGAGGCGAATATAAGATCTTATACCCCAGAGAGTTTACAGAAATTATTAAACATTGTTCTGCTAAATAAGAACGGCTTTAAAATATCTAAAATCGCCAAAATGTCGAACGAGGAAATTATCGTTCAGGCACGAGAACTTGCTTTTCAAAAAGCTACCGCAGACGAAGCGATTAACTCATTTAAGGTTGCGATGTTCCAGTTTGACAAGATATTATTCAATAATACCTATAACAAACTATTACATAAAAAGACATTTAGAGAAATTTTTAAAGATGTCTTTATTCCGTTTTTAGAACATATTGGATTATTATGGCAAACGGATACCCTGCTTGCTGCGCACGAACATTTTATTTCAAATTTGATTGCTCAAAAGATTCAATCGAATACAGAAAAGCTTCAGTATAGCATCAACAATACCGATAAATCCTATGTTCTTTTTTTACCAGAGAATGAAATTCATGAATTAGGGTTGATGTATTTAAATTATGAATTGGTATTAAGAGGGCATCATACAATTTATCTTGGACAAAGCTTGCCGCTCAATAACTTAGATTATTTCTTCAACGGGGAAAGGGAAATCAGTTTTATCACCTCACTAACGGTTCGTCCATATGATGAAGAAATTGAAGATTACTTCCGTGAAATTGATACTATTTTGGGTGATACGGGTCACCAATTCTTCGCAATTGGTCGTAAAATTGATCGAGTGCAACACTTAGAGTTTAATTCTAAAATCTCTTTTTATAAAGGTGTTCCTGATTTGTTAAAAGTGTTATAATTTTCCTTGAACTGCCTTTAATTGTTTAGTAATTAGATATATTTGTTAAACAATTATGAAGAAACAAATTCACATTATTGGTTCCGGATTTTCATCTTTAGCTGCAGCTTCTTATTTGGCTAAGGACGGATTTCAAGTTACCGTTTTAGAGAAGAATAGCGCACTTGGTGGTCGAGCTAGACAATATAAAAACCAAGGATTCACTTTTGATATTGGTCCAACTTGGTATTGGATGCCTGATGTTTTTGAACGATTTTTTGGAGATTTCGGTAAAAAGCCATCTGATTTTTATCATTTAGATCGATTAGATCCTGCTTATGAAGTGTATTTTGATGATCAGTCATCGATTACTATTCCGGGGAATTTAAGAGAAATCTATGATATTTTTGAAAAAGAAGAACCTGGAAGTTCGGTTCATTTAAAGAATTTTATCGCCTCGGCAAAGTCGAATTATGATACGGCAATTTTAGATTTGGTTTATCAACCTGGTATTTCACCATTAGAATTGGTGACTCCAACTACAATTGCAAGATCGAATCAATTTCTATCAACCATCCGAAAGGAGGTGAGAAGAAAGATTAAAAATCCGAAATTAATTTCTATTTTAGAGTTTCCAGTATTGTTCTTAGGAGCGAAACCGAGCAATACGCCTGCATTCTACAATTTTATGAATTATGCTGATTTCGGATTAGGTACATGGCATCCGAAAGGGGGAATGTACATGGTGGTGGAAGCCATGGTAGAATTAGCAAAGACTTTAGGTGTTGAGTTTGTAACAGATGCTGCAGTTTCGAAAATCAATGTTGATTCGAATAAAAAGGTGACCTCAATAGTGGTTAACTCAGAAGAAATCAAAACTGATTTGGTGTTGAGTGGTGCTGACTATCATCATACCGAAACCCTTTTAGATGTAAAATATCGACAGTACTCAGAAAAGTATTGGGATAAAAAAGTGTTTGCTCCATCCTCATTGTTATTCTATGTCGGATTTGACAAAAAACTAAAAAATGTAAATCATCATACGCTATTCTTTGATACTGATTTTGATATTCATGCAAAGGATATTTATGATAATATCAAATGGCCGGATGAACCATTATTCTATACTAGTTTCCCAAGTATTACTGATGATTCAGCCGCGCCAGAAGGCAAGGAGGCAGCAACCTTCTTAATTCCTTTAGCTCCTGGTTTAGAAGATACGGAGGAATTGAGAGAAAAATATTTTGATAAAATAATTTATAGATTAGAGAAATTAACAAATCAACAAGTCAAAAAAAATATTATCTTTAAAAAGTCGTTCTGTGTTAGCGATTTTGTGAATGAGTACAATTCATACAAGGGTAACGCGTATGGTTTAGCTAATACATTACTTCAAACAGCATTCTTAAGGCCCAAAATAAAGAGTAAAAAAGTGAAGAATCTTTATTTTACTGGTCAGTTAACGGTTCCTGGACCTGGTGTTCCTCCATCGTTAATTTCTGGTAAAATTGCTTCTGAACTTATTGTTAAAAACCAAAATTAATGAAAGAACTATTTGATAGTGTTTCTTATAGTTGTAGTAAACTGGTAACGAAAAAGTATAGTACTTCTTTCTCGCTTGCGGTAAATATGCTTGCGCCTTCTATCCGTGTAGATATTTATAATATTTATGGTTTTGTGAGATTTGCTGATGAAATTGTGGATACATTCCACGATTACAAGAAAAAAGAATTACTTGAGCAATTCGAAAGAGATTACTACGAAGCCAAGAAAAATAAGATTAGTTTAAATCCGATTTTGAATTCATTTCAACATACCGTTAACAAGTACAATATTGATGATGAATTGGTAGATGCTTTTTTAGACAGTATGAAAGCTGATTTAAATCAGATTGATTATTTAACCAAGGAAGAATACGATAAATACATTTACGGTTCTGCAGATGTTGTTGGATTAATGTGTCTGAAGGTTTTCGTTAATGGAGATCAAGAGAAATATGATGAATTGAAAGGCCCTGCCATGCGTTTGGGGTCTGCGTTTCAGAAAGTAAATTTCCTTAGAGATTTAAAAAATGATTTCGAGTTGTTGAATCGTTCGTACTTTCCAAATCTTGATTTGGGTGAATTAAATCAGCAATCCAAAGAAATTATTGTTAAAGAAATAGAACAAGATTTCGATGTGGCATTTAGAGAAGGAATTTTAAAGTTACCAGTCGAAGCAAAATTTGGGGTGTACATGGCTTATCGCTATTATCGTAAGCTTTTAAATAAACTTAAAAAAGTACCATCTAAAGATATAATGGAGGCACGAATCCGTATCTCTAATCCAATGAAAATAAATTTATTAGCAAGAAGTTACGTTAAATATAAATTAAACTTGATTTAATGATTTACTTAGGAATTACCTTAGGTGTTTTTGTTTTAATGGAAGGAATAACCTGGTGCACACACAAGTATGTTATGCACGGTTTTGGATGGTATTTGCACGAAGATCATCATCAGCCAAAATACAATGGTGTTTTTGAAAAGAATGATGCATTCTTCCTCGTATTTGCAATTCCTAGTATGTTATTATTCTGGTATGGAACCTATACTGTTCATACCTACTTATTCTTTATTGGTTTAGGAATTTTAATGTATGGAATTGCTTATTTCTTAATTCATGATGTCCTTATCCATCAGCGCTTTAAGTGGTTTAAAAGAACTAATAATCGTTACTTAATAGGATTACGAAAAGCGCATAAAATTCACCACAAAACTCTTGGTAAGGAGGGGAGTGAGTGTTTCGGAATGTTATTTGTTCCGTTTAAATATTTCAAAAAGCCTAGAGTATAGTGTTCTTATACCTCATACTCAATTTAGGTTCTATTTCAATTCCTTTTGCCTACTCCTTTGAGAAAAATATGCGATTCATCCGCTATTGGAAAGAGGTGTTACTTTCGTTAAGTATAGTTTCGGCCATCTTTTTAATATGGGACGCTATTTTCACCGCAAATGGAGTTTGGGGATTTAACCCAGATTATCATCTAAATATTTTAATTTTAAAAATGCCCATTGAAGAATGGATGTTTTTTTTCTGTATTCCATATGCTAGTTTCTTTATTCACTATTCCTTAGGATATTTTCGTCCTGACTTTACGTTATCAGAAAAAGTTACGAAGCTTATTACGGTAATTCTTTTTTTAGTAGTAGTTTCTACTTTAGTTCTAAACTTTGAAAAGGCCTATACGGCTGTGAATTACAGTCTTTTGAGTTTGCTATTAATGATTTCTTATTTCTACGGAATAGAATATCTCAGCCGTTTTTATATAGCCTTTCTGATCATTTTGGTGCCATTCTTTATTGTGAATGGGATTTTGACCGGAACAGGATTAGAAGAACCTGTTGTTTGGTATAATGATGATGAGAATCTTGGTATACGACTCCTTACGATCCCAATTGAAGATATCGGTTATGCTTTTACCATGATTTTTGGTAATGTCTTTTTAATCGAAAAGTTTAAAGCAATAAACTTATTTAAGACTACTAAAAGTTCTTCGTTGTAGTACAAAATACTTCCACACAATACTAAAGTGGCGGAAATAAGCCTTGTCCTTTTTGATGGTTCTTCGCAATTTCAAATAGGAAAATAATTTGGAATAAAAACTCATATGAGCCTTCAATATCGACCAGGTATGGATGGGACGAAGTTCAACAATGAATTTAATTCCGGCCACGCCATCTAATATCAATCGAGATAGAACAACGATTAGAAAGTAGCGTTTTGGAATGTTCTTTACGATGTTCAATAAACTGTTTCTGAAGTTTAGGTAGGTTTTATGTGGATTCGATTCCTGAAGTGTCGCTCCACCCACGTGATAAACTTTTGATGCTCCCACATATTTAATATCATAACCCAAATTCTGTGTTCTCCAGCTCAAATCAATTTCTTCTTGATGGGCAAAGTATTTTTCATCGAAACCACCAACCTCATGATAAACTTCAGATCTCACGAAAAAACAAGCACCAGAGGCCCAGAAAATTTGAGTAGTGTCATTAAATTGACCTTCGTCTGTTTCTAAGTGATTAAAAACACGACCTCGACAGTATGGGTATCCAAAAAAATCTATAAAACCACCCCCAGCACCAGCATATTCAAACTTGGTTTTATCCTTGTAATCCAAAATTTTAGGTTGAATAATAGCGGTGTTACTTTCCTTAGAGAATATATCCAGAATAGGAGAGAGCCAGTTTTCAGTAACCTCAACATCTGAATTAATTAGGCAATAAATATCTGTTTCAATGTGCTTCAAAGCATCATTATAGCCTTTAGCATAACCACCATTGTTCGAATTTGAGATAATAGTAACTTCAGGAAAATTTTTTTGAACGAAAGAGACTGAATCATCATCGGAAGCATTGTCTGCTACATAGATGTCAGCAATTGATTGACTGTGTTTTACGATGCTCGGTAAGAACTCACTGAGAAGCTTTTTACCATTCCAATTCAATATGACAATTGCTGTTTTCAAGAGAACGAATTTACATTTTAAAACCCATTAATCTCTTAAAACTATCTAAATTATTTAGACTGAAAATCGGGAATGGAATTAAGGAAAATATATTTTTTTGAATCAAAATCCATCTGACAACAAAAATGATCCAAGCCATTGGTTACAATTAAAAACTCGGCATCAATTTCCGAATTATAACGAGCGATTTGATCAAATGTATTCTGGCTAATTTGAACATTTGGAGCTTTACATTCAATTAAAATATAGGGTTTTCCGATATTCGAGAAAATGAGGATATCAAAACGTTTGGTAACCTTGTGAAGTTGAATCTGTTTCTCAATGGCAATTAAAGAAACAGGGTAGTTTTTAACGGAAATCAGATAATTGACAAAATGTTGACGCACCCATTCTTCTGGCGTTAGAACCACATATTTTTTTCGAATAATATCAAAAATAAGCGTCTTATTTTCGTTACTTTTGAGTTGATAATCGAATGCCGGAAGGTTCAAATTTTGCATCCATCAAAAGTAAAAAATGCAAACCGTTAATACTATTTTAAAAGACATAAAAGAAGGAAATGCAAAGCCCATTTATTTTTTAATGGGAGAAGAACCTCATTACATTGATAAAATTTCTGACTGGATTGAAGACAATATTTTGGATGAATCTGAAAAAGGATTCAATCAAATGGTAATGTATGGTCGTGATACAACCGTTGAGGACATTATTGGAGCTGCAAAACGTTATCCGATGATGGCCGAAAAACAAGTGATTATCGTTAAGGAAGCTCAGGACTTAAGCAGAACAATTGAAAAGTTGGAACCTTATGCGGCTCAGCCCCAGCCAACCACGGTTTTGGTTTTATGTTACAAGTATAAAAAGCTTGATAAACGTAAAATGCTGCATAAAACGATTCAATCTACCGGAGTCATTTTTGAAAGTAAGAAGTTATACGAAAATGAAATTCCTTCATGGATTGCTAGAGTCTTAAAAAGCAAAAACTATCATATTGAGCATAAAGCTTCGCAAATGCTCGTAGAATTCTTGGGTACAGAGTTAAGCAAAATCTCTAATGAGTTAAATAAACTCATGTTGATTTTACCTGAAAATTCTACAATCACAGATAAGCATATTGAGGAGAATATTGGGATTTCTAAAGACTTCAACAATTTTGAACTTCGAAAAGCTATTGGTGATAAGAACGTGGTAAAGGCCAATCGAATCATTAATTACTTTGCAGATAATCCGAAGAATAACCCAATTGTTGTAACAATAGCCTTAATTCATAGTTTCTTCACCCAGCTATTGCTTTTTCACGGATTAAAAGACAAATCAAAGAAAGGAGTAGCACAATCATTGAAAGTATCGATTTACTTTGTTGACGATTATTTTAGAGCTGCTAAAAATTATCCGATGCGGAAGGTGGCACAAATCATTTCATACACCAGAGAAGCTGATGTTAAAAGTAAAGGGGTAGGAGTAACCAATGCTTCCCATCCTGAGATTTTAAAGGAATTACTTTTCAAAATTTTACACTAAAAATGAAGAATATTTTTTCGCATGAGGTTTCTAATGAAGTAATTGCTAGAATTGAATCTTTAACTCCAGAGACAAAGCCAAAATGGGGAAAGATGTCTGTTTCTCAAATGTTGGCACATTGCAATGTTACTTATAAGATGGCTTTTTCAACCTCTAGAAACAGACCTAAATTCCTGACAAGATTAGTTTTAAAATTCATTGTAAAGCCATTGGTTGTCTCTGAAAAGCCTTTTCCTAAAAATGGTAAAACCGCTCCACAATTTTTGGTTACGGATGATAAAAACTTTGACGAAGAGAAATCCAGGTTAATCGAAAATGTCAAGAAGGTTCAGAAATTGGGAAGCGATTATTTCGACGGAAAGAAATCCATCACTTTAGGAAAATTAAAAAGCCAAGAGTGGAATAATATGTTTTATAAACATTTAGACCACCACTTGACTCAATTCGGTGTTTGATGTCCATTTCGGACTACCCATAAATCTTATCGTATAGATCTTGGTAAATCTTCTTAATCACAGACCGTTTCATTTTCATTGTCGGAGTTAAATGCCCGCCATCAATTGACCAAACATCTGGAGTTAATTCAAACCTTTTGATCTGCTCCCATTTTCCGAAATGACTATTGCACTCGTTTACTTCCTCTTGAATTTTATTGATAAGTACCTCAGAAGTAATAATTTCTTCATTGGTTTCTCCTAAGTTCAATTCTTCTTTTTCACACCATTCTACGATGTATTCGAAGTTTGGTTGAACAATAGCTGCAGGCATTTTTTCACCTTCACCAACTACCATTACTTGTTCAATAAATAAGGATTGCTTCAATTGGCCTTCTAATAATGTCGGGATCACATATTTACCACCAGAAGTCTTGAACATTTCTTTGGTTCTTCCAGTAATCTTTAAAAATCCATCCGAGTCAATTTCTCCTTTATCCCCAGTATGGAAATATCCATTTTTAAGTACACTTGCACTTTTTTCTGGATCTTTATAATACCCCTGCATCACGTTTGGTCCTTTAACAAGAATCTCTCCGTTTTTGGCAATTTTTACTTCAACGTCTTCGATAATTCTTCCAACGGTTCCAATTTTAAATCCGCCATTGTTCTGATCATTTACAGATACAACTGGAGAAGTTTCTGTGAGACCATAACCTTCCATTATTGGCATTCCAGCAGCGGCGAAAATTCTGGTAAGTCTGGGTTGTAAAGCGGCACTACCAGAGACCATTAAAGATAGTTCTCCACCCAGAGCAGCTTGCCACTTTGAGAAAATTAACTTTCTGGCAATACCTAATTTCTTTTCATATAACCATCCGTTTTTACCATATGGTTCGTATTTCAATCCTAGGTTAACAGCCCAGAAGAATAATTTCTTTTTGATTCCAGACAATTCTTCGCCTTTGAGCATAATCTTATCAAAGATTTTCTCGTATAAACGAGGTACTGCCGTCATTACATTTGGCTTGACTTCTTGCGCGTTTTCTGTAAGTTTCTCAATCGATTCTGCAAAGTAGATGGTGACACCACAATACTGATATAAATACAAAATCATTCTTTCGAAAATATGACATACAGGTAAGAAGCTTAAGGCCTTTGAATTCCCATATTCTAATGGAACTTTGTTCTTCGATGCCAATACATTTGTAACGATATTATTGTGTGAAAGCATCACCCCTTTAGGACGTCCAGTTGTTCCCGATGTATAGATTAAAGTCGCTAAATCTTCAGGTTTTACCGCATCTTTAAGCGCTTCAACTTCGGCTTGATTACTATCATCTTTTCCAAGATCTAAAACTTCATTCCAACTTTTTTCTCCTTTAATATCATCAAAAGTGAAAATCCCTTTCAGCTTCGTTTTCTTTTTAATCTTATTCAGCTTTTCAACTATCATTTCGTCCGATGCAAAACAATACACCGATTCTGAGTGATTAAGCACATACTCATAATCTTCTTTTGAGATCGTAGGGTAAATAGGAACGCTTTGTGCACCTGTTTGAAGAATACCAATATCACAAACATTCCATTCTGTTCTATTGTTGGTAGAAATTACTGCTATTTTATCATTTGGTTTAACACCCAATCGCAATAATCCTCTACTTAACTGATTCGAAAGATCAATATATTCTTGAGTTGAAGTTGATTGCCATTTCCCATTATAATTGGTAACTAAGGCATCTTTTAAGTTGTAAGTTTCTAGCTGATAATAAGGGAAATCAAATAATCGCGTAATCTCTGTTGGCATGTAATAATTTTTAAACGTTGAAAAATACAAAAACTACATCTATTTCGCAATATCTAAACCATAGTCAATTCATATGAATTATACATAAATCTTATCGTAGAGTGCTTTGTATTTGCTTCGGATGTTTTTTCGCTTCATTTTTAGAGTAGGAGTTAAAAGACCGTCATCAATAGTCCACTCATCGGGAGTGATTTCGAACTTCTTAATTTGTTCCCATTTTCCAAACTTTTGATTATAATGATCAACTTCTTCTTGAATGCGTTTAATCAATCTTTTATCGGTAGAAACATCATCGATTTTGTGACCTTTTCGTTTTGCCCATTCATTTACAAATTCAAAATTCACTTGAATTAATGCAGCAGGCATTTTTTGACCTTCACCAATTACCATTACCTGCTCAATAAATCGAGATTGTTTCAATTCACTTTCTAAAGCAGCAGGTGCAATATATTTACCACCGGAAGTCTTAAACATTTCTTTCTTTCGGTCTGTGATGTATAAAAATCCGTCATCATCAACTTTTCCGATATCGCCGGTATGTAAATATCCGTCTGTAATTGTTTTTTTAGTTAGTTCTTCATTTTTATAGTAACCTAACATCACATTTTCACCTTTCAATAAAATTTCGCCGTCTTCAGCAATTTTTACTGTAACCCCTTCAATAGGTTTTCCTACCGAACCAATTCTAAAACCTCCGTTTCTCAAATCATTCACAGTTCCTCCAGGAGAGGATTCTGTCATTCCGTACCCTTCAAAAATTGGAATGTTGGCAGCGGTAAAGATTCGAATCAATCTTGGTTGTAAAGGAGCACTACCGCATACCATAAATTGTAATTCACCTCCTAATGCTTCTCTCCATTTTTTAAATATTAAAGCGTTTGCTATCTTCAGTTTGAAATGGTACCAAGCTCCATTTTTACCGTAAGGTTCAAATTTTTTAGCCAACTCTACTGCCCAGAAAAATAACTTTTTTTTTGCGCCATCCAACTGACTACCTTTATCCATGATTTTGTCAAAAATCTTTTCAAGTAGTCTAGGAACCACAGCTAAATAATGTGGTTTTGTTTCTCGAATTGTATCTCCAATGGTTTCAATACTTTCTGCGAAATATACTTCTAATGAAACTAACTGATTATAGTAAGAAGCTGCTCTTTCAAAAATATGGCAGATTGGTAAGTAACTTACGATTCGCTTCGCATCGTCATTCAAATCTAATACCTTTGCAGTAGCTAATGATGTGAAAACGATATTACGATGGGAAAGCATAACTCCTTTAGGAGTACCTGTTGTTCCACTGGTATAAATGATTGTAGCTAGATCGGTGTCTTGAACGGCGTTTTTCCTTTCTTCAATAGCCACACTTAAATCTTCAGAAGAACCAATATTTAAAAATTGATCCCAACTGTCTTCAGTGTCATTTTCTACTAAATAATAAACGCCCTTTAGTCCGGTCTTATTTTGAACTGATTTTACCTTTTTATAAAGTTCCTCATCAGAAACAAAACAATATTTTGAATCGGAATGTTCTAGAATATAGGCATAATCTTTTGCTGATAATGTCGCATATAACGGAACATTCTGAGCACCTATCTGTGTTACCCCAATGTCTAAAACATGCCAATGCGGGTGGTTATTCGTTGTGATGACCGCAATTTTATCATTGGGTTGAATGCCCAGCTTTAATAAAGAAGCACTTACTTTATTAGCGTTATCAATATATTCTTGGGTACTGATAGAAACCCATTTATTATTCTTTTTGTAATTAAAGCAATTTTCTTGAGGCGCTTTTTGCAGTTGATGATATGCAAAATCAAAAATCCGTTTAATTTCCATGTAGTTTGTTTAGCAGTTTGGCTTTACAAAATACTAAAAAATAAAAAAGACTGAAAATTACTTCAGCCTTTGGTAAATATGATTTGAGTTCTTTTAGTTTCTATCTAAAAGGTATTTATTAAAATCTTTTCCATTAATCTTGGTGTACTTTGAATCGATAGAGTAGGCCACCTTCATTTTTGAGATATTAAAATCACCTCTTACTTTCATGTATTTGATGTTAAGGTCCTCTTCAAAATTTGTGTTTTCAAAAGAAACACCGTCGTAAAAGTTTGTGTATTTAAAAACCGCTGAGTCTTCGAAAATTGAATTTGCAAAACTTACATTATTATCGAATTTCGCGTATTTAAAAGTTGCAATTTCAACAAATCTGGTGTTTTCAAAACTTATATCTCTATCGAATTTCGCATATTTAAATGTGCTGTCTTCTTGAAATCCTGATCCAGAGAAATCACTGTTTTTCTCAAAAGTTGAGTACTTAAACATTGCCTTTCCTTCGAATTTACAATTTTTAAAAATGGCTTCTTTTTCGAAACTGGCCGTGAATGTATATCCTGAATCTTCATCAGGGATATAAGCTAAGACATCTTCATTAAATGTACAGCTCTCAAAAGATAAGTTTACATCGATTATTTTTTCAATTTTGTTCGAGTAATTGTTATTTCCCCACCAACTTCTCTTTTTCTTTTTTGGAAGTTTTTCTAAAGCTTCATCCATGTAGGTTAGATCCAGAACTCCATCAATAGTAACATTTTTTAGTACTACATCCTTCCCGTTCTTGATATCTTCTAAAATATCTGATGCATCAATTTTTGTTTGAGAAATAACTGCTTGTTGAATAAACAATGCAAAGGCTAAAAGAATAATTTTTTTCATGTGTAACAAGTATTATTTATTTAAAGACAACTTAGATTTTAGATTGTGACATTTAGCTATTTAAAAAGGTATTGGAATTAAGGTTTATCCAAATAAATTTTTTAAAAAGAAACGCTACAATTTAGTCCTTGCACAGTTGGAATCTTTACTCTCTAATATACACGTTTACCCTTAAAAAAAAATTAAACTATGTTTATGAACGCTTTAAAACCCAATTTTTTGCATTCACAAAAGCTTCTAGCCAAGGAGAAACTTCATCCTTTCGGTCAGCTTGGTAATTTGCCCAATTCCATTGGAAAATAGATCGTTCGATATGAGGCATTGTGACTAGGTGTCTTCCCGTTTTGTCTGAAAGCATTGCTGTATTAAAGTCAGAACCATTTGGATTTGCCGGATAACCGTCATATCCATATTTCGCAACAATATTGTACTGATCTTCACTGTACGGTAAACTAAACTTTCCTTCTCCATGAGAAATCCATACGCCAAGCGTTGTCCCAGCTAACGAAGAAAGCATTACAGAATTATTCTTTTGGATGTTTACAGAAGTAAAGGAACTTTCGTGTTTGTGAGAATCGTTGAAGGTCATTTTACCATGAGTCTCATGTTCTGGGTTGATTAAATCCAGCTCCATAAATAGTTGACATCCGTTACAAATTCCAACAGATAAAGTATCCTCACGTTCAAAAAACTTTTGAATTACCTTATTCGCTTTTTCATTGTATTTGATTGCACCGGCCCATCCTTTCGCAGATCCTAAAACATCAGAGTTGGAGAAACCTCCTACAGCACCTAAGAAATGAATATCTTCTAAAGTTTCACGGCCAGAAATTAAATCCGTCATATGCACGTCTTTAACATCAAATCCAGCTAAATACATGGCATGCGCCATTTCTCTCTCAGAATTACTTCCTTTTTCTCTTAAAATAGCTGCTTTTGGTCTTCTTAAACTGTCAAATGTTGGTAGTTTGCCTGTAAAATTAGATGGGAATACATATTTCAATGGCTGATTCTTGTAATTCACATATCGATCCTTAGCCAAATTATTAGCCGTTTGTCTTTGATCTAATAAAAAGGATGTTTTATACCAAGTTTCTCTATATGTCTCGATATCAAGTTCGAATGAATCTGCATTGTTTTTTATATTCAAACTTGGCTGATTTGTGACCTCACCAATTTTTACAAATTCAATTTCATTGTTTGATAAAACTGATTCGATGGTTTCATCACCTTGGAAAACGATTCCGGTATTTTCTGCGAATAATAATTTCACTGAATCATTCTCGTTTAATTCTGATAACTCTAAATCAGCACCAATATTTGTTTCAGCGAAGCAAAGCTCTAATAATGTGGTGATTAATCCACCAGAAGCTACATCGTGACCTGCAGAAATTTTATCAGCTTTGATTAAATCCTGAAGTGTATTAAATACATTTTTAACATGAGCTGCATCAGTAACATCAGGAGCATCAGTACCAATTGAATTGACAATTTGATTGAATGAACTTCCGCCTAGTTTGTAATCATCCTTAGAAACATTGATGTAATAAATACTTCCTTTTCCTGATTGAAAAACAGGCTCAACAACTTTTGAAATTTCTGAACAGTTCCCTGCTGCGGATATAATTACAGTTCCAGGAGCGATGACTTCTTTGTCTTTGTATTTCTGTTTCATCGACAATGAATCTTTTCCAGTCGGAACGTTTATTCCTAATTCAATTGAAAAATCAGAGACAGCTTCAACCGCACTATATAATCTCGCATCTTCACCTTTATTTTTACATGGCCACATCCAATTCGCAGATAACGAAACCGATGTTAAACCATCTTTTAAAGGTGCCCAAATGATATTTGTTAAGGCTTCGGTAATTGAATTTCTGCTTCCGGCTTGCGGATGGATTAATCCGGATATAGGAGAGTGGCCAATACTTGTCGCAATTCCTTCTTTACCGCCAAAATCAAGAGCCATGACCCCTACATTGTTCAATGGCAATTGTAAAGCACCAGCACACTGTTGTTTAGCCACACGTCCGCCAACACAACGGTCTACCTTATTTGTTAACCAATCTTTACAAGCCACGGCTTCTAATTGTAATACCTGAGTTAAATAAGTTTCAAATTGTTCTTTTGAATATTGAGGCTGTTGAAAATTGACTGCAACAGTTTCGTCTTTCATTATGGTTTTTGGAGAAGAACCAAACATATCCTCTAGGCCAAGATTCATTGGCTTTTCGTTTCGAGTTTTTGATTCAAAAACAAATTGATCATCACCAGTAACATCTCCAACGGTATACATTGGTGATCTTTCTCTTTCGGCGATTTTTTGAAGTTTTTCAATCTGAGTTTCATCAATAACCAATCCCATTCGTTCTTGAGATTCATTTCCGATGATCTCTTTGGATGACAGGGTAGGGTCACCCACCGGAAGTTTATCCATATCAATCAATCCGCCAGTATCTTCAACCAATTCTGATAAACAGTTCAAGTGACCACCAGCTCCATGATCATGAATGGAAACAATTGTGTTTTCTTCGCTTTCTACCATTGCACGAATGGTGTTGGCAACTCTTTTTTGCATTTCCGGATTCGAACGTTGAACCGCATTTAATTCCAATCCGCTAGAGAATTCCCCAGTATCTGCAGACGATACGGCAGCGCCTCCCATTCCGATTCTATAGTTATCACCACCAAGAATTACGATTTTATCATCTTTCTTCGGAATATCTTTCAATGCCTGTTCTTGTTTTCCATATCCGATTCCGCCCGCAAGCATAATCACTTTATCGAATCCTAATAACTGATCATTTTCCTGATGTTCAAAAGTGAGAACAGATCCGGCAATTAACGGTTGCCCAAATTTATTTCCGAAATCAGAAGCACCATTAGAGGCCTTGATTAATATATCGATCGGAGTTTGATACAACCAATCTCTGGCTTCAAACTTTTGTTCCCATGGTCTATTTTCTTCTAATCGAGAGTAGGAAGTCATATAAACTGCCGTTCCAGCCAATGGGATAGATCCCTTTCCACCAGCCAAACGGTCACGAATTTCACCACCAGATCCGGTAGCAGCACCATTAAAAGGCTCTACGGTAGTAGGGAAATTATGAGTTTCAGCTTTTAATGAAATTACCGAATCAAATTCAGTGTTTTCATAAAATTCAGGTTTATCAGCAGATTTTGGAGCGAATTGGGTCACTCTCGGACCTTTAATAAAGGCAACGTTGTCTTTGTATGCCGATACAATGTCGTTTGGATGTTCTTGAGAAGTTTTTTTAATTAGCTTGAATAAGGAAGTTGGTTTCTCTTCACCATCAATTATAAATGTCCCATTGAAAATTTTATGTCTACAGTGTTCAGAATTCACTTGACTAAAGCCAAATACTTCAGAATCGGTAAGTTTTCTTCCAAGTTTTGTCGCCAATTCTTCAAGATAGGTTACTTCTTCCGGACTCAAGGCCAATCCTTCCTGTTGATTATAGGCTTCAATATCCTCAATTTCAAGAACCGGTTCCGGTTCAATATTGATGGTAAAAATGTCTTGATGTAAGCTTTGATACTTCTGAGAAATCATCGGATCGAAATCAGAAAAATCTTCTGAAACAGCAATAAATTCCTCAATTCTTTGAATGTCATTAATACCCATATTTTGAGTAATCTCAACGGCATTGGTACTCCATGGGGTGATCATACTGGCGCGAGGGCCAACAAAAAAGGCGTCTAGGGACGCCACGTTTATTTTTGATGCATTACCGAATAACCAAGTTAATTTTGAAATAGTTTCGGTTGAAAGTTCGTCTGAAGTCTTTAAAGCAAAAACTTTTGAATCGACATTTCCAAAGAAGTGAATCATGCTTCCCCTAGGTTAAAAATTAAAGCACAAATTTAAGTCTTTTTTATAATTAAATAGGAGGAAGGAAACTCAATTTAAGAAGGTTATTCACTAGGTTTTTAACAAGACTTATTTTCGTACTAACTGGGCCATATAAAAGCCATCAAATCCCGATTGATGAGCCAAAATAGACTGATCCTTAACCAATTGAAAATCGGCACCTAATTCAGAATTTAAAAAGAAATCAACTTGTTGTCTATTTTCTGATGGTAATACAGAGCAGGTCGCATAGACTAATTTTCCTCCAGGTTTAACCATTTTAGAGTAATTCTGAAGTACTTCTTGTTGCACTTGTTTGATATTATCTATAAAGTCTGGTTCCAATTTCCATTTTGCATCCGGATTCCTTTTTAAAACTCCAAGACCAGAACAGGGTGCATCAATCAAGACTCTATCGGCTTTTTGTAATAATTTTTTGTAGGCTTTTGTAGATTCAATTACCCTTGTTTCGATATTGTGAACACCGTTTCGTTTTGCTCGAACTTTCAATTTTTTTAATTTACTTTCATAAATATCCATGGCAATAATTTGCCCTTTGTTCTCCATTAAAGAAGCGATATGCAATGATTTACCACCAGCACCTGCACAAGCATCGACAACTCGCATACCAGGTTCAACATCTAAATACGGAGCAACTAATTGTGAGGATCCGTCTTGCACTTCAAAAAAGCCTTTTTTAAAAGCTTCTGTTTTAAATACATTAGCCCTTTCTACCAGAAGAAGAGCAGAAGGGTAGGCTTTTACAGATTGAGTTTGAATATCATCAGTTGCTAATATTTTTTGTAATCGTTCTTTGCTGATTTTAAGTGTATTCACTCTTAAGATTACATCTGCCTGCTGATTCTGAGCCTTAATTTCTTTAGTCCAAATTGTCTCTCCAAGTTCTGAAACACCTAGTTCATCAATCCAATCGGGGATGGATTCGCGAAATTTTCTGGTTTTGGTAAGTTCATCAAATCGTCCTTTAATGCGTCGCTTTGGAACATCCTGTAATTGATTCCAATCGGGTAGTTGAATTCCTTTCAATACACACCATACAGCAAATATGCGCCAAATCTTGTCGCGGGAAAATGGAGGCTTAACTTGGGCGATTTCGGCATACAGTCGCATCCAACGAACTAGTTCGTAAATGGTCTCAGCTACAAATTTCCGATCACGAGCACCCCAGCGCTTATCTCTTTTCAATGCTTTCTCTACGGCTTTATCTGCGTAGACTCCGTCGTTGAAAATATCATAAATACTGTCAATAACCGGAAAAACTAAATTTCTGTGAAGTCTCATATATATAATAGGAGTGCAAAGATACATTTAATATTAGCTAAGCAATGATTGTCGATTTCAAATTTATTTTGTTGACACTTATTTTTTATTTTCGTCTTACAATTGATCATCATGAATCTCCAACATCCAGTAACTTATATTAAAGGTATCAGCTTGCAAAAAGCTGCTTTATTATTTGAGGAACTAGGTATTAAAACATGTAACGATTTACTCTTCACGTTTCCCTTTCGATATATTGATAAAACTAAGTTTTATAAGATTTCTGATTTATTGCCAACTAATGCCGAGGTTCAAATCGTTGGAAGAATTACGCAACTAAAAACAGTCAATCAAAAACGCGGAAGTAGATTGGTTGCGACCTTTCAAGATAATACCGGAACTATGGAATTGGTATGGTTCCGAGGTCAGAAATGGATACAGAAGTACATCAAAATTAATCAACCCTATGTTGTATTTGGAAAATTGAATCACTTTAATGGTTCTTTTAGTATTCCACATCCAGAAATGGAGTTGTTAACCGAGTATAAAAAGAAATTACAGAGCTCCATGCAACCGGTTTATAATTCTACAGAAAAGTTAACCAATGCTGGAATATCAAATAAAGTATTTAGAGGCTATATAGAAACCCTTTTTAAGGAGATTCAAAGTATTCCAGTTCGTGAGACTCTATCTTCTAGTATCCTCAAGGAAAATCAATTTATATCTAAAAAGGAAGCTTTAATCGGAATTCATTTTCCGAAGAATCAACAACAACTGGCACAAGCGCAAGAAAGATTAAAGTTTGAAGAGCTTTTCTTTTTACAGCTACAACTCATTAAAAAGAACTTAATTAATAAAGAAAGGCTAAGAGGATATCGATTCGAAAAGGTTGGTTCATTATTCAATGACTTTTATCGAAATCAACTTCCTTTTGATTTAACCAATGCGCAAAAAAGAGTTTTAAAGGAGATTCGAAAAGATGTTGGTAACGGAGCTCATATGAATCGCTTGCTTCAGGGAGACGTGGGATCTGGAAAGACAATTGTGGCTTTATTAGCAATGTTATTAGCCATTGATAATGGATATCAGGCGACTTTAATGGCTCCTACAGAAATTTTAGCGACACAACACTTTGAGTCTTTATCTGAATTATTATCAGAAATGAATGTGCCAATTGCGTTGTTGACAGGATCTACCAAAACAAAACGTAGGAAGGAAATCCATACGAATTTGGAAAACGGTCAATTAAAAATATTGATTGGAACTCACGCATTATTGGAAGATGTAGTGAAGTACAATAAATTGGGCTTAGCCATTATCGATGAACAACATCGTTTTGGAGTGAAGCAACGTGCAAAATTATGGCACAAAAATCAGCATTTGGATAATGGAAATCCGCCACACATCCTTGTGATGACCGCAACTCCTATTCCGCGAACCTTAGCCATGACGCTTTATGGAGATATTGATGTTTCTGTTATTAATGAATTACCTCCGGGTCGTAAAGATGTGAAAACCGTTCTAAGAACCGATAAAAACCGATTAGGAGTCTATCGGTTTCTTAAAGAAGAAATAGCTAAAGGAAGACAGGTGTATATTGTTTATCCGTTAATTGAAGAGTCCGAAACTCTAGATTATAAAGATTTGATGGATGGGTATGATAGTATTTTAAGAGAGTTTCCAAGACCAAAATATCAGGTAAGTGTTGTTCATGGTAAAATGAAGCCAGAGGATAAAGATTTTGAAATGCAACGCTTCATTAAAAAACAAACTCAAATCATGGTAGCTACTACAGTGATCGAAGTAGGTGTAAACGTTCCAAATGCGAGTGTAATGGTGATCGAGAGTGCACAGCGCTTCGGATTATCGCAATTACACCAATTACGCGGAAGAGTAGGGCGAGGATCCTCTCAAAGTTATTGTATTCTTCTAGCTGATCATAAAGTTAGTGCAGAAGGGAAGGAGCGACTACAAACGATGGTGTCGACAAACGACGGATTCAAAATTGCAGAAGTTGATTTAAAACTTCGAGGACCAGGAAATATCATGGGAACCCAACAAAGCGGAATGTTGAATTTTAAAATTGCCAATTTATCAACCGATAATGTTATTCTTTCAAGGGCGCGAAATTCAGTAATAAAATTATTGAAAGCAGATCCGAATTTGATATCAGAAGAAAATGAATCAATTCGAAATACCTATGACAAGCTTTCACGAGAATCTAAAATATGGAGTAATATTAGTTAGACTTGACAAAAACCATACAGTGCTGCCAAGGGAGGTTGTCAATATTCTTCTTTAAGCGAAAACCTGCAATTTTCATTTCTTTAACTGCTTGTTTTTCACTCATCTTATGTAACTTCTTTATGGGGACAGAAGGATCTTCGCCTCTATATTCGATTAAGTAAATTTCACCGTTCTTTTTCATTGCCTTGCGAATCGATTGCATCATTTCAAACGGAAAATTAAACTCATGATAAACATCTACCATTAAGATTTTATCGAAAGTATTCTCTGGTAGATGAACAGATTTTTCTGATCCACGAATCAGTTTTATGTTATTATTTTTCTGAAATAATGTATTAGAAGCTATTGCCTGTAACATTTCAGGTTGTATGTCAACAGCATATACATTCCCCTCTGATACCATGGGAGCCATTATGAATACATGATATCCAGATCCGGCACCGATATCAGCAATTATATCCGTGCGTTTAATACTCATATTCTTGATTAGTATTGAGGTTTTTTCCTCAGATTCTCGTTCATCACGTTCGAGCCAATCAATTCCTTGCCAACCCATTACATATGCAATTTCTCTTCCTTGATACCATTTGCCAATTCCGTAAGGATGCCTTTTTTTGAAACTGTAAATAGAACTAGTAGATGTAGTCTTTTGGGCATTCAAGGGAGATATTGGAAACAATAATAAAATCCAAAAAACAAGAATAAAGTTTTTCATGAATTACAGATTTAATAGCCTTTTGGCAGCATTAAACGGTGTCGTCTTTCCTTTTTCAATCTTTTCAATTTCCAATTGTAATTCTTTTTTGATTTCAGGATTCTGATAAAAATTGGATTTTAATTGTTCTTCAATGGTAGTGAATAGCCAAAATTTGTTTTGTTCATTTCGTCTCGATTCAAAATATCGATTTTCGCAAGTTAAATTGAGATACTCCTGAATCATATCATGAACTTCCTGTATACCTTTGTTATGTAACGCACTTGCTGTCAACACTTTTGGCTGCCATTCACATTCCTTAACGGGATATAAGTGAAGTGCCCTTGCGAATTCGGTACGAGCTATTTTGGTGTTTTTTTCATTACCAGAATCCGCCTTATTAATCACAATAGCATCTGCCATTTCTATGATTCCGCGTTTAATACCCTGTAATTCATCTCCGGCACCTGCAAGTTTCAACAATAAAAAGAAGTCTACCATGGAGTGTACCATTGTTTCAGATTGGCCAACACCAACGGTTTCAATAATAATAGTATCGAATCCTGCAGCCTCGCAAAGCACAATAGTTTCTCTTGTTTTTCTAGCAACGCCTCCTAAAGTTGATCCTGAAGGAGAAGGACGAATAAAAGCATTTTCATCAGTCACTAGCTGTTCCATTCTGGTTTTATCTCCAAGAATACTTCCCTTATTTACGGTACTACTTGGATCGACAGCTAAAACTGCAATTTTATTACCTTGACTAGTAAGATGTTTACCAAAAGCTTCAATAAAAGTACTCTTCCCAACCCCAGGAACCCCAGTAATACCAATGCGCACAGATTGAGATGCATGTGGTAAACATTGATCAATAATTTCGTTAGCAATCGCCTGATGTTTAGGATTTGTACTTTCAATAAGTGTTATGGCTTTGCTTAAATAAGTAATATCACCATCAATGATATGTTTAACATATTCTTCGACAGAATTCTTCTTAGCCCTTTTCTTTTTTATGATATCAATACTCTTTTTCTGAGTAGAATTGGGTTTAATGACTCCGTCTTTCTCGTGCAATGCTGATGTCTTTTTAGCCATATAAATGAGAATACGTAAATTTAATTATAAATTTTGCAACATTGTGAAATTTGAATCGTATTTAAGATAACTAATTAGAAAATACATTGGTCAAACAGCAACACCAAACGATTATTAATCAGTGCAGAGACAACAATGCAAAGGCTCAAATGCAATTGTATAATTTATACTGCAAAGCCATGTTTGTGGTTGCTAATCGATATGTAAATGATTCCTTTCTGGCCGAGGATATTATGCAAGAGGCATTCATTAAAGCCTTCAAGAATATAGATCGATATAAAAATGAAGTTCCTTTCGGAGCATGGCTGAAACGAATCGTCATTAATCAAAGTATTGATGCTTTAAAGAAAAAGAAATTGGAATTAATTTCTATGAATGAAGAAACTCTTAGGGTTGTCGACGATGAAGATTGGAAGGTAGATGGAACAATCACTGCAGATGAAGTAAGAAGTGCCATGAATGAATTGAAAGAAAAATATAGACTGGTATTGTCATTGTACCTTTTTGAGGGATATGATCATGATGAAATTTCACAAATACTTGGAATTACAGCAAATACATCTAGAACGCATTTATTGCGAGGAAAAAGATTATTAAAGGAAAAATTAAAATCAAGTAGTTATGCAGCAAGATATTAGAGATTTGTTTGAAAATTATAAAGATGAAGAAAGCAAATTGTCTGTAGATCACTCAACTAAATTTGAGAATCTACTTCAGAAAGAATTGCATCAGCATCAAAAGCCTGCAAAAAAGACAAACTTTGTGAAATGGTTGTCTATGGCGGCATCATTTGCACTACTGATTACACTGGCTATTCAATTTTATCCGAATAAACAGATAGAGGATGATACCCAGACTGATAAAACCATCACTTTAGGTAATATTTCTCCAGAACTAAATACTATCGAGAGTTACTATGTAAATAGTATCAACCTGGCAATTAGTGAACTCGATTTAAATGATGAGAATAAAGATGTTATTGATGAGTATCTAATCAAAATTGCCGAATTAACAAACGAGTATAACTCGCTAACTCAAGAACTCAATACAAAAGGAGTTAACGATGTTACTATAAATGCATTAATAAGTAATTTACAATTACGACTACAACTGTTGCAACGTTTACAAAAACAATTAAAAAAGTTAAATACGTTAAACAAAAAACAAAATGAAATACACATTTAAACTGCTTATTTTAGGTCTAGCATTTAGTTTTGTTGGACAAACATTTGGGCAAAAATTTGATAAAACTTTTACAGACACTTTTAATGTTCAAAAGGATGTTGAGGTAGAAATAAATGCAGCGCATTGCGATATCAATGTCACTACTTGGAACAAAAATCAAGTTCAGGTAAAAGCCTACATAGAAATCGAAGGGTTAACCAAAGATGAAGCTGAGAAGTACTTTAAAGGCTGGAATTTGGAGGCCTTAGGGAATAAATCTAAAGTCCGGATTTCTGCTCAGGGAAATAATAAATTCCCATTTAAAAATGACTTCGTTTTCTTTAATGATCAAAACTTTGTGATGCCAGATATCGATTTTGAAAATTTCGATGCCATCGTAGTGCCAGATATGGATTTTAATTTTGATTTTGACCTCAAAGATTTGAAAATCATGGAGAGCTTAGAATCATTAGAAAATCTTGGAGATTTCGATAAATGGGTCGGAAAAGATGGAGAATACAACTTTACTTGGAAAGATGGCGATAAAAAAATCACCATTAAATCTAAGAAGGAATGGGAAGACTTTAAAAAGACGAAGGAGTATAAAGAGTTTCAGTCGAAAATGAAGTTGGAAAGAGAGAAAATGCGCAAAGAGTTAGCTAAATCCAAAGAAGAAATCCGAAAAAAAATCGAGGAGAATCGTCTAAAGGTAAAAATTGATAAAGAGAAAATTAAAAAGTCTCTAGAGAAAGCTAAAAAGGAATTAGAGAAATTGAAATTTAGCTACAGTGCAGATCAAAATAACTTAACCATTAATGGTAAGAAGGTGAAAATCACCAAGAAAATTGAGATTAAGGTGCCAACGAAAGCCACATTCGATTTAAATACTCGTCACTGTAAAGTCAAATTACCGAAAACGGTTGCCTCAGGCAGTGTGAAGTATGGTAAATTTGATGCTAATGCTTTGGCTGGCGGTGAATTGAAAATTTACTATTCACCAGTAACTATAGAAGAGCTTTACTCAAGCAATCTATATTTAAATAACGTAACTGATGCAACAATTGCATCAGTTACGAATACAAAATTGCAAAACAGTTCATCTAAAGTTAAGATTGCTAAAATCAATCAAAATGTTGATATCAAACACAAATTTGGGAACTTGTTTATTGATGCGATTGCTTCAAATTTTGAATCTTTTAACCTGTATTTAGATTACGCAGATGCAGAAGTAACCTTAACCAATATCAAAGAAAAGTTGAAGTATGATATTACCGAGAAATCACCGTGGTATCCAAATAAGCCATCCATGAAAATTGTTTTAGGTGATAAAAAGACTCAGGAGGTGAATGGCAATTTCATCATCGCTAGTGGTAATAACAACTTCGCAATTAAAGGGAAATACAGTCAATTATTGGTAAAAAATTAGTCTATTGACCACTATTACTTTAAGATTTTCTTAAACAAACTTCCGATAATTCCATTTCCCTATTCTTTTTAAAGTGCCTATCTTTATCGGCCGATAATAGTCGCTTTTTTAATGGAGTTATACAAATCAAACCAGCTTAAAATTTACAATTCGCTAAGCAAGTCTAAAGAAGACTTTACACCACTAACCGAAGGTTATGTTGGAATGTATGTTTGTGGACCTACGGTGTATAGCAATGCCCATATAGGGAATGTAAGAACCTTTATGTTCTTTGATGTTGTTTATCGTTATTTACTTCATTTAGGCTATAAAGTGCGATATGTTCGTAATATCACAGATGCGGGGCATTTAGAAAATGATGCTGATGAAGGTGAAGATCGAATTTCGAAAAAGGCAAGATTGGAAGAACTTGAACCGATGGAAGTGGTTCAAATGTATACAGTTGATTTTCATGATGTGTTGAAGAATTACAACTTCTTACCACCAAGTATTGAACCCACAGCAACTGGTCATATTGTTGAGCAAATTGAAATGATTAAAGAAATCATGGATAAAGGGTTTGCTTACGAAGTCAATGGCTCTGTATATTTTGATGTTTTAAAATATAACGAAGCCAATCATTACGGAATATTATCGGGAAGAAAAATAGAAGATTTAATTCACAATACCAGAACGCTTGATGGTCAGTCGGATAAGCGAAATCCTCAAGATTTTGCGCTTTGGAAAAAGGCTGATGAAAAACACATCATGAGATGGCCGTCGCCATGGAGTGATGGTTTTCCAGGATGGCATTTGGAATGTTCTGTAATGAGCACAAAATACTTAGGTGAACAATTCGACATTCACGGTGGAGGAATGGATTTAAAATTTCCGCATCATGAGTGTGAAATTGCACAATCTCAAACTTGTAGTGGAATAAAACCTGTTAATTATTGGATGCATACCAATATGCTATTGCTGAATAGTCAGAAAATGGCGAAATCTACAGGTAATTATATTCTTCCGAATCAAATCCTGACAGGAGAGAATACTATTTTACCAAAGGCTTTTTCAGCGAGTGTTGTGCGCTTCTTTATCATGCAAGCTAACTATCGAAGTGTTTTAGACTTTTCTGGTGAAGCTTTACTAGCAGCAGAAAAAGGTCATTCTAAGTTAATGGAGGCGCTAAGATATCTAGAATCGGCTACGGCTTCAAAATCCTCTTCTTTTGATGTTAATACTTGGATAAGTTCATGTTATGACGCGATGAATGATGATTTTAATACACCCGTATTAATCTCTAATTTGTTTGAAGGAGTGAAATTCATTAATCAAATGAAGACTGGTAAAGGAAGTTTGACTCAGGAAGATTTGGTGCTCTTTACCTCCAAAATGCAGGCTTTCATTAATGATGTTCTTGGACTGTTTGACGATAGCACGAATGATAATTCCGATAAACTTAAAGGAACAGTTGAATTGCTAATTGAGCTTCGTAAAAAGGCAAGAGAAAATAAAGATTGGGCCTTATCTGATCAAATTCGTGATGAATTATTAGAATTAGGTATTCAATTAAAAGATGGGAGAGAAGGAACAACATTTTCAATTAATTAATGAGTTAATTTCCGTTGAAAAAAATCCTTACATATCCCTTTATCCTTATAATTCGATTCTATCAAACGGTTATATCACCGCTAACACCACCAACTTGTAGGTATTCCCCAACTTGTTCCCAGTATAGTCTGGAAGCGCTTAAAAAACATGGGTTATTCTACGGTGGCTGGTTAGCCATAAAAAGAATAATAAGTTGCAACCCTTGGGGTGGCAGTGGGTACGATCCAGTACCAGAAAAAAAATAATTATATGATGCATTTCTTAGCAGTAGAATGGGATCCTTCTTTAGGAATTAATCTTGGTTTTTTCACCATTAGATGGTATAGCTTAATGTTTATCGCGGCCTTTTTATTAGGCCTACACCTCATGAAGAAAATCTATATCAAAGATGAAATTCCGGTTGAAAAATTGGATAATTTATTCATGTATACCTTTATTTCTATGTTGATTGGAATGCGATTGGGAGATGTATTTTTCTACAGTTGGGATTACTATCAAGATCACCTGTTAGAAATTATCATTCCATTTAAAAAATTGGGAGGAACTTGGAAATTTACCGGTTTCACTGGCTTCGCAAGCCACGGAGCAGCCATAACTATTATTTTGGCCATGTACTTTTATGCAAAAAAGCATTTACAAAAGCCTTGGTTATTCATTCTAGATCGTTTGGCAATTATGGTAGCCTTAGCGGGATTCTTTATCCGCTTTGGAAATTTCTTTAATTCAGAAATCGTAGGAAAGCCTACGGGAACTAATTTTGGTGTGATCTTTAAAGCAAATGGAGAGGATTTCGCCAGACATCCAACCCAATTATATGAAGCCTTCAGTTACCTGATATTATTTTTTGTGATGTGGTTCATCTATTGGAAAACAGATAAAAAACAAAAATTAGGATACTTATTTGGTCTTTTTATGGCTGTACTGTGGTCACTACGATTTTTTATTGAATTCCTAAAAGAGGCCCAAGTTGATGGTAGAGAAGACTGGGTATTTAATTCGTTAAATACCGGGCAGGTTTTAAGTATTCCTTTGGTAGCCATCGGATTATGGTTGATGTTTAAAACAACTTCGAAAGATGCTGGAACGGTTAAAAGCTAAGTGGGGTATTAAAAATAATTGGGCCATTATTGCCATTCTGATTGTATTTGCCATAAATGGCTCATTTGCTGCATGGGTGGCACAACCGGTTTGTGAATTTTTCGGAATTTCTGAGGTTACAATGAGCGGTTGGATTTATTGGCCAATTCGAATTCTTTTAATTTTCCCGATTTATCAATTAACGCTGCCTATCGTCGGATGGATATTTGGGCAATTTCAGTTTTTCTGGAATTTTGAAAAGAAGTTTTTAAAGAAAATTGGCCTAGGTTTTCTGTTTAAATCCTAGGGTAATTTTTCTTTCTCATCAACTTCATTTTGTACTTCTTCTGGATCAATGAAGTTCGTGTAAATCCACATTAAAGTGAAGGTTGGAATGAAATCCAAAAACGGAGAGATCTCTTCCAAAACATTTATAAATCCGGCTATTCTACCTTTTGTTCCCTTATATAATCTCGTCATTATAAATCCTGAAATAGGAGCCCAAATAAAATCAAGAAATGGGATTGGAATCATTCCAATCGCATCCATCACAATGCTGATGATTAATTTTTTATACTTTTTATCCATACTTATCAAGAAACAAATGTCTTGCCAAAATGAATTATCTTCGTTTTTACAAACATAGTAAAAGAATCGGATTTGGATTTCAATCAGTTTTTAGCATTAACAAAGGAGATCGAGAAAGCTCCTCTAGGAGGATTGGATTCACAATTTAAATTGGCCCCTAAACTCAGATTAAAATATTCTTTAGAAAAAATTAAAGCAAGTCATCCGAAAGAAGCAGCAGTTTTGGCTTTATTTTATCCCGATGACAATAATTCAACTCGTTTTCTCCTAACTCAACGGGCCAATTACAACGGTAAGCATTCCGCTCAGATTAGTTTTCCAGGAGGAAAAATTGAAGAAGGTGATAATTCAAAAATGCAGACAGCATTGAGAGAAGCTGAAGAGGAGGTAGGTATCGATGTGAATTCAGTTTCTGTTTTTAAAGAAATGACGGATGTTTACATTCCGCCCAGTAATTTTCTCGCTACACCTTTCTTAGGGTTCAGTGAAAAAAAGCCTAAATTCATTACCAATCATGAAGTGAGTAAATTGATTGAAATCCCTTTAAATGAATTACTTAACGATGATAACATTAAGGAATTCCCGATGCAAACCTCGTATATGGGGAAGACTAATGTTCCATGTTTTTATTTTGATAAACAGATTGTTTGGGGGGCAACCGCAATGATGCTTGCGGAAATTAGAGACCTATTTTAACTTTGTTTTGTACTTTTGTTTTTCATCTAAACTAAACTTTTGAATGCCTTTATTTCAGAGGAATCCATTTGGACATTATTTATTTATCAAAAAGTGGTTAATCCGTATTTTAGGAGTTGTTTCCCACGGTCGATACCGAAGCTTTAATAATCTACAAATTGAAGGAACAGACATCATCCGAAGACTCCCAGGAGAGAAAGTATTGTTTATCTCTAATCATCAGACATATTTTGCAGATGTAGCTGCGATGTTACATGTTTTCAATGCCGCCTTAAAAGGTAGAGATGATTCTATCAAAAATGTGGGATACATCTGGCAACCTAAACTAAATATATATTACGTAGCTGCAGGAGAAACCATGCGTTCCGGATTTTTACCTAAGATTTTTGCATATACGGGATCGGTTTCTATTGATAGAACCTGGAGGAGCGCAGGTAAAGATGTAAATAGGCAAGTGAAAAACTCAGATATCACCAATATTGGTAAAGCAATTGAAGATGGATGGGTAATTACATTTCCGCAGGGAACTACAACGCCTTTTAAACCAATTCGAAGAGGAACAGCACATATTATTAAGACATATAAGCCAATCGTAGTTCCAATTGTGATTGACGGATTTAGAAGATCATTTGATAAAAAGGGATTGAACATTAAACGTAAGAATGTTTTGCAATCAATGGTGATAAAAGAACCATTAGAAATTGATTACGACAATGAATCTGTAGATGATATTGTGAAAAAAATTGAGTTTGCCATTGAGCAACACCCTTCTTTCTTAAAAGTACTCTCTCCAAAAGAAGCAGAGGAATATTTGAAACAAGAAGAAGAATTAAACAAACAACGAGAATTTTGGAATTAAAAAAAGCCAGTCAATCGACTGGCTTTTTTATTTCTTTATTCTTGCCTTAAAACATTTCTCTACCAGAGAAGTGGAAGTTTCCTTCGATTTCTGCATTTTCATCAGAATCAGAACCGTGAACTGCATTTTCTCCCATAGAAGTTGCATACAGTTTTCTAATTGTTCCTTCTGCCGCATCAGCTGGATTAGTAGCACCGATTAAGGTTCTAAAATCTTCTACTGCATTTTCTTTTTCTAAAATAGCAGCAACAATAGGTCCTCTTGTCATGAATTCAACTAATTCACCGAAGAATGGACGCTCGCTATGCACTGCATAAAAAGTTTCAGCATCAGCTTTAGTCATTTGTGTTTTTTTCAAAGCCACAATTCTAAAACCTGCAGCTGTAATTTTTCCTAAGATCGCACCAGTATGTCCGTTTTCAACAGCATCTGGTTTTATCATTGTAAATGTTCTGTTTGTTGCCATAATATATGGATGTTTGTTTCTAAATTCAGATTTTAGTTCTCGATTAAAATCGGCGCGAAATTACGCAATTTTTTTAATTAAATTGTATATTCGCCTCTTATGATTTTGAAAGGATTTGAAGCTTTACAGGAGTTTTTAAGTAGCCCGAAAAACGTTGTTATTATAGGGCATCGCAATCCTGATGGAGATGCAGTAGGTTCTACTTTAGCCCTTCATTTTTATCTAAAGAAGAAAAAGCATAGAACTAGAGTTCTTGTTCCGAATGATTTTCCAGAATTTTTAAAATGGTTACCGAAGTCTGATAAAATTTTGCGTTTCGATAAGCAAAACACTCAGTCTAAGAATGCTCTGGCAAAATCTGACCTTGTCTTTTTATTGGATTTTAATGCACTTCATAGAGTTGGTTCGGATATGGAATCAACCTTAGTTCAATATCCAAATGATTTCGCCCTAATAGATCATCATTTACAACCCGATGATTTTAAATACATGTATTCGGATATAAGTATTTCTTCGACCTGTCAAATGGTTTATCAATTTATCGAAATGAATAATGATTTGGATTTGATTGATGAACATATAGCAACATGCTTGTATACAGGAATAATGACGGATACTGGATCTTTTAGGTTTAGAAGTACTACGAGCAGAACGCATAGAATCATTGCTGATTTAATTGATAAAGGTGCGGTGAACGACCGTATTCATAATAATGTATATGATGTAAATAGTTATGGCCGATTATCGTTATTAGGTAGAGCCTTGAATAACTTATCTATTCTTCCAGAGTTCAATACAGCATTTATCGTTCTATCACAGCAAGATAAAGATGAATGTAACTTTGAAAAAGGCGATACTGAAGGTGTTGTTAATTATGCCTTATCAGTGAAGGATGTGGTTTTTGCGGCAATCTTTATTGAAGATGTAGAACAGAAAATTGTAAAAATATCGTTTCGATCAAAAGGAACATTTTCTGTAAATGAATTTGCAAGAAATTATTTTGATGGAGGCGGACATACCAATGCTGCCGGAGGAAGATCTGAAATATCTTTGGAAGATACGGTTATTCGTTTCAAAAGTTTATTACCAAACTATAAAACTCAATTACTAGAATCGTACAATGAGAATTAATTTACTTGTTTTATTTCTTCTTGTGATTGGATGTTCAAAAAACGAAGCAAGGAGACCAATTAATCCGAAGCCATCGACAACTATTTTCTCTGAAACGGTTGATGAAGCAAGGAAATTACGATTATTAGAAGATAAAAGCATACGAAGCTACATCGCAAGTGATTCGACTCGAAAGTATATCCAATCAGAAAGTGGATTTTGGTATTCTTATGATACCAAATTAGAATCGGATTTAAGAACTCCTCAACCAGGAGATACCATTCGTTTTTCATACGATGTAAAGACATTACAAGATTCTTTACTTTACGATAAAGAAGAATTGGGAATTGTTGATTATATTGTCGACAAGCAAGATCAAATTACCGGTGTTCAACGCGGTATTAAGCTAATGAAAGAAGGAGAAACCATTACATTTATCTTTCCCTCATATACCGCTTACGGATCGACCGGTGACGGAAAAAAAATTGGAATTTATCAATCATTAAAAAGTACTATAACATTATTAAACATTAAATAAGATGAAGATTATTAAAAGTATCCTAACATTCTCAGTAGCGTTTTTACTATTTAACTGTAGCTCTAAAACGAGCAGCACACCAGATTTAAAAACTGAAGTGGATTCTGTGAGTTATGCCATCGGATTAAATATTTCTAAGCAAATGAGAGTTAACTTCAGAGAAGTGAATAAGGCTGCAATTTTAAGAGGTTTGGAAGACGGAATTGATTCGGCAGGTTTTATGATTCCTGAGAAGGATGTAACAACGATTTTAAATAAATACTTCCAAAGAAAACAAGCTGAGCAGCGAAAAGCACAGGAGGAAAAATCGATAAAAGACGCTGAAGAAAAATTTGCAGACAACAAAAAAGCAGGTGAAGAATTTCTTGCGGCTAACAAGTCTAAAAAAGGAATCGTTACAACCGCAAGTGGATTACAATATCAAGTATTAAAAACTGGAACGGGTAAAAAGCCGAATCCAACTTCTATTGTAAGATTACATTATCACGGTACAACCATCAAAGGAGAGGTATTTGATAGTTCTGTTGAAAGAAAAAAGCCTTATGAATTAAAAGTAAATCAATTTGTTAAAGGGTTTTCAGAAGGATTGTTGTTGATGAATGTGGGGTCTAAATACAAATTATTTATTCCGCAAGAATTAGCATACGGTTATCAGAATAGAGGAGAAAAGATTCCTCCATTTTCAGCTTTAATCTTCGAAGTTGAATTGTTAGATATTGTAAAAGAGTAGTTTTATGAAAAAAGTCTTATTTCTTTTTGCTTTAGTACTGTTAACGGCTTGTCTGCCAGAACAGTACAAAGGTATGGATGATGGTCTTTATGCGGAGTTACAAACCAATAAAGGGAACATTTTGTTGGAATTATATTTCGAAGATGTACCTATGACAGTGTCGAACTTTGTTTCGTTAGCAGAGGGTACCAATAAAAATGTAAAACCATCATTACGGGGAAATAAGTTTTATGATGGAATGCGCTTTCACAGAGTGGTTAAAAACTTTGTGATTCAGGCTGGAGATAAATCTGAAACCGGTTCTGGAGGACCAGGATATGTTTTTGGTGATGAGTTTCCGGAAGACGAAAATGGTAATGTGAAATATAGCCATGATGACTCTGGAATTCTTTCTATGGCAAACCCCGGAAAAAATGCTAACGGTAGTCAGTTTTTTATCACCTACCGACCGACCACATATTTAGATCGAAAACATAGTGTTTTTGGTAAAATTGTTCTGAATGGTAAGCAAATTAAAGAGTTGAAGTCTATGAGTTTAGATAGTGCTTCTTATAAAGCTGCTGTCGATTCTCTACGAATGGAAGTGGTGAACAAAATTGAGCAATTCGACACCATTAAAGAAGTAGAATTCATAAAAATAGGTTCAAAGGCAAAAGGATTTGATGCCGCCGAAGTATTTGACGCTGCTTTGACCAAGTTCAAAATTGAAGCTAAGGAAAGACAAGCCAAAGAAAAAAAGGCAGAGGAGGAAAGATATGCGAAGTATCTGAAAGAGAGAAATGAATATCTTCAGAAAAACGGATTTGATAAACTTAAGGCAACAGCTACCGGTTTAAAGGTGAAAAAGTTGGCAACCTCTAGTAGACCTATCATTCCAAAAGATAAATTGGTGAAATGTCATTTTACTTTATGTACAGCGGATGGGAAGAAAATCCAATCCACTTTAGACGGAGGAACTCCATTTGTTTTCAAATTAGATGACGCTTCAAAACCTTTATTACCAGGATTCAAGGAAGGTGTCACCCAATTAAGAGAAAAAGAGAAGGCAATGATTTACATTCCTTATGAAATCGGATTTGGCCCCAAAAAATACGGCCCGTTTCCTGCAAAATCAGATTTGATTTTTGAAATTGAAATATTAGAAATAGTTAAATAGTTTGCTAGATACCATACTACAATACGATACTAAACTACTCATTTTTTTAAATAATTTGGGTAGTTCTTTTTGGGATTCATTTTGGATGTTCATTACCAATCAATTGAATTGGACTCCATTGTTTCTTTTTATCATCTACCTTACGTTTAGGAAATTTGGTTGGAAGAAAGGAACTGTTTTAATCCTTTCCATGATTGCTTTGGTGGCAATTTCCGATCAGTTCGTCAATTTTGTGAAGAATTCCACCATGAGACTTCGCCCTGTGAATGATCCGTTGGTTTCTGAGTTTCTTCGGATTGTCTATAAGCCTGGTGGATTCAGTTTCATTTCTGGACATGCGACCACCTCAACATTTTTCACGGTTTTTGTAATTACTGTTTTATCTGGCTATGGGAAACGAGTATTTTGGCTCCTTACATTTCCTATTCTATTTGGTTACAGCAGATTATATCTAGGAGTACATTATCCATCGGATGTGATGACTGGATTCTTAACAGGAACAGTTTTAGCCTTATTGTATTTCAAAATAATCGATTTTATTACCCAGTTGATCTTGAAGGAGAAAATTAATTCCTAATCTGAATTAGGTATTTTTTTTCTAAAACCCCAGCTCTTTTCTCGGTATCTAAAAACGGAAGGCTTATTCTACTAATAGGGTAAGAGTCAATTTCTTTAAGGATTTGATAATTTACTCCCAGTTCATTTAGTTCTTCCAATTCTTTTGAATTGCTGTAGAAAACAGCATCGGTAGCTTCGTTTATATTTTCAATTTTCACTCGCTTTACCAGATTATCTAAATAAAATTCAAAATCAAATCTTCTGGTTTTATTATCTATCAAATAACCTTTGCCATTGTATTGCTCATTCACAATTCGTGCTGCTTGAGCCCCCGACTGATAGGGAAGGATACTTGGGTAAAAATGAGTCATTAAGAAAGCATACATGATGAAACTTACTACCGATGATATCCAAATTATATTGATAATTTTATAATCTGTTTTTTTAATCATGAATACTAAGGCGAGTAAACTCAACAGAATAAACCCAAAGAAGACGAAGTTTGGAGTTTCATCTAAAAGCATTAATACACCAAAGGTAGCTCCGAGAATAACTACTATAGTAAAAGATTGAATTCCGATGATCCAATTTTTTAAAGCTCCTTTTTTTGAAACAAGATTTGAAATAAAATCAGCACAAATAATAGCCATAAATGGAAATATGATATTGGTATAATGTGCCAATTGAAACTTACTTAGAGAAAAAATCAGAATCGTCAGAATTGATCCAAACCAAGTCATCATTTCCTTTTCTTTCCTTTTAAAATTTACTTTCAATTTATACACGATGGCGATATAGAACAGAATTCCCCAAGGTAAAAACGCCCATAGAAGTGTATGTAAAAAGAAGAAAACATCACCTGATCCCTTTATAGGTGCCGTGTTGAAAAATCGACCAAATTGACTATCCCAAAAGAAAAAACGTAAACCAGAAACATTTTGCTGATCAAAAACCACTTTATCTGGTTGTAAATCAAATTGAACATATAAACTGTATAATTCAGGCGTAATACATAAAAGAATTAAAGCAATAGCCACAAGCCACAAAGGATTTAATAATCCTTTCCAATCTCTTTTAAATAAAAACTGTCCTCCAAGTCCGAAGGCAATAGGAAGAATAGCAAAAATACCTTTCGTCATTATTGCGAGTCCAGCAAAAAATGATGCAAACAGCAATGTTTTAAAGGATTTCTCTCTCACAAATCGATCAAAATAATAAAGACTTGCAATGATAAACCCAGTTAAATAAGGTTCAGCTCGAACATCAAAATTTGAAAGTATGCTATGAAACGAAGTACATAGAATAGCTACACTAATCCATGCTGTTTGTTTTCCGTAGTTATGAAATGCAAATTTAAAAGTGTAATAGACTCCTAAGAAGAACACTAAGATTCCTGGTAATTTGTAGGAAAAGTTAGAAACACCAAAGATTTTAAATGATAATGCTGTTAACCAAAAGGGAAGGTGTGGTTTGTCCAACCAATCGTAGCCCAGAGAATATAGATTTATGTAATCATTGGTAAGGTACATTTCTTTGGATATCATTCCGTAGAGTGTAGCATCCGGAAGAATTAAATCTAATGGTAACCCTAAAATGGCAATTACCAAGCTTAGAATTACAATTAGCATTGCGTTGTATCGAAAGAATTTGATTGTCAAAACCCCTTATTTGAATACGTCAAAAGTACTAAAATACCTGAATTTTTTGTTCATACAATTCTCTTAAATAAGTTTAGTAGAAATCTAAAAAAGGTTAAATTTGTCCACTTACATCCATAAGCGAAAACATGAAAATTTCATACAATTGGTTAAAGCAATTTATTAAAATAGATTGGGAGGCTACTCAGGTTGGAGATTTGTTGACAGATTTAGGTTTAGAAATAGAGTCTATTGAAAAATTTGAATCGGTAAAAGGAAGCCTTGAAGGCGTTGTTGTAGGAGAAGTTCTTACCTGCGTAAAACATCCAAATGCAGATCGATTAAAATTGACTACAGTCGACGTAGGCGGATCAGAGCCATTACAAATTGTCTGTGGTGCTCCAAATGTAGATGCAGGTCAGAAAGTCCCTGTAGCTACTGTAGGAACGGTATTGTATGATAAAAATGGAGAAGGATTTACCATAAAAAAAGGTAAAATTAGAGGCGAGGTAAGTCAGGGGATGATTTGTGCTGAGGATGAACTTGGATTGGGTGATGATCACGACGGAATTATGATTCTGGATTCAGAATTGAAAGTAGGAACGCCTGCATCCGAAGTTTTTGATATTGAAATGGACGAAGTATTTGAAATCGGACTAACACCAAACCGTTCAGATGCGATGAGTCATTTTGGAGTCGCTCGTGATTTACGTGCCGGGCTTATTCAAAAAGAATTGCAACTAGAATTAATTTCTCCCTCTGTTTCTGATTTTCATATTGACGAGAGAACATTACGATTGGATGTTGAAGTGGAGGATAAGGAATTAGTACCAAGATATTGCGGAATTACCATTACAGATGTTGAAGTAAAAGATTCTCCAGATTGGATTAAAAATAGATTGAAGGCTATTGGCATCACGCCAAAAAATAATGTCGTAGACATTACCAATTATGTTTTACATGAAGTTGGTCAGCCATTACATGCATTTGATGTTCAGCAAATTAAGGGTAATAAAATTAAGGTTAAGACCCTTAAAGAAGGAACTCCGTTTGTTACGTTGGATGAAGTGGAACGTAAATTGTCATCAGAAGATATAATGATTTGTGATGGTAATGATACACCACTTTGTATTGGTGGAGTCTTCGGAGGATTGAATTCTGGTGTCACAGAATCAACTACTACAATTTTCCTTGAAAGCGCCTACTTCAATCCTGTTTCTGTGCGTAAAACTGCGAAAAGACACGGATTAAACACAGATGCATCCTTCCGTTTTGAACGTGGGATTGATATCAATATCACAGAATATGCTTTAAAGCGTGCAGCTCTATTGATTGAAGAGTATGCGGGCGGAAAATTGGCATCAGATATTTCTGATTTTTACCCAGAGAAGATTGAAGATTTTCAAGTGTTTTTATCCTATGAAAACGCATTCCGTTTGATTGGTCAAGAAATTCCGAAAGATACCATTAAGAATATTCTTGCCTCATTAGAAATTAAGATTAATAGTGAAACGGAAGGTGGTTTGGGATTAACAATTCCATCCTATAGAACAGATGTCCAAAGAAAGGCAGATATCATAGAAGAAATTCTTAGAGTTTATGGATATAATGAAATTGAGTTTTCTCATAAACTAAATGCTTCGATTTCTATTGATGCTGATATCAATAGAAAATTAGAGAACATTGTTGCCAATCATTTGTCTGCGAATGGGTTCTTTGAAGCGATGTCAAATTCATTGACAAAATCAAATACTACTGATTCTGAAGAAGAGAATGATCCTACGGCAGTTCATATTTTAAATTCTTTAAGTAAAGATTTAAGTATGATGCGTAAATCATTGTTAAATAGTGGTTTAGAATCATTATCATACAATATAAATAGACAGAATAGTTCCCTTCGCTTTTATGAATTCGGGAATACATACCATTACTACAATGGGCAATATCAAGAAGATAAGGAGCTAGCTATATTTATTACAGGTTCAAAGAGTAAGGAGTCATGGATTGCACCTCAGACTACTTCTGATTTTTTCTACTTGAAAGGAATTGTTACTAGAATTTTGGATCGATTAGGCATAACTAAAACGAAAGTGAAGCCAAGTAAATTGGATACCTTAAATGAGGGAATCTCAATTTACGGTGATAACGGAATACTAGTCGAATTGGGAACCGTAAATGGATCTACTTTAAAATCCTTCGGAATTAAACAAGAAGTACTATATGCGAACTTCAAATGGGATAACTTATTGAAAGAAACTTCTTTCGAGAACAAATCAATTCAACCATTACCAAAACATCCATTCGTTAGAAGAGATTTAGCATTATTGGTAAATAAAGAAATTCAGTTTAAAGATATCTATCAGTTGGCATATCAAGCAGAACGAAATGTATTGAAAGAAGTAGATTTATTTGATGTTTACGAAGGAGAGAAGTTGCCAGACGATAAGAAATCATACGCGGTGAGTTTCATTTTACAAGACGACTCTAAAACCTTGAATGATAAACAGATCGAACGAATTATGAATAAGCTTCAATTGACGTTTGAAAAGAATTTAGAAGCTACCTTGAGATAACATGCCGTCGGGCAGAAATCATATTTATGTATAAATCAATTATACGACCTATTTTATTCTCTTTTGATCCTGAAAAAGTACATTACTTCACTTTTTCCATGATTCGAACAGTAAGTAAAATTCCGCTTGTTCCTTCCATTTTTAGATGTATTTATAAGGTTAAAGATCCTAGGTTAGAGCGCAAGCTTTTCGGATTGACTTTTCCTAATCCTGTTGGGTTAGCTGCCGGATTTGATAAAGACGCGCGTTTATACAATGAGCTTTCGAACTTCGGTTTTGGTTTCATAGAAATAGGAACGATTACACCAAAACCTCAGGATGGAAATCCTAAAAAACGATTATTTCGACTTAGGGAGGATTCCGGAATTATTAACCGAATGGGGTTCAATAATGGTGGTCTCGAACAAGCGATTGAACGCTTAAAGAACAATAAAGGTGTTTTAATTGGCGGAAACATCGGTAAAAATAAAGTTACGCCTAACGAAGAAGCTGTAAATGATTATGTAGCGTGTTTTGAAGGTTTATTTGATTATGTTGACTATTTCGTGGTTAACGTAAGTTCTCCAAATACCCCAAATTTAAGGGCTTTACAAGATAAAAAACCACTAACAAAGTTACTTCAAACATTACAAGACTTAAATACAGAAAAACCTGCTAGAAAACCGATTTTACTTAAAATAGCTCCTGATATAACTGATGAACAGTTGTTGGATATTATAGACATCGTCAAAACTACCGAGATTGATGGCGTTATTGCTACAAATACTACGATTTCAAGAGATGGTTTGACCTCTAAAAACAAAGATGAAGTAGGAGGTTTGAGTGGAAAACCTTTGACTAAAAGGTCTACAGAGGTTATTCGATTCTTAGCCGAAAAATCAAATAAAGCTTTTCCAATCATTGGCGTAGGCGGAATTCATTCTGCCGATGATGCTTTAGAAAAAATAAAAGCTGGAGCCGATTTAGTGCAGTTGTACACGGGATTTGTATACGAAGGCCCGAATCTTGTCAAATCGATAAATAAAGCCTTATTAAAATAAAAAGAGATGCGAAAAGCATCTCTTTTATTTTATATTCAGTTTCAAATTAGTTTTTGATAAACTTCTTTACGATTTGGGCGTTATCTAATTTTAGGATTAGCATATACGCACCAGGTCTAAGTTTAGAAATATCGATGTTGTCATTTTCTAAAACACCTCTTGACATCGTTTGACCAAGTATATTACGAACTTGATATTTGATATCATCCGAAGCGTAGTAGGTAGTGTTTACAATATTTAAATAATCACCTTCAGCCGGATTTGGATAAATCTTTATTCCCTCTAAAATTTCATCATTATTACTTGCCGTTCCAGATACCATTACATTATCGATTGCAATATCACTGGTAAAATCAAATCCTCTTATTGCTCTGAATCGAATCCTAATTTTCTTATTAGCATAAGATGATAGGTCAATTATCCTATTCAACCATGGACTTGATTGACCTCCTTGTTGATTTCCAATTAGAGGTGTAGGATCATTAACCCATCCCGAACCATCATCAATATCAACGTGCAATTCACCCATGTTAGAGTTTCCAGAATACATATGATAATCGAAACTTAAAGTTGCATCATTTGCATTCACATCAATACAATACGAAATAAGTGTGCCTACGTCACCTGCGTTTCCACCAGTCGCTTCGGCATAAAGGTATTTTCCTGTACCTAAGGTAGAACTATCACCTTCAGGGCCTGTACCATTAGAAGGAGTACCACCATCATTCGTTTGCCAACTAAAGCTTCCGCTTGTTGAGCTAGTCCATTTTAACTCATCAATTGAGGCAGTTGTGTCAAAATTTAAATCAACTGGTAGGCTATTTTCTGTACCTACCGTAATGAAGTTTGTAAATTTCTTTGAAATGGTATTAGATCCATCAGCAATAATCAAACTCACATCATAGTTTCCAGTGCTGTTGTACGTATAACTTGGATTTTGATCTGTAGAATCAATTACATCGTCACCATTTAAATCCCATTGCCAAGAAGTAGCGCCAACACTGGCATCTGTGAAATTAACCGATAAGGTAGGATCACAAGTTGCATTCACGTCAGCAGAAATGTCAACCTTAAATGTTGGGCACTCAAAGTAATTTCTTGCCGTTTTAAAAGCAGCATAAATACGAGCATACTGTTGAGTAGTTAAATTATCTCTACAAGACCATCTTGAATACGAAAGAATATTACTTGTATCTGGCGTAAAAAATGCATTGTTGGCATCTCTTTGAAAGCCATTATAGGTACAGTTGGCATCTACAACTCCAGATAAATTAGGATCTGCTGGTGTATCACAAATAAAATCACCATCTGTATCACAATTCGATCCATCAACCAATTCGGTAGTCAAAGTTGAGTTGCTAGGTCCATGAGTATGTAACAAACTAAAAAAATGTCCAACCTCATGAATTAAAGTACTTTCGTTTGTAGTCGCATTATTTGTCATCATGATCACATCTGGTCCGCCAGGGAAATAAGCATAACCTGCGGCACCACCTCCAGAACTCGTTGTAATACTGCTCACAAAATAGATGTTGATTAATCCATTTACATTGTTTGCATTCGTTAAATTTGTTTCTGCTCCACTGTCATTCGAATCATCGAACAAATAGAAAGTATCATTATCAACATAATTAATGCCATCACAAAGGAAGAACTCCATTCCTGCGTTAGCATAAAAGGTATTCATATGTGCAATAGCAGTATTCAGATCAGATTCTGGTAAGCCACCAGTACCATTCGTTCTTCTAACAATATGTGCTTTGATTGGAATGGAAGTCATAATCGGATTTGAATTAGACTTCTTTAAGTTTAAAAACTCTTGCTCATACTTTTTGAATTGTGGTAACATTGCCTTGATATTGTCAATATCTGCCTGTGTTGCAACAGTTCCACAGAGGGGATCCTTTTGTGCAATCGTATCAAAATTCACCGCCAAAATCAGCGCTAACGATAGCAATACTTTAAAGTAATTTTTTTTCAGCATTTTAATATTTTAGTTTGTGGTTACTAAGATAGGGATTCTAGCGCAACTTTTTTCTTAAAAAAAATCTGTAAATACTTAGCTTTGTCGCTTATGGATTTTGAAATTTTAGCATCCTTTGTAGTTGCCACTAGTATATTAGCCATCTCTCCCGGGCCCGATAATATTTTTGTTTTAACCCAAAGTATTGTTCACGGAAGAACCTATGGAATTGCTACTGTTTTAGGATTGATGACGGGTTGCATTATTCACACAACTCTTGTTGCATTTGGAATTTCAGCCATCATCACAAAAACACCTTCAATTTTCTTAGGAATTAAAATTTTGGGAGCAACTTATTTGCTTTATTTAGCGTACAAAGTATTTTTAAGTAGCCCTGAAATAGTTATGAATACAGACAATGTTGAGAAAAAATCGACTATTGAACTCTTTAAAATTGGATTTCTCATGAATGTATTGAATCCGAAGGTGACCATTTTTTTTATGGCTTTATTTCCAGGATTTTTATTTTCTGAAGAGTTATCGAATGTGATTCAGTTTTACATTCTTGGCGGATTATTTATCCTAACCTCTTTTATCATTTTTTCATCCATTGCCATTCTTGGTGGAAAAGCATCAGAAAAAATTCAAGAAAGTACCTTGATTAAACAATCTTTAAAATGGCTTCAAATTTTGGTATTTGTTGGCATTGCTGTTTTTATTCTGATGTAACCCAAAAATCCATTTTCCAGGTACAAAATCGTATATTTGAGACGTGAGTCAAGTTAAGTTAATCGAGTGCCCGAGGGATGCCATGCAAGGCATCAAATCTCATTTTATTTCAACAGAAAAGAAGGCCTTGTATATTAACTCTTTATTAAAAGTAGGGTTCGATACTATTGACTTCGGAAGTTTTGTGTCACCGAAAGCGATTCCGCAAATGCGCGATACTGCCGATGTGTTGAGTAAATTAGATTTATCATCCACGACCAGTAAATTACTAGCGATTGTAGCAAATCTTCGAGGAGCAGCCAATGCCGTTCAATTTGAAGAAATTGATTATTTGGGTTATCCCTTTTCCATTTCCGGGAACTTCCAAATGCGTAATACTCATAAAACAATTGAAGAATCTCTTGTAATTCTTAATGAGATTTTGAATTTAGCCGATAAGTCAAACAAAGAGGTTGTGGCCTATTTATCTATGGGATTCGGAAATCCTTATGGTGATCCTTGGAATGTAGAAATTGTAGGGGAGTGGACAGAAAAGTTAGCGAGCATGGGAGTGAACATTTTATCGCTATCCGATACAATTGGTAGTTCCACCCCAGAAGTAATTTCTTATCTATTTTCAAATTTAATTCCGAAGTATCCAAACATTGAATTCGGAGCGCACTTACATACCACTCCAGACTCTTGGTTCGAAAAAGTAGATTCGGCCTACAAAGCAGGATGTACTCGATTTGACGGAGCTATCAAAGGGTATGGAGGATGTCCTATGGCCAAAGATGAACTTACGGGTAATATGCCAACCGAAAAATTGGTTTCTTATTTCACGCAGCAAAAGGCCAATACGGGTGTCAAACCCATGAGTTTTGAAAGCGCTTACAATAAGGCGTTAGAAGTTTTTATGTAAAAAAAGGGCGCCATTGGCACCCTTATACTTTTCTATATTCAATAGCTTGCACTAAAATCTGAATTCTAAACCTGCAAATGCTCCAAATGGGTGTCCTGGACGCAACCCTGCAGGAACTCTTGAAACTGCGTAGGTTTCATCAAATAAATTGATCACATTTACAGTTGCATTCAACTTATCATTGATATAATATTTTCCAGAAAGATCAACGATAAAGTTGGATGGCACCAATTCATTTTGAGGTATGGTTCCGGCACCTGCTAAGGTTCTAAACTCACCGTTAAATCTTGCATTAACATTTATTTCAAAATCTTTATGCTCTAGCGATAAGGTACTGTTAAACTGATGTCTAGGGATATATGGTAATTCATCACCTACACTTACAGGTCCCCAAATACCTACAGCACTTCCGAAACTATTCTGAAATTCCGTATTCGTTAGAGTGTATCCGAACGAAAATGGGAGAGAGATTGTTGCATTTTCGCTACTGAAATTATAATTTAACAATACTTCTAAACCACTTACATTTACTTCACCAGCATTAAATTGATCTAAAGATCCCGTACCACCAGTCGCAGCTAAATCAGATCCAAGAAGGTTTGAATAATCGTTAAAGAATCCTACGAATTCACCTTTTAACTTGCCAAGTGTAAAACGAGTACCTAATTCGTAATTGATACTTTTTTCAGCTTGTTCACCAACTTGATTTCCAGGAGGTGAAAATCCTTTATGAACTCCACCAAACATTGAGAAGTTTTCACTGAATCTGTAGTTAGAACCAATTCCAGGAATAAAGACATCTACATTGTTTTCTCTTGTCGCAAAGTTTGCCCCAGTTCTATTTACATCATTTTTTCCAAAATCTTGACGTTGTAAACTGATGTTCTCATAGCGTAAGCCTGGAGTGAATGTCCATTTGTTCCATTTGATTTTGTATGTAATGAATGATGCAAAAGCATTTGCGCTACTAATTCTATTGGCATCTGTTCCAGGTGTTCCAGCTGCGGTTAAATTTAAATCACCATTGCTAGAAATACTGAATCGATCTACCCACTGGTAACGGTCTTCTTCGTCATAATGATATCTTAAACCAACCTCAATATCGTGAAAGAAATCACCCTCATTCCAGTGGTAATCAAATTTGGTTTGAATACCCTGAGAGTAATATTTTCTGTTGTTGGCTTTCAACGCAACAGCATCAGCAGGAGAATTCACAGTACCATTAACCACATTATAATAATCAGCATAAGTAGTTGGGTCAGAAAGAATGTCTGCTAATCCTACTTTGGTGTTATTCAAAGTGATGTCGTTTAGCTTGTACCAGTTTCTTGCGAAGTTGTTTCTGTAGAAATTAGTGGTAATTCTAAAATTACTCGTAAAATCAACTTTATGAGTCAGTACATATTGTGTATGCTCAGTCTCCATTAAATCATTGTTTGAAGATGGATATCTATAAAATGGATTATTGGCAAAATCATTTTCAGAAAGTCCTAAATAAGTTTCGTTTCCAGTCTCATCAGAGTATTGAAACTTAAATTCTAAATTTTGCTTTACATCAGCATTCGGAAAAAGATCAGCAGCAAGCTTCACCACCAAGTCGTTTTTATTAAATCCTGTATCCTTACCACTCGGCAAGTTCTTAAATCCGTCAGAACCATAATTTAAAAACTCTACCATATACCCAAAATTCCCTTGGGTATCTCCAACTTTGGCATACAACTGATTAGAATTAAAACTTCCGTAAGAAGCTCGAACTAATCCGGAAAATTCAGTCGGAATTTGAGTGGAAATCATATTAATCGCACCACCCGTTGTAAATGGACCAAATTGTACTTGACTACTACCTTTCAATACCTCAATGGCTTGCATTCTTGCAATAGTAGGGAAGTAGTAAGCTGATGATGCACTATAAGGGGCGGGAGCAATTAAAATCCCGTCTTCCATAACGGTAATTTTTGCACTTCTTTCTGGAGAAGTACCACGTAAACTGATGTTTGGTCGGAGCCCAAAGCCATCTTCTTCGTAGATATTTACCCCTGGAACAGAACGTAATGCTCTATTCACATCTGTAAAATTAAATTTTTGTAATTCCTTTGGTGAAAGGAAATAAGCAGAACCTGATCTATATTTTGCAACGTATTTATTACCAAAAATATAGTTCGCATTAATGATAATTTCATCTAGTTTCTGAATGGAATCTAATACATATCCTTCAGTCTTTTTCTTCTGACTAAAAGTCATTGTCACACTAAAAATTGCAATAAGCAATATAATCTTCTTCATTTATTTAGATTAATTATGAATAAATTTCCTTTTCCGGCGCAAAAGTACAACACGATTTAGGTTTAAAAAAATTATTTAGATTAATTTTAAATAAAATCTGATTTTTTTTCGATTTTGAAGAAACCTATTTCAGGTAGTATATTTGAATCAAATTTTTGATGATGCAGCTTTTGAAACCGATTAACATTCACAATCAACTTATTAAGGAACGCAACAAGACCATCAACGAACAAGAAGTTCTCGGTTGGGTATACTCTGTGCTTAATGCAAATAACGGAGAGCAATTATCAATTTTGAATAGACTAACCAATTCGCCAATAGAACGTAGTCTTAATAACTTTGATATTGATAAGGTGGATACGGATGCTATTTTCCATGTTTCACAAATTCAAAAAATATGTGCCGATTACCGTTTACGATTTTTGGATACCAAATATTTCAAAGGAAATTATCCATCCGAAGTGTTGGATAAGATTTCTGCTTTAGAAAAGGAACATAATACGACATTGGACGGATTCAAAATTATTGCTCCATCGAAGTTATTCCGATTAGATAAGGCAGATGATCCCTTGTTATTCGCTCCAATGGGTAATGGATATTTTTACCTGATTCACAAATGGGGGACAGATTTACACCCAATGCGTAAAGTAAAATATTGGGCTGTCAAAAATGTAGAAAACATGGGTGTTTCTATCTTTTTAGCAAGTTTGTTTCTAACTATACTCACCATTCAGTTCTTTTCTGCCGATACCTTTAATATGGGGTACAACGTGGTACTATTTTTATTTTACTTCAAAGGAATATTGGGAATGATTTTCTTTTATGGAGCGGCTTCAGGGAAGAACTTTTCTGAATATTGCTGGGCGAGTAAGTACGATAAAATTACTTAACAATTTCATAGCCTTGGAATTGAATAATTAATTGTAAATTTGCATGCAATTAATTCTAATTGCAACATGAATTCACATCAACATAAAATTGTAGGAGAAGGTCTAACGTACGACGACGTATTATTAGTTCCTGCTTTTTCTGAAATTCTTCCAAGAGAAGTAAGCATCAAAACCAAATTTACCCGTAACATTTCGATTAACGTTCCAGTTGTTTCAGCAGCTATGGATACGGTTACAGAATCTGCTATGGCCATTGCTATGGCTAGAGAAGGAGGTATTGGTGTACTTCACAAGAATATGACGATTGAGGAGCAAGCTCATCAAGTTCGTAAAGTGAAAAGAGCTGAGAGCGGTATGATTATCGACCCAGTAACTTTGCCTTTGACTTCGGTCGTTGCGGACGCCAACCAGTTGATGCGCGAGCACAAAATTGGGGGTATTCCTGTAGTTGATGATCATGGTACATTGCAAGGGATTGTTACAAACAGAGATTTGCGTTTCGAGCACAACAACTCGAGACCAATTGCTGAAGTAATGACAAGTAAGAATTTAATTACTTCATCTGTAGGTACTTCTTTAAAAGATGCAGAGAAAATTCTTCAAGAAAATAAGATTGAAAAATTACTTATTGTTGATGAAGATTATAAATTGAAAGGCTTAATTACCTTTAGAGATATTACTAAGGTAACCCAGAAACCAAATGCAAATAAAGATCAATATGGTCGTTTGCGAGTTGCTGCGGCCATCGGAATTACCTTCGATTCTATTGATAGAGCAGAGGCTTTAGTGAATGCAGGAGTAGATGCCATTGTTATTGATACGGCTCACGGACATTCTAAAGGAGTGGTAACCATTCTAAAAGAAATAAAAGCAAAATTCCCTAGCATAGATATTATAGTTGGAAATATTGCAACAGGCGATGCTGCAAAGTTTTTAGTAGAGTCTGGTGCAGATGCCGTAAAAGTGGGAATTGGACCTGGTTCTATTTGTACCACTCGTGTAGTTGCAGGTGTAGGTTTTCCTCAGTTTTCAGCAATTTTAGAAGTTGCAGATGCACTAAAAGGAACTGGTGTTCCAATTATTGCGGATGGTGGTATTCGATATACTGGTGATATTCCAAAAGCTTTAGCTGCAGGAGCAGATTCTGTAATGTTAGGTTCTTTATTAGCAGGAACAAAAGAAAGTCCAGGAGAAACTATAATTTACGACGGAAGAAAGTTCAAATCATACCGTGGAATGGGATCTGTTGAAGCAATGACAAAAGGATCTAAAGATCGTTACTTCCAAGATGTTGAAGATGACATTAAGAAATTAGTGCCAGAGGGAATTGTAGGTCGTGTTCCATACAAAGGAGACTTGAACGAAAGTATTCATCAATTTGTTGGCGGATTAAGAGCAGGTATGGGCTATTGTGGGGCTAAAGACATTCCGACATTGCAAAAAACAGGTCGTTTTGTAAGAATAACTTCTAGTGGAATTCTTGAGAATCACCCGCATGATGTGACCATCACAAAAGAAGCTCCAAATTACAGTAGACGTTAATATCTTTTTTTAGGATTGTTGGTGATGCCAACTACGGAACAAAAAAGATACTTTTTCAATAATTGAAAATTAGTTAGAGTGAAAAAGCAGATACGGATTCGTGTCTGCTTTTTTTTATTTATTTGGAAAGTGAATTCAGAATCGAAATTATAATAGAACAACCTTCCTCAATTTCTTCATCCGAAATAGTTAGAGGAGGTGTAATTCGAGCGGCCTTCTTCTCGAAAAGTAAAAAGAATAAGATAAGACCTTCATCCAAACATCGCAATACAACTTCTTGAGCGATTTCTGGAGTTTGAAAAATTGCTGCTAGCATCAAACCTTTACCTCTTATTTCTTTAATTAAAGGATGTTGTAGTTTACTGCGGATCAGTTTTTCTTTTCGTAGGGTTTCTTCAATGATATTGGAATTTAAGATTTCATGCGCAGTAGTATATCCTGCTGCGGCTGGAATAGGATGACCTGCGAACGTTGAAATATGACCTAATACTGGATTCTCTTTCAGCTGATTCATATGATCAAATGATGAGATAAAAGCTCCAATTGGCAATCCGCCACCTAATCCCTTACCAGTAACAATAATATCAGGAACAACATTGTAGTTTTCAAAACCCCAAAATTTTCCTGTCCGCCCAATTCCTGATTGAATTTCATCCAAAATTAGAAGCGCACCAACTTCATCACATTTGGCTTTTACCTTCTGTAAATAATTATTCGTTGGTTCAATGAATCCAGCTCCGCCTTGAATCGTTTCTAAGATAACCGCCGCGGTTTTCTCTGTGATTTGATTCAAACAATAGTCACAATTAAAACTAATGAATTTTACGCCTGGTATTAGTGGTCTAAAAGCCCTGTTTTGCTGTTCTGCTCCAGAAACGCTCATGGCACCTTGGGTATTTCCGTGATAACTATTCTTAGCAGCAATAACTTCATAGCGTCCTGTGACTCTCTTGGCTAGTTTTAGGGCACCTTCGGTAGCCTCCGTTCCAGAATTCGTAATATATACTGATGAAAGGCTAGATGGCAGAGTAGAGGACAAAAGTTTGCAAAGTTCAACTTGTGGTTTCTGAACAAACTCTCCATAAACCATTACATGCGTATGCCTATCCAATTGATCTGTAACAGCTTTTTTTACCTTAGGATGATTATGTCCTAGGCTATTCGCAGAAACTCCTGCAACAAAGTCCAGGTATTTTTTTTCCGATGTATCATAGATATATGAGCCATCAGCATGGGAAATTTCTAATGCAAACGGATAGGGAGAGGTCTGGCCTTGATACTTGAAAAAATCATTTTTTAACCCCATTTTTTTGCTTTGGCTTTTTAAGAAGAGGTTTCGGTAATCCACCTTTATCGACCTCTAAGGCTTTACCTTTTGGTATTTTAGGCTTCGGTATAACAGGTTTCTCTTTTTTAGACACTCTATCTTTGATAAAGATATCATATTTGCTTTTAGGTTGTTCTAACTCCCTCCAAACAAATCCATTAAGACGTCGTACTTCTTCTGGTAACATAGAAGGGGGATAAGTTTTACCATCCGATTTCTTCAAGTACTTAATCGATTCAATTTCGCCTTCGTCAAGTACAAACTCAATATTACTAGCAATTTCCTTAGTTATCGTCTCTAGTTCGCCTGTTTCTTCATCTCGATTATAATACACAGATTCTGCATTTCCTTTTACTAACAAGAATCGAAGGGTGTTTTTTTCGAATTTACCGAACATATTTCGACCCTTAATCTGATTGTAATTATCGATTGAGAGCGAATCTCTCGAAACAATAAATGCGTTATTTAAAACTTTTAAGGAATCAAGTTTTTCGGTTTCTACGTCATTAATTAAATGAATACTATCACCCGTAATCTGATTTTCATCAGACCATATTACAGGATCTTTATACATTCGAGTTAAACCTGTCTCTTGATTTGTATGAATAGAATCACATTTTCCTTGGAGATCAGATTTAAATATTTTTACATTATGATAGGTACGAACGATTCGTTTTTCAGGTTTACCAGTAACCAATAAAGTGTCACCATGGATAAACATTGAGTCCTTATCAATTATCGAAATCGCTACGGCTTTTTTAATGATGAATAATGAGTCCTTTTCCTCAAAAACTTCAGCATAATTGCCTCGAGTAACGAAATTCTGAACCGTATCAATAACTTCTATATTATTTGTGGCTGATGCAAATCCGCGTTGTTTATCGTAATACAAACTGTCGCCTTCAATAGTTCGTTCTTTTAAATACAACTTTGCATTTTTTACGAAGTAGGAAACATCGGTTTTCGTATTGTAAAACCCTTTTTCACAGTAGATTTTATTGGCGTTTTGCTTATTTGTTATGGTTGAAGGGCCATATAAATAGGCCAAACCTGAATCTGTGTAATAATCCAAATAGTTCGATTCTAGATTATGTTCCGGATTGATTACAGTAACTCGTGTGGTCGCAGTGAATTTCTTATTCTCTAAATAATAATTTCCGATTTTACTTCTAAGGGTATTCGTTTGATCTCGAATTGTCGCGTAACTTCTGTAGTATAGTTTCTGATTAATTCGGTCAAATTGTAAAGTATCGGTTGTAAGTGTCATGGAAGGATCACTCAAAACCACATTTCCCCAAGACAATGCTTGTTTTGTATTGGCATCATAATCGGCGTAATCACTTGTTTGAGAAATTGTATCTCCCTGTTGCATAAAAACTTTACCAATAGCCTTGAAAAAGTTTTCTTTTTTAAAGTATAAGGCTTGCTGACAGGTTAGGGTAGCACCTTCATGTGTCATTCTAACATTACCGAGTAGAATTGTCGCACCTGGATATTTCTCTTCATTAACTTCTTGAAATTCAGAAGAATATTGAATTTTTTTAGCTTGAGCAAAAGAGTGTTCACTACAGCATAGAAATAATAGAAAAAGAAAAAAGTGCTTCAACCTCACTGATTTTTTCCAAAAATAGAGAAAAGCACTTTTCAAATTTCTTAATGTTTGATTAAAACTATCTCAAGATAGTTTGTTTCCTGTCTGGGCCTACAGATACAATTTTCACTGGAACTCCAGTTTCTTTTTCAATAAAAGCGATGTAGTCCATTAAATTTTTAGGAAGTTCTGCTTCGGATGTCATCTTTGTAAGATCTGCTTTCCAACCTTTGAACTCAGTATAGTTCACAGAAACATTCTCTTCTTCAATGTTATAGGGTAAATGTGAAATTTCCTCACCTTTATAATTGTATGATGTACACACTTTAATAGTGCTAAAACCTGATAATACATCGGCTTTCATCATCATCAATTGAGTGACCCCATTTACCTGAATTGCATATTTTAAGGCCACCAAATCAAGCCATCCACATCTTCTTGGTCTTCCTGTAGTTGCTCCAAATTCATGACCAACTCTTCCCATCGTTTCACCATCAGGATCAAAAAGTTCAGTAGGGAATGGTCCAGAACCAACTCTTGTTGTGTAGGCTTTGAAAATTCCGAACACATCACCAATTTTATTCGGTGCAATACCTAAACCGGTACAAGCTCCGGCAGCTGTAGTGTTTGAAGATGTTACATAAGGATAAGTTCCAAAATCAATATCTAATAAAGATCCTTGAGCACCTTCTGCAAGTATAGTCTTGTTATTTTGAATGGCATTGTTTAAATACTCCTCACTATCTATGAATTGAAGTGTTTTAAGTTTATCGATACCATTACAGAACTCCTCTTCTAATTCCTTTAGGTTGTAATCGATTTGTACATCAAAAAAGTCTAGCATTTTGATGTGCTTCGCAGTTAAGGCATCATATTTTTCTTTCCAGTCATCCAACTCTAAATCACCAACACGCATTCCATTTCTTCCGGTCTTATCCATATAAGTTGGCCCAATTCCTTTTAAGGTTGAACCAATTTTTGCTTTTCCTTTTGACGTTTCAGAGGCAGCATCTAATAAACGGTGAGTAGGTAAAATCAAATGCGCTTTTCTGGAAATTAAAAGCTTATCTGTGTAATTGACATTATGATTGTCTAAGTTTTCTAATTCCTTCTTGAAAATAACTGGGTCAATTACCACGCCGTTACCCACTACATTCTGAGTGTTTTGGTGAAATATTCCAGAAGGGATGGTGTGTAACACATGCTTGTTACCATCAAAAATTAAAGTGTGACCAGCGTTTGGTCCTCCCTGGAATCTTGCAATGATGTCGTAGTTTTTAGTTAAAACATCAACAATTTTACCTTTACCTTCATCACCCCATTGCAATCCTAGTAATAAATTTACCGCCATTAAGTTATCTATTGAAATTAGTCTGTTTTCTTTTTTGTACCGTAGAAGTAAAGTGAATGATTATGGATATCAATATCAAAAATATCCTCAATTGTTTTCTTGATAATTTGAATTCTAGGGTCACAGAATTCTTTGACTTCTCCAGAATCAGTGAAAATCACATGATCGTGGTTTTTATCGAAGTAACTCTTTTCGTAACGAGCCATGGAATCTCCATCAAATTGATGCTTTCTAACCAATCCGCAATCTAAAAGTAAATCAATGGTATTGTATAATGTAGCTCTACTTACACGGTAGTTTTTGTTTTTCATTTTGATGTATAACGATTCAACATCAAAATGTTCTTCAGCATCATAAATCTCTTTCAGGATAGCGTATCTTTCTGGTGTTTTTCTATGTTTATTTTCCTCTAAGTATTGAGTGAAAACATTTTTTACAACCTCTTGATTTTCTAATAAGGTACTCATGTTACTGCTGTAAAGTTACATGCAAATTTACAGTTATTTCTGATTTAAATACAACTTGAAAAAAAAGATATCTACAAAGTATTCACACGTTCAACATTTTTAACACCATCTACTTTTTTGATGCTGTTAATCAGTCGATTAAGTTGAGCACTATTTTTTACACTTAAGGATATTTTTCCGTCAAATACACCTTCATTTCCTGCAATGTTGATAATATGGATAAATACACCCATATTATTAGAAATAATTCGAGTTAGATTATTGACAATTCCGGTGTTATCTACTCCGCTAATATGAAGTATTGCTTTAAAATCCTGCTTGGTGGAATCAATCCATTTCGCTTTTAGAATTCGATACGCGTAATTCGATTGTAAAGAAATGGCATTCGGGCAATTCACTTTATGCACTTTAATTCCGTCGTTTATTGTCAAAAATCCAAATACCTTATCTCCTGCAATTGGATTACAACACTTCGATAATTTAAAATCGAGTTTTTCTTCTTCTTTTCCGAATACAAGAGCATCGTATTTTGTGGTAACTTCTTCTTTACTTACAAATTCTTTTGATGGACCGCGACGTAATTTCGTTTTGAAAAAACTTAAAATTCGATTATTTCTTTGGGCTGCAAATGATTTTAACTGTTTGTTGTCAATTGCGCCATTACCAATTCGATAAAATAAATCAAAGCTGGTTTTTAGATTTAGATATGTACTTAATTCGTTAACGATTTTCTCGTTAAATCCAATTTTTAAATGTCTTAATTTCCTTTGTAGAATTGCTTTTCCTTCCTCAGCAATTTTCTTTTCTTCTTCTTTTAGAGCAGCTTTGATTTTAGTTTTTGCTCGAGCTGTAATCACAAAATCTAACCAACGTGAATTTGGTTTATTTGTGCTACTTGTAAATACTTCAATCTGATCTCCTGACTTCAATTGAAAGCTTAATGGAACTAATTTTCCATTTACTTTAGCTCCTCTACATTTGAGTCCAACATCCGTATGAATAGAAAATGCAAAATCTAATGCCGATGCACCTTTGGGTAAGGATTTAATATCACCAAGAGGAGTGAATACAAAGATTTCTTTAGCATAAAGATTTAGTTTAAAATCTTCAACAAAGTCAACTGCATTTGAATTCTGATTCTCTAGCGTTTCTTTTAATCGATTGAGCCAGTCTTCTAATCCACTTTCATTTTCTGCACCTTGTTTATATTTCACATGAGCTGCATAGCCTTTTTCGGCAATTTCGTTCATTCGCTCGGAACGTATTTGAACTTCTACCCATTTACCATCTGGACCAATAACAGTGATATGTAATGCTTCATATCCTGTTGATTTAGATTGAGAAATCCAGTCTCTTAATCGAGATGGATTCGGTTTAAAGTAATCGGTAACAATGGAATAAATTTTCCAAGCCTCAAATTTTTCATCCCGTTTTTTAGGTGTGTAAATAATACGAATGGCAAACTTGTCATAGACTTCATCGAAAGTCACATTTTGCTTCCGCATTTTTGATCGAATGGAGAATATCGACTTGAATCGACCTTTAATTTCGTAGTTGATCCTTTCCTTGTCTAATCCAACTTTTAAGGTATTCTTAAAGCGCTCTAGATAGTCTTCACGTTCTTCATGACTATCCTCAATCTTGCTTAAAATGTCGTTGTAAACTTCTGGCTCGGTGTACTTTAACCCTAAATCTTCTAATTCAGTTTTAATGTTGTATAACCCTAGACGATGGGCAAGTGGAGCATAGATGTATAAAGTTTCTGACGCTATTTTTAGTTGCTTGTGCTCAGGCATTGCATTCATGGTTTGCATGTTATGCAATCGATCTGCAATTTTAATTAAGATAACCCTTACATCATCATGAAGGGTAAGCAACATCTTTCTAAAATTCTCTGCTTGAATGGAGGCATTGGATTCTTTGTTTAATCGAGAAATCTTGGTTAAACCACTAACAATTTTAGCAATTCGTTCTCCAAATAATTGCTCCATATCATCAATGGTATACGAAGTGTCTTCTACAACATCGTGAAGTAGGGCAGCGGCAATAGAAGTAGCACCTAATCCAATTTCATTAGCTACAATTTTCGCAACTGCAATAGGATGATAAATATAAGGTTCACCAGTTTTTCTTCGCTGTTCAGAATGTGCATCCACGGCAATTTCAAAGGCTTTCCTAATGAGGTTTTTGTCTTCTTTAGTTAAGACCTCATAGGTACCCTTCAACAAATCTTTATATCGATTTGCAATCTCTTTATTTTCTTCTTCTATAGTTGCAGTATATGCCATGAATTCACTATTCCTTAGCTATAGTGAAGTTACTAATTCGAAAGTTAATTAACAAGGAAATTGAAATTTGAATTTATTGCAGCTTTGAAATGAATTATATCCTTAAATTTTCTACTCGTTGATACAAAGTCGGATGCGAGTAATGAATTTTCACATAAAGAGGGTGAGGGGTGAGATTGCTTAAACTGTTTTTTGATAGTTTTTTTAAGGAGGATATTAATGGTTCTGCACTAAAGGTTTCTTTTACAAAATTATCAGCCTGATATTCAAATTTTCTAGAAACATAGTTCATAAATAAACCAGTGATTTCAGAAATAGGAGAGTACAAAATCCCAAAAGCAATTAATCCGATATGGAAGCTTGGATTTTCTACGCCTAAAGCATTTGAGAGTATTGGAGAACCAATAAATAATGATAGTATAAACAAGGTCAATCCCGTTATTAAAGTTGAGCTTATGAGATTAAAAATGATGTGTTTTCTTTTGTAATGTCCAACTTCATGAGCCAATACCGCAACGATTTCATCTTCGTCTAAATCGTTAAGTAAGGTATCGTATAGCGTAATTCTTTTTTGAGTTCCGAATCCAGAAAAATAAGCGTTGGCTTTTGTAGATCGTTTAGATCCGTCAATTACAGAAATATTTGATAACTGAAATCCGACACTTTTCGCATAATTCTCAATTGCATTTTTAAGTGAGCCGTTTTCTAGTGGAGTTTGTTTGTTGAAAATTGGCACAATCAATTTGGAGTAGAAGAAATTTACAAAAACTGAAAATAAAGAGATTAAAATCCAGGTGTAAACCCAAAAAGATTCCCCTGTTTGTTGATAGAACCAGGTTATTGCCCCCAGAATAATACCGCCCACGATAACAGTTAAAAACCACCCTTTTATTTTATCCAACCAAAATATTTTGTTTGTAGTCTTGTTGAATCCAAATTTCTCTTCAATAATAAAAGTTCTATAGTACGAAAATGGAGTAGTGATGATATTCAATCCAATCATGATTACCCCGAAGAATAATAAAGTAACAACTATTTCATTGGATGAAATTTGTCGCACGAAGCCGTCTAAGAATTTAAATCCGTCCAGAAATAAAAATAAAATAGTCAATACAAAGGTAAAGCTGGATGTTATTGATGAAAACTTGGCATTTTCTTTTTTGTAGGCTTGAGATTTTAGATATGCTTCATTCTCATACACATCATTTAAGATTTCCGGAATTTCATCATCGAAACGAGATGTATTCAGACTGCTAATTATACGATCAACAATAAAAGTGATGAATAAAATCCCTATGAGTAGGTAAAAAACAAATTCGGCCGTCATTCAATTAATTGTGATGTTTTTGTGCATACATCGCTGCCCCAATTATTCCGGCATTATTTCTAAATTTTGCCACTTTAACTCTTACATCGGTTAGTAGGTGTTTCTCAAAATTGTCAAATTTTTTACTGATACCTCCACCAAGAATGATAAGGCTAGGAGAGAAGACTAATTTTGCATAGGCTAATAAGGTATCGAATCTTTTTGCCCATTCTTCAAGACTTAACCCCTCTTTTTTACGGATCGAATCAGCAGTGAAATATTCAATAATTTTACCATTAGAGTGAAGCATTTTTCCAATTTCTAAATTCGGAATTAATTTCCCTTTATAAAAAAGACCAGAACCAATTCCAGTTCCAATAGTAATAACGATGGCTACCCCTTTTTCATTTTTACCAGCACCTAGAGACATTTCGGCTACACCTGCTAAATCTGCGTCATTACTTACGTAAAAAGGAACACCACAGGTTTTTTTAAATAACTTGTTTACTTTCACATGAAGCCAATCTTTACTCAAATTCCCAGAATGAATACATTGACCATCTACAATTGTGGTCGGAAAACTACAACCAACGGCGTCTTTCCAATCGAAATGTTCAACCATTTCTTTAACAACTTTAGCAACAGCATCTGGGGTAGCAGGTTTTGGAGTTGGAATACGATGTCTTTCAGTAAGTAAGTCACCGGTTACGGTGTCTACTATAGCTCCTTTTATTCCTGATCCTCCAATGTCTATTCCTAATGCTTTCATATATGTTATTTAAATTTTCTTTGTCTTTTGGCTTCAAAAATAAGAATTGCTGCAGAAACAGAAACATTCATAGAATCAATCGCACCTTGCATGGGTATATTGATATTTTTTTTACTTACCCTACGCCATGCTTCAGTTATTCCATAAGCTTCAGAACCTACAGCTATAGCCGATCCGTCCTTATAATTCTCTAGGATATAGTTGTTCGAGTTTTGCAAAGTAGCAGTATAAATATTTATTTCATTGTCTTTGAGAAAGTCAATAAGTTCCTCCGATGATCCAACGACCAACTCATTTGTAAATACACAGCCAATACTCGAGCGTATTACATTGGGGTTGTATAGATCACATTTCGGATTTGCTAAAAAAACAGCATCAACATCTGCAGCATCTGCTGTTCGCAATATAGCTCCTAAGTTTCCCGGTTTCTCAATTCCTTCTGCTACTAAAATTAAAGGCTTTTTAGTATTCAGCTTTAAATGGCTAAGATTGAGATTCTTCCATTTCGCAACGGCAATAATTCCTTCTGTGGATTTTCGATATGCAATTTTTTCATAAACTTCTTTTGAAATTTCAATTCGCTCAATACTGCTTGGGAATGAAGATATTTCTACACTGCAAATTGATGGGCATATCAATAAAGTCTCTAAGTCGTATCCACCCTCAAGTGCTAGATGAATTTCTCGAACTCCTTCAATAACGAATGACTGTAGCTTTTTTCGTTCGCTTGATTTTTCCTGAAGCTTACTGACTTGCTTTATTAGAGAATTTTGAATACTTGAAATGGACTTCACCTCTGATCTTAGAATTATATTGAATTTTGAGATCTAAAGATAGTTCTTTTTATGAAGTTAATTGAGTTGGAACGGCATAAAAAAGGCTTGCCGAAGCAAGCCTAAACTCAATTAATTCACAACTATTCTCTTTTATATCAGGTTGAATTCCTTGAATTTTTGGAATAAAAAAAAGCGCTGATTATCAGCGCTTTTGAGTTTATTTTGATTTGTATTTATTGGAATATCGTTTCCAAAGCTTCGTTTGATGACTTTCCAAACTTATTTTTCTTCCTTGAATAAAGGCATGAGTTATAATGTTGGATTTCATGTCTAGGGCGTCACCTTCAGAAATAAATAGTGTTGCATCTTTACCTTTTTCTAATGTTCCTGCGAAATCTTCTATTCCAAGAATTTTTGCCGCATTTTCTGTTAGTAATTGAACGGCTTTTTCTTTTGCTAAGCCATGAGCAGCAAATGTTCCCGCATAAAATGGAAGGTTACGTGTATTCATTCGTTCCATTTGACCTTCCATTCCGATTCCAACAACTATCCCTTTATCTGATAATTTTTTTGCAATTGTATAGGTATAATCATAAGCGTCATCTTCTATATTCGGATTTCTATGAGGTCTATCTAAAACAACTGGAATGTTATGTTTAAGCAATAAATTTGCAACAGATAATGCTCCTTCACCATGTACAATGACAATGTTATTGATACCATTTTCTTTACAAATAGTTATGGCATCTTTGATTTCTTTATGTCCGCTTGCATGGATATACATTTTTTTAGAGCCATCAAATAATCCGCGAGTTGCTTCATAAGCGATATTCTTTTCAGTAGGTGTTCCAGCGAAATAGCTTTTCACTTCTTTGAAATAATCTCGAATAGCATCAAGATTAGAAGCATATTTAGGATCTGGTTTCAAAGCAGGATCTTCTCCTAACCACCATCTACCTCTCGTAAAGCTTCCTGGCCAATTTACATGAACAGCATCATCTACTTTAATGGCAGCATCTTCCCAGTTCCAAGCGTCTAACTGGACGACAGAAGAAGTTCCAGACATCACTCCACCTCTCGGGGTAATTTGAGCCATTAACACACCGTTCGGACGCATAGATTCAACGACTTTACTTTCTGCATTATAAGCAATTAAACTCCTTACATGCGGATTTAAATCCCCAATTTCCTGGAAGTCTCTTGTTGCTTTTACTGCATCAATTTCTGCTAAACCTAAAGAAGAGTTTACTGCAATAAAACCAGGGTAGAGATGTTTTCCTTTTGCATCGATAACCTGACCACGTCTGGCAATTTTCGCAGTTGCAGAACCTACCCATACAATTTTACCTTCGCTAAACATAACGAGTGAATTTTCAATTACCTCACCATTTCCTAGGTGAGCAGTAGCCCCCTCAATACTAAAGTCATTAGATTGTTTTGGTGCTGGTGTTTGTTGTGCATTGATGCTTACTACCAAGAATAAAAACATCAAACTGTATATAAATTTTTTCATCTTTTTAGTTTTTTAATTCTTCCATAGTATCACATTCAAAATCACGGTCTTCACGTTTCATTGGAACACGTGTTTTTCCGCCACCAAGCTTTTCTTGTAACATCATATTAATGAGCTTCGCTTTCTCTTTTTTGATGTTAGCTCGTTTTCTTTGGTCTTCTTCACGATCGAAGTATACCTTACCTTCAATAATGGTTTTTTCAACCTTTGCATAAATCGATAATGGATTATGACTCCAAAGCACCACATCTGCGTCTTTACCAACTTTGATACTTCCAACTCTATCATCGATATGTAAAAGTTTTGCCGGATTTATAGTCACAGTATTCCAAGCATCTAATTCGCTTAGTCCACCATATTTCATAGTTTTAGCAGCTTCTTGATTCAATCGACGAGACATTTCTCTATCATCTGAGTTAATGGCTACCGTTACACCAGCATTATGCATAATAGCGGCGTTAAATGGAATGGCATCAATCACCTCGTATTTGTAAGCCCACCAGTCGGAGAATGTAGAACCTCCAACACCGTGTTTCGCCATTTTATCAGCTACTTTATATCCTTCTAAAATATGAGTGAAGGTATTTACATTGAAATCAAATTTATCAGCTACTTTCATCAACATATTAATCTCTGATTGAACATAAGAGTGACAAGAAATAAAACGTTCTTTATTCAAGATTTCAGCAAGAACTTCAAGTTCGATATCTTTTCGATAAGGATTTCCACTCTTTTTTAGGGCATCATACTCTTTTGCTCTAGTGAAATAATCGATAAACAATTGCTCAACTCCCATGCGTGTTTGTGGGAAACGAGTTCCATTTGTAGATCTTGATTGTTTTACATTTTCTCCTAAAGCAAACTTGATGAACTTTGGCGAGTTGTCGTAAATTAATCCGTCGGCATTTTCTCCCCATTTCAATTTAATAATAGCAGATCTTCCTCCAATCGGATTCGCTGATCCATGTAAAATTTGAATCGAAGTGGTTCCTCCAGATAAATTTCTATAGATATTGATATCGTTAGGATCAACAACATCTTCAATAGAAACTTCTGCGGATGAATTATGTGCTCCTTCATTAATTGCTGACGCTGCAATGTGTGAATGCTCATCAACAATACCAGCCGTTAAATGTTTACCTGTCGCATCAATTACTGTTGCGCCTCTTGCTTTTAAGTTTTTACCAATTTGAGCAATTTTTCCATCCTTAATTAATACATCCGTATTTTCAAGTTTTCCTTCTTTTTCACTTGTCCAAACAGTCGCATTTTTAAATAGTATGTTTTGTGTTTTTGGTTGAACATAATTTCCGAAACCTAAATTTGGGAAACTCACAGGTACAACCTCTGGCGTACTCGCTACTTTTTTACTACCCTTCTTTTTAGTGCTTTCTTTCATTACCTGCTTAGCTGCAGACCATTCAGTTTCATTGCCTTCTTCATCAAAAGCAGTTCCTGTGATTAATCCGGCCTCATTAGCAATGGTTCCTAGCATTCTGGTGAATCCGTTATCATTTAAAGTAATGGATACCCAATCATCTTTAAACGAGAATTTCGCCTTTACTTTCTTACCATCCTTGGTTAAACTTCCGGATTGCTTGTTTTCGCTTCCTTTAATGTTTAATATGTAGTTTGTGTTGTTTACAGTTAGCATGTATTTTCCCTTTAAATCAGGAATGTTCATGTCGTTCACAACATTTTTATGACCTAAAATCCAGTTTTCATAAATTTTTGATTTTGCATTAAAAACATCGCCAGAAGTAATGATAAAATTGGCATGGCTACCAGTATTTAAATTACCGATTCTGTTATTTCCAAGAATAGAAGCAGGAATTGTAGTTAAAGCTGCTAATGCCTTCGATTTATCGAATCCGTAAGAAATGGCCTTTTGAAGGTTTTTATGAAATTGCTTGGCCGACTTTAATCTAAATGTAGTTAAAGCAAAATTCACATTGTTTTTTGCTAATACACTTAAGTTCGATGGCTCCTGATTCCATTTACGCATATCTCTTAGTGAAATCTGTTGCGCTAACAACGGATTGGAAACATCGAATGGTAATTTGAAGTTAATCGGAATAACAAAGTTGGCATTAGTTGCCTTAATACCTTCAATTCTCTCATATTCCTCACCGCTCCCTACGATTGTATATTGGATTCCGAATTCATCACCCACCTTATCTGCACGAAAGGCATCTAAGTTGTTGTTTACTTCGAAAAACTGAACTAAGTTTTTATTTGTATTTAACGCTTCTAAAGACAAGTCTTTATTTTTCATATTTCCTTTTGCATACCAATCAGCATCCAAATAGGTTTGTCTCAATAAAGCCATTGCACCCATACGAGAGCCTGGGTAACGCTGATTTGATTTTCTACTCTTATTGAAGGATAGAAACTGACCTGATTTTTCATCTAAGATTCTAAATGCATCAGATTTCGTCGGATCTAAAGCGACTAATAAACCGTTTCCTCGGATGATGGCATCATGAAGATGCGTATTTACAACTCCGAATCCAGCATTAATTAAGTCCTTTGCTTTACGATTGTCAAATTTAAAATCGCTTATTGGATTTGTTTCCGGACGAATATGATCGTTCCAGTAATATCCTTGTCTGGTAGCGTCATACTGCGTGCCACCGAAACCACCTCTACCAGTTCTTCTTGGTGTTTTTATTCCGAAATCAGAATAAATATCAATAAAAGATGGATAGATGGTTTTGTTCGATGCATCTACAATTTGTGCACCATTTGGAATCTTTACCGATTTACCGACAGCAACTACTTTACCGTCATTAATCAACAAAGTACCTTTTTTAATAACCTTTTCTGGGGTTACATAGATCGTTGCATTGGTGAATGCAACCATGGTCTGGTTTGTTGTTTTTACTCCTTTGTTAATTGGAAAATAGTCCTGTGCATTTACGCTCAGAGCCAAAAAACACAAACAAAAGAATGTAATTATGTTTTTCATATAATAATAATTTGAATACTCTATAAAATTATCGATATGTATTTAGGTGGAAGGAATACAGATTTACTTTAACAAAAATTTAAGAATTAGATTTCTCCATTAAATTGATGATAGGATATCAGTAAATCGACAACGTAGTTATACGAGTCAATTCCTTTTTCTTGATTATTAGCCTTCAAATAAGCATTGTATCCTTTTTTCAATAAAGGTTCTAACGGATTCTTATATTGTTGCCAAAACTGATAGCTGTTATTATAATCCTTAAGAATACCTTTGTGAATGGTAGAAATAATTTCTTTGTGTTTTTGAGGATTCCTTTTCCGCAATTCATTTAAACAATAGGCGAGAGCCATTCGATAACTCGAGTATTTAAAATACGGATTGTTATTATAGTTCGCTGCTAAGAATCCGATAAAGTTCGCCTCATTTTCTGCTGCAAAACCAATTTGATGCGCCATTTCATGACAAACCGTTGTAGGATATCCTGTTTTCGGAATTTTATTGTTTACCTGCGCTTCACCCGTCAACGGATTTAAATATCCAGATGTACCATTATAGGATTGAAAAATACTTATACCTGAATGTTTTACACTCTTCATCGAATACTTGAAATTTGGATAGGTCTCCGAAAGTGATTTGTATCCGTCAACAGCAATCGAATACATATCAGATTTAGAAATCGGAAATTCTACAATAAGTGTATCGTTTGCAACCAATTTCTGATGGTATGCGTTTGCTTGATTTACAATCGCAGTCGTGGTTGAAAGCAAAGCTTCGGTGGTATATTCAGAAGTTTTGAAATCGAATTGGGTTTCCAATGGTTTTCGAAAGTAATTCAGTCCCCAGAAAAGGTAGAAACAAAAATGAACAATTGATAGTACAGCTATCGCACTAATTACGCGATTCAGTTGTTTCTTTAATGGATACTTAAACGACAATAAAAGGAACCGAAGGCTAAGAAATAGGAAGAGAATAAGTAAAACATCTCCTACCGAAAAGGGAACCCATCCAAATAACAAACGTAAGACTTTTGAAAGGTATGGATACACACCATTGGCATAATAAACTTCGATAACATTTTGATAATGAGAAAGGTATTGAACGACACCAATTTGTATTGGTAAAAGAAAGGCTAGTGTGGTATTTCGCTTTTGAAAGGGCATAGTAGGTTAAAAGTAAAAATTAAAATTAATACCCATAAGTTATCAACAGCTTAATAACAAAATTTTGTAAACAATTTGCGATTTAAATTTCATCGCTAATTCAAATAAAAATTTACATTTGTTTCCATGGAGAAACCAACGACTTATCCTGCGAAAACAGTAGATAGAAGTAAGATAATTAGCCTTGAGAAAGGTAAGATTCCACCGCAAGCCATTGATTTAGAGGAGGCTGTATTGGGTGCTATGATGATTGATAAAAAAGGGATCGATGATGTTATCGATATTCTCCATAAGGATGCTTTTTACGATGAGAAGCACAAAGAAATCTATGATGTGATTTTTGAGTTGTTTCAAAGTTCACAACCTATTGACTTATTAACGGTTTCAAATCAGTTACGTAAAAGAGGGAAATTGGATATAATTGGTGGTGATTTCTACCTTATCCGATTAACTCAGAAAGTAGCTTCATCTGCGCACGTCGAATTTCACGCTCGTGTCATTTTACAGAAATACATTCAAAGAAAATTAATCTCAATTTCTTCTGAAATTATTGAAGATTCGTATGATGAAACTAAGGATGTATTCGACCTTCTAGATAAAGCAGAATCGAAACTTTTCGAAGTAACTCAAGGGAACCTTAAAAAGTCTTCAGAGGATGCTGGTTCTCTTGTAAAGCAAGCCTTAAAGAAGATAGAAGAAATCAGTAATAAGGAAGGAATGTCTGGTTTGGCAACCGGATTTACTCGATTGGATGCTTTAACTTCTGGTTGGCAGCCATCAGATTTAATCATTATTGCTGCGCGTCCGGGTATGGGTAAAACGGCATTTGTGATTTCGATGGCAAAAAATATGGCCATTGATTTCAACGCACCTGTAGCTGTATTTTCTTTGGAGATGTCATCAGTACAGTTGATTACTCGTATGATTTCTTCAGAGACTGGATTGACATCAGAAAAACTTCGTAAAGGAAACCTAGAACCATACGAATGGCAAATTCTAAACGTAAACGTAAAACGTTTGGCCGATGCGCCAATTTTTATTGATGATACACCATCACTTTCCATTTTTGACTTGCGAGCAAAGGCGAGACGTTTGGTATCTCAGCATGGTGTTAAAATCTTAATCATTGACTATTTACAGTTAATGACCACTGGGACTTCTGGAAAGAACTCTGGAAACCGTGAACAAGAGATTTCAACGATTTCTCGAAATTTAAAAGCATTGGCAAAAGAATTGAATGTACCTGTAATTGCTCTTTCTCAGCTATCGAGGGCCGTAGAAACAAGAGCAGGAACAAAAAGACCTTTATTATCCGATTTACGTGAATCTGGAGCGATTGAGCAGGATGCAGATATTGTAAGCTTCATCTTTAGACCAGAGTATTATGGAATGACGGAATGGGACGACGAGGAGAGATCTCCATGTGAAGGGCAAGCTGAATTTATTGTAGCAAAACACAGAAATGGTGGGTTAGATAATATCCGTCTGAAGTTTACTGGTCACTTAGCGCAATTTTCTAATTTGGATGACAGCATTTCAAACGAATTCCATTCGAGCATGAATAATGATGGAGTTGATGATTTTTCACCAAACAAGCGCATTGAACCTAAGGATGCTTTCGGAATGGATGACGACAATGACATGCCATTCTAATACCAATTGAAAATTCATTAATTTTGAATTAATGAAAAAATTCCTAGTTTTCTTTTTCCTATTGATGATGTCTAATTCTTGGGCTAGCTTTATCTATATCCCAATGAATGATGATAATCAAACAAATCATCTCAAAGCTTACGGAATTGTTTATTTCGCTCTTCAGTCTGGATTAAAAGCGAAATGGTTGTTGAATTACGAGGGAGGATCGTTCCTTATAGAGAATAATCCTGCAGTCGAAAATGAATGTAAGATTCGAGGTGTATCTTATGAAATTGCAAGTGATGCGAAAGCTTCCATAATACTACAAAAAATAGCATCTCCTTCTTCCAATCAGGAAGCCGTGACATTAGAAAAAGCGCCAAAAATTGCAGTGTATTCGCCAAAGGATAAAATGCCTTGGGATGATGCGGTTACATTAGTGCTGACCTATGCCGAAATTCCTTTTGATGTGATTTACGACAAGGAAGTTCTGGAAGATAAGCTGTTGTTATACGAATGGTTACACCTTCATCATGAGGATTTTACAGGTCAATATGGTCGATTTTATGGTTCTTATCGCTCGGCGCCATGGTATATTGAGGGAAAACGAAATGCAGAGAAATTAGCGCGTGTATTGGGGTACACAAAAGTCTCTAAAGAGAAACTTGATGTCTCATTAAAAATACGAGATTATGTGATAGGCGGCGGATTCATGTTCGCCATGTGTTCGGCTACCGATAGTTTCGATATTGCTTTGGCAGCAGAAGGTGTTGATATTGCAGAGGCGATGTTTGATGGTGATCCGGCAGAACCGAATTACCAATCAAAAATTAATTTCACAAAAACATTCGCTTTTAAAAACTTCATTTTAGAGCCTAATCCCATTATTTACGAGTTTTCATCTATTGATATGACTCGTAAAAGAAGGATTCCAAGAACATCTGATTATTTCAATTTAATAGAATTTTCAGCAAAATGGGATCCTATACCTACCATGCTTACTCAAAATCATACCCAATTGGTAAAAGGATTTATGGGGCAAACTACTTCGTTTGATCGAAATACTGTAAAATCCAATGTATTGGTATTGGCAGAGAATAAGATAAATAGGGAAGCTCGATATATTCATGGTACAAAAGGAAAAGGGATGTTTACCTTTTATGGAGGACATGATCCGGAAGATTATTCACATCGTGTAGGTGATCCAAAAACAGAGCTCGATTTACATCCGAATTCACCAGGGTATCGACTTATATTGAATAATGTCTTATTTCCGGCCGCAAAGAAGAAAAAACAGAAAACCTAATTGGTTAATAAACTGTTCATTTTCCACTTTAATTTTTATTGTAAAGTGTGTTTGAATAACCTACTTTTGTCACTCAAATAATTGAGAATGGCAACTACACAAGAATTACAGAATTTCACACAACAAGTTCGAAGAGACATTTTAAGAATGGTTCATGCTGTAAATTCAGGTCACCCAGGTGGATCTTTGGGATGTGCTGAGTTTTTTACTGTATTGTATCAGGAGGTAATGGAGTATTCTACAGACTTCTCTATGGATGGTAAAAATGAAGACCTATTTTTCTTGTCAAATGGTCATATCTCACCTGTATATTACAGTGTTTTAGCGAGAAGTGGATTCTTTCCTGTTGCTGAATTAGCTACCTTCAGACATATAGATTCGCGCTTACAAGGTCACCCGACGACTCATGAAAAATTACCAGGAGTGCGCATTGCATCAGGATCTCTGGGACAAGGAATGTCTGTTGTTCTAGGTGCTGCAGAAGCTAAGAAACTGAATAATGATAATAAATTGATTTATTCATTACATGGTGATGGAGAGTTGCAAGAAGGTCAAAATTGGGAAGCGATTATGTATGCCTCTGCTAAGAAGATTGATAACATTATTTGCACGATTGATTTGAACGGAAAACAAATTGATGGTGAAACTGATGATGTTTTGCACATGGGTGATGTTAAGAAAAAGTTTGAAGCTTTTGATTGGGACGTTCTCGAGGTGAAAGAAGGAAATGATGTTGAAGCTATCAAAAACGGATTAGCAGAGGCAAAATCAAGAACAGGAAAAGGAAAACCTGTTTGTATTCTTTTATATACAGAAATGGGTAACGGAGTTGATTTTATGATGCACACGCATGCATGGCATGGGAAGGCGCCAAATGATGATCAATTGGAAGTTGCTCTTGCTCAAAATCCGGCTACTTTAGGAGACTACTAGACTGCTCAAAATTTGAATTTAAGCTTTCTTTAAGTCTTTACGTTTAGAATAGCTGTATCTTTACTTCATAATTCAAAGTATGAAAATTGGTATTGTTTGTTATCCTACGTATGGTGGAAGTGGAGTTTTAGCCACTGAATTAGGAATGGCATTGGCCGATAAAGGCCACGAAATACATTTCATAACTTACAATCATCCAGTACGTTTAGATTACTTATCCCGTCATTTACATTTTCATCGAGTTGATATCGAAGAATACCCATTATTCCAATACCAACCTTACGAGCTGGCCTTGTCCAGTAAAATGGTAGAGGTAGTTCGAAAACATAATCTTGAAGTGCTTCACGTTCATTATGCTATTCCGCATGCTTATGCTGCGTATATGGCTAAAAAGATGCTTCAGGAAAAAGGAATTTTCATTAAAGTAGTTACTACACTTCATGGTACTGACATCACTTTAGTTGGAAGTCATCCTACCTATAAAACAGCAGTTGAATTTAGTATCAATCACTCGGATGTGGTAACAGCCGTTTCAAATAATTTGAAGCAGACAACCAACGATCGATTCCGAATTACTAAGGATATTCAGGTAGTCTATAATTTCATCAACTTGAAGAAATATGACAAGGAAGAGGAGGGAGACTGTCAACGAGTCACGTTGGCCGAACCTAATGAAATCATATTATCGCATGTGAGTAACTTCCGTTCTGTTAAAAGAGTTCACGATGTCATTCGAACGTTTTACGGAGTTCAAAAAGAAATTCCATCAAAGTTACTTTTAATTGGTGATGGACCAGACCGTTTTAAAGCAGAAAACTTGACTAAAAAATTAGGTATTTCAGATCGAGTATTCTTCCTAGGTAATAGCACAGAGGTACGTAAGATATTATGTTATTCTGATGTGTTCTTGCTCCCCTCACAAACAGAAAGTTTTGGTTTAGCTGCATTAGAAGCTATGGCTGCAAAGAATGCCATCATATCAACGAATACGGGAGGATTACCCGAAGTAAACATTCATGGGAAAACCGGATTTTTAAGTGAAGTCGGAGATGTTGAAGATATGGTAAAGAACACATTGACTGTATTACAATCCAAAGAAACATTAGAGGAATTCAAGATGAAAGCTTATGAGCATGCCAAATCATTCTCTCTAGACAATATAGTTCCTGTGTATGAGGATATCTACAAGAACTGCATCAATGTGAAGGTGTAAATTATTTTCCTTCTAGCAGTCCACCAAGCATTCCGCCTAACCCACTAGATTTTTTAGAGCCACCAAGTAGCATTCCGGCAACATCGTCTACCATGCTTCCGTCTCCATCAGCATCTAAAACTTGTTCCAAGAAACTCTGTTCATTATTTGAAGAATTATTGGTTAATAATCCACCTAAAAGTCCTGTTAAATCTGATGCGTTAGAAACATTCTGAGATCTTTTTTCTTTTCCTAAGAATCCCATTAAAATAGGAGCTGCAATTTGTAGAATCTGAGCAACGGATCCTGAATCCAAACCTACTTTTTGAGAAATAATATTCACGACTCCATTTTGCTTACTGCCAAGAATATGACCTAGAATTTTACTTCCGTCAGCTCCAAGCTGAGATGTAGCACCACTGGATAATAATCCGCCAATATTATTTAAGATACTTCCGTCGTGTTTATTAGAAATAGCATTTAGTAATCCTTCAGCACCTCCAGAAGATTTTGCATTTCTTTCCAATGCTTTCATTAAAACTGGCATACCCATAGTTAATGCACTACTAGTCTTATCAACATCTGTATTTGTTGAGTTTGCTAAACCAGATATAATTGTTTTTCTTAAATCACTTTGTAATAAATCTAATATTCCAGATATCTTCTCTGTTTTTTTATTGAATTTCGAATGGAGCAAAAAACTGTATGATATAATAACTTTTCTTACATTTAAAGTTCTATTTCAATCTAACCAAATGAAATTCATTTTACGATCAATTCCTGTTTACTTATTATTGACATTTTGTTCTACCCCGAAAAAGGTTCCTTTTAAGAATTATGTAGACACATCATCCAAGAAAATTAAGTATCAGAATAAACAAACCTATATCACAACCAGCGGGGTTTCTGCCAGTAACCAATTCGATGGTGCACGTCTTAACGGATTCACACAATTAAATGATTCCACATTTTCGGTACGAATTACTCCAGAGAATGTTCCGATTAATAATAGTCCATATTATAGTTTCAAATTATGGTCTAAAACTCCCAAAACAACATACATTCAATTTGATTATCCAGAAGGATTCAAACATCGCTATTCGCCAAAAATCAATATAAATGGAAATTGGGAAGAGTTAGATAGCACTTTGGTTTCGGTTAAAGATGATATTACTTCTATCAAATTGAAACTTTCTAAAGATACAACTTGGGTTTCGGCTCAAAAGGTGGTTTCGTATAAGGATACTCGACAGTGGGTTGATAATGCCATTAAAGGCTTGCCTTATGTCAAATTGAGTTTCGTCGGAAAAACCAATTTAGGAAAGGATTTACCTGTTTTAGATATCTATAAAGGTGACAAGAAAAATAAACCGATTATAATTTTAATGACGCGTCAACATCCGCCTGAAGTAACTGGATTCTTTGCTTTTCAAGAATTTTTATCAACCATTCTGAAAGAGAATGAGTTATCTACCGAGTTTTTGAATACTTACAGAATTTTGGTATTTCCAATTATGAATCCTGATGGTGTTGATATGGGGCATTGGAGGCACAATGCGAACGGTGTGGATTTAAATCGGGATTGGTCTAGATACAATCAGATTGAAGTAAAAAATACGGCTACTTTCATTACGAAGGAGATGAAATCAAATAATTCTAAAATCGTTTTAGGACTTGATTTTCACTCGACCTGGTACGATGTATTCTATACAAATAAAAAAAGGGAAGGAACTACATTTCCAAAATTCATTGAAGATTGGTTTGCCGGATTAGAAAAGAATATTCCAGGATATAAAGTAAATGAGGCCCCTGGAAACAGTACAAAACCAGTGTCTAAAGGATGGTTTTTATATGGTCATAATGCAGTTGGAATTACCTACGAAATAGGAGATAAGACGCCTCTAAATGAAATTCAAAGGATTGGAAAGGTATCCGCAGAGGAGATGATGCGAATTTTAACTCAAAAGTAAATGAGGCAGGTTTTTAAGTTTCTTTTCTTATTCGTAATTCTTCAATCCTGTGAAAAAAAAGTAGTTGATATTCTGATTGTAAATGGGATAGTTTATGATGGTATTAACCTAGAACCTACCACGAATTCAATTGCTGTACTTGGAGATCAAATCGTTGATTTTGGGGATTTGGATACTACAAAGTTCCGTCCAAAACGACTTATCGACGCCTCAGGAATGATAGTTTCTCCAGGATTTATTGATCCGCATACGCACGCCGATAGAGAATTGGTGAAAAAAGAGGAATCACATAACAAACCTTTTTTGTTTCAAGGAATCACGACCGTTATCACAGGAAATGATGGAGAAAGTGTTTATCCGATTTCAAAATTCAAAACACTTTGTGAAACGAATGGTGTTGGCACCAATGTTGTACCGCTAACAGGTCATGGAACCTTGAGAGAGGCTTCGGGAATTGGTACACTCGAGAATCCATCCGAAGACCAACTAAATAAAATGAAGACCTTATTAACCCAAGAATTAGAAGGCGGTGCTTTCGGTATTTCAACAGGTCTTTTTTATAGTCCTGGAAGCTTTTCTTCTACGGATGAGGTTGTCGAATTAAGTAAAATTGTCAATTCATATGGCGGGATATACGATTCCCATATTCGAGATGAAAGTAGTTATACAGTCGGCTTAGAGAAAGCTATTGATGAAGTCATTGAGATTGGACAAAAAGCTAAACTTCCAGTTCATATTTCTCATATAAAATGCTTAGGTACAGATGTTTGGATGTTAAGTGATTTAATGATTTCAAAAATTGAAAAAGCGCAATTGGAAGGTATTGATATCACAGCGAATCAATATCCGTATCGAGCATCAGCTACCGGATTAAAATCAGCCTTAATTCCGAAATGGGCACAATCGGGTGGAATGGATTCCTTAAAATATAGATTGAATCAACCGATACTTAGAAAAAAAGTTTTGGATGGGATATCGAAAAATATCAGAAGGAGAGGAGGTGGAGAATCCTTGGTGATGATCAAAGCTTATAATGATTCCTTATTATTTAAGAATCTATCAGAAATTGCAAAATCTTACAATTTATCAGAAAGTGAAACCACGGTAAAATTAGTACTTGGCGGATTTATTCGAATTGCTTCCTTCAATATGACTCCACATGATATTCATAATTTCATGAAACAGGAATGGGTGGTAACTGGCTCTGATGGAAATACTGGTCATCCGAGAAAATATGGATCATTTCCTAAGAAATTTAGAGAGTTTGTTAAGGAAAAACAGATTTTAAGTTTAGGTCAATTTATTAAAAATTCCACTTCAAAGACTGCAGATATTTTTAATATTTCAAATAGAGGGTCGATAAAGGTTGAAAATAAAGCAGACATCATTATTTTTGATCCGCAGAGCTTTACAGATAAAGCAACCTTTGATAATCCTTTTGTATTGTCTGAAGGATTGGAATACAGCATTATCAATGGAAAACTTAGTCTTGAAAAAGGAAAATTTACGAATCAATTAAACGGAAAATTTTTAACTAGAAATTAAACGCATTATTTATGAAGAAAATGGCATTGCACTGGAAAATCTTAATTGGAATGGTTCTCGGAATCATATTTGGTTTAATCATGACTTTTGTCTCTGGCGGAGCCAAATTCGTTTTAGATTGGATCAATCCACTCGGAACTATATTCGTTAAATTGTTAAAATTAATTGCCGTCCCTCTAATTATAGCATCTCTTGTAAAAGGAATTTCAGATTTAAAGGATATTTCGAAATTTAAAAACATCGGAGTTCGAACTATTGTAACCTACATACTCACTACGGTAGTAGCAATTACTATAGGATTAGCTTTGGTAAATGTGGTTCAACCTGGCGATGGTATTTCGGATGAAACGATAAATAAGCTTACGCAGACGTATGCGAATAGTGGAGGAGTTCAATCTAAAATTGCCGAAGCTTCTAAGCAACGAAATAGCGGACCTTTGCAGTTCCTTGTAGATATGGTACCAGACAATGCGATTAAGGCGATGAGCGAAAACAAATCCATGTTACAAGTGATTTTCTTTACTATTTTCCTTGGTATCTCTATGTTATTGATAGGAGAAAAGAATGCGAAACCTTTAAAAGATTTTTTTGATTCGTTAAATGAGGTCGTTCTCAAAATGGTCGATTTAATTATGCTTTTCGCCCCGTATGCCGTATTTGCCTTATTGGCAAATGTCGTCGTCTCCTCGAATGACCCAGATTTATTGGTAGCATTATTAAAATATGCATTAACGGTTGTTGGAGGTTTACTATTGATGATTATATTCTATATGATTTTGGTAAGTGTCATTACGAAAAAGAATCCGTTCTGGTTCTTAAAGAATTTGAGTCCGGCGCAATTATTGGCTTTTTCCACCAGTTCAAGTGCAGCAACACTCCCTGTAACTATGGAACGCGTTGAAGAGCATATCGGAGTAGATAAAGAAGTATCTAGCTTTGTATTGCCTGTAGGAGCTACAATTAATATGGATGGAACCTCATTATATCAAGCTGTTGCCGCTGTATTTATTGCTCAAGCCTTAAGTTTTGATTTATCATTTACAGATCAGTTAATGATAATTTTAACTGCATTACTAGCTTCAATTGGTTCAGCAGCCGTTCCTGGAGCAGGAATGGTAATGTTGGTAATTGTGTTAGAATCTGTAGGTTTTCCAGCGGAAAAACTTGCGATTGGATTGGCTTTAATTTTTGCGGTTGACCGTCCTTTAGATATGTGTCGTACGGTTATTAATGTAACTGGCGATGCGACGGTGGCATCCATTGTAGCTAAATCCGTAGGAAAACTAGGGGAACCAAATCCAAAGAATTGGGACGATAATTATGACGAAGTCAAATAGAAAATCTTTAGTAACTTTATTAGCATCAATTAGATAAAAATAATCACATGAATATTTGTTTTCTTATGTATCCCTGGGAAACCATTAAAAACCCAGAAAATGATACGTCTTTAACCTTAATTCACGAATGTGCAAAACGAGGACATGGTGTTGCCATTTGTAGTCCTCAAAATCTGACGATACGAAATAGTGTCACCAATGCTTTTTGTACGATTTTAAACCGAATGGAAAAGGTTCCTGCCAGTATAAAATCATTTTATAAGAAAACAACAACTAGGGAAGAAATGCTTCCATTAGCAGGCTTTGACGTGATTTTTATGCGTGCTGAGCCACCTTTGGATCCATTGATGCTAAACTTTTTGGATTCTGTAAAGGATGATGTCTTTATCATCAATTCAGTTCGTGGGATGAGAGAGGCCAATAACAAATTGTATACCGCAGTATTTGAAGATCCGAATAACGAAATTATTCCGGTTACTCACGTTTCAAAAAATAAAGATTATTTAATTAAAATAATTGAAGAATCTTCATCAGATAAAATGATATTGAAGCCCTTAAACGGCTTTGGTGGTTCTGGCGTTATCCTGATAGAAAAGTCAGCAATGGGGAATATCAATTCGCTGCTAGATTTTTATATCTCTAAGAGTGATGGTGATTCAGATTATGTCATTTTACAGGAATATATTGAAGGAGCTGATCAAGGTGATGTTCGAATTTTAATATTAAACGGAATTCCAATTGGTGCCATGAGAAGAATCCCTGGTGAAAAAGATCATCGTTCCAATGTTTCTGCAGGTGGATCTGTAGCCAAACACCGTCTTACGCAGCAGGAGAAAGCCCTTTGTAAGAAAATCGGTCCGAAATTAGTGAAAGACGGATTATACTTTGTTGGAATTGATGTGATTGGAGGGAAATTGGTAGAAGTAAATGTGATGAGTCCTGGCGGAATAACATACATGAATAAGGTATACAAAACGCGTATTCAAGAAAAAGTAGTCGATTTTATTGAGAGTAAGGTGTTGGAAAGAAATGCTGCTTTTACCAGAAAATCGGATTTAAGAAAAATAGTTGACGAAGCTTAAGAGTTTCTCAAAACTTCAATTTTAGTTATGTCTCTGCAAGTGCCTTCATCCTTAGTTTCTGTTGATTGGTTATATCAAAATTTGGGGAATGAAAAACTCGTAATCCTATTTAGTTCTTTGCAAAAGGCAGGTGCAAAAAGCTCCACAGACTCGATTGATGCTTTTATTCCAAATGCAATTGAGTTTGATATAAAAAAAGATTTTTCAGATCCAAAAGCTGAATTTCCCAATACCTTTCCGACCGTTCATCAATTCGAAACTCAAGCTTCCAATCTAGGAGTTCACTCAGATAGTTGTATTGTGGTTTATGATAACTACGGAATCTATTCTTCAGCAAGAGTTTGGTGGATGTTTAGAACAATGGGATTCAGTAATATAGCAGTATTAAATGGCGGTTTGCTCGAATGGATAAACGCTAAGCATCCTACTTAATCCGAATTGAATTTGAGTGCCAAAGAAGGTGATTTTAAGGCACAATTAGATCTGCAGAAGAAAGTAAATTATAAAGAGGTTTTAGAAGTATTAGGTAATCAAAATTATTCTATTGCTGATGCTCGATCGGAATCGAGATTCTACGGAAGGACCCCGTAGCCAAGGGCAGGAGTGAGGAGCGGTCATATTCCGGGATCAACATCGATGCCTTACACGTCTTTAATGGACGGAAATAAAATGAAGTCCCAACAAGAGTTAGAAGACATAATTTTCCCTATTTTTAAGGATAAGAAAAATGTTCTTTTTAGTTGTGGAACAGGAATTACGGCTTGTGTACTAGGTTTAGGTGCATCCGTAGTTGGAAAAGATAATTTTGCAATTTATGATGGATCCTGGACAGAATGGGGTTTAAAAGAAGAATTACCGGTAGAAATATAATAGTATGGAAATCAATTGGACAAAAGAAGAATTTGAAGTTTATGTGTTGTTATATGCGGCACATTGCAACTTTATCGAAACAGAAGAAGAACAAGATTATATTATTTCGAAAATCATTAAGGACGAATCCGTTTATAATAAAATGCATACTGAAAAAATCATGGATAATGAAGCCATCAGTATGAAGAAAATCCAGGAGTATTTACAGTATAACAAATACTCATATCAAGAGAAGGAAAATCTTTTAAGACATATTAAAAAAGTTTTCTTTGCTGATGGTTATGTGGATGTTCTAGAGAAAAAGGTTTTCGCTCAATTAAAGAAAGTTTTTGGCGTATGATGGAACGGCTTTCCATAGATCAGATTATTTCTAAAATTCAAAATGAAGAGTGTTTTCATGCCGTAAGTGATGATTATTCTTTCACTCTTAAAATTGATGAATACGTTCATTATGTGTGCGGAGCAGTCCATAACGGAAATCAGTTTCGAAAAGAATTGTGGGACAATTGTATTCATACCGCTTATGAAAGATGGTATGAGGAAGATCCTGCAACAAAAGAAATGGTGCAAACCCATCCAATTGTTATCGCTGGATGTGATTCACGATTCGAATACGATTTAAATAGAGAACCGGAGCGAGCCATTTATGAAGATGCCTGGGGGAAGAAACTTTGGTATGAGCCTTTACCAAAAAAAGCGATTGAAAAAAGCTTAGCGAAACACAATAATTTTTATCGTGTGGTTGATGCATTAATACGAAAAATAGAAGATAAATTTTCTAGTTGTGTTGTATATGATATGCATTCCTACAATTGGAAACGTTGGGATAGAGAAGTGCCAACATGGAATTTGGGAACTTCAAATATTGATAGAAAGAGGTTCGGAGAAGACATTGAATCGTGGAGGGCAATTCTTGAAAAAACACCCTTACCAAATCGTATAAAATCGACATCAAAAATCAATGATACTTTTTATGGTAATGGATACTTTTTAAAGCATATTACCAACAATTTTCATAACACTTTAGTCTTAGCGACTGAGATTTCAAAGGTATACTGTGATGAATTAGAACAAATCATGTATCCTGAAGTTGTAAATGCGGTTGAGAATTACCTGAAGGAGGCTTTAAAATTGCACGCCAATTCTTTCTATGCGAAACATAAATCGTAATTTTGTGCACTTATTTCGTGGGATATGAACGATGTGGTTTTAAAAAACAAAACACTTTTCAAAATTGATAAACGTATCGACGACTTGGTTAAAAAAATCGAGTTGTTGAATTATGTGAATCCGATCAATATTGAAGAGGAGAAAATCAAATTTTTCAATTCGAAATATTCTAAGGAACCCAAGTTTTTATATCCGAAACGTGATTTCGATAAATTCAATTTACACAAAGAATTTTTTGCTTTACCTATTAATGAAATTGAAGATGAACGGCTTCGTGATTTTTACGAGGAAATCATTTACTTTTATTCGGGATTAATTCAGTGTATTGAGACAATAGGAAAAGGTAAACGATTCTATTTCAATAGTTTGCACTCCTTTGGAACGCCAACGGAGAAAGATGTAAAAAACGCTAAATTCATTCTGCATTTTGAATCGGAGAACAAACGTCGTGAGATGTTCAGATCCAAATATTCTGCAGAAGATTCAAAAGCTTTTTTCAAAGACTATTCTCAACGATATGATTTCACTTACGAAATCAAAACTTCAGATAAGATGGGAGCTATAGCGATGGTATCGAATAGTGCAAAAGCCTTAGTTTTAAATTCGACCCATATATTTTCTGAGAATCAAATTAACATTCTAACCAATCATGAAATTGGTGTCCATATGGTGACATCCATGAACGGAGTTCTGCATCCGCTACAAGTTTTCTCTCATGGATTTCCAAATAATGAGGAAACTCAGGAAGGTTTGGCTGTATTTAGCGAATATATGTCGGGAAACTTGACCGTAAGAAGATTAAAAGAATTGGCCTATCGTGTTCTTGCAGTTGATAGTTTAGCGAAGGGATATTCGTTTTCTAAAACCTTCAGAATGCTGTATAACGATTATGCATTAAACAAAAACGAAGCATTTCATATTGCAGTAAGAGCACATAGAGGAGGTGGATTAACAAAAGATCATTTGTATTTAACCGGATTGAAAAAGATTTATAATCGATACAAAAGCGGAAAAGACTTAGATCTATTACTTACAGGAAAAGTATCTCTCGAGCATTATGATGATATTAGTTATATGATTGATAACGGTTATGCATTGAGACCTAAGCACATTACTGATTCGTTCGCTCAGAACAGAAATATAAACAAAACTGTTGATTTTATATTAGAGAATCTTAAATAATTCCGTCAAGGTATTTTAAGATTTCATCAAAGGAATGAACTGAAATATTAGCGTTTTCTAATGTTTGGTCATCCGCTAAAGGATTGTGATATCCAAATACGAAAATACCCGCATCATTGGCTGCTTTTACGCCATTGTCGGAATCCTCAATAACAAAGCATTCACGTCTAGGAACTCCAGCAATTTCAGCTGCTTTAATAAAAATCTCAGGATTAGGTTTCGATTCGACCAAATCGGCACCACTAATTTTACCCACGAAATAAGGATTCAAATCAAATCGATTGAATACTCTGTTAATATTAACCATTGCAGAAGAAGAAGCCAATACCAATTTGATTTCTTTGGAATGGAGAGTTTTGATGAGATTTTCAACTCCATCAACCAGATGTAAATCGGGGTCACTCTCAAAATAATTCACATATCGCCTCCTTTTGGCCAATACCAGTTCTTCTGGGTTTTCGTTCAGATTAAAATGATCGACTAACTTTTGAAATGCATTAATAGTTGATGCACCTGTAAGTGTTTTATATAAACCTTCAGAAACATCAAGACCTAAAGATTCAAAAGTTTCGAAATAGGCTTTTTTATGAATTTCTTCGGAGTCAATGATTACTCCGTCCATATCAAAGATGACACAATTGATGGGATTAGGGATTTTCATCAATCTAAAAATTTACTTTTTAATTCTGGAGTTGGAATCATACATTGTTCTTTTTTTCCAAACCATTTATAGCGGTTCTTAGCAATGTAATCGTAAAAGAAGTTGCGAAAACCTTCAGGTAAAAAACTGAAAATTCCAGTCAATTTCCATAATCCGCCAAATTCAGACATAATTTTTAATGCGGCTGTGGATTTGATTTCATAAGAAACCCCTGGTTCGTATAGAATAACAGAATCGATTTTTGAAGTATCAATACCAAGGTGATTCGTTATTTTTTGTCCTATCTCAGACTGGATTGAAACAAAACGGAAAACCTCTTTTTTATCGTATTTTATAATTTTTAGTACGCTATCATTACAAAGATTGCATACGCCATCAAACATTACAATTTTTTTATCCTTTGGTAAATTTTCCATTTCAAATTTTGAAAGACAAAATTATGTGAAAAATATTATCTTTAATCATTAGAAACCATTTTCGATTCGGAATTCAAACTGAATCCAATTAAAATTATAAGTTCAAAGGAGATAAAGTTTAACCAAAAATCAACTATCTAATCAACAGGTAAATCAAAAGTTTATCTCTTTATAAAGCTCAAAAGTAAAATTTTGAGTTTTTTTTGTAACATTTTTTAAAGCTGCTCGTCCTATGTGTGTATTACCTGTAAAGGGCTTTTAACATAAAATTAGTACGCATAATTTAGCCCAATAGGTACTTTTACATACAAACAACCTAACCTATGATTAAAATAGAAAACCTGCACAAGTCTTATCCGATCGGAAAAGATTCACTCCACGTTTTAAAAGGCCTTGATTTAAATATTGAAGAAGGCGAATTTGTTTCAATTATGGGTTCCTCTGGATCTGGTAAATCAACGTTGTTGAATATCGTCGGATTATTAGATGTACACGATGAAGGAAACTATTATTTAAATGGTCAGCTCATTAAAGATTTAAATGAGAAAAAAGCTGCCATGTTGAGAAATAAATTTTTAGGTTTTGTATTTCAGTCATTCAATTTGATCTCTTATAAAACAGCTCTAGAAAATGTTGCGCTTCCCTTGTATTATAAAGGAATGGGTAGAAAGGAGCGATCTAAAATTGCTTTGGATTACTTAGAAAAAGTAGGGTTAAAAGAATGGGCACAACATTTGCCTAACGAACTTTCAGGTGGTCAAAAACAGAGAGTTGCGATTGCTAGAGCATTAGTAACAAAACCAAAGGTAGTATTAGCAGATGAGCCAACAGGGGCGTTAGATTCTACGACTACTGATTCGGTAATGGATTTATTAAAGGAAATTAATGATGAGGGAATGACTGTTTTTGTTATTACACACGAAGAAGAAGTTGCTGCACAAACAAAACGTATCGTTCGATTACGAGACGGAATTATTATAAGTGACGAATTAACCAACAAAGCCAAAGCCGTTTAACATGTTTGAAATAGATCGTTGGGCAGAAATCTTTCAAAGCATTAGGAAAAATAAGTTACGTACGTTCCTGGGAGCTTTTACGGTAGCATTAGGAATTTTCATATTTACCGTTCTTTTCGGGATGGGAAATGGCTTAAAAAATACTTTTAAGGAGTTCTTCGAAGACGATGCGACCAATACGATTTTTGTATCGGCAGGTCGAACCACCAAGGCTTACAAAGGATTTAAAGAAGGTCGTAGAATCCAATTTAAAAACGAGGATTTAGAACTTGTCAAAGAAAAACTTGGATCTCGCATAGAGTATATTACTACTCGAATTTTTAAAGGAGTAAATGCTCGTTACAAGAGAGAATCTGGATCTTACACCTTAAGAGCAGTTCATCCAGATCATCAATATTTAGAAAAGACAATTATTGATGACGGTCGTTATTTGGATCAAAAGGATGTTAAAAATAAGAGTAGGGTAGTTGTCATTGGTCGTCTTGTCAAAAAAGATTTGTTTAAAGATGAAGATGCTTTGGGTAAGTTCTTACAAATGAACGGAATCAACTATAAAATCATTGGAATTTTTAGTGATGCTGGCGGTGACAATGAAGAGCGATTGATTTATGCTCCATATTCGACAATCCAATTAATTTATAAAAACACAGACAATATCGACCAGATTAATTTGTCTTTTGAAAAAAGCATTGGTGTGAATGGAGCCAAACAAATGGTGCGAGAAATCAATTCAATTTTAAGAGAAAAGCACTCAGTTGCTAGAGATGATAGAGGAGGAATTCGTGTAAATTCTGTCTTTGATAATTACGAGCAGAACATGCAATTTGCTAATATGCTTCAATTCATTGTTTTATGGATCGGTATTGGAACACTCTTCGCAGGAGCGATTTCAATTGGAAATATCATGGTATTTGTAGTTAAGGAGCGAACAAAAGAATTGGGAATTCGAAAAGCCTTAGGTGCAACTCCGGGTTCGATCGTAGGATTAATTTTACAAGAAGCCATTTTAATTACCTCAATTGCAGGATATGCCGGATTACTTATCGCAGTATTTGCTTTAAGTAGAATGGGAGATAGTTTGAAAGACTATTTTATTACCAATCCTGAGGTAAGTACAAGCACTATTGTAAGTGCAACAATAATATTAATAATTGTAGGGGCGATCGCCGGTTTTATTCCAGCCAGAAGAGCTGCGAAAATTAAGCCTGTCGTAGCCATGCGAGAGGATTAAAGTCAAGTTTATGAAGTTTATTTTCGATAAAGATACCTGGCAAGAAATTTTCGGATCAATCCGAAAAAGTAAACTTAGAACTGCGATTACAGTAATCGGAGTTTTATGGGGAATCTTCTTGTTTATCACCTTGCTAGGTGCCGCTCGTGGAATGGAAAATGGATTCGATCGTGAATTCCGTAACCTAGCTACAAATAGTATTTTCTTGTGGGCTCAACGTACAGGAATGCCACACAAAGGGTTCCAAAGAGGAAGACGATTACGATTAAAGATTCAGGATGTAGATGCTATTTTAAAACAATCACAGAACGTTGAATTTATCGCGCCTCGTAGTGTTCAAGGAGTATTTGGAGGAGCGCCTGCAAGCATTAAAAGAAAAACGAATACCAAAACATATAAGCTTTTTGGAGATTATCCAATACTTGATAATGTCAACAAAGTAAAAATTCTTGAAGGTCGATTCATAAATTCTCGAGATATCAACGAGGCAAGAAAGGTATGCGTAATCGGTGAGAAGATTGTGGACGAACTATTTGAAAAAGATGAGAACCCAGTTGGAGATTTCTTAGAAGTAAACGGGTCCTTTTTCCAAATTGTAGGAATGTATAAAGACAATCAGACAAGTTTTGAAGGGGACGATTCAATCTATATTCCTTTTTCAACCTACAGAAAAATCAATAATACTGGTGACAATATTGGATGGATGGTTATTGCAGCAAAAAGCGATGCTGATATTTTGGAGGTAGAAGAAAATGTAAAATCAATTTTGAAGCGTCGATATGGAGTTCATCCAGATGATGATAGAGCCTTCGGATCATTCAATTTTGGTGAAATGTTTGGTAAAATTACCGGTTTTGTAAAAGGAATGAAGTTTTTAACCTGGTTCGTAGGAATCGCAACTTTAATTGCCGGTGTAATTGCAATCGGAAGTATTTTATTGATTACTGTATCTGAAAGAACGAAGGAAATAGGAATTCGAAGAGCCATTGGAGCAACACCAGGAAATATTAAGGGTCAGATTATATTAGAATCCGTTTTCTTGACCTTGGTAGCAGGAATTCTAGGAATCATATTCGCAGGCGGAATATTAATGATGATTAATGCAAGCCTAACCGATGGGGATGGAATTCCGTTTGTGAATCCAACCGTAAATACTACAATTGCGTTAGGTGCAGTTGGAGCTTTGGTAACCTTTGGTACATTAATCGGATTAATTCCGGCACAGAGAGCCATCAGTATTAAACCAATTGATGCATTAAGAGAAGAATAATTAATCAACAACATATATTTATTAAATAAGTCATGAGTAAAAGAGCAAAAATTATTTTAGGAGTAATCGTAGTATTGTTTATTGCAGTCCTAATTTGGTTTGGGAAAATGAACAGCAAAGGTGCTGTAGTCTATGAAACAGAAAAACCATTTAAAGCGAATATTACAAAGAAAACTGTTGCTACTGGTAAAGTAACACCGTTAGAAGAAATCGCGATTAAACCTCAAATTACAGGTATTATCGATAAAATCTACAAGTTAGAAGGGGATAAGGTGAAAAAAGGAGACCTTATTGCAACGGTACGTGTTGTACCTAACGAGCAATCATTACTTTCAGCAAAGGGTAGAGTAGATAACATCAAAATCCGTTTAAATAACGCTAAGATTCAGTACGAAAGAAATAAAAACTTATTCGAAAAAGGAGTTATTTCTAGACAAGCATTCGAAAATGTTGAACTTACTTATGATCAGGCAAGGCAGGATTTACAGAATGCTCAAAACGATTATTTGATTATTAAAAGAGGTTCAACTGTAAGTGGTGCTGCCGCGAACACTAGTGTAATTGCACAAATGTCTGGAACGATTCTGGAAATTCCGGTAAAAGAAGGAGATCAGGTTATTCAATCTAATAACTTTAATGCAGGTACTACTATCGCTTCTATTGCAGATATGAGCAAAATGATTTTCGAAGGAAAAGTAGATGAAGCTGAAGTTGGGAAAATTAAAGAGAAAGTAGAATTAGAAATCAGTCTAGGAGCCATTGAGGATAAAAAGTTCCCTGCTGTATTGAACTTTATTGCCCCAAAAGGAACTGAAGAAAATGGAGCTGTACAATTCACCATTAAGGCTGATGTTAAATTAGATGACAGTTATTTCTTGCGCGCAGGTTATAGTGCCAATGCTGAATTGGTTTTGGAGCAAAAAGATAGCGTATTATCTATTAAAGAGTCTTTACTTCAGTTTGATAAAAAAACAGATAAACCTTATGTAGAGGTGAAAGTTGCAGAAGATAAATTCGAACGTAGAGATTTGAAATTAGGAATTTCTGATGGAATAAATATTGAAATCCTTTCAGGAGTGACAATGGAAGACGAAATAAAAGTCTGGAACAAGAAAGCTAAGAAAGAAGAAGAAATTAGATAGAAGATAAGGAGTTCGAAAGAGCTCCTTTTTTTTACCACCACAAAACGAAAAACTTAGTAAGCTCTCCAGTATTGGTTTTTAACCAACACATTGGGGAGTTTTCTCGTTTTATATGAGTTTGAATCTCTGTTCGAAAAGACTCGTATTCCATCCAATTTACATTGGTGTGTGGTGATATTAGCCAATCCTTTTTTGTTGGAATGTGGAATTTGTGATTCGAAAATTTCTTAAGTTCATTGTGTTGTATGTAGAATCCATAAATACATTCATTATTCAATTTCTTGAAACGATAGTCGAGTAGATCAAGTGGTAAGAATAACTGACATTTAAAGAGTACCCGTTGAATTGCTTTAGAAGGATCGAAATTAATATTTTCTAAATGCTGTAAAGTGATATCCTTATGTAACAGCGGTAATTGATGATTTTGTATACGAGTTAATTTCTCAATTAAGGAATCTTTATTGTTCGGGCCAATACAGAGTTCAATTTCTTCATTTCCCCTTGTAAAATCAACAATGTAAAACTTACATGAAAGCTCTAAATGATAGGGTACAGCCGATTTTTTAAATAAATAATCAATTTCTCCAACGGTTATTTTTTCATTTTGAATTTGGATATTTTCCACAATATCTGTGAATTCAGAATCATTTTTTAGGCAGAAAGAAATAAATTGTTCTACATATTTCCCCAATCTTAATTTTGGATTAATAAAACTATCAAACTTTTGTTTATCAAATGAATAATCAAATTGTATTAATCCATTCAATTCGCCATGCCATAATGAAGGTATTTTTAAGAATCCTATAAAACGATCTTGAATATGTCGATTACTGTGGTCTTTCATTTGCAAACGAAATTACAATTCTATTTCGTAACTTTCTTTTTTTAAAATTTCAATAATGTTAGTTGAAAAAAGTAGCTTCCAATTCTTAACCGAACTTAAAGAAAACAACAATCGAGATTGGTTTTCTGAGCATAAAATGAGATATCAGAAGGCACATCAAAATGCGAAGGAGGTCTTTGCGAGCATTCATCAAAAACTTCAAAGCCACGACGAAATTGAAAAATCGAAAATGATGCGAATTTATCGCGATGTTCGTTTTTCTAAAGATAAAACCCCATATAAGCCTCATTTTGCCAATTCATATTCTAGATTAGGTAAAGAGTTACGTGGAGGATACTTTATTCGTTTAAGACCTGGCGAGTCATTAGTGGCAGGCGGATTCTGGGAACCAAATAAAGAAGACATATTTAGAATTCGAAAGGAAATTGAAATGGATGCATCAGAAATAAGAGACATTTTGAAAGCACCAGATTTCATTACATATTTCGGAGGGAAATTCGAGAGTTTTGAGGAATTAAAAACAGCACCGAGAGGATTTGATAAAAATCATGCTGATGTAGATTTACTTCGTAAAAAAGGATTTATTGCTGTTCGAAATTTTTCGGATAAAGAAGTGCTTTCTGAAAATTTTATTGAAGAAGTTAATAAAACCTATAAAGCATTACGTCCATTCTTTGATTTGTTTAGTGATATATTAACTACTAATTTAAATGGAGAATCCATTTTATAAACTATGTTTTCGATTACTATAAAGGTACAACAGGAGCATCTTGATGATTTACAACATGTGAATAACGCGGTGTATGTCAAATGGATGGAAAACGTCGCTGGTGCTCATTGGAAAAAATTATCCGAAGGGTTTGATTTAGATCATTATATATGGGTTGTTTTACGCCATGAAATCGATTATAAAGGACAAGCAACACTTGGAGATGTAATTACGGCCAAAACTAGAGTAGGAGATTCTAGTGGATTTACTTCAGAGCGATTTATTGCGTTTTATTTAGAAGATCAGTTAATCGTCAAGGCAAAGACCACCTGGGCCATGTTATACCGAAAGAATTATAAACCCGCTCGAATTCGTGAAGATGTTTTACAAGTACTAACTCCGAAGAGCTAATGGATTTTATTTACACATTAGATATTCTTGGGACTTTCGCTTTTGCGATCAGTGGTGCGTTAGTTGCTTCCGATCAGGATTTTGATTTGTTCGGTGTGATAATCATCGCTTTTGTGACAGCGGTAGGTGGAGGAATGCTACGAGATGTTTTAATTAACTCACATCCCATAAATTGGATTGGAGACCTCAATTATGTCTATATTATTTTAATTGCCGTTTTTATTACTTTTTTATTCAAGAGTAAGATTCTGCCGCTTAGCAAAACCATGTTTTTATTCGATACCATCGGAATTAGTGTATTCACGCTTTTGGGATTACAAAAAGGCCTAAGTTTAGAATTACATCCCTTGGTAGCCTTGATAATGGGAATGATTTCCGCAGTTTTTGGTGGAGTGATACGAGATATTCTTTCCGACAAGATCCCGCTGATATTTCAGCGTGAAATTTATGCATCTGCCTGTTTACTTGGAGGATTTACCTACCTTATTCTTAAACAGACACAGATGGACGAAAATATCATATTTATAATTTCGGCTTCTGTGATTGTCTCGGTACGACTTATAGCCGTAAAACACCATTTGGAATTGCCCAAAATAAAAGACGATTTATTTACTAAACACTAAAATTAACATGTTAAAATTCAAAAACTTAAGTGAATTCAAATCCATGGTAGGCAAGGAGTTACCAAGTACCGAATGGTATACAATAAGCCAGCAAATGATTAACGATTTTGCAAATGCAACACTAGATAAACAATGGATTCATGTTGATGAAGAGCGAGCTGCGAAAGAAAGTCCATTCAAAAGTACCGTTGCCCACGGATTCATGTCTGTAGCAATGATTTCAAGAATGCTCGAAGGAATGTTTTCCATTAAAAGTGTAAAAATGGGTTTGAATTATGGCTTAAACAAAGTTCGCTTTCCTAATCCGGTACCCGTTAATAGTAATCTACGAATGCTAGCGTCAATAAAAGATATTGAGGAAATAGAAAACAATGGTATCAAAGTAACATTCACCTGTGTTATTGAAATTCAAGGCAAAAAAAAACCTGCATGTTATGCAGAGTTTTTAGCTGTTCTATATGAATAGGAAATACTTATCTAAGTACTTCAGATTCAATGGCACGCTTCGTAAATCCCATATAAAATATACTGATTAAGAAGGTAATTATAGCTTGTACAATACCTTCACCACCATATACATCATATGCATTGGTCATGATAAAATTGTAGGCTAATTGCACCACTAACCCAATAAAGGAAATAATAAAGAATAGTCTAGAAAATTTTTTACGAAGCAACATCAGAATTACTCCTAAAAATCCAAACCAAACAGCGACCGCAAACGCTGCATATACCCATTTAGGTGTGCTATTCATAAAATCTAGTTGGTTTTGAGGAATCATAGACATAAAGCTGTCTGGTTTATAAGCTTGTGCTAAGTACATCATTACTCCGATTCCGTACCAAATAATTCCTAAAACAACAAATACATAAAAAGTATTGGTTGGTTTAATTGTGCCTGATGATCTTGTTGGTCTTGCCATTTAATAAAAGTTTTTGATTGCGAAATTAATATATAAATAATTTTGAAATTTCATTAATGTAAAGTATATTTGACATTAAGTAAAGAAAATTATACTAAAAGTAAAATAAAGTTTATGGAAAATTCATCAATATGTGACAAGGAAACTAAAATGCTAAATAAGTTTTACAACCTTCAATTAGCAAATTCATATAAAAAGCTCGGATATTATATTGCCTTCGGAACCTTTGTTCTAATGGTAGCCAAAAAGTTTTTTGAAGAGCCAGACTGGGTTAAGCCTACTTTAAAAGTTTTATTACTCATAGGAATGCTCGTAATTTCTTTATCAAAAGATAAAGTTGAAGATGAGTTAATTGATAGTCTTCGTTCTAAGTCATATCGTCTAGCATTTATAATGGGTGTATTATATACTTTAGTTCAACCTATAGTAAATTTTGCAGTTGGTTCTGTTTTAAATGAAGATGCTGAGTTGGTCGGATTTGATTACTTCCAAATTTTATTTTTTATGCTATTGGTGCAATTAATGATGTTTTGGCAATTGAAACGATTTTATAGATAGGATGAAGAATACAGTAAAAGTAGAAAGGGCGATTCTAGATATCACTCAGGAAGATTTGGCTTCTAAAATCGGAGTTTCAAGACAAACGATTAATTCTATTGAAAAAAATAGATATGTACCATCAACTGTTTTGGCCTTAAAACTTTCGAAGGTATTTGGTAAACCGGTTAATGAGTTTTTTTCGTTAGAGCCTGAGGATTAAAAAGGAAGAACTGCTTCTTTGAATAGACTTGCCTTGGCTTTGAAAAAACTATTCTCCAAGTCTATCGCTTTTAATTGGCTATCAATTAACTTTGCTTCTCGAGAATTCACTAGGAACAAGGAACTAGATCCCAAAAAGAATTTACGCTCTTCAGCTTTCAGTAATGTACCATAGTCAACAACCATTTTTTGAGTTAACTCATTCTGGAGCACAAAAGATTGTAATTCTTGCTGGATCGCATCAATTTTATTTTTGATAACCACCTTGGTAGTTTCATTTTCAAAAATTTGATCTTGTAGCTTCACTTTAGCTAATTTCAAATCACCTCTTTCTTTTCGTAAGAAAAGAGGTAATTTAAAGTTTACTCCGGCCTTATAATTGTCAAAATTCAGTGAATTTGCTTGTCTTGGTGTCTGTGTTAAGAAATTATACTCCAATTCTAACTTTGGAAGTAAATTATTCATTTTAAGACGCTTATCAATCGTTAAGCTCCTAATTTTAAACTCTTGACTACGGATTTTTGGATGCTGATTGATATCAAAATTAGCATCATTGAAAAGTGCAATATTCAGAGTTGTATCAATTGTTGTCAATGTATTTACATCCGGTATCACAGTTTCTTTTAATTCAACAGGCGTATTATCAGCTAACCACAGGAAGTTTGAAATTTCTAATGATGATTTCACTAATTTAATGCGAGCCTTTTCGAGGTTTAATCGTCTATTCGTTAGCGTTATGCCTGCTTCAACAGTATCAATTGCTGGTTTATCACCGGCAATAAATGCCTTTTTTGTTCCTTCAAATCGTAAAATAGCATTATTCAAAAAGTTCTCATAAACTTTTTTCTCGTTGTAGGTTTTTAACCATTTGAAATAAGTCACAGACGCATCATACAAAATTTTGTTTACTAAAATCTGTTGATCTTGTTCTGCCTGGCCTACAAAGAATTTTGCCTTTCGTAACGCAGCCATTCGTTCATTGGTCAATAATCCTCTGGCCAATGAAATAGAAACTCCTGCACTATATAAACCATCTAATGGCACATTGGCTTCTGGATTTAAGAAGGTTCCATCATTATTTTCAACATTGGCTTTAAACTCGATTCCGTACCAGGTAGGAATTTTAAAAACACCATTTAACTTATTGAAATATTCGGTCTTTTTGAATTCCTTTTTGTCGTAATCAATTTCAATTTTAGGATCAAATGCACCTCTTGACTTCAGTAATTTGGCTTCGCTTGAATTGATAATTAAGTTAGCCTGTTTTACAATTGGATGATACTTTTTGACATATCCTAAATATTCAGATAAGGTCATTACAGTATTCAAATCATCCTGTGCCTGAAGGGCAAAAGAGAATAGTAAACTGAAATAAAAAGCAATTTTGATTCGTTTCATGGGGTTTGGTAATGAAATGAAAATTTATTTCTTATCTGATGACTTTTTAGTGTTCATTGAATCCTCTGGCTGGTAATAGTTAGGAGGGAAGCTGTTTAACTGTCTCCATAATTCAAACCAAATTGGAACGTCTTCTAATAAGGCGATTGTTTTCGCTCCCGAACCCACTCGAATTTCTTCTGGCCACTCATGGTCTTCCTCATCTGGTGCTAACAACACACGATACATCCCATTACTACTAATGAATCGCTCAATAGCCACCACTTTTGCACCGTACGTACCATAAGAAACGTTTGGCCATCCGCTAAATATGATTGCAGGCCAACCATCAAACTGAATTCGAACTTTTTCTCCAACATGGATTAACGGAAGATCAATCGGACGAACGTAGGTCTCTACAGCTAAATCCAGATTGGCTGGCATAATACCGACCAAATCATCACCTTCCTTAAAAGTTACTCCAATTCCGCCTTTATTCGATTTGAAAATATAACCGCTTTGAGGCGCAGTAACGTATAACAAACTATTTCTGACGCGATAGTTACTTTCAGTATTCAATAGTTTACTAACCTGTGCTGAAGCTTCTAATTCACTAGATTGTGCTGTGAATTTATCACTTGTTGCCTTAGAAATTTTTTCGTCGTAATTGGCCTGGATTCTTGAAATTTCAACTCTCGCATTTAAAACCTCATTTTTACTTGCTAATAATTTATTCTGCTGAGAAACAAGTTTAGCCTGTGTCGCCTGGTATTTCACTTTCTTTTCTTCAACATCTTTCAATGCTAATATTCCTTCTTTTTGTAGCGTAACATTTCGATCGTACTGACGTTTAGCGATTACAATATTTGTTTTCTCTGCTTCTAAATCAATACTATCACTTTGAACTTTTAATTTGGACTGTAACAGTTTGTTTCTTGCCTGCTCAAGTTTCAATTTACGCTCCTCTTTCAAGGCCTTAATTTGGCGCTCTAGTGCGCTTACTTTTTCTTTGTAGGCCTTTACTGATAACGATTTTGCTTGAACTTGCTCATTCGTACGTTGAATCAGTTTGTCGTCAAAATAATCACTCTTTACTTCTGAGATTCTAAGTATGGTATCACCTTTTTCTACATAATCACCTTCTCTTACATACCATTGTTCAATTCGTCCCGGAATTTGAGATTGAATGGTCTGTGGACGCTGATCTGGAGTAAGTGAGGTAACCAAACCTTTTCCAGTAATATTCTGAGTCCATGGTAAAAAGAGCATGATGAGTAATATCAAGCCAAAGACTGCTAAAAATCTATTTAATATGATGTAATGATTCTTATTAAATATCTTTTGTCCAGACTTAAAGGTTGTTAAGTCAACCTTATCATGAAGTGGATTATTCGTAATATTTAACATCTCTCTTTTTTATTTTGAAATTATTTTTCCTTTTTCAAGCGTAATCACTTGATTACAATCTAGTTGCCAGCTCATATTGTTACTTACAACTATCAATGCCCATTTATGCTCTTCACTCGTGATATAGTGTACAATTCTATCCGCTTCTTCTTTATTAAATTGATCAAGGGGGTCCTCAAGAATTAAAACTTTGGGTTTCTTAATGATCGCTCTTGCCAGAATGATTTTTTTGGCAATTGTATAGGACATTTGTTTTCCTTCCGGATTGATGAAAGTATCCAATCCATTAGGCTGTTCTTTTAAGAATTCAATTAATCCCACCTTATCTAATACCTCATAGATTTCATCGTCTTTAATATTCGGATTTCCGAATACCAAATTCTCTCTAATTGTACCCTCAAAAGGAGTTTCGTCAGATAAAGACATTCCCAATTGTGATCTATAGTGATTCAATTGAAGACTTTTTAATGATAAATTGTTGACAAAAATGTGACCTTTGGATGGTTGTATAATTCCCGAGATTAATCGCAATAAAGTTGATTTTCCAGCCCCACTTTCTCCTTTGATAAGAATTCTACACGACGGAGTCAATTTCAAAGAAATGGCCTGTAAAATTGGTCGCTCTTTGTTATCAACCTCATAGGACACGTTTTCTAATTCAATCGAAAAGATTTTTTTGAACTCTGGTTTATCTCCAAATTGCGCTTCTAATTCTTTGTCAACTACTTGACCAAGTTTTTCAATTGAGGTTAATACATCATAGAATGACTCTAAGCCGATAATTAACTTTTCAACCGAACTAATTACCAAAAGAATAATGATTTCTGCAGCAACAAACTGACCAATATTCATTTCCTGATTCAATACCAAAGCACCACCGATTAATAATAAACTAGCAGTCACAACTACCTTAAAACCAATCATTTGTGTGAATTGAATAATCAAGATTCGGAAGTGATTTTCTCTTGCTTCTAAATAGTCACTAACCAATTTGTCATTTTTGGTAATTGCTAAATTGGTATTTCCAGATAGTTTAAAACTTACCACGGTACGTGCAACCTCCTGAATCCAGTGTGCAACTTTATATTTGTTTTTAGACTCTAATAAACTGGTTTCTAATCCTCGTCTAGCGGTAAACTTAAATACCACATAAATAAGGACAAGTAATAGTAATCCGAAAATGATAAAGAACGGATGATAAAAGGATAAAAGGATTAAAGTAAATATGATTTGAAGTACGGCTGTTGGTACGTCAATCAAAATTTTTGACAACCCCTTTTGAATGGTCAACGTATCAAAGAAACGATTGGCTAACTCTGGAGGATAATAATTACGTAGTTCCGTCATTTTAATTTTTGGAAATCGATAACTCAATTCAAAAGACGCGCGCATAAAGATTCGCTGCTGAATGGTTTCAATAATTCTCAGCTGCATAAGTTGTAATCCGCCTGCAAATACAACACCAACGGTTACCACGATTACTAAAATAATCCAAGAAGTAGAAACTTGGGCTCCTTGAATCAAGTTGATAATTGCTTGTATTCCTAACGGAAGAGATAAAGTTACTAATCCATTAAAAATGGCATAATAGAAAACTTGGAAAATATCTTTTTTCTCAAGTTTTACAAGGCCTAGGAATCGCTCCCATGGGGTTAACTTATTATTTTCCATCTTATGCTAGCGCTTTTATTACTATGTCATTAAAAAAATCTGTTGGTGATGCTCCATCCTTACAATCGGTGATTGTAGGGAAGTGCTCTTTCAAATATCGCTGATGCAATGCACCTTCTATAATCGTGCTCGCAAGACTAAATCCATAATTATAATTTGGATTTACTTCGTTGATAATCTGTTGTAACCGACTAACCAATCGTTTGTAGATTTCGAAAAAACCTTCTTTGTTTTCTTCGTCTACTTCTTTGGTTAAGAATGATTTAGAGCTTTCATTAACGATAATTTTATACAAAATGATTTCGTTGATGTGAGAATACTTGCTGTCCTCTTTGGTTTCCCTTGTCACTACCTCGATCGCTTTCTCTAACTTTTTGTTTTGGTCGGTAATACTAAATGTTTCAATTACTAATTGATATTCAACCCAAGCCCAGTACCATGAAGTTAAATAAAGCAGTAATTTGTGTTTGCTTTCAAAATAACGATAAATTGAACTTTCATTAGAACCGATTTTAAGTCCTAATTTTTTGAAAGTAAAGTTTTCAAAACCAATTTCGTGCATCAATAAAATACTATGCTCGATAATTTTCTTTCCTAAATCTGAAGTTTCTGGATCTTTAATATAGATTTTGGAAGGGACAGAAATTTTTAAAACTGATAATAATTCTTTCACTTTGCTACTATATTTGTCGCAAATATAATAGTAATACTATCATTAAGAATAAGGAATACTTTCTTTTTATGTTTTTTTTAACAAATTTAAGAAGTTTCGAATTCTGTCTTAAGCCTTATTGATTGTAGTATTCGAAGCTTTCTGACAATAATTCTTCGTCAACCTGAACATCAATCTTAAAATGCTCAAAATCTTGAAGCAAAACGTAGTTTGTTTTACCTTTTACATTCTTTTTGTCATGTTTTAATAAGGTCAAGATGGATGAATAATCAGAAGGAAGTAAGGTGATTTTATCAAAAATAGAGAGAATATCTTTTTTTATCTGGTTGACCGCATCCAATGAAAATCCCAATACTTTATGAGACAAATAACTCTCACAAATCATCCCGATGGCAATAGCTTCGCCGTGGGTTAAACTTTCCTTATCTGCAGATTCCAGGTAGAAGGATTCTATGGCGTGACCTAAGGTATGACCGAAATTTAACACCTTTCTTAGGTGCCCTTCTTTTGGATCTTCTAAAACCACATTGTTTTTAATCACAATCGATTTATGGATGATCTCATCCAAATTTGCATTTTGAATATTGGTTACTGCTGATAATAGAGACTTATCGAAGGTTAACGCATATTTGATAATCTCTGCTAAACCGGAAGTAAAGTCTCTTTGGTCGAGAGTTGATAAATACCTTGAGTCTATAATTACCAATTCCGGATTAGCAAAAACACCTATCTGATTTTTTAGTACACCCAAATCAACTCCTGTTTTTCCGCCCACAGAGGCATCTACCATAGATAATAAAGTAGTTGGAATATTTACGAAGTCAATTCCCCGTTTAAAACAAGAAGCTACAAATCCTCCTAGGTCCGTAATAACGCCGCCACCTAAAGTTAAAAGTAAACTTTTACGATCACCGCCAAGTTCTGTAATGGCGTCCCAAACCCCAATACAGGTTTCTAAATTTTTAAATTCTTCACCGGCATCAATTTCAATGACTTCAATGGAAATATCAGATTCTAGATTCGGAATAAACTTCGGATAGCAGTTTTCAAAAGTGTTTTCATCGACCAAGATAAAAAGCTTGGAATACGATTTTCTGGAAATCAATTCATTTAAAGATTTATATCCCTCTGCACCAAACTCTACATTATAATCCGAAGCTTTTATGACTTCCATACTTGTGAAATTATTTTCCAAAATAACTAGATTTTTTTTAAAAAAACTAATGTTGCTTATACTTATCTTTGCTGTATAAACAGTAGTTATGAAATTATTTGACAATACGGAAACTGCATTTGCTTTAAAGTCTGATTCTCAATTAGAAAGAGCTTATTTTTTATTTCGGATGATTCAAAATGAACCTATGGTGAAAATAGGCACTGCGGTGACCAATTTCGCTTTAAAGGCGCATTTACCTGTTGAAGGGTTGATTCGTTCTACTGTTTTTGATCATTTCTGTGGAGGAGTTACAGAAGAAGATTGTATGCCAATTATTCAAAACATGCATGAAAATGGAAATGTTCATAGTGTTTTGGATTATTCTGTTGAAGGGAAGGAAGAAGAAGAAAGTTTTGATAATGCTTTAGAAAAGATCTTAAAAATCATCTCTTTTTGCGAAGAAAAGAAATCGATTCCGTTCGCGGTCTTTAAACCAACGGGTTTTGGGCGCTTCGCCTTATATCAGAAGATATCAGAAGGAAAAGCACTCGCGGAAAATGAAAAGGAAGAGTGGAAGCGTGTGGTCGCTCGTTACGACAAGGTGTGTAACCTAGCGAAGAAGAAAGATGTACCTGTTTTGATTGATGCCGAGGAAAGCTGGATGCAAGATGCGGCAGATTGGCTCATTGAAGATTTAATGGAAATGTACAATACAGAAAAAGCCATTATTTTTAATACGCTGCAGATGTATCGTTATGACCGTTTAGATTATCTTAAAAATTTAAAGAAAAAGGCAGACGAAAAAGGATTCTATATTGGAATGAAAGTTGTTCGCGGGGCTTACATGGAAAAGGAACGGGAGCGTGCCGAAGAAATGGGTTATCCTTCACCAATTTGTAAAGACAAGCAAGCGACTGATGAAAATTTTGATGCGGCAATCAAATATATGATGGAGCAACCGAGAATGGCCTTATTTGCCGGTACTCACAATGAAAATAGTTCCTATCTATTGATGGAACTGGCAGAGCAACACGGAATTGATAAAGATGATGTGCGATTATGGTTTGGTCAATTATTTGGTATGAGTGATCACATCAGTTATAATTTAGCAAAAGAAGGATATAATGTTGCAAAATACTTACCTTTCGGACCTATTCGTGATGTGATGCCGTATTTAATCCGAAGAGCTGAAGAGAATACATCCGTAGCAGGACAAACGAGTAGAGAACTCAGTTTGCTTAAACAAGAAAGAAAAAGGCGAAAGCTATAACACATGGCTACTACGGTAGAGGAAATACGACTGCTACTTCAGAAGAATAAAAAAAAACTTGATCAAGAACTTCGACAAAGTAAGGAAGCTGTTCGATTGATTAAGAAAGCTACCTATTCTTCACTTAATGCCGAAGAAAAAGAGAAAATCAAAATTCAATTATTAGATATTTGTAAGGCGATTCCGGCCCTTGCAGTTTTCTTATTACCTGGAGGTGCGTTATTACTTCCGTTACTTATTAAATTGATTCCGGACATCTTACCATCTGCATTTCAAGATCAACCCGAAGAAGATTTATCCTAAATAATTGAGAGTAATCTTAAATTATAAACTACTTTTGCACGAAATTTAAGAAGCTACTCATGCAATCGATTCGAAATATTGCCATTATTGCTCACGTTGATCACGGGAAAACAACATTAGTTGATAAAATTATTGATCAAGCTAAAATCCTTGATGACAGAAAAGAACGTACCGAATTACTATTGGATAATAATGATTTGGAACGGGAAAGGGGAATTACCATCCTTTCTAAAAACGTATCTGTTAATTACAAAGGAATCAAAATTAATGTAATTGATACTCCTGGTCACGCCGATTTCGGTGGTGAGGTTGAACGTGTATTGAAAATGGCAGACGGTGTACTTTTGTTAGTTGATGCTTTCGAAGGTCCTATGCCGCAAACTCGTTTCGTTTTAGGGAAAGCGATTGAATTAGGATTAAAACCTATTGTTGTGATCAATAAGGTTGATAAAGAAAATTGTACTCCAGATTTAGTCCATGAGAAAGTTTTTGATTTGATGTTTGCCCTAGATGCAACAGAAGATCAATTGGATTTCACAACCGTTTATGGTTCTGCAAAACAAGGCTGGATGAATGAAGATTGGCAACAACCGACTGATAATATCATTCCGTTATTAGATGCGGTTGTTGATGTGATTCCGGAAGCTCCTTATCGTGACGGAACGGTTCAAATGCAAATTACCTCTTTAGATTACTCGTCATTTACTGGTCGAATCGCGATCGGAAGAGTTTATCGTGGTGATTTAGAGCAGAATAAAGATTATTCATTGTGTAAAGCTGATGGAACCGTTAAAAAGGTACGAATCAAAGAACTTCATGTATTTGAAGGAATGGGTAAAGCTAAGGTTGAAAGTGTTCGTAGTGGCGATATTTGCGCGGTTACCGGAATTGAAGATTTTGAAATTGGAGATACAATTGCCGATTTAGAAAATCCGGAAGAATTACCAAGAATTAAAGTAGATCAGCCTACCATGAGTATGTTGTTCACAATTAATAATTCACCGTTTTTCGGAAAAGAAGGGAAGTATGTTACTTCAAGACACTTACGTGATCGATTATTCAAGGAAATGGAGAAGAACCTTGCGTTAAGAGTTGATGAAACTGATTCTGAGGATAAATTCAACGTATTTGGTCGTGGTGTTTTGCATTTATCAGTATTAATTGAAACCATGCGTCGTGAAGGATATGAATTACAAGTGGGTAGACCTCAAGTAATTTTTAGAGATATTGATGGTGTAAAGTCAGAACCATATGAAATTCTTACTATTGATGTTCCAGAAGACGTAGCCTCTAAAGCAATTAACTTGGTAACCATCCGCAAGGGTGATTTACTAGTGATGGAGCCAAAAGGTGATTTACAACATTTGGAGTTTACTATTCCTTCTAGAGGATTAATTGGACTACGAAATAAGATTTTAACAGCTACTGCTGGTCAGGCAATTATAAACCACAGATTCTCAGAATACGGGCCTTACAAAGGTGATTTTACTGAGGAAGTAAAAGGTGCAATTGTTTCTGCTGAAACAGGTAAGGCAACCGGATATGCCATTGATAGACTACAGGATAGAGGTCGTTTCTTTATTGACCCGAATCAGGAGATTTATAAAGGACAAGTTGTCGGTGAGAATTCTAAAAACGATGATTTAGCCGTAAACCTAATCAAAGGGAAAAAGTTAACGAACGTTCGTGCAGCCGGATCAGATGATGGGCTAAAGATCGCTCCAAAAATTGATTTTTCATTAGAAGAATGTATGGAATACATTAAGGAGGATGAGTATCTTGAAATTACACCAGAAAGTTTACGAATGCGTAAAATAAATTTTTAGAAAAATTTATTTGCATTTTAAATAAATTATCACATAACTTTGTTTCATAAATGAACAAGACATTTAATCATACACATCATCATTCAATCAATTGCTCTCAGGCGATTTAGATATGAGTTGATGTATATCAAAAATATGTAAAACCCGTTTGAGACTATCAAATGGGTTTTTTTATTTCTAAGAATCTGTTGGTAGTCGAAAAGAATGAATAAAAAAATGACAAAACTTAGAATTGCAATTCAGAAATCTGGAAGATTAAATGAAGATTCACTAGGAATCATTAAAGACTCCGGAATTTCTATAGACAACGGAAAAGACCAATTGAAAGCCTCTGCAAGAAATTTCCCTCTCGAAGTTTTCTATTTACGTAACGGAGATATCCCACAATACCTCAGAGATGGAGTTGTTGATATAGCCATTATTGGTGAAAATGTATTAATTGAGAAAGGGGAGGATATCAATTTTGTAGAGCGATTAGGATTTTCAAAATGTAAGGTTTCCTTAGCGGTTCCAAAGGATGTTGATTATCCTGGGATGGCGTATTTTTCAAATCGAAGAATCGCGACTTCTTACCCGAATACTGTTAAAAAATACTTGAATGAAAACGGAATTGAACCAGATATTCACTTAATCAATGGTTCTGTAGAAATTGCTCCAAACATCGGTTTGGCCGATGGTATTTGTGATATTGTTTCTTCCGGAAGTACCTTATTCAAAAACAACTTGAAAGAAGTAGAGATATTATTGACTTCGGAAGCCGTTTTAGCCGTGTCTCCAATGATTTCTGATGAGGCACAACAAATTCTCGATAAACTGCAATTCCGAATTAAATCAGTCTTAAAAGGAAGAAATTCTAAGTATGTTTTGTTAAATGCTCCTAATGATAAATTAGAAGCCATTATCAATGTTTTACCGGGAATGAGAAGCCCGACTGTTTTACCCTTGGCCCATGAGGGATGGAGCTCTGTACATTCTGTAATTGATAAGAATCAATTCTGGGAAATTATTGATGAATTAAAGGAAAAAGGAGCAGAAGGTATTTTAGTGTGTCCAATTGAAAAAATGGTGTTGTAAGATGAACGTAATTGAATATTCAAAAAAAGAAGATTGGTCAACTATTTTAAAAAGACCAACGCAAACAGTAGATGATATCAAAAATACTGTAAATCAAGTATTTGATGATGTCAAAAGAAACGGAGATGTTGCCATTGCTAAGTATACATCCATGTTCGACGGTGTTGAATTGGATTCTATGATTGTCTCTGAATCAGAAATCGAATTCGCATCTTCTCAAGTATCCGAAGAATTGAAAAAAGCCATTCAACTGGCCAAAAACAATATTGAAGCTTTTCACAAAGCTCAAAAAACTGAAAAAGTATTCCTGCAAACTCAGAATGGAGTAGAGTGTTGGCAAGAAAAAAGGCCGATTCAAAAAGTAGGATTATATATTCCTGGCGGAACCGCACCTTTATTCTCAACGGTTTTGATGTTGAGTGTTCCAGCGAATATTGCTGGATGTGGAGAGATTGTGTTGTGCTCACCACCAAATGCTAAAGGAAAAATAGCCAATGAAATCTTATACACTGCCAACTTATGTGGTGTTACTAAAATCATCAAAGTAGGTGGAATTCAAGCGATTGCCGGATTAACTTTTGGAACGGATTCTATTCCGCAAGTATATAAAGTTTTTGGTCCTGGAAATCAATTTGTTACCGTTGCAAAACAATTAGCAACGAAATTTGGAATTGCCATTGACATGCCAGCGGGTCCAAGTGAATTGTTAGTTGTTGCAGACGATGCAGCAAATGCAAAATATGTCGCATCAGACTTATTGAGTCAAGCAGAACACGGAACTGATAGCCAGGTAATTTTGGTAAGTACTTCCAAGCAATTAATTGACGATGTTACGATAGAAATTGAATCGCAATTAAAGGCATTGCCAAGATTTGAAATTGCACAAAAAGCTATTGAGAATTCGAAATCTATATTGGTGAATTCCAATAAAGAGGCGCTAGAATTAATCAATGAATACGGACCAGAGCACTTTATTATCTGTACTTCAAATGATGATTATTTCGTTGAGAACGTATCCAATGCTGGATCTGTTTTTATAGGAAATTATACCCCAGAAAGTGCAGGTGATTACGCCTCTGGAACCAATCATACCTTACCAACAAATGGTTTTTCAAAGGCCTATTCTGGGGTTAATTTAGACAGCTTTGTGAAGAGCATCACTTTTCAGAAAATATCAAAAGAAGGCATCAAAAATATTGGTCCGTCCATTGAATTAATGGCAGAGGCAGAAGGATTACAGGCGCACAAAAATGCCGTAACACTTCGATTAAATGATTTGAATTAGGGTACAATGAAGAAGAGAAGTGTTTCTGATTTACTGCGCGAAAACATCAAGCGAATGACGGCTTATTCATCTGCTCGCGATGAATTTAAAGATGCCTCTGCAGACATGATTTTTATCGATGCGAATGAAAATCCGTTCGATACAGGTTTGAATCGTTATCCAGATCCGCAGCAATCAAAAGTGAAAGCTGAAATTTCGAAATTACGAGGGATTTCTGCTAAGAATATTTTACTTGGAAATGGGAGTGATGAAGTTTTAGATCTGATCTTCAGAGCATTTTGTGAACCAAAACAAGACAGTGTCATTTCATTACCTCCTACATACGGAATGTATAAAGTATTGGCAAATACAAACGATGTTGGCTTATTAGAGATGCCATTATTACCTTCATTTCAGCCCGATGTAGATGCAATTTTAGACAACCAAACTGCCGAGAGTAAATTGCTGTTTATATGCTCCCCGAATAATCCGTCTTCTAATAGCTTTGAGGCTTCTAGGATTGAAAAATTAATTCAAGAATTCGACGGTATTGTAGTGATTGATGAAGCCTACATTGATTTTTCCAATGAAGAAAGCTGGGTTAAGAAGATTCAAGAATTCCCGAATTTGATTATCACTCAGACGCTTTCTAAAGCTTACGGATTAGCAGGAATTCGATTGGGAATTTGTTTCGCATCCGAAGAAATTATTTCGATTTTAAATAAAATCAAGCCACCTTATAATGTAAATCAATTGACTCAGGATGCCGCTTTAAAAGCATTATTAAATCCTGAAAAAGTTCAACACGAAATTGAAATTATCAAGTTGGAAAGATCTGTATTAATAGAGAAATTAAAAGAGATTTCAATTGTTAAAAACATTTATCCGTCCGATGCGAATTTCTTATTGGTTGAAGTTGATGACGCAAATAAGCGTTACGATGAATTGATTGCTAAAGGGATTGTGGTCCGAAACAGAAGTAATCAAATGCACTGTGGGAATTGCCTTCGATTTACGGTTGGTACACCAGAAGAAAACAGAGAATTAGTAAATGCTTTAAAATCATTATAGCATGAAAAAAGTATTATTTATAGATAGAGATGGAACCCTAGTTATTGAGCCACCAATTGATTATCAATTAGATAGCTTTGAAAAATTAGAGTTCTATCCGAAAGTATTTCAGTATCTAAGTAAAATTACCAAAGAGCTTGATTTTGAATTGGTACTAGTTACAAATCAGGACGGGTTGGGAACAGATAGTTTTCCAGAAGATACCTTCTGGCCTATACACAATTTTGTCATGAGCACTTTTGAGAAAGAAGGAATTGTATTCAAAGAGCAAATTATCGATCGAACCTTTGCTGCGGATAATGCTCCTACAAGAAAGCCAAATACAGGATTATTAACGGAGTATATCAACGGTGATTATGATCTTGCGAATTCTTTTGTGATTGGTGATCGTTTGACTGATGTTGAGTTGGCGAAAAACTTGAATGCAAAGGGAATCTTCATCAATACACATCCAGAAGTAGGAGCGGAAGAGGTTTCGGTGAAAAGAGAAGAACTAGACGATGTGATTGCTCTTGAAACGGATAGCTGGGAAGCGATTTATAACTTTTTGAAGGTTTCTGATCGTACCGAAAGTATTGTTCGTAATACCAATGAAACTCAAATTCAAATTTATGTAAATCTTGACGGAACAGGGAAGAGTACCATCGATACCGGAATTGCATTTTTTGATCATATGTTAGATCAGTTGGCTAGACACGGTCAATTAGACTTGAATATTAAAGTGAAAGGTGATTTGGAAGTTGATGAACACCACACGATCGAGGATACCGCAATCGCCCTTGGTGAAGTTTTTGCTAAAACTTTAGGAAATAAATTAGGTATTGAGCGCTACGGATTCTGTTTGCCGATGGATGATTGCTTAGCCCAAGTATCTATTGATTTTGGTGGACGAAATTGGTTGGTTTGGGAAGCGGATTTCAATCGTGAAATGGTTGGTAGAATGCCAACAGAAATGTTTATGCATTTCTTCAAATCCTTTACTGATGGCGCTAAATGTAATCTAAACATTAAGGCAGAAGGAACGAACGAACACCACAAGATTGAAGCTATTTTTAAAGCTTTTGCAAAAGCTATTAAAATGGCGGTAAAACGAGATATTGAAAAAATGATTTTACCATCTACCAAAGGGATTTTGTAATGAAATTAGTTATTATCAATTACGGAGCCGGAAACATTAAGAGTATTCAGTTTGCCTTTAATAGATTGGGCGTTGATGCTATTCTTTCGGATGATGCAGACGAAATAATAAACGCTGATAAAGTTATTTTCCCAGGAGTTGGAGAAGCAAGTTCCGCAATGAAAAAACTGAAAAAATCTGGTCTAGATCAAGTCATTCCGGGTCTGAAACAACCTGTATTAGGAATTTGTTTAGGAATGCAATTAATGTGCCGTTCAACAGAAGAGGGAAATACTTTAGGATTAGAGATTTTTGACGTTGATGTGAAACGGTTTTCCAAGGCTGTAAAGGTTCCGCAAATGGGTTGGAATTCCATTCAGAATTTGAAATCTGAACTATTCAATGGAATATCAGAAAATGCATATATGTATTTGGTGCACAGCTTTTATGCTGAAGATACGACCGAATCCATAGCAACTTCATTTTACGAAAAGAAATATGCAACTGCCTTGCAGAAAAATAATTTTTACGGCGTACAGTTTCATCCTGAAAAGAGTGGTAAGGTGGGAGAGAAAATATTAGAAAACTTTTTAAAATTATGAGAATCATTCCAGCTATTGACATCATTGACGGTAAATGTGTTCGATTGACCAAAGGAGATTATAATACTAAAAAGGTATATAATGAAAATCCAATAGAGATTGCCAAAGCTTTTGAGGATGCGGGAATTGAGTATTTACATGTGGTCGATTTAGATGGTGCAAAGGCAAGTGCAATTGTGAATTATAAAACACTCGAGCAATTGGCGACCAAAACGAATTTAAAAATTGATTTTGGTGGCGGATTAAAATCAAATGAGGATTTAAAAATTGCGTTTGACTCCGGTGCAAATCAAATTACAGGAGGAAGTATTGCCGTAAAAAAACCAGAAATTTTCGAAAGTTGGATTCAAAGGTACGGTAGTGAAAAGATAATTCTTGGGGCCGATTGTAAGAATGAAAAAATTGCAGTTAGTGGATGGTTGGAAGAAAGTGATTTGAATGTGATTCCTTTTATTTCAAAATACAAATCGAAAGGAATTGATTACGTCATTTGTACGGATATTTCAAAAGACGGAATGCTAGAAGGACCATCATTTGAATTGTACAAAAGAATATTATCTGAAGTGCCGTCGATTAAACTAATAGCATCTGGAGGAATTTCAAAATTTGATGAACTTCCAAAATTAGCCGGAAAGGGCTGTGGGGGCGTCATTATTGGAAAGGCCATCTATGAGAATAGAATTTCATTGAAAGAACTAGAGAATTATATTTTAAATAATAACTAAATGTAATTTCGAGTATAGTCGAGAAATCTCAAAAAGACCTTTCGACTGCGCTGAAGTAGACAAAAGATTATGCTGACAAAAAGAATCATACCTTGTTTAGATATCAAAAACGGAAGGACTGTTAAGGGTGTTAATTTTGTGAATTTAATTGATGCTGGAGATCCCGTTGAATTAGGGAAAAAATATGCGGAAGTTGGTGCTGATGAGCTTGTTTTCCTAGATATTACAGCTACTAAAGAGCGCAGAAGAACAATGCACGATATGGTGTTGAAAGTGGCAGAACAAGTAAATATTCCGTTTACCGTTGGAGGAGGAATCTCTTCTATTGAAGACGTTGACGACTTATTACACTGCGGTGCCGATAAAGTTTCAATTAATTCATCGGCAGTTAAACGCCCTGAATTAGTGAATGAATTGTCACAGAAATTCGGTAGTCAGTGTATTGTTGTAGCTATTGATGCAAAACAAATTGACGGGGAATGGAAAGTTCACTTAGCTGGCGGATCCATTCCTACTGATATTGATTTATTCGAATGGGCTAAAGAAGTGGAAGAGCGAGGAGCAGGTGAAATTTTATTTACCTCTATGAATCACGACGGAACCAAAGGCGGATTCGCAAATGAAGCCTTAGCTAAATTATCAGAATTAGTAAATATTCCAATTATAGCATCAGGTGGTGCGGGAACTGTTCAGCATTTCGTAGATACATTTACTGATGGAAAAGCTGATGCCGCATTGGCTGCAAGTGTTTTTCACTTTGGAGAAATCCCAATTCCAGATTTGAAAAAAGAACTAAAGAAGAACAATATAGAAGTACGATTATGAATATAGACTTCAACAAAAATACAGACGGATTAGTGCCTGCGATCATACAGGATGCGAAAACGAGAAACGTTTTGATGCTTGGGTACATGAATCAAGAAGCATTTGATAAAACCGTCAAAACCAATAAAGTTACCTTTTATAGTCGCACGAAAGGACGTTTATGGATCAAAGGAGAAGAAAGCGGTAACTTTTTAGAGTTGGTTTCCATTCAGAATGATTGTGATCAGGACACGCTATTAATTAAGGTAAATCCGGTTGGTCCTACTTGTCATAAAGGAACAGATACGTGCTGGAATGAAGATAATACTTCGAATTATGGGTTCTTATCAAAATTAGAAGATGTTATTACAAGCCGTGTAGAAAATACTGATAGCTCAAAATCTTATGTTGCATCCTTGTTCCAAAAAGGAATTAATAAAATCGCCCAGAAAGTAGGAGAGGAGGCCATAGAAACTGTTATTGAGGCAAAAGACAATAATGACGACTTGTTTTTAAACGAAAGTGCTGATTTGCTATTCCATTACTTAATGTTACTACAGGCAAAAGGCTATCGTTTAAATGATGTTGTAAAAGTTTTGGAGTCTAGAGAAAAGAAATAGTTCCTAAAATCGAAGAATGTTTCTTATTATATGTAAATCTCAATCCTTCATCTAGAAATTCAATTATGAATTCCTCGATATAGCATATTCCATTTTAAGTCTAAAATAAGTACATTGACAATTAGATCTATTGTTTATGCATTTTTAAATTTATCTGGGTTCCTTTAAATGAATTTTGATTTTTCAAAATAATATTTATCTTCGTTTAAACCCCTAAATTATGATTAAAAAGGCTTATCTAAAAGTCACCAGTCAGTTCTTAATGCATTAGGCGACAAGCATTTAACAAGTTTTGAATTATTTAAAAAAGTAGATAATATCTCTATTATCTTATTATTGTACAATGTTATTGATGATCTTAAAAACATGGGATTGTTAAATAGTTACAACAAAAGAGACGAGAGATATCACTAAATTAACAATTAAAGTTGATATAAATTCAGCTAACAATCTATAAGACACAGTTTTACTGTGTCTTTTTTTTTACTTTAGATTCAAATCTTTATACAAATGTGTTTTCATATTCATAGTCATATCCCTAAAAAAGCAAAATCCTATGTAGAAGACTTATTTGATGCTTCTTTTTTATCTGATAATACTCCCGAATTTCATCATGTAAACGGATTTCAACATCCGTCATTGGCGATAATAACACAAGAAAACCCAGATCAAATTGTGAATGCCACCTGGTCTGTAGCTCCACCCAACTCTCTAGATCCTGCATTATATTGGAAAGAAAAAGGAGGGAGTACACTCAATACCAGAGACGATAGTTTATTTTCATATAAATCGGCTACCTGGAAGAGTGAGGCCGTTTTGAAACAAAAATGTATTGTTTTAGTGAATGGATATTTCGAACCGCATAAAGTATCCAATGTCAGTTACCCTTACTTACTTCATCGTCCTAATTTCGACGTATTTGGATTGGTAGGGTATTATACAAAACAGAAGGACAACTCATTAACCTTCAGTGTTATAACTACTAAGGCCAACGAATTTGTCGGAAAAGTTCATAACGCAGCTCAGCGAATGCCGATGAGTATCTTACCCGAGGATAAAGAATCTATTTTTGATTTGACCACAGAATCAGATTTGAAAAACGAGTTCCAGTTATGTTATTCTGTGCCACTTAAGGCTAAACCAGTAGATCGAGCTATTTTAAATTCAAGAATTGACACTAATTCTGATCAATTTTTAAATGATGTTTTTCATCCGATTATTACTGATTTTTAACTTTTTAAATAATCATTATATTTATAGTGATTCATGAAACCAGTCAGATTATCGGTATTGTTGGTTTGTTTTATTCTATTGACGTCCTGTCGATGGGGTGAACCTGATGTCGATGAATTCGGGAATCCTATCAATCCAATTGTTGCCGCTTCAAGCGATCGAGATCTTGAAGAAATACAAAAAGATGGAGTGCTTCGTGCACTCATTGTATATAGCAGTACAAGCTATTTTCTCTACAGAGGGCAACCTATGGGTTTTGAATATGAATTGATTAAATGGCTGGCAGAAGACCTTAATTTAAAGTTAGAACTAATCGTTTCTGAGGATTTAGACACTCAATTTGAAGTGTTGAATCGGGGGGATGTGGATATAATTGCCCAAGGAATGACCGTAACCAATCAACGAAAATGGGAAGTTGATTTTACGGAGTATTTATATCTTACAAAACAAGTTTTGGTTCAAAAGAAACCAGATAATTACCTTAAACTTTCTTGGAAATCCTTAGAAAACGCCTTGATTGACGACGCTATCGAATTGATAAATGATACGGTATCTATCCGAAGAAATTCTTCCTATTACGAGCGAATTCAAAGTTTGTCTAATGAAATAGGAGGTGATATTTACATTGATACCTTAAGTAGTAAGTTAAGTGATGGTGAAATCATGGATTTGGTTGCAAAAGGAGAAATAAAATATACCATTGTAGATGAAAATGTGGCGAAAATCAATGCTTCGAATTTACCAATATTAGATATTGATGTTCCTATTTCTTATTCTCAACGAATAGCTTGGGTGACACGGAAAAAAGCGAAGAATTTGACTAAAATCGTTAACGAATGGATTTTAAAGAATCGTAAGAAAAAACGATATAATGTCATTTATAATAAGTACTTCAAGAATAAGTACTCATACAAGAAAAGAGAGCGCAGTGATTATTACAGCTTAAAGAACAATCAGATTAGTAAATATGACAACTTGATCAAAAAATATGCCCAAAAGATTAATTGGGATTGGCGATTATTAGCTGCTCTGATTTTTCAGGAATCTCATTTCGATCCGAAAGCGAACTCCTGGGCAGGTGCCAAGGGTCTTATGCAAGTAATGCCAAGAACTGCAGAAGAATTGAATATTAAAGATCTGTCCGTTCCAAAAGAGAGTATCCGAGGTGGTACAACTTATTTGAAACAAATGTATAATCAATTCGAAAGTATTCCAGATTCAATTACAAGAATTAAATTTGCTATGGCTGCTTACAACTGTGGATTAGGTCATGTAATTGATGCTCAACGACTTGCAGAAGAGAATAAATTGAATCCTTACGAATGGGATAATAATGTCGATAAAATGTTATTGGCATTGCGGTTTCCAGCAAATTTTAATAAATCATTCATAAAATTTGGTTATGTGCGTGGAACAGAACCTGTGAATTACGTTAATGAAATATTCCAGCGCTACGAGCAATATCAGCAATTTATTAAATTAGAGGACGAAACTGACTAAGTCCTTACTTTATATTACATAGGCTTCGTAAATTCTTTCGTATCTTAGAAATCTTAACAAACTTTAATTTATTACGAATGAAAACAATTACTTCTTGTCTTCTATTCCTATTCTTCCTTTCTATTTTTTCTAATGCTCAAGACCGAATAACAGGTAAATCTTTTGCGACTCGATCTGAGGTATTAGGCCAAAATGGAATGGTCGCGACCAGCCATCCATTAGCCACTCAAATTGGTTTGGATGTCCTTAAAAAAGGCGGAAATGCAATTGATGCCGCCATAGCGGCAAACGCAGCCTTAGGTCTTATGGAACCCACAGGATGTGGAATTGGAGGGGATTTATTTGCCATTGTGTGGGATGGAAAAACCAAAAAATTATATGGCTTAAATGCCAGTGGACGATCTCCGCAAGCATTGACCCTTGATTATTTCGAAAAAAATAAAATGGAAAAGATTCCATCGCACGGACCTTTGCCTGTTAGTGTTCCTGGTGCTGTGGATGGATGGTTCGAATTGCATAAAAAATTCGGATCAATGAAAATGACTGAAATTTTAGCACCTGCCATTGATTATTCAGAAAAAGGATTTCCGTTAACAGAATTGATTGCCTGGTATATGCATCGAAGTGTACCTTTTTTCAAATCCAAAGGCTTCCCAAATATTCAGGATACCTATGAGGCCCAAAATGGAGGAAAGCTTCCAAATGAAGGCGAAATATATAAGAATCCCTATTTAGCAAATACCTATAGAAAGATTGCCAATGGCGGCAGAGATGCTTTTTACAAAGGAGATATTGCAAAGACCATTGGTAAATTTATTCAAGATCAGGGTGGATTTTTATCTGCAAAAGATTTTGCTGCTCATAAATCTGAATGGGTTGAACCCGTATCCATTAATTACAGAGGATATGATGTTTGGGAATTACCACCAAACGGACAAGGGATTGCTGCGCTCCAGATGCTTCAAATATTAAAAGGTTATGATTTTTCAAAAATTGAATGGGGTAGTGCAGAACACCTTCATTTATTCACAGAAGCTAAAAAGTTAGCTTTCGAAGATAGAGCAAAGTATTATGCAGATATGGATTTCTTTAAAGTTCCAGTAGAAGAATTATTATCTGATGAATATGCTAATAAAAGAAGGGCGCAAATTACAGATAAAGCAGGAACTTATAATGCAGGTAAGATATCTGCTGGTGAAACTATCTACATGACTGTCGCCGATAAAAACGGAACAATGATTTCGCTTATCCAAAGCAATTACAGAGGGATGGGATCTGGAATGGCACCACCAAAATTAGGTTTCATGCTCCAAGATCGTGGGGAATTATTCAGCTTAAAAAGAGGTCAGGCAAATACGTTAGAACCTGGAAAAAGACCATTTCATACCATTATTCCTGCTTTTATTACGAAAGACGGAAAGCCATTTGTGAGTTTTGGTGTAATGGGAGGAGATTTTCAACCAATGGGTCATACCCAAATTGTAATGAATTTGATTGATTTTGGTATGAATCTTCAAGAAGCAGGTGATGCACCTCGATGGGATCATACAGGGGGAGCCAGTCCGATGGGAAAAATAACTACAGATACCGGTTTAATTCGTACTGAATCTGGTATTCCGTATTCAACGATTAGAGCCTTGATGGATAGAGGTCATAAAATGGGGACCGGAAGAGGAATTTATGGAGGATATCAAGCAATTCTCTGGGATGATAAAAATAAAGTTTACCATGGAGCATCAGAAAGTCGTAAAGATGGTCATGCTGCAGGGTATTAATAATAAACCAACTAATTAAACTTATATGAAAACACGTATTCAAAGTGCTTTGCTGCTTTTCCTTTGTATTGGATTTGCAACGATTTCAAATGCGCAAAAAATTACAGATCAAACCTTTCAAGGTCTAAAACTTAGAAACGTTGGGCCCGCTTTTACCTCGGGAAGAATTGCAGATATCGCCATTCATCCTCAAAATGAAAATGTTTGGTATGTAGCGGTAGGATCAGGTGGTGTATGGAAAACAACAAATTCTGGTACGACTTGGAAACCTTTATTTGATGGGCAAAAATCCTATTCCATTGGTGCGATTACTATTGATTCCAATAACCCTCATACAATTTGGGTAGGTACAGGTGAAAATGTAGGAGGACGTCATGTAGGGTTCGGAGATGGAGTTTATGTAAGTCATGATGACGGAGCTTCATGGAAAAACATGGGATTAAAAAACTCTGAGCACATTTCAAAAATTATTGTTCATCCAAAAGATTCAAATGTAATCTGGGTAGTTTCACAAGGTCCTCTTTGGACTTCCGGTGGTGAGCGAGGTATATTTAAATCAGTAGACGGAGGAAAAACATGGAAACAAACACTTGGTGATAACGAATGGATTGGTGCTACAGATATGGTTATTGATCCTAGAGATCCTAATATATTGTATGCTGCAACTTGGCAAAGACATAGAACTGTTGCCGGTTATTTAGGGGGTGGGCCAGGTTCTGGAATACATAAAAGTACCGATGGTGGTGAGACCTGGACAAAGCTTAAAAAAGGTATTCCGGGATCTAATCTTGGGAAAATCGGTCTAGCTATTTCTCCATTCAACCCAGATGTAATTTATGCGGCTATCGAATTAGATCGTAAAAAAGGTGGTTTGTTCATGTCGACCAATAGAGGAGCGTCTTGGACAAAACAATCTAATGCAGTTTCTGGTGGTACAGGTCCTCATTATTATCAGGAGCTGTATGCATCTCCACATCACGAAGGAAAATTATTCTTGATGAATAATTACGTCCAAATTTCAGATGATCACGGGAAAACCTTTTACACCATGAATGAACGAAACAAGCATGTGGATTCTCATGCGATGGCGTTTAAAAAATCAGACCCTAATTATGTTTTATTTGGAACCGACGGGGGATTATATGAAAGTTTTGATCTTACTAAAAGCTGGAAATTCATAAGAAATTTACCAATTACCCAATACTTTAAAGTAGCTGTGGATGATTCTAAACCGTTTTATAAAATTTATGGTGGAACACAAGATAATGGATCTCATGGAGGACCTTCAAATACTATTTATTCTGATGGTATCGCGAATTCTGATTGGTGGAAAACCCTAGGTGCTGATGGACATCAATCGGCTATCGAGCCCGGAAATCCGAATATTACGTATGGTGAATTTCAACAAGGTGCTCTTTGGCGAATTGACCAAACAACAAAGGAAACTGTATTTATTCAGCCGCAAGGAATGGATGGTGATCCATTTGAAAGATTCAATTGGGATGCACCAATTTTAGTAAGCCCGCATAATCCTAAGCGATTGTATTTCGCTTCACAACGTGTTTGGCGATCAGACAATCGTGGAGATGACTGGACGGCCATTTCTAAAGATTTGACATTAAATCAGGAACGGATGACCATTCCGTATTTCGGTAAACAGCAAAGTTGGGATAATCCGTGGGATGTTGGTGCCATGTCAAATTACAACACGATTACATCGCTTGCAGAATCACCAAAACAAGAAGGATTGATTTATGCAGGAACAGACGACGGAATCATTCAAACTACAGAAGACGGAGGAAAAACTTGGCGAAAGTTTGTGTTGAATTCTATTAAAGGATTAGATCACGTTCCATTTGTAAATGATGTGAGAGCAGATTTATTTGACGCAAATGTCGTTTATGCCGCAGTCGATAATCATAAATATGGAGTTTACAAGCCTTATGTTTTAAAAAGTACAGACAAGGGTAAAAGCTGGAAAATTATCAACGGAGATTTACCACAGCGTACGCTAATTTGGAGATTGGTACAAGATCACGTTAATAAAAATTTGATTTTTGCAGCTACAGAATATGGTATCTATTTCACTTACAACGACGGATCTAATTGGGTAAAACTTAAGGGAGGAGTTCCTACTATTTCCTTCAGAGATATTACCATCCAAAGAAGAGAAGATGATTTAGTTGGAGCATCATTCGGACGCGGATTTTTTATTCTTGATGATATCAGTGCCATCCGAAATTTCAATCCGACTGTGATGCAGCAAGAAGCAACATTATTTCCAATTAAAGATGCTTTATGGTATGGACAAGCAAGTCGAGTAGGAAGTCAAGGAGATGCAGAGTACAAAGCGCCTAATGCACCCTTTGGGGCACGTTTTACTTATTATATGGCCAATAAAGTTGAATCATTAAAGGATAAGAGAAAGGAACGTGAAAAAACCAATACGAATTTCCCTGGTTGGGATGCTCTTGAAACTGAAAAAAATCAGGACGGCCCTGCTATTCTTTTAATTATTAAAGATGATAAAGGAAATATCGTCAATACGGTAAGAGGTACAAATAGAAAAGGCTTTAACCGTGTTAATTGGCGTTTAAATTACCCGAATAAAGGTGGTGAGCGCTTAAATCAGAGAGGGGATGGAATAGGAACCGGAAATATTATGGTTACTCCTGGAAATTATACGGCTACCTTGGTTAAAAGAGTTGACGGAGTAACAACTGTTTTACAAGAACCTAAAGCTTTTAAAGTGGTTCCGATGTATGATGGTGCCTTACCAAGAAAATCGTACGACGATATGAATTCATTTAGAGATGAAGTATTGACATTCCAACAGGATTTATTGGCTACCAACTTAATGATGGATAATCAATTTCAGAAGATTGGTGCTATGAAACGTGCAGCAAATAAAACGACTGCACCAAATGATGATATTTTAAAAGATATCAATGCAGCTCGTATTCAATTACTTGCCATTCAAAAAGAGTTGAGTGGTCATCCTGTAAAAGGAGAAATAGGTGAACGTTCTAATCCTACTGCCAATGACGGTAGAGGAATATCATGGCGTGCATTTGGTAACACCTATGGACCAACAGGAAATCACAAGAATCTATTGAACAGAGTGAAATCACAATTGGTTAGAGTAAAATCAAAATTGAAAAATGTTGCAGAAACCACAATGCCTTCAATTGAAAGAAAACTGAAGGCGGCCGGAGCTCCTTGGATCGAAGGACAAGGCTTGATTAAAAATTAATTTAAACAACTAGAAAAAGTGATTGTCTTCATCAGGCAATCACTTTTTTTTCATGTAAAGAATCGAATAGCAATTAGTATCTTTATAAGCTTAAGATTCAATTCAAAACTTTCCATTTATGAGAACCTTATCATTTCTACTGATGCTGTTTTTGATCACCTCAATTCAAGCTCAGAAAAAAGTCATGCAACATGAAGATAAAGCACTTTGGAATCAAATTCGAAATGCAAATATTTCCAATTCTGGAGATTACTTTATGTATGGATTAGTAAAAGGAGAAAAAGATCAAACCATTCACCTTGAAACAACCAAAGGTGAGCCAATTATGTCTTATCCGAGAATTAAAAAAGCACAATTCACATACGATTCGAAATACCTTATATTTTCTGTAAACGCCTGGAAAGACAGTATTACAGAAATGAAAAGAAGAAAAGTGAAGAAGAGTAAATTCTCAAAAGACACGTTGATGATTTATAATATTGAATCAAAGAGCTTACAAAAGATACCAAATGTAAAAGCCTACGATGTACCACAAAAATGGTCTGGAATTGTTGCGTATTATTTGGAGAATATCCCTACAAAGAAAGTTAAGTCAGATAAGACTAAATCCAAATCAAAAAAGAAAGTAAAATCGGTATCTAAGACAAATGGTTATCATTTGGTAATTCGAAATTTAAAAACTCAAAAAGAGGATACATTACGATATGTAACGAAACATGCCATTGCTAAAAACGGTCAATCAATTGCATTTACGACAACTGGAATAAAGGGAGAAATAAAGAGTGGAGTTTACCGATATGATGTTGCGACAAGTTCTTCATCTTTAGTCTTTGAAAGTCATTCTAAAACCAAATATCCACAACTTGGAATTGCAGATTCTGGAAAAAAGATTGGTTTTGTTGTAGATGCTGATACGACGAAAGCCTTAATTAAAAAACCTAGTCTTTTTGCTTGGAAATCAGGTGATTCAGAAGCGATAAAGCTAGTTGCTTCTACAGATAATTCCAGTAAATTATTAGTTTCTTCAGATCAAAACTTACGTTTTTCTAAGAACGAGCGTCGTTTATTCTTTGGCCTTCGAGATAATCCGATCATACAAGATACTACCTTGCTTCCAGAGGAGATTGTGAATGTGGAAGTATGGACTTATGATGAACCTAGATTGTACACAGTTCAGGAATTACAAGTGAAAAACGATAAAAGAAAATCATTCCTATCATTATATGATTTCTCTGCTGACAAAATGATTCAAATTGCTGATCGTGATTTTGATTTGGTAAGGTATGGAGATGAAGGTGATTCAGACTATGCAGTCATTGGAAATAATACTCCGTACATGTTGCAAAGTCAATGGACTGCTCAACGTCCTATGGATATGATGCGTGTTGACTTAAAAACAGGGGAGCGTAAGTTATTAGGTAAAATGATTTATGGAGGAAATTCCATTAGTCCGAAAGGAAATTATTTGTATGGATATTCTAGAAAAGACACCACCTGGTTTACGTACAACCTAAAAACTTTAGAATACAAAGCCTTAACCAAAGGAAAGCAATTTTATAACGAACTTCATGATTATCCTGATGATCCAAGAGGTTATGGTAGTGCCGGATGGACAAATAATGATGAAAAATTGTTGATTTATGATCGATATGATATTTGGGCATTTAATCCATCAACGGGTGCGTCAGAGAATCTTACAAGAGGAAGATTATCAAATAAAAGATATCGTTACCTCAGATTAAATTCAGAAGAAAGATCCATTCCTAGTGATGGAAAATGGATATTAAGTACCTTCAATGATCAATCTAAATTTGGAGGAATTGCGGTCTACAATGCAAAGCGTAAGCGAATGACTCAATTGATAGAGAGTGGTCATTCTTATGGCGGAGTTCGATTGGCACAAAACGACAAGAAGAATCGATTGGTATATACCCGTCAAAACTTTTCAGAATTTCCAAATTATTGGATATCAGATGCTTCAATGAAGTCTTCGAAACAGATTACTGATGCAAATCCACAGCAAAAAGATTACAATTGGGGTACTGCAGAAATGGTAGAATGGGTTTCTTTGAATGGTCGTCCATTGAAAGGAATGCTGATTAAACCTGAGGATTTTGATCCGAATAAGAAGTATCCGATGATTGTAAACTTCTATGAGAAAAGTTCAGATGGATTGTACAGACACAGAGCTCCATCTTATGGAAGATCAACAATTAATTATCCATTTTACGCTAGTCGAGGGTATTTGATTTTCAATCCGGATGTCTATTACCGTGATGGTTATCCGGGTGAAAGTGCTTTCAATTGCGTAATTCCTGGAATCACTGCGCTGATTAATAAAGGATTCGTAGACAAAGATAATATCGGAGTTCAAGGTCATAGTTGGGGCGGTTATCAAATCGCATATTTGGTCACCAAGACTGATATTTTCAAAGCAGCAGAATCTGGTGCACCAGTACCGAATATGATTAGTGCATACGGAGGAATTCGTTGGTGGACGGGTTTAAGTAGACAATTCCAATATGAACATACACAAAGTAGAATCGGAGGGACACCTTGGGAATATCCGCAGCGATACGTAGAAAACTCACCAATCTTCAATATTGATAAAATCAATACGCCGCTATTAATCATGCACAATGATGCTGATGGTCATGTGCCTTGGTATCAAGGGATTGAATTCTTTGTGAGCCTTCGTAGATTAGGGAAACCATCGTGGTTCCTAAACTATAATGGTGAACCTCACTGGCCTTTAAAAATGCAAAATAGGGTTGATTTCAATATTCGAATGGCACAGTTCTTCGATTATTATTTGAAAGGAGCTCCAAAACCAATGTGGATGAAGCGTGGAGTGCCTGCTATTGAAAAAGGAATAAATCAAGGATATGAATTAATTAAAGAAGACAAATAATACATTTATGAAACTATTTTCATCAAAATTTAGCTTACTAACTCTATGTCTGGCTGTAAGTTCATTAACAGCGCAGGATTTTAGCGCCTTAAAATACAGAACTGTCGGCCCTGAACGAGGTGGACGTGTAACTACCGTAACAGGAACTCCAAATTTCCCAGGTACTTTTTATTTAGGTGCTTCTGGAGGTGGTGTTTGGAAATCAGAAGATTATGGAACCACCTGGAATAATGTTTCTGATGGATTCTTTAAAACTCCATCCATCGGTGCTATTGAAGTTGCGCCTACAGATCCGAATGTTGTTTATGTCGGTACAGGATCAGATGGTCTACGAAGTAATGTGATTTCGGGTAAAGGAATCTACAAATCGATTGATGCCGGAAAAACTTGGGAGCATATCGGATTGGAAAAGGTAGGTCAAATAGGAGCTGTGGAAATTGACCCTAGAAATCATAATGTGGCTTGGGTAGCTGCTATTGGTAACGCATTTAAAAGCAATCCAGAACGTGGCATTTTTAAAACTACGGATGGCGGTAAAACTTGGGAAAAAGTTTTATTTATTTCTGATAAGGTAGGTTTCGCTGATCTAGAATTATTACCAACTAATCCAGATATCGTTTATGCAGCGGCATGGAAGGCTGAGCGTAAGCCTTGGACGATTATTTCTGGTGGAAATGCCAATGAAGGTGGTATTTATAAATCAATCAATGGAGGAAAGGATTGGGTCAAATTAGAAAATGGACTTCCCAAAGGTTTAATCGGTAAAATTGATTTAGCGGTTTCACCGGTTGATTCGAGTATTTTATATGCGGTAATTGAAGCACCAGGTAAAGAAGGTGGCTTGTATAAATCGGTGAATCAGGGTAAATCCTTCACGCAAGTTTCAAGTGATATTCGATTGGTGAATAGACCATTTTATTATACCAATATTGAATTAGATCCTACGAATCCAGACATTGTTTTTTCGAATGCGAATCCGTTAATTAAATCAGTTGATGGTGGAAAAACATGGAAACGGATGAGTGTTCCACATGGTGATAATCATGATATTTGGTTAAATCCGAAGAACCCACAATTACTAATTCAGGCGAATGACGGTGGAGCAAATGTTTCTCATAACGGCGGTAATACATGGTCAACTCAGTTTAATCAACCTACGGCGGAGTTGTACCAGGTAGAAGTAGATGATCAGTATCCGTACTGGCTATACGCAGGTCAACAGGATAACAGCACAACAATTGCTGTTCCAAGCTTCCCGCCAAGTGCAATTCAATATCCTGGAATTGGATGGATCATGAATACGGGTGGCTGTGAAACAGGGCCAGCCGTTCCAAAACCTGGAAATGCTAATATTGTTTATGCGAATTGTAAAGGACGTTTTTCGGTCTTCAATAAGCTTACCGGTACAGAAAAAAGTTATTATGTAGGAGCATCTAATATTTATGGGCATAATCCGAAGGATTTAAAATATCGATTCCAAAGAGTTGCGCCAATTCATGTGTCGCCTCACAATCCGGATGTGGTCTATCACGGTTCACAGTTTTTACATAAAACTACCAATGACGGATTAACTTGGGAAACGATTTCACCAGATTTAACTGCTTTTGAAGATGATAGACAAGTAATTTCAGGAAGTCCAATAACAAGAGATATTACAGGCGAAGAATACTACAGTACTTTATATTCAATCAGAGAATCCAAATTAAAAGGAGGATTGATCTGGACAGGTTCTAATGATGGGGTTATTTCTGTTACCACGGATGGTGGTAAAACCTGGAATAACGTTACACCTAAAAAAATGCCAAAAGGTGGGCGAGTAGAATCCGTTGAGCCATCACATTTTGATCCAGCAAAGGCATACATCGCTGTTGATAGGCACTTACTGGGTGATGATCAACCTTATATTTACAAAACATCCAATTATGGTAAGTCGTGGGAATTAATTACAACACCATCGAATGGAATTCCTTCAGACTATACAACTAGAGTTTTACGTGAAGATCCGGTTCGTGAGGGATTATTATATGCCGGCACAGAATTCGGAATGTTCATTTCTTTTGATGACGGGAAGTCATGGAAATTCTTCCAACAAAATTTACCAGTAACACCGATTACGGATATTAAGATTTTCAGGGGTGATTTAATCCTAAGTACAATGGGACGTGCATTTTGGATTTTAGATAACATCACTGCCTTAAGGGATGCTCAAATCAATCAACTGAAGAATGATGCAGTTTTGTTTAAACCAGACAATACCATTCGATATCGTTATCCGAAGATTCGAGGAAATACAGGTGCTGCTCAATATCCAAGAACCAGTGTGATATTTGATTATTATTTACCGGCCTCAAACAAATCAGAAATCCAATTAGAGATTTTAGATGAAAATAAAAATGTTGTCGCCAGTATTGTTAGTGATAAGAAATTAATGCCGAAGGTTACCGAAGTAGAAGACATGAATTTAAGTCAGGTTTTTCGATATGTAGACACCCGATTGGAGACTAAAGCTGGAATTAATCGATTCAGATGGGATATGAGGCAAAAAGGGGCTTGGTCACCTAGTGAACGAATTCGATACAAACGTGGACCTTTAGTAGCCCCAGGAAATTACACCGCGCGATTAACGGTTAATGGAAAATCGGTTGAACAGAGTTTCGAAATCAAAATGGACCCAAGAGTAGCCCGAAATGGAATCTCCAAAGCTGATATTAAAAATCAGATTGCAATGCAACAAAAGGTGATTGATCTCTTATCAAAAACGCGAAGATTGCAAGCCAATTTGGAAAAAGATACTTCGGCAAAAGCTAAGACTGTTCTTCGTAAGATGAAGAATGCTCGAGGTGCCTATCCGCAGCAAATGTTTACTTCACAAGTATCCTATTTATTGAATATGATAAGCACGGCAGATCAAAAACCAGGTGGAGAAGCAACCAAAAGATTCAAAGAATTGAGCGAAGAATTTGAAAAACTAAATCAAGAACTATCAAATGACAAATAATATGAAAAAACTAACCATTATCGCGTTTTTACTTGCCGGATTTATAACGGCGTGTAAACAACAACCAGAAAAATTACCGGTAAATGTAAATGGATCAGAAGTTATTTATGCTACTGATTCAACTAATTTAAAAGGATACATTGCCTTTGATGAAAACAACAAGGAGAAACGACCTGGTATTTTAATTGTTCACGAGTGGTGGGGACACAACGAATACGTCCGCGAACGTGCTGATATGCTGGCATCTTTAGGCTATACTGCCATAGCTGTTGATATGTATGGTGATGGGAAACAAGCTAATCATCCGGATGATGCAGGAAAATTTGCCATGAGTGTATTTTCAAATCTCCCAGAGGCTAAAAATAGATTCAATGCAGCATTAGAATTATTAAAAAAACATGAATCTGTGGACGGAACAAAAATCGCGGCAATTGGATATTGCTTCGGAGGAAGTGTTGCTTTAACGATGGCAAATAGTGGAGCAGACCTTGCTGCAGTGGCTGCATTTCACAGTGGTGTTCAACTACCAGTTGGGCCAAACTCTGATTTAAAAGCTAGAGTTTTAGTTTCTAATGGTGAAGCAGATCCTTTTATTAGTCCAGAATCTGTTGTTGCGTTTAAGAGTGCTATGGATTCTATCGGTGCCAATTATGAGTATTTCAATTACCCAAATGTGAAACATAGCTTTACATCTAAAGCTGCCGATGCTAATGGTAAGAAATTTAATCTTCCCTTAGAGTATAATGCAGAAGCTGATCAAAAATCTTGGGCAAGTTTGCAGAGTATGTTAAATGAAGTTTTTTCTGATGAAAAGTCAGAATAGAAAATTTAAATAGTAATAAAAAAAGCCACCGATTGGGTGGCTTTTTTTTGTCTTTATTTTTTTACTCCTGGTAAATCAGTTGGTTTCTTTTGATGCCACCAGAATTTAGGAGCTTTTTTCTTTCTTGGATACACCTCATCTAAAGTGTTCCCATCATAAAGTCTACCATTTTTCATTACATGAGTTACGGTATTCGAATTCTTGATGTTGTCTAATGGATTTTTATCCAAAATGATAAAATCCGCCAGTTTACCAACTTCAAGGGACCCTAAATCAGTATCCAGTCCAATTGCTTTTGCACCCAAAATGGTTGCTGCTTTTAAAGCATTCATATTCGAAGAACCTGAAGCTGTTGCCCATAACTCCCAATGGAAACCAAGTCCTTGTAATTGTCCATGACTACCAACACCAGCAATTCCTCCAGCATTAACTAAGTCATCAACGAATTTTGCATGTTTTTGGAATACATGTTCTTCATCCATAAACCATCCAGGTCTTCTTCTTGCTTTACTTGCCAAATCAATGTAAGGTGTAAAGTATTGTAACTTCTGATCGTGATACGGATTCTCTCTTGAGTAATAGTAATTTTCTGCCCAAGGTCCACCGTATGACACTAACAATGTTGGTGTGTATGCAATCTGTGATTTACTTGCCGATTCAATGATATCCTTGTATAACGGTGTAATCGGATAGGAATGCTCATGCCCTGGATAACCGTCAATAATTTCAGTTAGGTTTAATTTGAAATCCAACGCACCTTCGGTAGTCGGCATTAGTTTTTGCTCTTTCGAAGCTTGAATCACCCATTGTCTGTGCTGTCTGTTACCAACAATGTACATTTTGATCGTATTGGTATTGTAATACTCACTGTATTTCTTGATAGCTTCTTTAGTTTGCTTATAACTTTTCAAATTATACGCCCAATATCCTAATCCTGGTCCGGTAGAGTAGGCTCTAGGTCCTAACATTTCACCAGTTTTTACCAAATCAAAATAAGTTAAAACATCTGTAGTACCTGTTTGAGGGTCTCTAGATGTTGTTACACCGTAAGCCAAATTAGCGGCATAAGACCAAACTTGTTTTTTATGCATACCTGCATATGTTCTTAGGTGCGAGTGTGTATCAACAAACCCCGGAATAATTGTTTTTCCTTTGGCATCAATGATTTCTGCCTTTTTTGGTACGTCTAAAGTTCCGGATTGTCCAATTGCCTTAATTCTATTGTTTTCAACTAGAATATCTCCATTTTCAATAATGGTATCACCGTTCATGGTAATGATTCTAGCTCCTTGAATTAGCGCTACACCTTCTGGAATATCACGTTTAATTGGAACTTTTACTTTTAATTCGGTAGGTTTAAATATCTGAGGATCTTTTTTGTCTTTCTTGGCTTTTTTCTTTTCCTCATCAGTCATTTTCTTCATGGCCTCAGCTTTCACCTTTTTGTCTGCCTCAACTTTTTTTGCAAAAGCTTTAGCGTCCTCAAGGTTGTACATGAAATAGGCATTACCTAAAGACCAATGCACACTTTTTGCATCTGCCGTCCATGTCGGGAATTCACCTCCGTAAGTTGTTAATTTCCAAGATGGGAATTGAGCGTTTTTCGGATTTGAAACTGAAATTGTCGGAGTTTGACCATATTTAGGAACTGTTACCACATAAATGTCATTCGTAATCAGTACCATTGCGCGATCTCCTTTTGGAGCCATATAGGCCTCAACGGGTCTTGATGCACGAATGTTTTCCTCAGGAAAATCAACATCATCATCTAAATGTGAAAAGTTGTTATGATCTTGATGTGAATTTCCAAAAGTGACAATTCCTCTCACATTTACAATTTCTTTTTCATCAGTTCCGTCCCAACGGATAGAAACTAATCCAGATCGATTACTCAGGTAAATGCGATTGTCCGTATCTGTAAAATGCGGATTTCGTCTTCCGTTAGTTTTAGTAATGAAGTTGATATCTCCGCCTTCTGATGAAATCCAGGCTAGATCTTCACTACCTCTAAATGCACCTCTTAAATGCGCATTTTTAAATCCTTGAGCACTTCCCATGGTGAACACAATACGATTGTTCTTATTCCATGCCGGAGTGTTATAAAGCGCAGATTTAGTCGTTAATCGTTTTGGGTTTCCACCTTTTGAGGACACTTTGTATAAATGCCCACCTTCTGTATCCGACCAAGTGGTGTACACAATTTCCTTTCCGTTTGGAGACCAATACGGCTGTGTTTCCACGATTTCCATTTTGGTTAAACGCTTTGGTTTTCCATCTGGAAGTTGCATTACATACAACTTGTTTAACGCATTAAACACTACTGATTTTCCGTCAGGAGAAGGCTTTGCATTTCGAATTTGATTCGCAAACATTTCTTCGTCATCCGAAATAGGATATTTGAAATCCAATTTTGGACCAATCGCCAATTCTACATTTACTGTAAATGGAATCTCGACCGCATCACCACCAGCGACTGGAATACGATAAATTTTTCCTCCATAAGAAGCAACTACTTCCTTATTATCAGGAGTGAAACTCATGCCAGGTAAAACGCCTAATGCCGCAACAGACTCTTGTTCATCTCTTTGGACAGCGTAGGCCAACCAACGTTCGTCACCACTTTTTAGATTACGCAAAACAAGCCCAGTTTTTTCTTCATAACGGGTTCCATATACCATCCAATTTCCATCATTCGATAAGGTTGTAGAAAATGCAGATCCATAACGAGAAGTTACTCTAGCAGATTGACCCGTTTCTAAATCGTAACGTGAAATTTGATATTGAGGTAATTGCGCGTTGTAATTCCATCCTCCAGATCTACTCGAATAATAAATGTATTTGTTATCCGGACTAAAAGTAGGCTCAACTGTTTTTAAACTTGCTGGCGATTTAATCAATTGTATTCCGCCACCACCGTCTTTATGGTACAAGTGTAATTTTAAATTTCGTTTTCCTTTGGACGCTACGATATAATTTCCGTCAGGAGACCAATCAGCAGATTGTACAGAGCCCTTTCGGTCCTTACTCATTTGCTTGGTTTCTTTAGTCTCTAAATTCAATATCCATAGGTTATCATTTCCGCTTCGATCCGAAGTAAAAACGATACTTTTCCCATCTGGACTGAATCTCGGATTCGTATCTAAAGCCATTCCATCCGTTAGGCGAGTAGCAGTACCACCAGTAAATGGAATCGTGTACAAATCTCCTAACATATCAAAAATGATGGTATTTCCGTCTGGACTAACATCCAGAGAAATCCATGTTCCTTCATTTGTTGTAAAGGAAATCATACGGCCACTCTTAAGTGGTAAATCTTTGTATTTGGTTTGTTTCGAAAGTGAATCTTTTTCTTGTGCTATGCCCAATTGTACAATGGAACACAGCAATACAAACAAAAACAACTTCTTAGAAATGAAGTTGCTGGATTTGGTTATTAAGTTCATAAAATGTGTTTTGATAAAGTGTTTCTCAAATATAACAATATTTGAGGGCATCAAATTTTATAAGCTATAACAACCTTTCTAAAGTAGGGTTTTATTGAAGCATTGGCCCTAAAATAGACCAAACATTTTTAGCTACGATTTGATGTCCTTCTTTCGTTGGATGGATTCCGTCTGGTTGATTTAATTCCTGAATACCTCCAACATCTTCTAATAAAAATGGAATAAGTTTGATGTTATTCTTTTCGGCTATTTCTGGAAAGATATTTTTGAATTCTGCCGTGTAATCCTGACCTAAATTCGGTGGAATCTGCATTCCTGCCAACACAATTTGACAATCTGGATATTTCGTTTGAACGCTGGTAATAATCGATTGTAGATTTTGTCGGGTCTCTTTTAGTGAAACACCTCGAAGTCCGTCATTACCACCTAATTCAAGAATAAAAACATCAGGTTTCTGACTTAGAATCCAGTCGATTCGATTTCTTCCGCCAGCTGTCGTTTCACCACTAACACCAGAATTCACAACGGTATATTTCAATTGAAGCGAATCAATCATTGATTGTAATACGCCAGGAAAGGCATCATTTACATTATCCAAACCGTAGCCAGCAGTTAAACTATCTCCAAAAACCACAATTCTTTTCTTTGATTGTGTTGTTGATGGTTTGGTTGATGAAGTAGTAATTTCATTTTTTGGCTCTACCTTTTTTGGAGCATCAGAATTACAAGCAAGAAAGGCTGTGAATACCGAGAAATAAAAGAATTTTAAGAATATCTTTGTGATTCTAGAAACAATATTCCCATTCAATTGGTTATTTTTCGGAAAACGTATCATCTGATTTTATTTTAAGTAAAGCGTATGTCAAAGATATTAAAGATTAGTAATTTAAAGAAGACCTATACCTCTGGATCAAGAAGCTTAACCGTTATTAGTGATATCAACTTTGAGGTTGAAAAAGGAACCATTTTTTCAATTGTTGGTCCGTCTGGAAGTGGAAAAACAACCTTATTGGGTTTATGTGCAGGTCTCGATGAACCTACAAGTGGCAAAGTTGAATTATGTGGTGAAGCATTACAATCTTTAAGCGAGGATGATAGAGCTCGATTACGAAATAAAGAAGTCGGATTTATTTTTCAAAATTTTCAATTACTTCCAACATTAACAGCATTAGAAAATGTAATTGTTCCTTTGGAGTTGCAGGGAAATACAAAGGCAAAATCAATAGGAGAGGAGCTATTAGAAAAAGTTGGTCTTAAAGATCGAATGCATCATTATCCGACGCAACTATCTGGAGGTGAGCAACAAAGAGTAGCTATTGCACGTGCGTTTTCTAATAATCCGTCTATCTTATTTGCTGATGAACCTACCGGAAATTTGGATGAAGAAACTGGAGAGAATGTAATTCAGTTGTTGTTTGATTTGAACAAACAGGCTGGAACGACACTCGTCATTATTACTCATGATTTAGAATTAGCGAATCGAACACAACAAATTCTAAGGCTAAAGGGCGGTAAAATTGTTGCTAACGATAAAACGGTACACGCCTAATGAGTCAACGTTCGAATTCTACTTCTTTGAATTTGCTGCTCACTATGGCGTGGCGTGATGGAAAGGCCAGTATTTCCAGATTATTTCTATTCATGGCGTCTATCATTTTAGGAATTGCAGCGGTGGTTTCTATTCAATTGTTTAGTGAAAATCTAAAAGACAATATTCAGAAGCAATCTAAGGCATTAATGGGTGCCGATTTTATCATTGATAGTCGCAATAAGCCGAATGAGAAAGTCATGGCTATTATTGATTCTCTCAAGCCTGATGCATCTGAAGTCAATTTTGTTTCGATGGCGGCTTTTCCGAAAAACGGAAACACCAAATTGGTTCGTGTTCGTGCGATGGATGGAAGCTTTCCTTTATACGGATCATTATCTACAGATCCTACGGATGCCGGAAACATATATCAGCAGGATGGAGGCGCATTGGTTGACGCCACCTTATTATTACAATTTGATATCGAAGTCGGTGACAGTATTAAACTAGGGAAAGTTAAATTTCCAATTTTAGGAAAATTAAAATCCATTCCTGGAAGTACGGCGATTTCGTCATCGGTGGCACCTACAGTATTGATTCCGTTTAGTTATTTGGAACAAACCGAATTATTGCAATTGGGTAGCCGTAAAGAATATCAGTATTTTTTCAAATCACCGGACACAGATTTAGAGCTTTTAGATGACAAAATTGACCCTATTTTAGATGCGCAAAATGCTGATTTAGATACGCATACAAGTACAAGTCGAAACTTAGGTAGACGTTACGAAAATGTAGGTCGCTTTCTAAATCTGGTGGCATTTATTGCTTTACTACTAGGTTGTATTGGAATTGCAAGTTCGGTTCATATTTATATTAAAGAGAAATTAAAAAATGTTGCAGTTTTAAAGTGTTTGGGTGTTACCAGAAAACAATCCTTTCTCATTTATCTGTTTCAAATCCTTGGGATTGGAATTGTGGGCGGAATTATTGGATCACTTTTAGGAATTGCACTTCAATATTCCTTTCCATACATTTTGCAGGATTTTCTGCCATTCGAAGTTGAAATAAATATTTCAATTCAGCCCGTGTTAATCGGAATTTCATTGGGCGCCATCATGTCTATTTTATTCGCCTTGTTACCCTTATTAGGAACTTGGTATGTATCACCATTGGCTGTATTAAGAGATTCTGAAGAAAATATTGAAAAACCAAGAAGAGCTCGTTTTACCATTTTTACGATCATTCTTTTGTCGGTTTATTTATTTGCAGTTTGGATGCTAAAGGATGTCGTCAACGGATTATTCTTCACCATTGGTATTGTATTTACATTCGCTTTGTTAGCGGGAGTTTCATGGTTGGTCATGAGATTGGTAAGAGTGTTTTTTCCAACGAATTGGAGTTTTACAAAACGTCAAAGCTTGTTGAATTTATTTCGACCAAACAACCAGACCATGGTGTTGGTTTTATCCATTGGGTTGGGAAGCTTTTTGATAAGTACCTTATACTTTACAAAGGATATTTTACTTGGAATAACATCTTTAGAAAATCGTAGTTCAGATGCCAATATCATTTTAATGGATGTTCAGAGCAGACAGGAAAAAGATTTACTACAAAGCTTTAAAACAAAGAATCTTAATGTGATTGATAACATTCCGATTGTTACGATGCGAGTTCATAGTATCAAAGGGAAATTGGCAAATGACATTCGAACGGATACTGCTCGAACGATTCGTCGTTGGATTGTAAATCGGGAGTTTAGGGTGTCGTATCGAGATTATTTAGCAGAAACAGAAGAAATCATTTCAGGTGAGTGGAAAGGAAAAATAGAACCTGGAGAACCCATTGAAATTTCTATTTCTGAAGGTTTTGCTAGAGATTCCAAATTAGATATTGGTGATCCCATGGCCTTTAATGTTCAAGGGTTAATAATTGAAACAACTGTCGGAAGTATTCGAAAAGTGGATTGGGGAAGTATGCAGGTCAATTTCCTGATATTATTTCCATCCGGAGTATTGGAAAATGCACCCAAGTTTAATGTGGTGTCTACTTATGTTCCGACCGAAGAAGCATCCGCAGCATTACAAAGAGAATTGGTAAAAGACTTTCCGAATGTTACTATTTTAGACTTGCGTCAAGTATTTACTATTATTGAAGATATTTTAGGTAAAATTACATGGATTATCAATTTTATGGCCTTTTTCAGTATTCTTACCGGATTAATCGTCCTTGTAGGATCTGTGCGAAATAGTAAATATCAACGGATTAAAGAGAGTGTCTTATTACGAACCATTGGGGCCAATGGAAATCAAATTTTACAAATATCAGCTTACGAATATTTGTTTTTAGGATTACTTGGAAGCTTAACGGGAATTTTATTATCCCTAGCGAGTAGTCAATTATTAGCGACATTACTCTTTAAAGAACCATTTGTTCCATCTGCAATTCCGTTCCTTGTTTTACTTCCGCTAATTACTTTATTTGTAATGTTGGTAGGTCTATTTAATATTCGAGCCGTCTTAAATTCATCTCCATTAGAGGTATTACGGAAAGAAGTATAAAAATGAAAGCTATAGTCAATTATATTTCCCTATCCCTTATTTTTATGGGGTTTTCTTGTGAGTCAAACTTAAAAAATGAATCCACCATGAAAGACACTATTGACGTTAAAGTTGATTCTCTTTTGTCTTTAATGACATTAGAAGAAAAGATAGGTCAAATGTCTCAGGTTCGCCACTTCTATGATATTGAGGAGAAAGATGTTGCAGAAAAACTAATTGGCTCCATAATTCATACCGACGGTCCAACTCCAGGAAAAACAGCCGAGGAATGGCAAGCAAAATTTATTCGTTTACAAAAACAAGCTCTATCTACTAGACTGGGAATCCCCTTATTATTTGGGGTTGATGCTATTCACGGGCAAAACACCTATGATGGCGCTACTATTTTCCCTCATAACATAGGTTTAGGGGCTACTTATAATCCGGAATTGGTTGAAGAAATTGCTGCAATAACGGCTATCGAATCACAAGCAACTGGCTTCAATTGGGTGTTTTCTCCTTGTATCGCGATCCCCTACAATGAAAAGTGGGGAAGGGTATATGAGGCCTTTTCTGAAAGTACTGAATGGACTTCCAAATTTGCAAGGGCTTCTGTTCGAGGACATCAAGGTAATTTATCAGATTGCACCACTGTTATGGCAACCGCTAAACATTTTATTGGGGACGGGGCTACAGATTATGGTGTTGAGGGCGGAAAGACAAGTATGTCTATAAGTAAGGTGAAAGAATTATTACTTCCCCCATATCAAGCAGCTGTTGATGAAGGTGTTGGATCTGTAATGGTTGGATTTAATTCCTTTTCAGGGATACCAATGCACGCACATAAAAATTTAGTAACCAATCTTTTAAAGGATGAAATGAAGTTTGACGGAATTGTCGTTTCTGATTGGATGGGTTTTTCGAAATATGGACGTAATAAAATCATCAATGCAGGGGTTGATGTGGTTATGGCCGTTGATGGTGATCTTGATATTTTCCGAAGAAGTGTCAAACGCGGCGTAAAAACAGATACCATTGCCATGGAACGAGTGGATGATGCAGTTCGAAGAATTTTACGTCAGAAGTTTCGTTTGGGATTATTTGAAAATCCATTTCCAGATCTAGAATTAATTTCAAAAATTGGTAGTAAATCTCACAGAGATAAAGCCAGACAAGCGGTTAGAGAATCCTTAGTGTTGCTTAAAAACAAAAATAATGTCCTGCCAATTGATAAAAATAAGACCATTCTAGTTATAGGAGAACATGCAAATAGCACCGGATTGCAATCAGGAGGTTGGACCATATCATGGCAAGGAAGTAAAGAAAGTTATTCTGGAGGAACAACGATTTTGGAAGGGATACAGAAATTATCCAAAGGAAAAGTCATCTATGACAAAGACGGAGTAGGAGAAAATATAAAAGCTGATGTTGCCGTCTTGGTTGTTGGTGAACAACCCTATGCCGAATTCTTTGGAGATATCGGACATCCCTCAAATAAATTGTCTTTGCGATTGTCTATGGATCAGCGTAAAATCGTAAAAAAGCACTCTGAAAAAAACATCCCTACAGTTGTTGTATTGATTTCCGGACGTCCGTTATTAGTAACAAATCAAATCAAACAATCTGATGCATTTGTAGCTGCATGGTTGCCAGGTTCTGAGGGATTAGGAATCGCAGAAGTCTTGTTCGGTGATCATAACTTTACAGGTAAACTGCCACATTCATGGCCAAAGAGTATCACAAACTATAAAGGAAAATATGGACCAAACTATTGGGATAAATCCAATGAACCTTTATTTGAATTAGGGTATGGATTGAAATACGAATAAGAATTCCTTTTTGTTATTTATGTTTATCTTCACAACAACGAAAACTAAACACTAACTATTGTCTGATTCAACCAACCGCCTTTCCAGAAAAATAGGCTTGTTATCCTTAACAGCGACCGGAATTTGTTCCATGCTAGGTGCGTCTATAAATGTGGTTCCATTCATGATACATCGAAGTGTACCGGGAATCGGTCCGAATGTCCTATTTGCTTTTTTATTTGCAATGCTACCCGCATTATTAGCAGCTTTCGCGTATGCGTCTTTAGCTTCGGCAATGCCAAGAGCAGGAGGAAGTTATATCTATGCGAGTAGAGGCCTGAATCCGTATTTAGGTTTTATTGCTAGCTTTTCTCAATGGTTCGGTTTATCAATTGTTATTGGTGTCATCGCATACATTATTGTTCCTTTCATACGTGATGTTTTTGTTGGCCTTGATTGGACCCAAGCTGCTGATTTGATGGAAGTAGCGCCAGTTCGTATCGGAATCGCCTTAGCACTGATCTGGCTCTTTATTTATATCAACATTAAGGGTGGTAAGTTCTACGAAAGAACGGTTGTACCCTTAATGTTTATCATGTTTGGATTAGGAGTGATTGTTATTATCTCCGGATTTCTTTTTGATCAGAATGATTATATCGTTGCTGTTCCTGAAAGTGCTGCTTTTATGAATAATTCCAACGGAAACTTTGATCCACTTGTGTTTTTATCGGCTGCAGCAATACTATTTTCTTCCTTTATCGGTTTTGACGCCATTGCACAAGCAGGAGGGGAGGCTAGAAAACCCAATCAAAACTTACCTAAAGCAATTTTATTAGCGATTACCATTGTAGGAAGTTTTTACTTCTTATTTACCATTGCCATGTATCATGCAGTTCCTTGGGGCTATGTAGCAGATCAGGCGGTGACAAAAGACATTACGGCACCTGGATTGATTAGTCCGTTGTTGCCTGTAGGTTTATCGGTAGCCATTTTGTTTGGTGCAGCTATTGCTTTGATCAACGATTTGCCTGCCATGTTACTTTCGGTATCAAGATTGGTATTTGCTTGGGCAGATGACGGTATTTTTCCGAAAAAAATTGCAGTTACCCATCCGAAGTATCAAACTCCGCATAGAGCTCTGTATTTGAGCGGAATAATAGCATCTATAGGTGTTTTGGGTAGTCATTTTGCTGGTGATTTCTTCTTGGGTATTGATATTATGGTGACTTCCATGATGGTGAATTTCTTGCTGATGTGTTTGACGCTAATAACCATCACCAAGGTAAATCCGACACTAGCCAATGAAATCAAAATGGTAAAATCATTATCCAAACAGCGATTGATTGGATACGGAGGTGTTTTGCTTCTGATGGTTTTCTTAACTGTACATACCCTGAAAGATTTAAACGCAGATGTAGAAGCCTGGTATTTCCGTTCAACGTCTGTTTGGCTGATTGTGATGGGAATTGGCTCTGCTATTTACTATTTTAAAACAAAGGCTTTGAAACGCTCTGGAAAGGACCTTAAAGCTTTATTCTCTAAACTTCCTGAAGAATGAACAATGAAAGATATATAGAATTAGCACCCGGATTGACGATTTCACGTGTATTAACAGGATTATGGCAAATCGCTGATTTAGAGCGCAATGGAAAGACGTTAGATCCCGTTGCAACTGCTAAATTTATGCAACCATATGTGGATACCGGACTGACCACTTTTGACATGGCCGATCATTATGGTTCTGCGGAAGTGATTGCAGGAGTTTTTAATAAAGACAGACAACAGAAAGCCCAGATGTTAACAAAATGGGTTCCAGAACCCGGAAAAGTGAGTAAAGAAAACGTAAGAGCTAATGTGGAAAAAGCATTACAACGATTACAAACAGAACAACTGGATTTACTACAATACCACGCATGGTCTTATCCTGATCCGGCTTGGTTAGATACCTTGTTTGAATTGCAAGAGCTTAAGAAAGAAGGATTAATAAAGCATTTAGGAGTAACCAATTTCGATTCTGCCCATTTACGAATTGCTTTGGCTAGCGGAATAGAAATCGTATCGAATCAAGTGTGTTATTCCTTGTTAGATCAACGTGCAAGCGGAGAAATGAAAGCGGTTTGTGAGCAATACGGAGTAAAACTCTTGGCTTTCGGAACCTTAGCAGGCGGATTCTTAAGCGATAAATGGCTTGGAAAACCAGAGCCGAAAGTTGATGAATCTTTCACCTGGTCGCAAATGAAATACAAGCGATTTATAGATGAAGCAGGATCCTGGTTCGATTTTCAGAATCTATTGCAAACATTAGATAGTATTGCGGAGAAAAATAACATTTCTATTGCTAATGTTGCTACTAAATTTATCCTTGAAGAACCACATGTTGCAGGTGTAATAGTAGGTGCGAGATTAGGTCAAAGTGATTATATAGATAACAATATTCAACTATTTAACAATCAATTAGATAGTAATGATAAAAACTTAATTAAGAAACAGCTAAATAACTTGAATTCCATCCATGGCGATTGCGGAGATGAATATCGAAAACCACCATTCTTAACTGCTTCTGGAGATTTAAGTCATCATGTAAAAGGATTTCCAAAACCCTATGCGACAAAGATCTTAAAAAACGGGAATGAGGCTGTTGTGAGCGGAACGTATTGGGAGGATATGGCGGGATATGCAAGAGCGGTTCGAGTTGGTAATCGGATTCGGGTATCGGGAACCACAGCAACACATGGAGATTTAATGATTGGAGGTTCTGATGCCAAAGCTCAAGCACATTTTGTAATTGATAAAATTGAAGGAGCCATTATGTCTTTGGGAGGAACCCTAGAAGATGTTGATCGAACACGAATCTTTGTGAATGACGTAAATGATTGGGAACCAGTGGCAAGAGCGCATGGCGAACGTTTTAAAGACATTCAACCTGCGAATACCTTGGTAGAAGGCAAATTGGTAGGAGAGGGGTACTTGGTTGAGATAGAGGCCGAGGCAATGATTCGGTCTTGAGCTAGATCATATCAAAACTTTAGTTAATTCATTTTAATTTAGAGACCAATTTTTCAAATTGTTCGTTTGTTAAAACCGGATCAAAACATTTTACATAATTAGTTAATTCATTTAATAATTTGATACTTACATATTTGAATTGTCCAGTTGGTTTATTTTTTATCATCACAATAAGATTACGAATAGGAACGGTTTGTTCTCCCCAATGATGATTAAATAAATTCACGTTTTCTGAAATGTAGATGTATAGGGCAAAATTTGATCTTTCAATTTGTTCAATTGGTGATCTTAAACTTATGGAGTTAACTGAGGATTTGCTCCAGTTTTTTGTTTCAATAATAAAAATCCCGGCTTTAGTGATTAAGAGATGGTCAATTTGTATTGAATATATTCTATGATTTTGTTTTTTGTAATATATTGGTTTATAAAATTCTAGTTTAAAATCATTAATTAAGACATAATCGTTAGATAGTTTCTTAATTTCTTTAACAACTAAATTTTCACCTATAGCCCCGGAAATCAAATTTCTAGAGCTTTCCAAGACTTCTTTGATATGTTGGATTTTAGAAATTCTCGACTTAGCTCGATTTTTAATTAATCTTTCTCTATTAGTCTCATACAATTCAATAAAAGTTTCATCAATTTTAATGCTTTGATTTATATTCATGGTTGCTGATTCTATTAGACTAGAACCATTTATAATTAAATATTTGAGCTGTTTTCGTAAATGATATAATTTAATTATTGATAGAATTCATTTTAAAAAATTATTCTTGTTCAAGGAAATTAAAGAATCGATTTTACCTTTTAATTCTTAAATTAAATTGTCAATTTTTTCCGCTTCATTATTAATAATTTTTAACCTCTCATTTTCTTTAAGCTTTAAAGTTGATTTGGTATTTAAGTATTCAGTTTTTAGTTTTTTAGATTCATCCTTTAAAATGTTTAATTTTTCATTTGAATAATTCTTTAGAAAATCATTGATTTCTTTTACGGAACTAAAACGGTGTATACGATTGGCATGTAATTTCGCCTTTAATGACTTAAGAGATTCTATTGTTCCGTATATTCTGGCCACTTTTAAATGTAAATTAAATTCAATTAACATTTATTAATTGATTTCAATAGAATTAATTTGGATTAAATAGTATTGAGTATTTATTTTAGAATTATAATTTATATTATGTTAAATAGAATATTTAGGGATATACCAATATATCCCCGATTGCTTAATCTAGCCAATTTAAAAAGTAATTCATCATTTCTTCCTTAAATTCATAATGCATACGGATGTAATCACGCATATCATCCATTAAGGTATTCTGTGCATCATAATATGAAGCTTCTAATTCTTCGTTCTGCTTTAATGTATTAAGGATGCTTATTTTCTTTTTGCAACGATGCTTTAGTTTTGATATCGCATCACGCTCTAAATTTATTCGGTTTTGAAATTGTTCTAAAGGAATCAATGCGCTTTTGCTATATTCTCTTGCTGCAATTTCTTCTAATTTTTCTTCGAATGAATCCGAAAATTAAACCCACATTTTTTTCATTCGGTAGAATGTATTTTATTTATGTAAGGGAAAGCTCGAAGAAAGTGTTTGGTTGATTGATTGTAACTCCTGACTTCTGACCTTTTATACTCTATTTACCGACCCAATTTCCGTTGTATGAAATTGTGTTACGATGTGTGCTATCTATGGTTAGGGAAGCATTTTTATTTGGGTGAAGGGTGTATTTGATTTCTAATGACTCCTCCTCACCTTTTACTCTCATTTTTATCGTGAAAGAATTTCTTTTTTCGTTGTAGGTTATTGATTTTTCCTGAATGGTTTCATCAAGGACAAGATTGTTCTTTTGTCCATTATAGTTATTCGCTAATTGATGTTGTCCGTAAAATGGTAAACTCATTTTGATTCGATCTGATTCAATTTTTAAATAATTCGGAATGTTTGTCAGATTAATGTAGTAGGAATTACTTCCTGAGATAAATAGATTACCATTATCCATTGAAAACGGAGTTACTAATGGATTCGCCTGAAGGGCATTGAATTCAATTGTTTTATTAAATACAACATCCTTTAAATGTTCGATGTTACTGGTTGATACTAAATTCTTCTGGCTTGTACATCCCATGATGAAAAGGAATGCAATTAATTTCATGATTCTCATAACAATTCTATTTTTAAGTTAGTATTCATTTTATATTTTATTGAATAACACTCCACTCCCCTCGATAGGTAATCGCATTTCTGTGGGTACTATTCACGACAATTGTTGCTGTATTATTCGGATGTAACCTGTAATTGATTCGCAAGGCTTCTTGTTTTCCTTTCACCCAAATATTTAGGTTATAAGTATTCTTTTTTTGATCAAAACTGATGGTCTTATCCTCAATCTTCTGATTGAAAATAAAGCTGTTATCTTCATTACTGTAGGCCTTGTGAATTCGTTGTTCCCCGAAAAATGGAAGATCCATAGAAACACTGTCCTTATAGACCCTCATATAGTTGTTGATATTGGCTAGGTTTACAAAATTTTGATTGCTCCCAGGAGGTAAATGATTGTAAGCATTCAATGAATTTCCGAAACGTAATGGTGATGCGTTGCGAGCAGTAAACTCGATATTTTCTTCCAACATAATCTTCTTAAGTCGATCTAAAGACTGCTCAGAAACCTTAGGTTTTTGGGATACACATCCCATAATCAGAATTAAAAAAATCCAATTTAAATTTCGCATAAAGTGTTAAGTATTTGACTGATAACCTTTTAAAAATACAAAATATTTCAAAATCTTTGTATCTATTATATGTTAAAATGTTGTATCCTTGGGATCTAAAATCTCGATTTCATTGGAAATTATATTTGAAGATGACTATTGCATTTTGGTCAATAAGCCAAATAATGTTCTGGTGCATCATGGACATCATTCTAGAAATGTTCGGGATGAGGAATCGCTTTTAGAATTGATTAAAAATCAAACGAATCTGAAGTGTTACCCAGTCCATCGATTAGATCGTAAAACCTCCGGAGTGGTATTGTTAAGTAAGGAAAAAGAATTTGTTTCTAAGTTTCAGGAATTATTTAATAATCAGGAGATTAGTAAAATATATTACGGATTAGTACGCGGTTTCGCTCCTAAATCCGTAGAAATTGATAGTCCAGTGAAAGGACGTGATGCGAAGGTATATAAAGAGGCACAAACGGCATTACGAAGTCTTGAAAACAGCACTCTTGATATCCCAGTTAAACCTTACGACACCTCAAGGTATAGCCTGGTAGAACTAACGCCTAAAACAGGTAGGATGCATCAATTACGCATTCATATGCAAAAGATTAGTCATCCCTTAGTCGTTGATCCAAAATATGGTGATAATAACCATAACATCATGTATGAAAGTAATTTCGGCATTACCAATCTCTTTCTCCATGCCGGACGATTGTCATTTGTTCATCCCTTTACATCAGAAAAAATAAATACCAAAGCCCAGTTTCCTGAACATTGGCAATTTGTATTTCATAAGTTTAATTGGGTTAATCCGATTACTGCTCAATAGATTGAGAGTAAAATCCGATAAGCTCTCCATCCTCAAATGAAGGACTTACTTCAATCGGATTACAGCAAACTTCACAATCTTCGATATAAGTTTGTTGAGCGACACTTGAATCAAATATCATAGAAATTTCTTCCCAGCAATACGGACATTGAAAAAAGTGTTCTAATTCCATTAGTCTTCAATAACTTTTAAAACTAGCTTTCCTTTCTTTTCCCCCGAAAATAGACGGTGATAGGTAGATTCAAAGTTTTCAATTCCGTCGTAGATATCTTCTCTCGATTTCAATTTTCCTTGCATCATCCACATACCCATTTCTTTGGCTGCATCAGCATATTTCTTGGCATAATCCATCACCACCATTCCTTGCATAGTAGATCTGGTCACTAATAACGCTAAATAATTGCTTGGCCCTTTAATTCGTCCAGCGTTGTTATATTGTGAAATAGCGCCACAAATAACAATTCTTGCACGCATTCTAAGGTTTGTCAACGCCGCATCTAAAATTTCACCGCCAACATTGTCAAAATAGACATCAATACCCTTCGGACATTTTGTTTTTAATGCTCTAAAAATATTTTCTGATTTGTAATCAATGGCATCATCAAAGCCCAATTCATTTACCACATAATCGCACTTTTCTTTACCACCAGCAATACCAACTACGGTACACCCTTTAATCTTCGCGATTTGTCCTACAACACTTCCAACGGCTCCGGCAGCTCCAGAAACGACTACTACGTCACCTTCTTTTATTTTACCAACTTCTAAAATTCCGAAATAAGCAGTCATACCTGGCATTCCCAGCGTACTGATGTAGGTAGGCATCGGTGCTAAATTCGGATCAACTTTATACCAGTTTTCACCATTTGTATTAACATATTGCTGTACTCCACCCCATCCGGTTACGCAATCACCAACTTTAAAAGGAGCATCTCCTTTTGCCTCGATTACCAATCCGATAGAACCTGCTCTCATCACATCGTTTATCCCCATTGGAGCGATATAGGATTTGGTTTCGTTCATCCATCCTCTCATTGCTGGATCTAATGAAATATAATGTTGTTGTATTAGCACTTCACCATCATTAATCACCGGAATTTCATTGGATACTAATTCCCAAGTATCTGAGTCTGCTGCGCCATTAGGGCGTTTTTTAAATAGGATTTGCTTGTTCATAATTGCTAATATTGAATTAATTCTTCTAATTTTTCTTTTAATCTAGATTTGGATAAGTATTGATTTTCCAATTCTTTTTGAAAAGGAATTGGTGTATCTAAACTTCCCAATCGATGCACTGGAGCATCCAAATTCTCAAAACAATTCTCGTTGATAATTGTCGCAATTTCACTTGCGATTCCTCCAAACTGTGAATCTTCTTGAATTACTAAGACTTTCCCTGTTTTCTTTGCTGATTTGATTATAGATTCAGTATCTAAGGGAGCTAATGTTCTTAAATCGATAATTTCAATCGAATGCTCTTTAAATTCTTCAATGATTTCTAATGCCCAATGAACTGGCGCACCATATGTAATAATACTGATTTCTTTTCCTTCTTTTACTACGGATGCTTTTCCGATTTCTTCAGTATAATAATCAACAGGAACATCTTGGTAAACAGAACGATATAATGCTTTATGTTCAAAGAATAACACCGGATTTGGGTCATTAATTGCTGCATTCAGTAATCCTTTGGCATCTTTTGGAAAAGCCGGATAAATAACTTTTAATCCGGGAGTTTTTGTGAACCATGCTTCATTCGTTTGACTATGAAATGGCCCTGCACCTACACCTGCGCCACATGGCATTCGTACAACCACATCCGCATTCTGATTCCAACGATAATTAGATTTGGCCAATAAATTGACAATTGGGTTGAACCCAGAGGAAACAAAATCACCAAATTGCATTTCCATAACAGCTTTCATACCGTTAATTGACAGTCCGTAAGCCGCAGAAACAATTGCTGATTCACAGATGGGCGTATTTCGAATTCGTTCTTTTCCAAATCGTTCCACAAATCCTTCCGTAATTTTGAAAACACCACCATATTCGGCAATGTCTTGACCCATCACTACCAAATCATCATGTTTTTCTAAACTTTGATATAAGCCATCAGAAATAGCATCTACAAATCGCTGATTTTTAGTTTCATGAGAAGGATCAATCAATTCTGTATGTTCATCAGTATACAAATCATTTAATTCTGAAGTTAAATCAGGTGTGATTTCTTCCTCGTTAAAAGCAATGGTTAGGTGTTCATTAATTTCTTTTAGAATGGACTCTTTCAATTCTACCTCATAAGTTTCCTCCAAAATTCCGTTTTCTTTTAAATAAAACTGGAAATTCTCAATCGGATCTTTCGTGGCCCACTCTTCCATTAATTCCTTCGGAACATATTTTGTTCCACTTGCTTCTTCATGCCCTCTCATTCGGAAGGTTTTGAATTCCAGTAAAATAGGTCTGGGATTTGATCTCACATCTTCAGCAAATTGAGATACTTTTTCATAGACCTCAATAATATTATTACCATCTACAACATGGCTTTCTATTCCGTAGCCAATGCCACGTTCAGCCAAATGAGAACATTTGTACTGTTCATTGGTGGGTGTTGATAATCCATATCCGTTGTTTTCGATACAGAATAGAACCGGTAAATTCCATACAGCAGCCACATTTAAAGCTTCATGAAAGTCACCTTCGCTTGTGCCTCCTTCACCAGTGAATACGGCACATATCTGATTATTCCTTTTTAATAAATTTCCAAGGGCTATTCCGTCTGCTACGCCCATTTGCGGACCTAAATGTGAAATCATTCCGACGATTTTGTAGTCTTGTGTTCCGAAATGAAAACTACGATCTCTTCCTTTTGTAAATCCGCTCATTTTACCTTGCCACTGGGCAAATAATCGATATAAAGGAATGTCACGTGTTGTAAACACACCTAAATTCCTATGCATCGGTAGAATGTATTCGTCTTTATGAAGAGCCGACGTAACTCCAACAGCAATGGCTTCTTGGCCCATTCCAGAGAACCATTTTGATATTTTTCCCTGTCTAAGTAAGATGAGCATCTTCTCCTCTATCATTCGAGGTTTTAACATCCGACGATAAAGTTCTAACAACTTTTCTTTAGAAAGTGAAGTGGCCGATTTGTAATGAATTGATGGAATCAATGTAACGTGTAAAAGTATTTGATGTATAAAAAATCCCCAGCAATGCACTGAGGATTAAAATATTCTAATATGTTTTCTTACATGTCCTTGAAGATTGCATGCATCATACGTTTCTTATCGTTAATACTCTCTTCTAAGGCAATCATTGTTTCTGTTCTGTTTACGCCTGGGATTTCATCAATTTGATAAATGATATCCTTAGCATCGCTAGTTCCTTTGGAACGAACCTTACAGAAGATATTGTATTTACCAGCCGTTACATAAGCAACTGTAACATTTGGTATTTTTCTTAAATCTTGAATTACAGCTTGAGTCATTGCTGTCTTCTCTAAAAATATTCCAACATGAGCAATAAAAGAGTATCCTAATTTCTCATAATTCAAGGTTAATGTAGATCCTTGAATGATACCCTCATCCTCCATTTTTTTTACTCTAACATGAATCGTTCCTGCAGAAACTAACAATTGTTTTGCAATGTCAGTAAAAGGAGTTCTTGCATTTTCTATCAAAATATCTAGTATTTGATGATCTATCTCGTCAAGAACAAATTTTTTCATTTTTTATAATTTTTTCAAATTGTAAACCAAAAATATGAATTAAATTTATTTAATGTGCAAAAAAAATAGGGAAAATCTAATTATTTGGTCTCGAAAACGATTTCTAAATGACCAATTTTGTTAGAAATATAGTAATCTGACTCCTGTACTAAATGAGAAACTAATCGATTTTCCATAATTTCATCCTTATATAGAAATCCGATATCCTTCCCATTTTCATATCTGTGGATGACATCTAAAAAGAGTTTGTCATTATTAGGTATGGAAAAATACTCCTCGTAATCCGAAAATGAATCTGAAGTTGCAATATGATGGATACCTTGAAGCAATGCATAAAAGGTGTATTCTCTACTCTTTTCACGAACATAATCATCAGGATAATGTCCAGATTCTATTAAAACAGTATTGTAACCTAGTTTTTGAAAGTTATCTCCCGTTGCGGTCGGATAGAATTCATCGGTATAGCGACCAATATGTTCCGGAATGATTTGCTGAACCAATTGATTCATAGCAACAATAACATTCATCGTCTCTTTTCGCCCTTTGGTAATTTTTTTGGTCACTTCTTCTGATGGTGCCAAGAAAGACAATGTCGCCGGATTCTTAGTGCCTTCCACTCCAAAAATGGTCCGTTGGTCATGTAAGTTGAAGCAGAATTGTGGATGAATGTCTTCTAATACCTTTCTAAGGACTTTACTTTCTACCTGAGACAAATCAACGGCATCCCTATTCAAGTCTACCTCATTGGCATTTACTCTAGTGTATCGTTCGGCTCCATCTGGATTTAACATGGGTAGGAAAGTTAGAGTGCAATTCTTTGCAATTTCTTTGCTGATTTCTGAATTTGAATTTAGAAGATTTAGAAGATCGAAAAGTGCTTTTGTTCCAGTACTTTCATTTCCGTGCATTTGTGACCAAACAAAAACTTGTTTTGGTCCATTTCCAAAAGTTACTGTTGAAATTGATCTGCCTTCCACAGAATTTCCAACTTCTGATTTTTGAAATGAATTTGGTAATTGATCTAATAATGGTAAAATATCTTGATGCCGAATCCATTTCCCAAATAAGGAAGTTTCCTTATGGGTTGTAAAAAGATTTTTGATTGTATTTGGATTCAGAATTTCCACCTTTATTTTCGGGTAAAAATACTAATAATTTAAATGATTAAGAGGGTTTATAAAATCCTCTATTTTTCACATGAGTAAACAGTTGTTATTTCCTTTTTGGTTACAGTAATCACCTAGTTTATTATCGACATTACAAATTCATCAACAGTATATAAGAAAATCCTATTCGATTTTTTATATAATATTTAAGTTGCTTTAAAGCAGTATTTTAAGAAATTTAAATGAAGTGAAGGATTAAGTAAAATTTATATACTAATTATCTTGATTTAAACGTTATTAAAAAGTAATTTTACAATTGTATATAACCCATCGTTTACAATGATAAACAACCTTCAGTTTGCGAATCGTATCAAGAAAATCATCGAATTTCATCAGTTTTCGGCGTCTGGTTTTGCTGATAAAATAGGCGTGCAACGTTCGAGCATTTCTCATATTCTATCGGGTAGGAACAAACCGAGTCTAGACTTTATCATGAAAGTATGTAATACTTTTTCTGATGTTGATATGGAATGGTTGGTAAATGGTGTGGGAACTTATCCTTTGTCTAATGAATCAAACGGTACTGATACATACTCTCCTTCTCTATTCGATTCTAATAATACTTCTGGCGGAAAGCGAATCCAACGAATCGTTGTTTTTTATGAAGATGGAACTTTCGACGAATACCACAAATAAGGTATCTTCATTATTTAAAGGACTTTAGCCATAGCTTCCTTAATAATCTCAACATTGCGTCTTTTGTTGGAATTGGTTGTTTTCTCCTGTTCATGAATCATTTTACGCATCAAATTGATAACAACTTTATCGAAATTAAAGGATTTGTATTGCTTGCCTTTAACAACCATATCATCCGTTAAGTTCTGGATAGCCTCCGTATTATTACTTGTTGAAATTTGACGGAAAGCCTTTTGATACAGTGATTTTGTTTGATCATCACCCGTTAAAAACATTCCAGAAAGCACGCTTTTAGCTACAAAAGGCAATTCGGATTGATCATTTTCCTCAATAAAAATACGTGTTAAAGGAGTTGCAAGTATTTTCCGTACTTCGTCTGGTAATTCTTTTGATTTTTTCAGTGCGGTAAGCTTATCGATATAGTATAAAGACACTAACGCCTGACCTAGTACAGAATACGATTTACTCTGTAATGCTTGTGTGAAAATTCCCTTTAATTCAGGATCGGTCAATTTTCCTAAGGTTTCAATAGCAGCGGCTTTTACCAATGTTTTCTTTTCTTTGGCAGCCATTTGCTTGATTTTATCAATCGCGTCACGTTTTGCGAATTTGTTGATCAAATCAATATTTTGAAGTGCTAAAATTCGAATTTTATACACTTTATCGTCTAAAGCATCAACAATAGCATTGAACGCTTTTTTATCTTCCTGTTTTTTCGCAATTTCTAATAAAGCCTCTCTTCGGTGTTCGAATTGTTCGGCATTTTTTAATTGAAAAATATATTCGCTTAAAATTTTGTTTTCATTAAGCTTGCAAAGCAACACACCATCAGCATTGACCTGAATATAATCGGGTTGTTTCGTGTATGAAAAAGTAAATGAATCGTCTCGTCCTTCAACAAATACATTATGACGTGTTTTTTTACCATTTTCGAAAATGTCAATGGCAAACGGAAATTGAAAAGCCTTGTTTTGCAGCTGATAAAGATTTACGGTCACTGTCTTTCGAATGGTATTGTAATCGTAAGAAACATCAATCTCAGGATGGCCGCTACCATAATACCACTGATTAAAGAACCAGTTGAGATCCTTTCCGATTAGATCTTCAAAAATCAGACGTAGCTGATGAACCTCGGCTGTTTTGTATTTATATGTTTCTAAATATCGTTTTAAGCCTTTGAAAAAAGCTTCATCACCCAAATAGTTTCGAAGCATATGTAAAATCCGTCCGCCCTTATTGTAGCTAACTAGGTCGAACATATCTTCTTTGTCGGCATAATCGAAACGTACTAGGTTTTTATCTTCACTTTGACCATTAAAATAAGCTTGAGCTTCATCGAATAAATGCATTTGAGCATTGGTAGCACCATACTTGTATTCTCTCCATAGATACTCACCATAATTGGCGAATGATTCATTTAATGTAAGGTTACTCCAGCTCTCCGTAGTAACTAAATTTCCAAACCAATGGTGAAATATCTCGTGAGCGATAGTATTCTCCTTTATATTCTGATCGATAAGCTGACCAGGCTTCTGATATATACTTTCACCATGAATCACGGCAGTAGTATTTTCCATAGCACCACTTACATAATCTCTACCAACGATTTGATGATATTTATTCCACGGATATTCAACCCCAAGTTTTTTAGCGAAAAATCCTATCATTTCAGGCGTATTCCCGAAAATATCCCTTGCATATGGAGCATATTCCTTTTCTACATAATAATGAACAGGAATATCCTTGTATTGATCTTTGATGATTTCGTATTCGCCAATACCCATAAAAAATAGATACGGTGCATGCATTTGATCCAGTTTCCAGTAATCCGTTCTAATTCCGCCTTTGGTTTCTTGCGATATTAATTCACCATTTGAAAGCGTAACGTACTTTTTAGGGACAGTGATATAGATCTCCTGAGAAGTTTTCTGATTTGGTGCGTCTATGGTCGGAAACCAGCAACTACTTGCTTCCGTTTCTCCTTGTGTCCAAATTTGAGTAGGTTTGTTTTTATCTTTTCCATCAGCATTGATAAAGTATAATCCTTTTGCACTGGTGATGGCTGTACTACCCTTTTGATAAACCTTTTCTGGTTGTGCAACATAATCAATATACAAGGTTAGTTCCTCTCCTCTTTTATAAACTTTTGGGAGTTTAATCTCAAGTTTAAGTTTGTTATTGTATTCAAACGACAGTGGCTTGTTGTTTGAGGTAACCGAATTGATTATCATGGCCTTAGCATCCAATACCACGATATTTGTCTCATAAAAATGAGGTGTAAGGGTGATCCACGCTTCCCCATTCATCGTCTGATTAGAAAAATTGAAATCGACCTTTAATTTGGTGTGAATGAGATCAAATGTTTTTTCACGTTCTGCGCGATAAACAATGTCTTGAGAAAATAAGGATAAAGCATTGGTGAGTAAAATAAATACGAATAAAACAACTCTCATGTAAATCTATCTTTCGGATATGCCTCAAAAATAGCAATTTGCATTAGTTCTGTTGTTAATAGGCAGTTAAATAAAACTATCTAAAAACAAAAAACTACAACCATCTCTGATTGTAGTTTCTTAAACTTTTAATTCTTTTTTGGTTAAAAGAGCGAGCCGAATGACTTTTCGATATTATCAGCGTCCATTTTAACACTGTTCATCATTTCGATTACTTTTGCTGGATTCATATTTTCTCCAAGTAATCTAGCAACCCCAACTCCAGCTTCTTTGTTATAACCGAATGCAATTACTTCGTGGATTGAATCTGTATCACCAGTGTAATAAATTTTCACATTCATTCCTTTGGTTTTCATAGTCATCAAGCTTTTGTAATCGTCTTGAGCTAAAATACTATTCAATTCATTCTTTTCTTTTTCGTACGCATCATTGTTGTCTGCAGTCTTTTTCAAGAAGACAACATTGATTTTTTTGATACTTTTCATGGTTTCCAAAACTTCTTCAGAAGCTTTTGTTTTGGCAGTCATTAAACTACTTACAGGAATGTCTCCATAAAAGAATCCGTCTTTTTCTTGGCTTTCCACTAAATAGCTCTGTATTGATTTGTTGTTAGAACAAGACATTGCCATAAATATCACAAGAGTGAAAGACAATAAAGTGGTTAATTTTTTCATTATTGACAGTTTAAGTTTTTAAAGGGTTACCGTTAGTTTTTCTTAACGGTAACCTTAGAATTTTTTGTGAAAGAATCTGCAAGATCAGACATTTTGTTGATGTCGATGTTTCCTGTTAATGAGATCACAACTGCTTCAGACATTCCTTTTGTCTTTTTATCTATGCCTTTGATGAACATTAACACTTCACTTACATAATCCTTGTTACTGGTAGCTTTCACATAGATTTTGATTCTTGAATCATCCTCCTTAACACGCATCAATTCTGTTAATTTATTCTTTTTGATAGCGGTGTTAACCATGCTTTCCATTTTTGATGCAATTTCTGAACTGTTAGAAGAGAACATTTTAAATTCATTCAACTCTTGAATCATTTGAAATGTCTTCATTGCATCATTGTCTTCAATATTTACATTCTTGAATTTTGATATTAATTCAAAAGCATCTTTGGTTACAACAACTACGTCTACTCCATCTTCATCTTCTAAAGCATCAAATGTTCCTTGAGCATTGATAGCGAATGTTGATACAAAAAATGCGATTAATAAAACTATTTTTTTCATGATAATAGGTTTTACTTGGTTTTAAATTTACTTTACTCGGTCTATTATTTAATCTAATATTTTATTGACTGCTTTCTCGTAGGTATAAAGGCCCGTTACTGCATTTTCCCCTTTTTTCCAGGTATTTGACAATAACTTTAATCCTTTAATTACTTCTGCAAACTTTTTCTCTGCCTGGTATCTTTGATATTGGTTATAACCTACAAAGACACTAAACATAAGGGCAAAAGAGGCTGCGATTGATAATCTGTAAAAGTTTCTTCGAACTTTAGATTCTGTTTTTAATCGAATTGGCTTATCAAAAGTTTCATCTTTTACGATAGCGAAATAGCTAAACATTTCTTCGTATTCCTGCAAGTGAGGGGCAACATTTCCTCCCGTAAAATAGTTTTTCAAGGTGTTCTCCTCTTGCAACGTCGTTTCTGCGTTTAGGTATTTTTCTACTAATTTTTCTATTCTAGCTAACTCCATACTGATGGGCTTTTAATAGTTGTTCTCTAATTGTTTTCCTTGCTCTAGATAATGCGACTCTCACTGCAGTTGGTTTCATGCCGGTCATTTCGCATATTTCATCAAATTCGTATTGCTCTACATCTCTCATTTGAATAATGATCTTTTGTTGTTCTGGCAGCTCTTCAATAAGTTGATGAACTCGTGAGACACTATCTTTATATTCTAACTTCTTTTCAAGAGAGGTATCTTTTTCTTTGTAATTGCTGTGAACCAATGTTAAATTACTGGCCTGCTTCGATTTTAATCGATCAAAACAGTAATTCTTCGTCATCGTCATGGCAAATGCCTCTATATTCTTATAATCAGACATTTTGTTCTTATTCTTCCACAACTTAAAGTAAAGCTCCTGAGTAGCATCTTCTGCTTCCTCGGTCGATACCAGCAATCGTTTTGCTAATCGAAAGACCTTATCTTTAAACGGTATAACAGCTTTTAAAAAGTCTGATTCTGTCATTACTATTGTTGGTTGATTTTTGATTTCTCTATCTTTTTTGTCAGATTTTCATAATTACGACGACACAATATTTAATTTGTTACATCAAATTTTAAAAAAATACGATTTATCTTTACGAAGCGTTACTATACTTAGAAATACATCCCAATGAAAATGCATAAAAATCTAGTTTATTTAATTCTTATAACCCTAAGTTTTTCACTTTCACAATGTACAAAATCTGAGAAGATCCCTACAGATATTCAGGTTCATGACTTTGTATGGAAAGGATTAAACGCATATTATTTATGGCAAAGCGATATTCCAGATATTCAGGACAATCGTTTTAATAATCAGACTGAATTAAATAATTATTTATTTGGCTTTGAAAGTCCGGAAGTATTATTTGAGTCTTTATTGAATCGTCCTACCGATCGTTTTTCTATTATGGTTGATGATTACATAGCTCTTGAGAACTCATTAGCAGGAATCTCGTTAAACAACGGAATGGAGTTCGGATTAGTACGATATGATGATGGATCGGACAATGTCTACGGATATGTTCGTTACATTATTCCGGGTTCCGATGCAGAAACTCAAGGTGTGCAACGCGGGATGCTGTTCAATACCATTGATAATCAACAGTTGACTTTAGGAAACTTCGGAACATTATTGTTTGGTAGCAATACTACCTACACGGTTGGTTTTGCCGATTTTAACAATGGTAATCCGACTTCTAATGGAAATAATATTTCCTTAGTTAAAGGTGAATTGCAAGAAAATCCGATTGCCAATTCTAAGGTGATTGATTACAACGGAAAGAAGATTGGTTACTTGTTTTATAATCAATTTGTAAATACTTACGATTCGCAGTTAAATGCTGTGTTTGCTGATTTTAGCGCTCAAAATATAGATGAATTAATCATCGATTTACGATACAATCCAGGTGGTCGTGTCCAAACTGCTACCTATCTCGGAAGTATGATCACAGGACAATTTAATGATCAATTGTTTTCTCAGGAAATCTGGAATGAGAAAGTCATGAATAGGTTCGATCCAGCCGTATTCGTAAATAATTTTACAAATACAATAAATCCGAATTCCAACCCAGAACCAATTAATAGCCTAAACCTTACTAGAGTTTACTGTATTGTAACTGGTTCTACAGCTTCTGCCTCTGAATTGTTAATCAATAGTTTACGCTCATATATTGATGTTCGATTGGTCGGAACACAAACCGTAGGAAAGCAAGTAGGGTCGGTTACGCTTTATGATTCAGATAATTTATTGAGAAACGGACCAAATTTCAATACATCACATACCTATGCCCTACAACCTATTGTATTAGAATTATCAAATAAGGACAGAGCGAATGAGCCAAACGGTTTTTTACCTGGCACAACATTACCTGGAATAGAGCTTGCTGAAGATTATTCTAATTTAGGTGTCATTGGAGAAACTTCTGATCCTTTGTTAAACAGAACCTTGATTTACATTGATACGGGCTCTAAAACTGCTGGTCCTGTTAAGAATCTTGTCGTGAATAAACCTATTTATGATTCTAAATTGGCAAGACCTTTAGGAAACAATATGTTCGTTGATTTTAAATTGAAGCAGTAATTAATATTTCGGATCGATAGAATCTAATATTTTTTCTTCAACTTCCTGATCCGTAAGGATATCTGGTCTAAACTCACTCATGAGTTCTTCTTTCTTGGATTTTGCATATTTAAATCCGGATTTCCACCATTTACGCATCATTTTTTGGTCGAATACTAATGAGTTGGTCGTTAATACTGTAGGGGTGTAATACAGGTTTAATTGAACATCCTTATTATTTGCAGCAAGTTTTCCAATGGTAATGTTGTGTCTTTCAACATGAGTTAGCATGAATCCGAAAACATCAAATAACAAGGAAAATGGATTTTTGGCTGGTAATCGATTAATCAACGGAATTTCAGTTTCTAAAATAATTGCATCAATTTCTGTAGCTCCTCTTAAAATAGCCTCCCGAATCGGAACTAAGGAGCCAAATCCCCCATCAGCATATTGACAATGGTCTTTTTCTAATAAACTCATAAAAGGAACATAATTGCAAGATCCCCAGATCCAGTCACAAAAATCTTCATAAGTACAATCTTTATTGGACTTATATTCGATTTGGTTGGTAGTCAAATTAGATACGGTTACAACCACTTCCTTCCCATTCTTACCTATGGATTCATACATTTCTTTGGAAATATTATTCCGAATCAGCTTTCTAAGATTCTTACTTTCTCCAAAGGTTTTTCGGCCATTCAGGAAATTCCAAATGGTATTAAAGTGATTAATACTCACTATTTTTTGCCCATCAACCCTACGGATGGAAAACGGGTTATTGCTAAAAATAGAGTTCTGATTTACATTGGTATACAGCTCTTTAAGCTCTTCTAATTTATGAAGTGCCAAATGAGAAATCATTAAACTACCTGTTGAAGTTCCAAGTAATAAATCATAATCTCGATTCTCGTGTTTCATTAAGTATTGAGCTACGCCTCCAGCAAATACTCCTTTACTTCCTCCTCCAGATATTACCAATGCTTTTTTCATGTTTGTCGACCTAGAATTATTACTTTTATAAGGTTCTTTAAAGATAGGAAAATGTATAAGATTTTCACTTTTGTTTTGGCAGTAATCCTGCTATTTTCATGTACTCAAGAATATACTCCAAGAAACTTCCAAACGATTTCTTTGCAATCCATTTCTATGGATTCGACAAGTATAAGAGCTATTGTGGCTGTAGATTCGTCAAAAGTTTACTTCGTTGGTTCTGACGGTTCTCATGGATTTCAATGGACAGGTGAAAAACCTGCTCCAATTAGTTTTATTCGATATGAAGATTCTATTATCCCACATTTTAGAAGTATTGCCACCAATGGTTCTGACTATTTCGCTCTGAGTATTGGTAATCCTGCATTGTTATACAAACTCGATTACGAAACTTCTAATCTAGTTTATAAAGAAGAAAACGAAAAAGTCTTCTACGATTCAATGAAGTTCTTTGACGAAAAACATGGCATAGCAATGGGAGATCCAACGGAAGACTGTTTATCGATAATTCTCACTGAAGATGGCGGACAAACATGGGAAAAATTACCTTGTGAAAGCCTGCCTAAAGTGGTTGAAGGCGAAGCTGCTTTTGCCGCAAGTAATACGAACATTAAAGTGTTAGGGGCAACGGCTTGGATTGTGACAGGCGGAAAACAAGCGAGAGTTTTTAAATCTGATGATTACGGAAAAACTTGGAAAGTTTATGAAACACCAATTATTCATGGTAATGGACCTCAAGGAATTTATTCGGTAGATTTTGCTGATGAAAATAATGGATTCGTTATTGGCGGAAATTATTCCAAAGCTGATGAAAATATCGCAAATAAAGCCATCACGACAGATGGTGGGAAGACTTGGAGCTTGGTTGCAAACGGAAAAGAACCAAACTATAAAAGTTGTGTGCAATACGTGCCAAATACGAGCGGAAAAGAATTATTTGCAGTTGATAAAACTGGAATATCGTTTTCTAATGATGGTGGCTACACTTGGAAAAAAGTGAGTAATGAAGGATTTTACGTTATTCAGTTTGTAGATGAAAATACTGCATGGCTCGCCGGAAATCAAAAAATTGCAAAATTGAAATTGAATTAATGAGGTTGCTTAAATTTCTCTTAGTCTTCCTGGTTATTATTGGATGCAAGCAAAATGGTCAATTGAGTAGTGAATTTTCTTGTGAATTTTCCCATGACCTTACTATTTCATCAGAAACGGATTTGAAGAACAAATTTGAAATTGGTATTCCATCAAATTGGAAAGTAAATTTGTATCAAGATGAAGTTCAATCTTCTGTTTATGTCGCGGATACTTCAGTTGCTTTATCAAGGTCCATTCTAATGGATGTAACATGGGTAAAGGATAACATCAAATTTGATAAAGTATTCTTTCTAAGGAATGAACAGGAAGAATTATTAAAAAAGAATATCAAAGTCTCATCAAAAGAGATTCAACTTCAAGGTAAAAAAACCCATTATGCCTTATATAAAGGCAATAAAAACAATTTACCCTATCAATCGTTACACTCTTTTATTAAAATTGATGAAATGAGTTTTTTAAAAGTGAAGATTGATGTTTATGGAAAAGAAGAAAACAAAGAAAGATTGTGCAAGGCACTATCAATAATAGACCGAATTAAAATTTTAGAAATATGATGGCTAAACAACATATCATTAAAAGATTCATAAGTTATGTTACATTAGATACAGAGTCAGATCCGAATAATCCTGTTTTTCCAAGTACAGAGAAACAATGGAATTTGGCCAGACAGTTGGAAACGGAATTAACATCAATTGGATTAGAAGATGTAGAATTGGATGAGAATTGCTACTTGATGGCAACACTCCCTAGTAATTTGGACTATGAAGTACCGACCATCGGATTTGTATCCCATATTGATACGAGTCCTGATTTTACAGGAGCCAATGTGAATCCACAAATTATTGAAAACTACGATGGTGGCGACATCACTTTACATAAGGATTTAGGAATTGTTCTTTCACCATCAGAATTTGATGATTTGTTACTATATAAAGGACAAACGCTAATCACAACAGATGGTACTACCCTACTGGGTGCCGATGATAAAGCTGGTGTAACTGAGATCGTTTCGGCAATGGAGTATTTGATTCAACATCCAGAAATTAAACACGGAAAAATTCGTATATGTTTTACACCGGATGAAGAGGTTGGAAAAGGAGCTCACAAATTTGATGTAAAAAAATTCGGTGCCGAATGGGCTTACACCATGGACGGAAGTCAAATAGGTGAATTAGAATACGAAAACTTTAACGCAGCAAGCGCTAAGGTTGTAGTTAAGGGAAAGATTGTTCATCCTGGATATGCTAAAGGTAAAATGATCAATGCAATTTTAATTGCCAATCGTTTTATTGCTGCCTTGCCTGCGGATGAAGTTCCAGAAAAAACAGAAGGATATGAGGGATTCTTTCATTTGCATACCATAAATGGTAATGTCGATGGCTCAAGTCTTGAATACATTGTTCGGGACCATGATATGGATCGTTTTCAAAACCGAAAAGCTTTATTGACAAAAATTGCAGCTGATTTAAATACTGAATTTGGTAAGGAACTGATATCTGTCGAAATTAAAGATCAATACTTTAACATGAAAGAAAAGGTTGAACCGATGATGCATATTGTTGATATCGCTAAAGAAGTTATGGAGGATTTAAATATCGAACCTATCATAAAACCAATCCGAGGAGGAACAGATGGATCCCAATTGTCTTATATGGGATTACCTTGTCCAAATATCTTTGCTGGCGGACATAATTTTCACGGAAGGTATGAGTACGTTCCTGTTGAATCAATTATGAAAGCATCGGAAGTAATTGTCGGTATTGCAACTAAAGTAGCACAGAAATACAAATAGGTATAAAAAAAATCTCCAGGCTGAGAACCTGGAGAAATATCGCGTAGCAATTGCTATAATTTGTATAAGACGTGCATAATAAAACCCCTAATCTTTATTAAACAATCCTCAATACACGTTAAATGTAGAAATATTTTCGGAAACTAAAAAATAGTTTTTCGAATTTTAAATTCTTTTATTTCACTTTTTTACCTTTTACATTTTTGAAAAACCCTCTCATGTATTCGAAATCTTTATCCTTGTTGTCTGTAGGATAAAAAGGTTCAGAGATTTTGATGTATTTATTACCGAAATCTAAAGTAGCCATTACGATTGGCACCTTAGCACCTTTTGCTATGTAATAAAAACCTGTTCGCCATTTATCAACTTTTTTTCTTGTGCCTTCGGGAGAAAGACCTAATTTAAAATTGTCAGTCGAATTGAATTTGTGAACAATGAAATCAACAGTATTATTATTACTAGTTCTATCAACTGGAAAACCACCTAATTTTCTGAATAAGAATCCAAAGTGGCCTTTAAATAACGAATCTTTACCCACATAATGGACCATTACACCTGTGGCAACCCTGTATAACATTGCGATTGGAAAATCTACCCAGCTTGAATGAGGTGCAGCTATTATTACATATTTCTTTATTTCCGTTGGAAGTTGGTCCATTTTCCAACCTAATATTTTGGTGAGTATAAATCTTGCAAATGCTTTCATTCTCTATTTAAAAATTATAAATTTAAGGACTTAATTTGATATGATGAACGAATCTATAATTTACTTATTAATAGTACTTATTGTTGTTGGAATTGGATTTATTATTGGTAGACTTTTGGCAAAAATGAATACCAGTAAAGAGATTGCTGAGCATCAAAAAGAACAATCTCGTTTAGAAGAAAGAATCCATCAGTTACATCAGAATAATCAACAAATAGCTAAAGAAAAAGGTGAATTGCAAGAGGAATTAAAATTCATCCAAAGAGAAAAAGAACATCTTATTACTAAGAATACGAGTTTAGAGGAGCAACTTAAAAATCTTAAGGAAAAGCTTGATGAGAATAAAACTGAAATTGAAAATCTGCAAGAGAAATTCACTAAGGAATTCGAGAATTTAGCCAATAAAATCCTTGATGAAAAATCAACTAAATTTACGAATCAGAATAAAGAAAACATTAAAAATATTCTTGAACCCTTAGAAAAGAAAATTCAAAGTTTTGAGAAGAAAGTTACGGATAGTGATGAAAAAAGAGCCGGATTCCAATCGGCTTTAAAAACCCAGCTAGAAAACTTAAAACAAATGAATCAGCAGATGAGTAAGGAAACCATCAACCTTACCAAAGCTTTAAAAGGTGATTCAAAATCTCAAGGAAATTGGGGTGAATTAGTGCTAGAACGTGTTTTAGAAAAATCGGGGTTAGAAAAAGATAGAGAATACTTTGTTCAGCAAAGCTTTGTTCAAGATGGAGGAAGACGTGTTCTTCCAGATGTAGTAATCCATTTACCAGATCACAAAAAAATGATAATTGACTCTAAAGTTTCTTTAACCGCTTATGAGCAATACATTAATGAAGATGATGAAAACATCCGCAGTACATATTTAAAAGAGCATTTAAATTCCCTCAAACGTCATATTGAACAATTGAGTGAAAAGAAATATGAAGATTTATATGAAATAGAATCACCAGATTTTGTGTTACTTTTTGTCCCGATTGAAACTGCTTTTTCTGTCGCGACAAATGAGGATACATCTATTTACAATAAGGCTTTTGAAAAGAATATTGTAATTGTAACTCCTTCTACCCTATTAGCTACGTTGCGAACAATTGATACGATGTGGACCAATGAGAAACAACAACGTAATGCCATTGAAATTGCTCGCCAAGCCGGAGCATTATATGATAAATTCAATGGTTTATTACAAGATTTGATTGCAGTTGGCAAGCGAATCGACGATTCAAAAAAGGAGTATTCAAATGCAATGAATAAATTGGTTGAAGGTCGAGGAAATCTGATTGTCAGCGTTGAAAAACTTAAGAAAATGGGTGCCAAAGCAAAAAAAGCATTGCCAGAAAATATTTTGGACAGGGCAAATGAAAATGATGATTAAATAAACCGGCTAACTCCTCTATCTCTTCGGATAAAATACCATTTATCTTCTCGAAATATTTTCTTTCTGTAACCGAATAAATGGAAAATCTCTGTAGCCAGGTACTTTGCAGTTCTTGGGTTCACCACTAAAGCATATGGAAAATCCTTTGAAGCTCTAACTCCCGGCAATAATTGCAATATCAAATGCATTTTAAAGCTTCGCACAAATTTTGAAATCAGCAGCCAGAACAACGAAATTTTAGTTACGATGAAAAATCCGTCATCCCCTTTCTTTTGATATAAAGGCATAAAAATTCTTCCACTTTGATTTGCTTTAATCACCTTTCCGTTGCTTACGGCGATATTTTGTCCTTTTTTGATTTTTTCAAAATTGTTAAACTGCCCAATGATCTTAAATTTTTCATTTTTCTGAATGGTATATTTAAAATCAATCTCATAGAAACATTTATGTTTTTTCGAACAGGTGAATTGCCTGCCTAGGGTTTTTAGATCTTTAACATCTGATTTTTGGATACAACCAGAAGCCATTAAAGCGGACCAAAGGAAGGCTTCAGCGTTTTCTGCAGAGATTGGATCATCGTGTTGTCCTGCTTCGAATCCTAACGCAACATGTCCAAATTCATTGATATAGGTCAGCAAAGGACCATCTAGAAATTCCTCTATCCCCAATACGATTGGAATTTTAAAATTTGATGAGAACTCTCGATTATTTAATGAATCACTTATCGTAATGAAAGGTTCTGTGGGACAGGAAGTTGTGTGGATATCTAAGAAATAAAATGAACCCTCATTGGAAACCAGGATTTCTTTTATCGTATTGTATAATTCAAGTTGTTCTGCCTCCTCTACATCTTTCGTTTCTTTTATGGCATTTATGAGATGTTCTGTGGTCCAAACTCTATTTAAATCCTGATCTACAAATCGAACTTTTTTCTCCAATGCGGGTATGTTCCCGGTTATACCATAAAAGTTTCCCGAAAAATTGATGTTATCTGAATCTAACTTTTTGAACACTTTTTTAATAGCAGTAACCCCTGCAAACTCGTTACCATGAATACCTCCAAATGCAATGATAGTTGGCGATTTATTAGTGCCTTTTATCTTCCCTAAAATGCGATTCAATGTGATTTTTTCTTCTGATAAAACTTCGATTACAGGTTTACTCATGATATTTTCTCACCTTTTAATCGTTCAATTCTAAGTAGATCATTATTGGTGAAAATTCCTACAAGAATTTCATCCTCAATTACTGGTAAACAAGAAGTTTTGTTTTCTTTTAACTTTGATACTGCTTCTTTCAAAAGAGTTTCTGGATGTGCAGAAATGAACTCTTTAATCATAATGTCTTTAGCCAAAGTATCTTGAGTAAGGTGCTCATTACATAGTTGACTTCGGATAATAATTCCGACTAATTTATTGGAATCATTAACTACAGGTAAATGATGGATATTTTTCCATTCCATAATTTGAGCAGCCAAATCAACTAAATCATTTTCATTCACTACAAATAATTCAGTAGACATTACTTTATACAGCTTGTTGTATTTTTCAATCAATTCATTTTTGGAATCCGTAATTGGTAACCAATCTGAAACGGGTAATCCACTCCCCTGATTGTCGATAATACTTTTTGTAATTATTAAATTGGTTTCATGAACAGAACATTCCTTACGCAGTAAATCCTTACTGTTCTTAATCCATTTACTGCCAGTCGAATTATTCTCAATGCGTTTTTCAATGATGTGTAAATAGTGATTGATATCTGATTCGTCAATCTTAGCTTTAAGTAGTCCTTTTCGAGCCATCGGAATCAATTTATTTCTAGCTAATTTACGAGCCGAAATTCCTTGGCCAAACCAATTAAAATAAGTGTCAATACCAGTTCTTGCTGCATTTAAAAAGTTGACTCTAGCTTCATTAAATGAAGCGATTTCCCAAATATTCCTGAACTTCTCAGGCATTCCATTCATTACACCAACCCAAAGCATTGCATTCGCAATTTCGTCTTCAACACTAGGTCCAGAAGGGATATAGCGATTTTCAATTCGTAAATGAGCCACATTGTTGTGTACCCCGTAACACAATCGATTCCATTTGTATAAGGTTCCATTGTGCAGATTAAGAGCTTTTAGTTTTGGCATTTTACCGTTTGCTAAACTCTCCATGGAATTTTCATCAAAATCGGTAGTTAACATCGGCGCATATCTAGAAATGTCATCAGTAAAAATTTCCAAAATTGAATTCTTAATCCAGTTTTGACCGAAAGAAACTCTAGGTTTTTGTTCTCGGAGAATATGAGTATTGTTTCTCTGATCAATACTTTGTCTGAATAATGCGATTCGAGTTTCACTCCATAATTCTTTTCCGAATAACATTGGAGAATTCGTCATCACGCTTAACATGGGTCCAGAGATGGCCTGTGCCCAATTAAATTTATCGATTGCTTCCTTCGGACTTACTTGCAGGTGTACTTGGAAACTTGTGTTACAGGCTTCAAAAAGGATTGAATTATGACTTACAATAAGTTCATCAAGACCACGAATGTGTAATTTAAATTCATCGCCTCTAATATTTTTGATGATGTCATTTAAAGTACGGTATCGTTCATATGGGGTGATATTTTCGAATACCAGATCCTTTTTTTGTAAGGTTGGAAGAATACCCGTTAAAATAAATTGATCATTAAAGTATTTTTTAGCCGCAGTATTACCTTTTTTAAGCAGGGTTAACAATTGGTCTTTAATTTTCAAAAAGCAATCGGCAGTTAATTCAAAAGGATCTAAATTAATTTCAAGATTAAATAAAGCTAATTCATTAGTATAATGAGGATCATCAATTTTTTCGAGGATATCAAGGGCATTTAAAGAAGGTCGATACTTGTCATCCACTAAACAAATCTCTTGTTCTGCACCTACTCTTGCAATATTATCTTCGAAAAGATTATGGTTCAGCATATACTCAAACGCGCGGATATCATTGATTAAATTTTTCTCAAAATTCACACGTTCCTGAGCAGATTCAATAGCTTTTACAGACAAGGAACCCATAAGGACTTATTCTAAATTCTAAGCTAAGAAAGAGAATTATCCTAAAATTTTATATGATAATTGTCATATAAGGAAAAGCAGAAGAAATATTCTTTAATAAGCGAATAAAGGTCTGTCACCCATTAATTCGTGAATCTTTTCTGCAACTGATTTTAGTTTATGTTCGTTTGATGCATTTAGAATAGCTTCATCAATATAATTCACGATAGTCACCATATCCTCTTCTTTTAATCCTCGCGTTGTCACAGCTGGTGTTCCAACTCGAATCCCAGAAGTTACGAATGGCGATTTATCATCAAAAGGCACCATGTTCTTGTTTACAGTTATGTCAGCCACACCCAGTGCAATTTCTGCGTCTTTACCAGAAATATTTTTATTGCGTAAATCGAGCAACATACAATGGTTGTCTGTTCCTCCAGAGATTAAGTCATATCCTTTAGAGACAAATTCTTTAGCCATTGCCGCAGCATTCTTTTTTACCTGAATTTGATAATGTAAAAAGTCATCGGTTAGTGCTTCTCCAAAGGCAATCGCTTTAGCTGCGATTACGTGCTCTAATGGACCACCCTGATTACCAGGAAAAACAGCTCCATTTAATAAAGTTGACATTTTTTTAAGATTACCATTTTTCAGTTTTAATCCGAATGGATTTTCAAAATCCTTTCCAACCAGAATCATTCCACCCCTTGGTCCTCTTAAGGTTTTGTGAGTAGTTGTTGTTACGATATGACAATGCGGCAATGGATCATTTAAGATTCCTTTAGCAATCAATCCGGATGGATGAGAAATATCTGCAAGTAATAAGGCATCAACACTATCTGCAATCTCTCTGAATCGTTTAAAATCAATATCTCTAGAATATGCAGAAGCCCCTGCAATAATCATTTGAGGCTTTTCCTTTAAGGCAATTTCCTGAATTTTATCGTAATTCAATACACCAGTTTCTTTCTCTACTCCGTAAAAAACAGGGTTGTATAATTTCCCTGAGAAATTCACTGGAGAACCGTGAGTTAAATGTCCTCCGTGAGAAAGATCAAAACCTAAGATTTTATCACCAGGCTTTAGACATGCCGCAAAAACAGCAGTATTCGCTTGAGATCCAGAATGCGGTTGCACATTTACATAGTCTGCACCAAATAATTCTTTAGCACGATCAATAGCCAATTGCTCAACTTGATCCACGATTTCACATCCACCGTAGTACCTTTTATTCGGATAGCCTTCTGCATATTTGTTGGTTAATACAGAACCTTGAGCTTCCATTACCTGGTCACTTACAAAGTTTTCTGAAGCGATTAATTCTAATCCGTAAAGTTGTCTATTCTTTTCCTGTTCAATTAAATCAAAAATCTGGCTATCTTTTTGCATTTGGGTCAAATTTTAAAGCATCAAAAATACGGAAATAGATAGAGGTGAATCGAAAGAGTTTATCCAAAATTATAAACAATTTATTGTTTTTGATGAATCATTAAAAATAGTGTGTTAAAATTGAATTATTCTTTATTTTTTATTTTGAAACTGTTAAAAAACGATTAGATTTGAATTAATTATACCTAAAAAAAAATGAAAATTACAGCCAACAATCCGAATCGAAAATCTTGGTTAAAAGTTGATGAAAACTCAGACTTTCCAATTCAAAACATTCCGTTTGGTGTGTTTATCACAAGAGATGATATCATTACTATTGGAAGTAGAATTGGAGATTATGCCATTGACCTAGGTGCCTTTCATCAATTAGGATATTTTGATGGCATTCCATTAACGGATGACATGTTTTTGCAAGATAATTTGAATGATTTTATCGCTGATGGTCACAAAACTTGGCGATTGGTTCGTAATCGTATTGCTGATGTTTTTGACGTAAAAAATGGAAAACTAAGAGATAACCCAGAACATAAGGACAAAATCATATTCAGAATTGATGAAGTTGAGATGTTACTACCGGTTGCTGTTGGGGATTATACTGATTTCTATGCCAGTAAGGAACACGCTACGAATGTTGGTTCCTTATTTAGGGATCCTGAAAATGCTTTATTACCCAATTGGGTACATATCCCAATCGGATACCACGGAAGAAGTTCTTCTATTGTGCCTTCCGGAACACCGGTAAGAAGACCTGTTGGGCAAATGAGGCCTGCAGAGGGAAGTAAAACGCCTGGATTTGGTCCGACAAAACTGTTAGACTTTGAATTGGAAATGGCTTTTATCACTACTGATGCTAATGTTTTAGGTGAACGTATTCCAATTGAAGAGGCTGAAGAATATATTTTTGGTCTTGTACAATTTAACGATTGGTCTGCAAGAGATATTCAAGCTTGGGAATATGTGCCTTTAGGTCCTTTCTTAGGAAAAAGTTTTGCTTCTACGATTTCACCATGGATTGTAACCCTTGATGCTTTAGAGCCATTTAGAGTTGAAAATCCAAAACAAAATCCGAAGCCACTACCCTATTTACAACACGATGGGAAAGGAAGTTTTGATATTCATTTAGAAGCGGCTATTAAAACGGAAGATGGTGGTGAAACCGTGGTTTGCCAGTCTAATTTTAAGTACATGTATTGGACTATTGCGCAACAATTGGCACATCACACTGTAAATGGTTGCCCCGTAGAATCAGGAGATATGATGGGGTCAGGAACCATTTCAGGACCAACAGAAGATAGCTATGGTTCGATGTTAGAATTAACATGGAAAGGTCAAAAACCTATCAAATTAAAAGATGGTTCTGAACGAAAATTTATTAATGATTATGATACGGTAATTATGAGAGCTCATTGTAAAAATGATAAAGTCCGAATAGGATTTGGAGAATGCTCTGGTAAAGTATTACCTGCTAAATTATAAAAAGAAAGGAGCTCATTGAGCTTCTTTTTTGTTTTAGTCTTTATTATCATCAGGTAGATTTACATCGAAATCGTCATTATCATCAAAAGAATCTTCATCGTCTAAGTAATCTTCCATAGTTTGTTCGAGCTTGGAACTGATTTTTACCAGATAGGTGGTGTTCTCTGTTCGAACTTCAACAGCTTTGACCGTTTCTCCTTTGGCATTTTTAAAAGATATAATGTCTTCGTAGTCATATCCATCAGGATATTTTTCTACTAGCAAATCAAGAATATCTTTCGTAAGCTTCGAATATTCTACAATAACTCTTCTCACTGTAATTAATTTTTATAACTAAATTACTAAAAGGAGAAATACAAAATTCAAAAAATGTAAATTATTTTGATGAATTTAATTCGGCCTGAATATCATCGAAATTTTTACGAATATAAGTCTTCAGCTTTTTCTTATAATCGTCTTTCAACCAAGCCACAAAGTTATGAGTACTCTTCGATATACACTTGGAATACCTGTTGATTCGATCATCAATTTCTTCGTTTAATAACTTTGAAAGAATTAAAGCATCAAAAACATCCTCACTATTCTCAACACATAGTTTTGCATGATGGGCCATTGATTTCTCTAAAACTCTTTTTGAAGATTCTCCAGCTCGAATCGTACTGATGTACATTTTTTTCATATCGAAGGTTAAATCCTCAGAATTAGCAAAAGCCTCTAAAACCTCTGGTGGAAACTCATATCTGAAATTACTTTCGATTTCTTCATCAGAAAGAATACTATCCAAATAGAAATCTGGTGATTTGAACATTTTCTGCCAATCTAGTTCTGCGCTCCAAGGTCCAAAACGGTAAAAGTTATTTCCTAAATCAATAACATCGAAGGTGTTTTTTTCTTCGAAAATCCTAGAACCACGCCCGATCATCTGATAATATAAGGTAAGTGATTTTGTAGCTCGATTTAGCATAATCGCTTCAATACTCGGCTCATCAAATCCGGTAGTCAATATACTAACTGAAGTAATAATCGCATTTGGAGTCTTATTAAACCATTTTAAAATTAACTCACGCTCTTTTTTAGTATTGGTGTTATCAAGATGAGCGATTGGATATCCAGCTTTCTTAAAGGCATAATACACCTGAATAGAAGTATTAATACCATTATTGAATATAAGGGTCTTTTTGCCTTTAATACGTTCCTCGTAGGCCGCTACCAACTTAGAAAGCATGGTAGTATTTGTGTATAAATCCTCTGATGATTTTACAGTATAATCACCGTTAGCACCAACCTCTAAAGAAGTCAATCCAACATTGTATGAATATAAATTCGCTTTGGCGAGATATCCATTATTGATTAATTCTTTGATAGACTCCCCTACGATTAACTCATCGTAGTTTTTGTACATAGGAAGTTTAATATTCGAACTTAACGGAGTTGCTGTTACTCCTAAAAAGAACGAATTACTAAAGAATTTAAAAATCTTGGTAAATGAATTGTAGTGCGCTTCATCGACAATAACTAATCCAATATCGGTTATATCAAATTTCTCATCAATTAAACGGTTGTTCAATGTTTCAACCATTGCCACAAAACAATTGTATTCGTTTTGATCGTCTAATTTGGCTGTACTATTAATTATTTTGTTGGGAACTCCGAACTCGGTAAGCATTTTATTAGTCTGCTTACTTAATTCGATTCTATGGGTCAGTACAAGAACTTTCTTTTTATACTCATTAAGATATCGCCTTGTAATTTCAGAAAAAATTACTGTTTTCCCTCCACCTGTTGGTAGTTGAAACAACAGATGATAATTGTCTTGGGCATCTTTAAAGCAGGTGAAAATTTCTTGAATTGCAACTTTTTGATAGTCGTATAGTTCTTTCTCGGATACTTTTTCTAGTAATTTTGGTTTGCTCAACTTTAAATTAATTAAGCATCAAAAATACGACATAAACCAAGTTGAGTGCAACTTTTAGCTACACAAATCTTCGAATATTTATTTCCAAGATATCATAATGCGAAGCATTAGCTACAACGACCCCATTCTTAATCACAATTAATTGGGGTGATTGATGCACAATATCATATCTGGAAGCGATTTCATTTGAAATGTCTCTAAACGTTAGTAAATCAAGATAATAACAATCCAATTGATCTTCATATTGCTTGACTCTTGATTTAAATCGTCTCCATACCATACTGCTTATTCCACATCGTGTAGAATGTTTAAAAATAAGGACAGGTTTAGAATTAGATTTTGTTTCAATCTCATTTAATGTATCTATAGATACAAACGGAATAAATTGATCATGGTCAGAAGCATCTGATCCTTTTGATTTGAAAAACATCATGGTGCAAAAATACAGTATAAAACAAGTCAAAAAGGCAGAAAAATATCAATTTTACAAGACATTTTGTCCTTAATTCTGTTCATTTTTCAGCTGGTACTCCTTTTGATGAATTCAAAGTGTATTAAAATTGTAGGAAATGAATTTAAATAACTATACAACTAAATCACAAGAGACCATACAAAGAGCTCAGTTAATTGCTCAGGGATTTGGTCATAATCAAATTGAAAACGAACACCTATATAAAGCATTAACCGAAGTTGATGCCAATGTCTTACCTTTTATATTTAAGAAATTAGGTGTTAATGAGCAGGCTGTAAATTCTATTGTAGATAATCAATTAAAGAGCTTTGCTAAAGTTAGTGGAACGGAAATGATATTATCACATGAAGCTGGTAAAGCAATTAATCAGGCGAATATCGAAGCTAGAGAAATGAAGGATGACTTCGTATCTATTGAACATATTTTACTTGCTATTTTTAAATCTAAAAGTACTATTGCTCAAGTTTTAAAAGATCAGGGAGTAACAGAGTTAAATCTAAAAACAGCCATTCAGGAGTTACGTAAAGGGGAAAGAGTCACTTCTCAAAGCGCAGAAGAAACCTATAATTCACTTGAAAAATACGCGAACAACCTCAATCAAATGGCTATTGACGGAAAATTAGATCCTGTTATTGGTCGTGACGAGGAAATTAGACGATTACTTCAAATCTTATCGAGAAGAACTAAAAACAATCCAATCCTAGTTGGAGAACCTGGTACGGGTAAAACCGCAATTGCAGAAGGACTTGCACATCGAATTGTAGATGGTGATATTCCCGAAAACTTGAAGGATAAATTAATTTATTCTTTAGATATGGGAGCATTAATTGCCGGAGCAAAATATAAAGGTGAATTCGAAGAACGTTTAAAGTCGGTTATCAAGGAAGTGACCACTTCTAATGGTGATATTGTTTTATTTATTGATGAAATTCATACACTTGTAGGTGCTGGTGGCGGACAAGGTGCCATGGATGCTGCGAACATTTTAAAGCCAGCTTTAGCTCGTGGAGAATTAAGAGCTATTGGAGCCACCACCCTAGATGAATATCAAAAGTATTTTGAAAAGGATAAAGCTTTAGAAAGACGATTCCAAAAGGTATTAGTTGATGAACCCGATACAGAAAGTGCTATTTCAATCTTGCGAGGTATCAAAGAAAAGTATGAAACCCACCACAAAGTGCGTATTAAAGATGATGCAATTATTGGTGCTGTAGAATTATCACAACGTTATATTACCAATCGTTTTTTACCAGATAAAGCCATTGATTTAATGGATGAAGCTGCTTCTAAACTTCGAATGGAAATCAATTCCAAACCAGAGGAATTGGATGTGTTAGATCGTAAAATAATGCAGCTAGAGATTGAAATCGAAGCAATTAAGCGAGAAAAAGATGAGGTTAAATTAAAATCCTTACGATCTGATTTAGCCAATCTTAAAGAAGAACGAAACGAATTAAATGCACAGTGGAAAGCCGAAAAATCGATTGTTGATGAAATTCAGAATACCAAGTTAGACATTGAAAATTTCAAACTAGAAGCCGAAAAAGCCGAACGTGAAGGCGATTATGGCAAAGTAGCTGAGCTTCGTTATGGGAAAATTAAAGAAGCCCAAGAGAAATTGGAAAACTATCAAAAGGAATTGCAAGAAAGTCAGTCTGCAAATTCTTTAATTAAAGAAGAAGTTACTTATGAAGATATTGCAGAAGTTGTAGCCAAATGGACGGGTATTCCTGTCACTAAAATGATCCAGTCGGAACGTGAGAAATTACTAAAACTCGAAAAGCAAATTCATAAAAGAGTTGTTGGTCAGGAAGAGGCTATCATTGCTGTTTCTGATGCTGTAAGACGCTCCAGAGCTGGATTACAAAATCCAAATAAACCGATTGGAAGTTTCTTATTCCTAGGTACCACTGGAGTTGGAAAAACCGAACTGGCAAAAGCGTTAGCAGAGTACTTGTTCGATGATGAGAATGCTATGACGCGAATTGATATGAGCGAATATCAAGAACGTCATTCGGTGAGTAGATTGGTTGGAGCGCCTCCAGGATACGTCGGATATGATGAAGGAGGACAATTGACAGAAGCAGTTCGAAGAAGACCATATTCGGTTGTTTTACTTGACGAAATTGAAAAAGCCCACCCAGATACCTTTAATATACTATTGCAGGTGTTAGATGAAGGACGATTAACGGATAATAAAGGGCGTGTAGCTGATTTTAAAAATACGATTATCATTATGACTTCAAACATCGGTAGTCATATTATCCAGGATAAATTTAATACCCCTGATGTCGATTTAGAATCGGCCACTGAATTGGCTAAGGTTGAAGTTTTAGGTTTGTTAAAACAATCCGTTCGACCAGAGTTTCTCAACCGAATCGATGATGTGATTATGTTTACTCCGCTTACCAAAAATGATATTTTCAAAATTGTAAGCTTACAGTTAGATCTTGTCAGACAAATGGTGGCGAAGCAAGAGATCACTTTGGATGCGACCGATGAAGCTATAAAATACTTGGCTAAAAAAGGATATCAGCCTGAATTCGGAGCAAGACCGGTGAAGAGAGTAATTCAGAAAGAAGTATTGAATCAGTTATCTAAAGAGATTCTGGCAGGAAATGTAACCACAGACAGCATTATTTTGTTGGATGCTTTTGATGAAACTCTTGTATTTCGAAATCAGTCAGATTTGGTTCAATCAGAATAATAGAAGTTTAGAAAAAATGAAAAAGAGTGATGTCTACCGATCTCACTCTTTATTTTTTGTACCTTCCAACAAATTAATCAAATCATGAAACTAAGAATCTTATCATTTTTGCTTTTGGCTGTATTTGCCTTTGAATCTTGTAAAGAACAAAATACAACAACTTATTATTTGATACGTCATGCCGAAAAAGACAGAACGGATTCTTTGAATAGAAATCCGAATCTTAATGAACAAGGGTTGGAAAGGGCTAAAAAATGGGCAGATTACTTTAAAAACATTGAATTAGACGCAGTGTATTCCACAAACTATAATCGAACTCTACAAACAGCATCACCTACAGCCGAAAGCAAGGGATTAAAAGTTCAGTTATACAACCCTAGAAAAATGTATGATTCGATCTTTCAATCAGAAACAACTGGAAAAACTGTTTTGGTGGTAGGACACAGCAACACAACACCTGTGTTTGCGAATAAAATTTTAGGAAAGAAAACCTATGACATTATGGGTGATCGTGATAATTCAAGTCTGTATATTGTCATTTTAAAAGATAATGAGACAACATCAATTATTGAAAAGCTAGAGTAATTAGTTGATTAATTCAACTTCAATATTTTCAAGATCAATTGTTGAAACCTTGGTAAGGCTTTCTTCTATAAAAAGCGAGTCAATTTCCTTGACATTATTAATTTTTTTGTTGGGTTTGTAATTCGCGTAATTCACAAAACGGATGCCTTCAATCATTTCTTCGGATGTGACCTCCCTAAAACGGAAGCCTCCACCATTTGTATGAAATTCATATGCTAAATAATCAATTAGAAACGTCTTCTGATTTATCCAATAAATGAAAACATCGTCGAAGTCTTCTCCTCCGCCCTCTTCTGAAAAACGTACTTCAATCTTAAAATACTTTTGACCCTTTATTTCTACTGATGGTAATTTTTCCTTTTGAACAGCCGTGTCATTTAATCCGAAAGGAAGGACGGAAAAATAATGAACAGAGTTTACTGAATTCTTATAATTGTTGGCAATAGAATCCTGTAAAACCAATTCATTCCCATTGATGAAACGGGTAAATCCATTGTTCGTTAAAACATCTTTAATACTATCAAAGCTTCTTGTCAATTCGAAATCTCCATCATTTCTATTTGCTGAATAGGCTTTATCCCTAAAGGTAAATATGATTTTTGATTGAGATACTTTATCTGCACCAGAAGCTTTAATCGATTTATCAATAATTTGTTGGGCAGTGAATTCAGATTCGGATTTGGAACAGCTAATTATTAAAAAAGTGAATAGTAAAATGGATAATCTCATGAATATTATGGATTTGAAATACAAAATTACGGTTCTTATTCAGTAATCAAAAATGTATATTTGTGATCGTTTATAGAAGCATGCAGAAAAACATCAACATACAAAACAAAAAAGCTCGATTCGAATACGAAATCATCGATAGATATGTGGCAGGTATTCAGTTAACAGGTACCGAGATCAAGTCGATTCGATTGAGCAAAGCTCGAATTACCGAAAGCTTCTGTGAATTCAATGAGCGTGGTGAATTGTTTGTTGTAAATATGTATATTGAAGAATATTTTCACGGTCATCACTTTAATCATAAACCGAAAAGCGAACGAAAGCTTTTGTTAAACAAACGAGAGCTAAAGAAGTTGAAAAAAGACGTTGATGCAAAAGGAACAACCATAGTTCCGCTTCGATTGTTTATCAATGACAACGGATTTGCAAAGTTAGAAATAGCATTGGCAAAGGGGAAAAAGACTCATGATAAGCGAGAAGTGATTAAAGATAGAGACTCAAAACGTAATCTGGCACGAATAAAAAAGAACTTCAATACCTAAAAATATGCTAGCTGAAAAGTTTCGAAATCATGAAATTATTTTAGCTTCTAAATCACCTAGAAGACAGGAACTTTTTAAATCATTACACCTTGATTTCAAGGTAGAAACAAGGGAAGTGCCGGAATTATACCCGGAATTACTTCAAAAACAAGAAATCACATCTTATTTAAGCGAATTAAAATCGAATGCTTTTGGTGCATTAGAAGATCATCAAGTTTTAATAACGGCCGATACCATAGTTTGGCAAAATAACAAAGCACTTGAAAAACCAATGAATGAGAAGGAAGCCTATTACATGTTGAATTCCCTTCAAGGAAGAACACATGAGGTGATTACATCCTTTTGCATTCGTACAACTGAATATCGTTCTACCGTAAATGATATTACTACGGTTCATTTTGACGATTTAACATCTGAAGAGATGAATTTCTATATCAGAAACTATCAACCATTTGATAAAGCAGGGGCATACGGAATTCAAGAATGGATCGGGTTTATTGGTATTAAAAAGATAGAAGGTAGTTATTTTAATGTTGTTGGTTTACCTGTTCATAAACTGTATAAAGAATTAAAAAATCTAAAGCTATAATACTTAAATAAATAGTACTTTTGAGGGCAAATTAAAGGCAAATATTACATGAAAAAATACACCTATACCGAAATGAAAGACACCCGCTCTGGTTTTGGAGATGGATTGACAGAATTGGGAAGAACAAATCCGAATGTAGTAGCATTATGTGCGGATTTAACGGGTTCATTAAAGATGAATCAGTTTGAGAAAGAGAACCCAGATCGATTTTTTCAAGTCGGTATTGCCGAAGCTAATATGATGGGAATTGCTGCAGGGCTTACCATTGGTGGTAAAATCCCGTTTACAGGAACATTTGCAAACTTCTCAACGGGGCGTGTTTATGATCAGATTCGTCAGTCAATTGCTTACTCTGGGAAGAATGTAAAAATTTGTGCATCTCATGCCGGTTTAACGTTAGGTGAAGATGGCGCAACACATCAAATCTTAGAAGATTTAGGCTTAATGAAAATGCTTCCTGGAATGACGGTGATTAACACTTGTGATTATAATCAGACTAAAGCAGCTACAATTGCAATTGCAGAACATGATGGTCCTGTATATCTAAGATTTGGTAGACCTAAAATGCCAGTTTTCATTCCTGAAGATATGCCATTCGAGATTGGAAAAGGTATTCTTTTATCAGAAGGAACAGACGTAACTATTGTTGCAACTGGACATTTAGTTTGGGAGGCACTTCAAGCAGCGGAAACCTTAGAAAATGAAGGAATTTCTGCAGAGGTAATCAATATCCACACAATTAAACCGCTAGATGAAGAGATCATCTTATCATCAATTGGTAAAACAGGATGTATTGTAACTGCTGAAGAACATAATAAATTTGGAGGTTTAGGAGAAAGTGTTGCAAGATGTTTGGCAACAAACAACCCTACTCCACAGGAATTTGTTGCTACTAATGATACTTTCGGTGAGTCGGGTACTCCAAAACAACTGATGGATAAGTATGGCATTAATGCCGAAGCTATTGTTAACGCTTCTAAAAAAGTAATTTCTAGAAAATAAATCAATCATTATGAAAAGAATCATTTTTTTTATCGTTTTCCTATTTGGTTTGAGCTTTACTTCAAACGCTCAAATTGATTTTGGATTAAAAGGAGGTTTGAACTACAATTCAAATTCTATTAAAGAAGTAGGTACCGACATTATTGACGGTGCTAAAAGTAAAACTGGTTATCATGCTGGTATCTGGTTACGTTTTAAAATTCCAGCAATTGGTTTTTACTTACGACCAGAATTGGTATACACAAGTTTACAAAATGAAGTGTTCTATAAGTCTGCTGCAAAAAACACGACTTATAACTTCAGGAAAATTGATGTTCCTGTGTTGTTAGGGAAAAAGATTTTCAGCGTAGGAAATGTTTATATAGGGCCTTCATTTCAGTATATCTTAGGATCTGATTTTAGTATCTCTGATATCACAAGTGTTGAAAGCGACGGTTTCACAGTCGGATTGCAGTTTGGTGGTGGTGTTGAATTCGGTAAATTAGGCGTAGATGTTCGTTGGGAAAGAGCTTTTACGGGAGTTGAATCTGCATTGGTTTCTAACCTGGGTGTTGAAAATTTTGATACCCGTGTAAATCAAATAATTGTGGGTCTTTATTACAAATTATAATTGACTAACTAATTGATATTAAAAAAGCTCTAATTTCTTAGAGCTTTTTTTTGTTATCGTATATCTGGATTTAAATAATCTGGAATCGTCGGTTTGTTCGGATCACTAAAATCATTACCCGGATTTCCATCAGCATTCGCATCTTCGTCTCGCGTTGGAACTAAATCACCATCATCATCTGGATCTGCAAAGTTTGGTATTCCGTCGCCGTCTGTATCATCGTTTCTTGGATCTCCATCACCATCTGGATCTTCTAAATAAGAAGGAACTCCATCATTGTCGTGGTCTGTATTTTGGATGAAATCTAATAAATCAATATAAAAGATTAACGTCTTATTTATCAAGCTACCATTTCCAGCTCCGGTATTTCTGTAAGCCAACCCAGAAGGAATAATTAAAACTCCTTTTCCGCCATTAATAAAGGTAATAGGTCCATTTGATCCTGAATTATTATCTCCGTTTTTAAAGTTGGTAAAACCATGTGACCATCCGCGAATAACCGCGTTTAACTGAAACCAGATTGGTGAACCTCTAAATTCAAACTCAACTAAAGAATCTGTTTTTTCTAAACTAAATCCTTGATATTGTACCAATACGGAATCCATAACTGTTGGAAATCCTTTATCAATAGTTGGGTTACCCTCTCTCCTTTTATAAACGTATAATTGGTAGTCAACTTCACTCTCTGTAACGTTCATAGTAATTAAGTTCGCATCTTGACTTAATGGAGTCTGATTTGATGTAATCAGTTTGATTGAATCAACACTAAAATCATAGTAGTGTTTATCTAAAAAAGATCGAATTGAATCATTATCAATTAGCGCCTGAGCTTCATGATCGAAATTATCAACATTTCCGAAGTTGTTATTATCTCCACAGGCAACAAGTAAAACGGCAAATAATATGGTAAATGCTATTTTTAATGCGTACTTCATTTCTTAAACTAAATTTGAGGCGCAAGTTACCTTTTTATATTTTTGTAAAAAAGTAAATGAGAATATTTTAACTTTTCATGAGAATCGATAAATACTTATGGTGTATTAGGGTGTTTAAAACACGCAGCATCGCGACTGATGCTTGTAAAAAAGGTAAGGTGAAAATAGATAATTCCCTTGTAAAACCATCCAAAGAAGTGTTTGGAAATGAGTTGATTACAGTACGAAAAAATCAAATCAATTATAAATTTAAAGTTTTAGATATTCCAGAGAATCGATTAGGTGCTAAATTGGTAAATTTATACCGTCAGGATATTACTCCTGAAGAGGAATTTCAAAAAAATGAATTATTGAAATTTGCTAAAGATTACTATCGAAAGAAAGGCACAGGTAGACCTACTAAAAAAGATAGAAGAGATATAGAAGACTTTACAGAAGAACCATGACCATAGAGAAAAACATCATTTTAAATAACGATCAGATCAATCGAAAAATAAAACGAATTGCATTTCAAATTTATGAGGCTAATAGCACTGAAAGCGAGGTTATTATTGCCGGAATTAATGGGAATGGATTCCAATTTGCTAAGAAAATTGCAAATCAATTACAGGAGATATCGCCTTTGACTATTGCTTTGTGCGAAGTCATTATCGATAAGAAGAATCCGCTTTCAGAAATAAGCACTTCTATTGATCAAGAATTATATAAAGACAAATCCGTGGTTTTAGTAGACGACGTTTTGTACTCTGGGACCACATTAATTTATGGTGTAAAGCATTTTCTAGATGTTCCTTTAAAGCAATTTAAAACTGCTGTTTTGGTAGATCGAAATTATAAAAAGTACCCTGTAAAGGCGGATTTTAAAGGGATTTCACTTTCTACTTCTATCCAAGAACATATAGATGTTGAATTTTCAGAAAATAATTCAATTGCTTACCTAGTGTAAAGCTTCTAAAACACTATCTACAACCTCATATTTTTGTTTTCCGTCTACGGTAATAATGTGATTGGATTGCAAATAATAAAATTGACGCTCAAATAGGTGTTTGCCTATAAATTCTGGAAGTTCCTCTTCCGATAAATGAGCGACTAATGGTCTTTCGGTTTTTCCGTTACTAATTCTTTGTGCTATCGTAGGAATTGATGCCTTGAGGTATATTGATGAAGCACCTGAATTTAATATGATTTTCATATTATTACCGTAACAAGGTGTACCGCCACCGAGGGATAGAATGAATTCTCCCTCTTTCTCTAAAACTTCAAGTAAGTATTTTGTTTCAATTTTACGAAAATAGATTTCCCCTTTTCGTGAAAAAATTTCTGGAATAGACATTTGTTCAGCTTCTGAAATGTAATCATCTAAGTCGATAAATGAAAGGTTTAGTTTTTTGGCTAAGATCTTTCCAATCGTGCTTTTTCCTGTCGCCATGTAGCCTATAAGTACTATTTTCATAGGTTTTAAATTGATTTCAAATATCTAATAATTTTCTGAATAATAATTCGACGTTTTAATAACATTGGTACTATCTTTGTTATACTATTAGCGCACGTGGCGGAATTGGTAGACGCGCTACCTTGAGGGGGTAGTATTCGTATGAATGTGGAAGTTCGAGTCTTCTCGTGCGCACTAAAACACTTTTAATAATGACCATGAACAACGCTCTATCTTCTTTGAAAAACCTTATTTTTCTTTTTTGTTTGTTCATCGGTATATCTGTCTACTCTCAAACAGATACCTTACAAGTAAGATCATTAAAAGGGCAAGTAATTGATGCCGACACTAAAAAGGCACTAAGTGCTTCTCACATCATCAATTTAAATACAGTTAACGGTACCATTACAGATGACAAAGGATTCTTTTCGATTCCGGCCCAAGTAAATGACACCATCATGGTTTCGTATTTAGGGTACTCGTCAATAAAGCTAAAGATTACCAATGACTTATTGAAGGGTAATGAATTAGAAATTGCATTGTACGAGAAACCAGTTGAAGTTAAAGAGGTAATTATTAGAACCACTAAACTTATTGGGGTGCTTGAGATCGATGTAAAACAAGTTCCAAAGGATCGATTTACACGTATTCGAATTAATGGTATTCAACAAACTTATGAAATTGGTAATGCGAGAGCTAAGAACTTTTCTTCTCCAATCGCTGCCCTACTCCAGCCGGTTGATTTCCTCTATAACTTATTTGGCAAAAAACCCAAGCAGTTAAAGAAATTACAGAAACTTAAAAAGGAAGACGATCTTCGTAAAATCATGGCAGGCAAATTCGATCGTGAAGTTATGATGGAATATCTTGAAATGGATCGTCAGGAATTGACAGAACTACTCGAAGATTGCAAATATTCTGACTACTTCATTAAAAAAGCTTCAGATCTTCAAATGATTGAAGCAATTCTTGATTGCTACGAGAACTACAAGGCTATTAAAAAGGGTAAAATAGAGCGTAATAAATTGCCTTCAAAAAATTAGGGATTGAACTTTTCAGCTCAACCCCTAACTAACTATTAAAACTAACTTAATTAATTCTTACAGGTATCTTTAAAAGAATGTCGTAACGTATCTAACGTCGTATTTCCTTCTTTTGTTCCACTGTAATCTTTTTGATAATACGATTTCTGTATTACTATTTTTCTTCTTGGTGTTATAAATGATGTTGTCCATTTTATTATTGTTTTTGTGTTGTTGTTTGTATATATGACGACATCAAATTTGAAATGTTACGAAACTTACAATCGTTTAACAGAATATTAAGAATTGGTTATTCAAAAAAAAAGCCCGACAGATGTCGAGCTCATTATTCTATTGATTTCCAAGTATTAAGGGCAGGCCATCTTTTCCGGAGCCAATCACAATTACTTTACTATTGCTTGATTCAGAAAGTTTGATTGTTGCCTCAATTCCTTTCTCTTGTAGAATCTTATCTGTTAAAGAAGCACTTAGAATTCGGTTGGCAGTTGCCTTACCTTCAGCATCAATTTTTTGTCTCTCTGCCTCTTTCTTCGCTTTGGCCAATCTAAATTCATATTCTAATGATTCCTGCTCTTGCTTTAATTTTGTTTCAATTGCAGCACGGATTGTTGGTGGTAGTTTCACGTCTTCTACAAGTACTCTTTTTACTACCAAATACTGATCTTTTAATACTTGTTGTACTTCCTCTAGAATTTCCTGTTCAATAACATCACGTTTCGATGAATATAATTGCTCAGGTGTATATCGACCTACGACACTTCTCGCAGCGGCATTAATGGCTGGATCCAATAATTCACGCTCATAGTCTTCACCTTTGGTTTTAATTAGGTTCCCTAAGTTTGCAAATTCTGGTTCATACCAAACAGTTCCACTTACTTTAACTTCCAATCCGTTTACAGATAATACATTCATTTCATCTGAAAGTGATTGCTGACGTACTTTACGCACAATCATACGGTTCCATGGCGCAACGATTTGAAATCCTTCACCATAGGTTTTATCGGTATTAATACCTCCCCCAAATCGCTCGAATACTACTCCACCTTCACCTGGTCCAATAGTTACCGTTGATTTTGCAAAAAGAATTAAAAGGATTGCTCCAACGACAAGGAACATCATCCCTCCTTTTGGGAAACTAATATCTACTTGATTTCTTGACATTTTATATATTGATTTTAAGGTTTACATATCAAATTTACGACGAAAGGAATCGAAACCCAATTGAAAATGGATTTTGATTCTTTAAATTTTTCCAAAATACTTACGAATGAACCATTCTAGGCTTAGTAAAGATACTATTGCAAATAATAACCATTGCCATTCTATTAAATAACGGGTTGTTTTTTGAACCTTTTGAATGGTGTAGTATGATTTATTTTGAACTAAATCATCTGCCAAGGTATTTATTTGGTTCTTGTAATATACTTTTCCATTAGTATTAGTAGCAATTGTGGTCAAATTGTTACGATTTACATTGCTGAATTGTTCTTCAACACTATATTCTGATATACTAAATCGCCCTCGTTTAGATACATTTGTTCCACCAACATTTACTCTAAATTCATAATTTCCTGCATTTAAATTATTGATCTCCAATTCATATCTATTCTCTTTTAAGGAAAATGGCAAGCTGATTTCTTTCTTGTTGTCTTTGCTTGTCAATTTCATCTCTAAATTGACCCTAGGATCAAATTTCAAGGTTTCATCGAGGTAATCGGCCTGGATGATAATTGTTGAATTTGCAGGATATAATGCGTCATACTCAATACTCAACCTGCTTTTATCTTTAGTTCTAGCGGAATATTGAACCAGTGTATTTACAAATTGATCAAATTCCTCAAAATTGTTTTGTTTTCTGAAAATGAACGATCTCCATTTCCATAGTCCTTCACCTAAGATAAATAAGGACTTTTGGTTTGAATTACTCAAACTAGCCAATAGTGGTTGATCACTTTCAATTCCGTTTATACTTTGAAATAAAAAAGATTCATACGGTTGAGAAAACAACAACCTCCCATACAAATCACTAAGTGGCGGAAAATCATTAAAGCCTATATTCTTTTGATAAAATCCTAAGAAATTTGAATTATACTTTGGTAAAAAATCCTCCTTTTGAGACAATACTTGTTTACGAATACCGAAATTCATTCTATTGACAAAAGACCAATCTGTAGCAGTTCCAGATACTAATATAAAATTTCGTGAATCTTTCTTAATTGCCTCCACTAAAGATTGAAACTTTTTGTTAGGCTGATATAGTATAACCAATTCAAAATCATTGATTTGATAATTATCCTTTTCCGGATTAATAAGTTCAACTTTTCGTTGTTTATTTGATTCAATGGCTCTTTTTAAGGCTCCTATATCTGGATGGACAACTGTGCTAAATAATCCAATTTTTGATTGTTCATCAATGACTTCAATTGAGAAATCGTTTTGGTTGTTTTTTATATTTTTTTCACTCGAAATCGGAAGTATTTCCGCTTTAAAGTATTGAATACCTATTCTATCAGATTTTAAATTAGTCGTTATAATCTCCGATTGATTGGAGCTGCTAAAGTTTAATCGCTTTCTATAAACCGTTTTTCCATTCTTTTGTAGTCGAAAGGTTGAACTGACTTTATTCTCACCGTTATAGCTAACCAGAATTTCAATTGGAAAATTATTATTTAAAAAACTGAATCGATTTGTATTTACTTGTTCAATAGCCAAGTCGTTATAGATAGTTGTATCCCCATAAATAACTGGATAAACAGGAGTTTTAGAACGAATATACTCCAATGAATTGCCATTTGTTTGATTTCCATCTGTCAATAAAACAATAGTATTTTGTTCTTCTTTGGCAAAACTCTGAGTTTGTGTTAATGCCTTATAAATATTGGTGCTTTCTAGAGAATATGATAATGAATCTACCTTTTCAATTCCGTTACCAAAGGTGAAATGTGAAATGTCAAATTTCTCATTTAATTTATTATTTGATAATAAATAAGATATATCCTTATCTAACGCCTCGTTTTCTTTGAAGTAGGCAATTGATTTAGATTGATCTGATAGGAGAAATAGTTTAGGTTTTTTGTTTTTGGTAGTATTGGAAGTGATTTCCGGATTTAAAAGCATCAGTAGTATTAAGAACATGCTTATGGCTTTTAGACAAAATAGAACCAGGACATATCTTCCTTGATTCTTTTGTTTAAAATAGTATTGAAAATAAGCAACAGATACACCAATTATGATAAATAAAATCAACCAAAAAATTGTATCTGTTTCCACCACTTTTATTTTTAAGAAAGATAAGTAAACCTTGAATAAACAAAAAACCCACAACGTTAAAAATTGTGGGTCTTTTATTAAGGTTATGTTCCGTTAAGTGAGCATGCCACCATCAACAGAAAGCGTTTGTCCTGTGATGTAAGAACTCATATCAGATCCTAAGAAAACACAAGCATCTGCAATATCTTTTGGTTGTCCTCCACGTTTTAATGGAATCGCATCTCTCCATGATTGAACAACAGCTTCATCTAATTTTCCAGTCATCTCAGTTTCAATAAAACCAGGAGCAATCACGTTGCTACGAATATTTCTAGAACCTAATTCCAATGCTACTGATTTTGAAAAACCTACAATCCCTGCCTTAGAAGCAGCATAATTTGCTTGTCCGGAATTACCCTTTAATCCGACAACCGAACTCATATTAATTATTGATCCTCCTCTTTGTTTCATCATGGGGCGAATAACTGCTTTTGTTAAATTAAAAACGGACTTCAGATTCACTTCGATTACTTTATCGAAATCCTCCTCAGAGATTCGCATTAACAGGTTATCTTTTGTGATTCCGGCATTATTCACAAGAATATCGATAGTTCCGAATTCTTCTAACACATTTTTCGCCAATTCCTGTGCAGCATCAAAATCTGCTGCATTAGATTGAAATCCTTTTGCTTTTACTCCAAAACTTTCCAATTCAGATACCAGTTCTTCAGCTGCCTGAACAGAAGAATTATAGGTGAATGCAACATTAGCACCTTGCTTTGCAAATTCTATGGCAATCCCTTTACCGATACCTCTTGTGGCTCCAGTTATAATTGCGCTTTTATTTTCTAATAACTTCATTTTTATAGTCGATTTGATCAAATGTACAAAAAAGAAAAAACTCGCACCTTAAAGCACGAGTTCTATATTTTTATTGATTTTAATTTAGCTTAAAACGGACGCTACCATCTCTCCTATTTTTGCTGGAGAGCTTACCACGTGGATACCATTTTCTGCTAATATCTTCATTTTCGCTTGAGCAGTATCATCAGCACCACCAACAATAGCACCAGCATGTCCCATTGTTCTTCCGGCAGGAGCCGTTTGACCTGCGATAAATCCTACAACTGGTTTTCTATTACCATCTGCTTTAATCCATTTTGCAGCTTCAGCTTCAAGATTTCCACCGATCTCACCAATCATTACGATTGCATCAGTTTCTTCATCATTCATTAACATCTCAACAGCTTCTTTTGTTGTAGTTCCGATAATTGGATCACCTCCAATACCAATTGCAGTAGTAATTCCGAAACCTTTCTTCACCACCTGATCAGCAGCTTCATAAGTTAAGGTTCCAGATTTAGAAACAATACCAATATTTCCTTTTTTAAAGATAAATCCTGGCATAATTCCAACTTTCGCTTCTTCCGGAGTAATTACTCCTGGACAGTTAGGTCCGACCAATCTTGTGTCTTTATTTTCGATGTATGCTTTTACTTTCACCATATCGGCAACTGGAATTCCTTCTGTAATACAAATGATTACTTTGATTCCTGCATCGGCAGCTTCCATAATTGCATCAGCAGCAAACGCTGGTGGTACAAAAATGATAGAAGTATCAGCTCCTACTTTATCTACTGCTTCTTGAACAGTGTTAAAAACAGGTTTTCCTAAATGTTCCATTCCACCTTTACTTGGTGTAACTCCTCCAACTACGTTAGTTCCGTAATCGATCATTTGACCAGCGTGGAAAGTTCCTTCACTTCCAGTAAAACCTTGAACAATAATTTTTGAATTTTTATTTACTAAAACACTCATGAATGATATTTATTTCGTGATGCAAAAATAGTTCATTAGTACTCCTATAACAACTATTTTATACTACTTTTTTGATGGACGAGTAACTTGACTTAAATACACCGATTCTCGCAATGTTTGTCTGTATTCTTTGACTGGTGTACCGTAATAAATTCCTTTTTTAAGCGACTTAGTAACTCCCGTTTGAGCCATGATTACCGTACCTTTTTCAATATGAAGTCCACTGATGATGCCAACTTGCCCCCAAATTGTTACTTCATTTTCGATAACTGTGCAACCTGCAATACCGGTTTGAGCAGCAATCAAACATTTTTTTCCAATTATGGTATCATGACCGACATGAACTTGGTTATCGAGTTTACTACCTTCTCCGATGGTGGTATCACCAGTTACTCCTTTATCAATGGTGCAAGAAGCACCTAAATCAACATTGTTTTCAAGTACGACTCTTCCGCCTGAGATTAATTTATCAAATCCTACGGGTCTATTCTTATAATAGAATCCGTCAGAACCCAAAACCGAATTAGCATGAATAGTTACATTATCACCAATAACGCAATTATCATAGATCGAAACATTAGAATGAATTAAACAGTTTTTCCCAATCTTGACATTATTTCCAATAAATACATTTGGCTGAATAATCGTATTCTCTCCAATTATTGCTGAATTTGAAATTGATGCGGTTGCTGCGATAAACGGATTAAAATGTTTAGTGAGCGTATTGAAATCTCTAAAAGGATCATCTGAAATTAGAAGCGATTTACCCTCTGGACATTCGACTTCTTTATTGATTAATACCGTAGTAGCCTTGGATTGAAGGGCTTTGTCGTAGTATTTAGGATGATCTACAAAAACAATATCTCCTTCTTCTACCACATGGATTTCATTCATTCCAAGTACTGGAAAATCAGGATTTCCAACAAAATTCACATTCAAAAGTGCTGCGATTCCCTTGAGTGTCTGTGGAGTAGTAAACTTCATAGATTAAGTAATCGGAAGATTATTCCTTAATACGTTCTTGATAGGTTCCTTTGGTCGTCTCTACTTTGATTTTGTCTCCTTCATTGATGAATAAAGGAACGTTCACAGTAGCACCAGTTTCAACCGTAGCTGGTTTGGTAGCATTAGTCGCCGTGTTTCCTTTTACTCCAGGTTCTGTATGTGTAACTTCTAGAATAACACTTGCCGGCATTTCAACAGATAAAGGCATATTATCTTCGGAGTTAATAATAATCGTTACTACTTCACCCTCTTTCATTAATTCTGGTGTATCTAAGGCACTTTTTTGTAGTTGAATCTGCGTATAATCATTCTGATTCATAAAGTGATATGTATCACCATCATTGTATAAATATTGAAATTTGTGAGTTTCAACACGTACGTCATCAATTTTGCGACCAGAAGGGAACGTATTGTCAATTACTTTTCCAGTTGTAACACTTTTTAATTTGGTACGCACAAAAGCTGGTCCTTTTCCAGGTTTTACATGTAAAAACTCAATAATTTTATAAATATCGTTGTTATAACGAATACATAGTCCATTTCTAATATCAGAAGTAGTAGCCATTTAAATTTTAATTTGAATTATTATATCCTTTCATAATTCCTCTATGAGAATTCTTAATAAACTGAATGATTTCATCTCTTTCTGGAGTTGCTTCCATTTCAGCTTCAATTATCTCAATTGCTTGGGAATTATTATAGTTCTTTTGAAATAAGATTCTGTAGATATTCTGAATCTCTCTAATTTTTTCACTGGTAAATCCTCTTCGTCTTAAGCCGATAGAATTAATACCTACATACGACAGTGGTTCACGCGCCGCTTTTACGAAAGGAGGAACATCTTTACGGACTAAAGAACCTCCAGTAACAAAAGCATGACTTCCAACCGATGCGAATTGATGTACTGCCACCATCCCTGCTAAAACCACGTTATCACCCACAGTTACGTGACCTGCTAATGTTGAGTTGTTAGAAAAAATACAGTTGTTTCCAACATGGCAATCATGAGCAATATGGCTGTAAGCCATAATTAAACAATTGTCTCCAATTTCTGTACGCATTCGATCGCTAGTACCACGGTTTATGGTAACACATTCTCTAATTGTTACATTATTTCCAATCACCACGGTAGTTTCTTCATCATTGAATTTTAAATCCTGTGGAATCGCCGAAATCACTGATCCTGGAAAAATTCTACAATTCTTTCCAATTACAGCACCTTCCATAATGGTGACGTTAGAACCAATCCAACTCCCAGAGCCGATTGTAACATTATTACTGATGGTTGTAAATGGTTCTACAACAACATTTCTTGCAATTTTGGCTTGGGGGTGAACGTAAGCTAGTGGCTGGTTCATAATTATTTTCTTTTTGATATTTGAGCCATTAATTCTGCCTCAACGACTAATTTATTATTTGCATATCCGTAAGCTTGCATATGCGCAATTCCTCTACGGATAGGTGTTAACAGTTCACATTTAAAGATTAATGTATCTCCCGGAAGTACCTTTTGTTTGAATTTCACATTATCAATTTTCATGAAGTACGTCAAGTAGTTTTCTGGATCAGGAACAGTGCTTAAAACTAAAATCCCCCCACATTGCGCCATTGCTTCAACCTGTAATACTCCAGGCATTACTGGTGCTCCAGGGAAATGTCCAACGAAGTAATCTTCATTCATCGTTACATTTTTCATCCCTATTACATGCTTATCAGATAATTCAATAATACGATCAACTAATAAGAACGGTGGTCTATGCGGAAGAATATCCATAATTTGATGAATATCTAATAATGGAGGTTCGCTCAGATCAAACTGCGGTACATTACTTCGTTTTTCAGCTTTAATTAGTTTAGCAAGCTTTTTGGCAAACTGCGTATTTACCAAATGTCCTGGTTTATTCGCAATAACTTTACCTCTAATTCTTGTTCCGACCAAAGCCAAATCACCAATGACATCTAATAGTTTGTGACGTGCTGCTTCATTTGCCCAGTGTAGGGTTAAATTATCAAGAATTCCATTCGGTTTCACCGTAATATTATCCTTATTAAATGCCTTTTTTAATCGTGCCATAGTTGAATCAGATAATTCTTTATCAACGTAAACAATGGCATTATTTAAGTCACCTCCTTTGATCAAATCATTTTCTAACAACATTTCAATTTCGTGAAGAAAACTAAATGTTCTTGCAGCGGCAATTTCTTTTTTAAAGTCAGAGATATTCTCTAAAGTAGCATTTTGAGTCCCTAAAATTTTAGTTCCAAAATCAACCATCGTAGTCACCTCATATTTGTCCGAAGGCATTAGAATGATTTCACTACCTGTAGTTTCATCTTTGTAGGAGATGATTTCTTTAACAACATATTCTTCAATATCTGCATCTTGGACTTCTATTCCCGCATTTTCAATTGCCTCCACGAAATATTTAGACGAACCGTCCATGATTGGAGGCTCTGACGCATCAATTTCAATAAGTAAATTGTCGATATCTAAACCAACTGCCGCAGCCAAAATATGCTCTGAAGTTTGAATTTGAACTCCATTTTTTTCGAGGTTTGTACCTCTTTGAGTATTTACAACATACTCAGCTTTAGCCTCAATAATGGGAAATCCTTCCAAATCAACTCTAACGAATGTAAATCCGTGATTAATTGGTGCTGGTTTTAAAGTCATTGTAACTTTATTCCCAGTGTGTAACCCTACACCTGTTAAGGTGATTGGACTCTTTATTGTTTTTTGTTTGTTACTCATTTTACAACAAGTATTATTTTTTCTTTAATTCATTAACGTCTGATACTATTTTAGGTAAATTTCTAAAATAGACATAACTTTTATTGAAGTCCGAATAACCAAATGCTGGGGTTCCCTGCACGGCTTCTCCATCCTTAATATTTTTAGTGATTCCAGACTGTGCCTGGATTTTCACATTATTTCCAATTGTTAAATGACCAACAATTCCTACTTGGCCACCAATCATACATCCCTCGCCAATTTTTGTTGATCCTGCAATTCCAGTTTGAGCTGCAATTACCGTGTTTTTCCTAATTTCAACATTATGTGCCACCTGAATCTGATTATCCAACTTCACTCCTCTTCTGATAATCGTTGAACCAAGTGTCGCCCTGTCAATCGTACATCCAGAACCAATATCCACATTATCTTCAATAATCACATTCCCAATTTGAGGGATGGCCTTGTACTCTCCATTTTCATTTGGCGCAAATCCAAACCCGTCGGCACCAATGATGGTTCCTGAATGAATTTTGCAGTTGGAACCAATATTGGATTCAGAGTAGATTTTTACACCTGGAAAAATAACTACATTATCTCCAAGGCAAACATTGTCTCCAATATAAACCTGCGGATGAATTTTCACATTATTTCCAATGGAAACATTTTCACCAATGTAAGTGAAAGAACCAACATAAACTCCAGAACCTAATTTTGCAGAGTCTGAGATAAATGAAGGAGTCTCAATTCCATTTTTATTGTTTTTAACCTCGTTATAAAATTCCAGTAATTTGGAAAAGGATTCGTAGGCATTCTCAACCTTGATCAAGGTTGTATTGATTTCCTTATCGAGCTCTAAACTATTATTGACAATAACAACAGAGGCTTGAGTAGTGTAAATATAAGGTGCGTATTTTGGGTTAGATAAAAAGGTTAAGGAACCTTTTTCTCCCTCTTCTATTTTCGAAAGTTTAAATACTTCTTCTTCCGGATTCCCAACAACATCTCCCTCAAGTATTTCCGCTATTTGCTGCGCTGTAAATTTCATTATCGGCAAAAATATAAAAATTATAGAGATTGGCTTCTATATTACTTCGGATAACAAATGAAATGTTTAACCACCGGTTTTTGTAGTGCTTTCAAATTAAATTGGTCTGAAGCCTCGGTAATATCCATTAATTTACCTCGCTTATTGAGGATGTGAATCGGATTTGAATAATTATAAGCCTGATTCGTAATCTTTCCTGTAAACACAAAGTAATCTAAATGAGATTTATCGATCTCATGATTATCTAAAAACACCTTCTGCTTTTTCTCAACTATCTGCATGGAAATTGGATTTTTAAAAATCTCAATTCTGAACAATTTTCTGTTGATGATTTTCTCTGATAAATTCGATAAAACTGGATCTGAGTGATATTGCCACTCCTTAATTGCTCCCAATACATCGAAATCATCCAGTTGAGCAAATTTGTGAAGTGTGTTCGAATTGAAATCTTTCTTATTGATGTTATTCTTTAAAAAGAAACTTAAAGAAGAATTGGCAAATAAGGGTTTTCCTTCCTGAACCAATTCTTTGGCTCTCTTCAAAATATTCATTAGAATGTGCTCAGCAACCAACCCAGTTTTATGAAGATAAACCTGCCAGTACATCAGCCTTCTTGAAATCAAAAACTTCTCTACCGAATAGATTCCCTTTTCCTCAATAACCAATGCATCATTTTTGACATTCATCATGGTGATTAATCGGTCTGAGGCGATGTTTCCTTCCGTAACTCCTGTGTAAAAACTATCACGATTTAAATAATCCAATCGATCAATATCCAATTGGCTGGAAATCAATTGATTCATGAAATTCCGATGATATTTTCCTTCGAAAATTGAAATTGCTAATGATAATTTTCCATCGAATTCTTCATTAAGCTTTTTCATAAATAGCAATGAAATTTCCTCATGGGTAATTCCATCAACTATACTGTGCTCTAGCGCATGTGAAAAAGCTCCATGGCCAATATCATGAAGTAAAATTGCTAAATACAATCCATTCTCTTCTTCGTTTGATATTTCGATGTGTTTGAATCGTAATACACGTACCACCTTTTGCATGAGATATAAACATCCGATGGCATGATGAAAACGGGTATGATTGGCACCCGGATAAACCAAGTTTGAAAATCCCATTTGTGTTATTCGCCGTAATCGTTGAAAATATGGGTGTTCAAGGATATCGAATACTAACGGATTTGTAATTTGAATAAACCCGTATATTGGGTCATTAATGATTTTTAATTTGTTGGGTTTTCGCTTTTTCAATGAAGTGTCTAAAAGTATTTGCAAAATACAAACAATATTTTTTTTGACAATATTTTATCATTTTAAAACTTGACAAATGATAGCATTTACATACTTTTAAAATTCTTTATACGTTACTACAAAAATATGACGAATTCGAAAATTTTATGGGTTGATGATGAAGTAGATCTGTTACAAGCGCACATTATATTTTTAACAAACAAGGGATACGAAGTTACTACAGCCACCAATGGTACCGACGCCATTGATATAGTTACCGAAGATTCTTTTGATGTAATCTTTTTAGATGAAAATATGCCTGGTATTTCAGGTTTGGAAGCATTAACAGAGATTAAGCAAATTCATCCAAATCTACCTATAGTAATGATTACTAAAAGTGAGGAGGAATACATCATGGAAGAGGCGATTGGTTCTAAAATAGCCGATTACTTAATTAAGCCAGTAAATCCGAATCAGATTTTATTATCACTGAAGAAAATATTGGATAATTCTAGATTAGTTACAGAAAAAACGACATCTAGTTATCAGCAGGAATTTCGAAAAATTGCAATGGATTTAGCCATGGTTAATTCATTTGAAGATTGGATTTCCTTGTATAAAAAATTAATCCATTGGGAACTAGCACTTGAAGACATCAATGATACTGGAATACTAGAAATACTGGAAAGTCAAAAAGCTGAAGCAAATAATTTATTCTTCAAATTCATAAAGAATAATTATCAGGATTTACTCACCTCAGAAGATAAACCAACATTCTCTCATACATTGTTTAAAGACTATGTGGTTCCGAATTTGAGTTCCAATCAAGGTGTGTTATGGGTTGTGATTGATAATTTACGTTATGATCAATATCGAATATTAGAACCTGTAATCAATGATTATTATAAAAAGCAGGAAGAATTCAGCTACTACTCTATTCTTCCAACAGCAACTCAATATGCGCGTAATTCAATCTTTTCTGGGTTGCTTCCTTCAGAAATGGAAAAAAGATATCCGCAGTACTGGAAGAATGATACTGATGAAGGTGGAATGAATTTGTTTGAAAAAGAATTTCTTGATGCTCAAGTTCAACGACTTGGATTGAAGATTAAGCATGATTATTTCAAAATATCTAGTATAAAAGCTGGGCGGGATTTGGTCGATAATTTCAACGGATTAAAATCAAATGATTTAACCACCGTTGTTTACAATTTTGTAGACATGCTTTCGCACGCGAAAACCGAAATGGAGGTTATCAAAGAACTTGCTGCCGATGATAAAGCATACAGGTCATTAACTCTTAGTTGGTTTAAGAATTCACCTTTGTTAGAAATGATTAATAAAGCCAAAGATTTGGGAATGAAATTAATCATCACCACAGATCACGGTACTATTAATTGTAAGCAACCTACCAAGGTTATCGGCAATAGAAACATCAGCTCAAACCTTCGATACAAAACTGGACGAAGCCTTACCTACAATGATAAAGATGTGTATGCAGTAAAGAATCCTGCCGATATTTATCTTCCTACACTGGCAATGAACAGTCCATTCATTTTCGCAAAAGAGGATTTGTTTTTCGCATACCCAAATAATTTCAATCACTTTGTAAAATATTATAAAAACACCTATCAGCATGGTGGAGTTTCCCTAGAAGAAATGATTATTCCGTGTGCAGTATATTTGCCTAAATAATTTATAAAAGTGGATAGAATTTATTCTCTTTCTGAAGTTGATCAAATTGCAGATTATATCATTGCAAATGCTTCCAATAGAGTACTCTTATTTTTTGGTGAAATGGGTGTTGGTAAAACCACTTTAATCAAAGAAATCTGTAAATCATTACATTCTGATGATGTTATTTCCTCTCCTACCTTTTCCCTGGTAAACGAGTATCGGACTCAGTATGATGAGCCTATTTATCATTTTGATTTTTATCGCATCGATTCCGAAGAAGAAGCATTAGATATTGGCGTAGAAGATTATTTTTATAGTGGTGACTGGTGTTTGATTGAATGGCCAAATAATATTGAAAATTTATTACCTTTAGGTGCTGTCGAGATTCATTTATCTCATGCAGCCGAAGGAAAACGGTCAATTCAACTAATACAAAACTAATGAGTCAATATTCTCCTTTCAGTAAAGAGGAATTACTACCACAAACCGAGCGCTTAGAAGTAAAGAAAAGAAAAGGCGAATTATTCATTGGGCTTCCAAAAGAATCTTATTTAGAAGAAAAACGAGTTTGTTTAACCCCTGATGCCGTTGCGGCACTAACCGCTCACGGACATAAAATTGTTGTTGAAACAGGTGCAGGAGAAGGCGCGAGTTATACTGATAATGAATATTCAGAAGCGGGCGCAAAAATATCTTATGACGTGAAAGAAGCCTTTCAATGTAACATTGTATTGAAAGTTGCTCCTCCTACTGAGCAGGAAATTGAATATATCAATCCACAGGCAATATTAATCTCATCCCTGCAGCTAAAAACTCAAACCAAATCCTATTTTGAGGCTCTTGCAAAAAAGAGAATTACGGCACTTGCATTCGATTATATTCGAGATGAACATAATACCTATCCGATTGTCAAATCACTCAGTGAAATTGCAGGTACAGCATCTGTTCTTATTGCTGCGGAGTTAATGAGCGTTTTAAATGCAGGTAACGGACTTCTATTGGGAAATATCGGTGGGGTTCCACCAACCAGCGTTGTGATTTTTGGAGCTGGAACAGTTGGAGAATATGCGGCTAGAACCGCTATCGGATTAGGATCAAGAGTAAAAGTATTTGACAATTCAATTACCAAACTTAGACGCTTACAGCATAATTTAAATTCACCAATTTACACGTCTACAGTTCAACCTAAATCAGTTGCAAAAGCATTGATGCGATGTGATGTAGCTATTGGAGCCATTCGTGGTAAAAACAGGTCTCCGATTGTTGCTACAGAAGCAATGATTGAGAACATGAAAGAAGGAGCTGTAATAGTGGATGTTAGTATCGATATGGGCGGATGTTTCGAAACTTCCAAATTGACCACACATAGCAAACCAACTTTTGTAAAACATGGAGTAATCCATTATTGTGTCCCTAATATTCCGGCGAGATACGCCAGAACAGCCTCCGTTTCAATAAGTAACATCTTCACTCCTTACCTATTAAATATTGCTGAGGAAGGCGGATTTGAAAACGCATTGCGTTACGAAAAGACCTTGCGAAATGGAATGTATTTCTACCACGGAATTTTAACAAATAAAACTGTGGCAGAATGGTTCGATTTACCGTTTAGAGATATAAATTTGCTGATTTTATAATTCTATGAAATTACTTAAACGAATTGGATTTTATCTTATCGGTGTAACTATTGGTGTTTACTTTGTACAGTTTATGTGGAAAGAAAAAGATGTTTCTTTTGATTATGGGATGGACGCTAGAACTCTAAAATCGATTCGAACCAAAACTATCCTGTATTCTGATGCTGTTCAGGGTTTGATCAATGATAAGAAGATTGATACGTCTGAAATCTCCTTATTATTAAAATTTTCTGATGTTGATTTTAATCAAAGTAAACCAAGACAAAAACCTTGTGCAGAATACTTATTAACGGGAAAAGATCAATTAAAAGATAAAAGTCTTTATGTGTCTAGATGCGATTCGACTGCAACTATTGAAAAGGTCATATTCAATGCCGATTAACACTTACGGTATTTACCATTCAACCCGATTCCATTTTTAATCGTTTGTAACCTTCTATCATCTACAAACTGTGCATTATGAGCATAAATTGAGGGTTTAATTTCGCTCTAAATAATGATCTACGATCATATCCACATTTTTGATGGTTTTCCGCACCCAACGTTCATAAATTTCTCTTTTTTCTGATGATTGTAATTGCCAATCAACATCGGATACTTTTAACTTATTTGTCACATGCTGTAATATAATAGCCACGGCTACAGAGATATTCAAACTCTCTGTAAATCCGTACATCGGTATTTTCAAGAAACCATCGGCACGCTCTTTAATGATATCCGAAATACCTTCCTTTTCACGACCGAAAATAAAAGCGGTTTTCTTGGTGATATCGAAATCAGGTAAATAAGTTGAATCAATATGGGGTGTGGTTGCAATAAGCTGATAGCCTTGTTTGTGAACATGATCTAAACATGGAATGGTATTGTCAATATCCTTTTTAAAACGATGTATATCCACCCATTTATGAGACCCACGAGCAACATGTCTAGATATTTTATTGGTAAATTCATTTTCGATTGTGTACACATCCTGAACCCCAAAAATATCGCATGAACGTATGACAGCACTAGTATTGTGGGGTTGATAAATATCTTCCAAAACAACCGTAAAATGCTTGGTTCGTTCATCTAAAACCTTTTGAAATAGTTCTTTACGGTTTTCGGTAAGATAGGACTCTAAATAGCGTAATAAATCATCTGTCATTGCATTTTAAAAATAGTATTTTTACTTCATATCGAAGTAAATAATGAAAAAATTAGTGGTTTTAACAGGTGCGGGTGTTTCTCGAGAAAGTGGGCTAAAAACATTTCGGGAAGCCGATGGATTATGGGAAGGTCATGATGTCATGGAAGTAGCCTCTCCTATTGGATTTGCTAAAAATCCAGAGTTGGTTTTAGAATTTTACAACCAAAGACGTAAACAACTTTTAGACGTTCAACCTAATGAAGCCCACAGAAATATTGTCGAGTTAGAGAACTATTTTGATGTTACAATTGTCACTCAGAATGTGGATGATTTACACGAACGTGCAGGTAGTTCTAACGTAGTTCATCTTCATGGCGAATTATTCAAGGTAAGAAGCACTGCTAATCCGAATTATATATTAGAATGGAAAACAGCTCTTAATTTGGGTGATTTATGTCCAGAAAAATATCAACTAAGGCCACATGTCGTTTGGTTCGGCGAGGACGTACCTATGTTTTCTAAAGCCGTTGAAATTGTTCAAGACGCCGAAATCATTATAATTATTGGAACGTCAATGCAGGTATATCCGGCGGCAAGTTTATTTCAATATGCATCTACAGATAACATATATTATATCGATCCAAACCCAAATACGGTAGGTTTCCCAAGTTTTATTCAAGTGATTTCCGAAAAAGCAACCTTAGGTACAAGATTGTTATTAAATAAATTAATTACGAATTAAGCGACATCTGTTAGAAAAAAGAATTCTACGATATCCTCTCGGCCCCATCCTGAAACTTTAAATGATTTATTTTCTTTAATTACCAGTTCTACTAAATCATTAATAGCACCCATACCTGTAGCATCAATTTTAACTACTTGATCTAAGTTTAATGAAAGTTCAGATTTGCCTTTAAGTTCGTCAGAAAAATAAGAAAATACTTTCTTAGAATTTGGTTCTGTTAAGTCTCCGTGAAGTTGATAGGTTTTGTTTTCTTCAAATATAATGAGGGACATAATTGAAATTTTTAAAGGTTAAAAAATCGAGTTTTAGAACTAAAAAAAACTCTACATCAAAGTTATGCTAACCCTAGAAAAAAAGAATAGTAATGTCGATGAGCTGTAAAAAATGATGTTTATTCTAGAAGATGTATCGTTTTTAGGATTGCTTTATGAACTTAGAAACGTGATTATAAATAGTTCCATCTGATATGTCTGCACCTGATTCGATAATCTCAAAAAGTTCTATATTTCTGTCTTTAGAATAATTTTTCGATCCAAATAGAAGTTCAACATTGGGATCAGTAATCGAATTCATTACCCATTCAAAATCATGAGGATCAGTGAATTTACGATCTCCAGAAAGTTTTACTACGATTCTAAGGATTTTATGGTCTCCACATTTAAATAAATTGAGAACACTATTCGAAGTATGGGTAATAAATTCAGCCTTAGACAATACATCCTCCCAAACCATATCACTAAATAGGTTTAGTTCTTCTTCAACTAGCTTAGGATTTGATGCTTTAATTTTTGTCCACTCCTTCACATCAATATCTTGGGATGCTAAAAACTTTGCAAATTCCTCATGTAAGGCTTCCAGTTGTTCCTTGGTAAGTTGTCTGTACTTCATAGTGTAAAAAAAAAGCTCGTTGGAATAACGAGCTTTTTGATAGTGTGTTTATTATCTACGCTTCTGCAACTACATCGAAAGTAATGTCTACCACTACTTCTCTATGTAAACGAATTTGAGCTTCGTATTTTCCTAAACGCTTTACAGAACCACCAATTACTTTGATAAATTTCTTATCAAGAGTAGTTCCTGCTTGTTCAAGAGCTGCTGCTAAATCGATATTATTAACCGATCCAAATAATTTATCTCCAGACCCCACTTTAGAAGGAATCTTAATCTCATATCCTTTAATTGTTTCTGCTTGTTTGTTAGCATCCTCAATTAATTTTGCTTCTTTAAAAGCACGTTGCTTTAAGTTTTCTGCTAAAACCTTTTTTGCAGAAGTTGTAGCTAAAATTGCTTTTCCAGTAGGAATTAAAAAGTTTCTTCCGTAACCATTCTTTACTGTTACGATATCATCTTTAAATCCTAAATTCTCTACGTCTGTTTTTAAAATTAATTCCATAATACAACTTCTTAATTATTTTAACATGTCACCAACATATGGCATTAAAGCTAAATGACGAGCTCTTTTAATAGCCTGAGCTACTTTTCTTTGATATTTTAATGAAGTACCGGTTAATCTTCTTGGTAAGATTTTACCTTGCTCATTCACTAAGTACATTAAGAAATCAGCATCTTTATAATCGATGTATTTGATCCCTTTCTTCTTGAATCTACAGTACTTTTCTTCTTTCTTAGTCTCAATATCTAACGGAGTTAAATATCTAACGTCTGTAGATTTTCCTCCTTTTGCTTGTTGTTCAATTGATGCCATGATTACTTGTTTGCAGATTTAAGGTTAGCTTTTCTTTTTTCTGACCAATCGATAGCGTGCTTATCTAATTTTACAGTTAAATAACGCATGATGCTATCATCTCTTCTGAATTCTAATTCAAAAGGAGCGATTTCTGCTCCAGCGATTTCAAATTCAAATAAGTGATAAAAACCACTTTTTTTGTTTTGGATTGGATAAGCTAATTTTTTTAAGCCCCAATCTTCCTTGTGAATCATTTTGGCACCTTTGGAATTCAAATAGTCCTCGAACTTTTGAACTGTTTCCTTTATCTGGACATCAGATAAAACGGGATTCAAAATGAAAACAGTTTCGTAACGATTCATAAATAATATTTATTTTAAATTTTAAGCGTGCAAATATACGAATTTCTTATTAATAATTTCTACTAATTCAATAGAATTCAAGATATTTGTTACCCTGACGAAATTTATTCCATGGAAATTCCAGAAATACCCAATTTAATACATTATGCCATTCCGTTTTTCATTCTAACGGTAATCATCGAAGTAATTCTTACAGTCAAGGTTCGATTGGAGCATTATGAGTTTAAAGATGCTGCTACTTCAATTGCAATGGGATTAGGAAATGTAGCTATTGGCTTATTTACAAAGGGATTGGTTTTGGCGGTTTTTTATTTTTCTATCAATTTCATCTGATTACCATTCCGTTTTCTTGGTGGTCATGGATTTTAATTCTTTTTGCTGAAGATTTTTGTTATTATTGGTTTCATCGTATTTCGCACGAAAATCGGTTCTTTTGGGCAAGCCATGTTGTGCATCACTCCTCTCAAAAATACAATTTAAGTACCGCTCTTAGACAGACATGGTCTGGCAGTTTCTTCTCATTTATTTTTTGGATTCCATTGGCTATCATCGGATTTCATCCAATTATGATCTTGATCCAAATGTCTATTAGTCTTCTGTATCAATATTGGATTCATACCGAACTTATTGATAAATTACCGAAATGGTTTGAAGCAATTTTTAACACACCTAGTCATCACCGTGTGCACCACGCAACGAATCCGCAGTATTTAGACCGCAATCATGCGGGAATCTTCATTATTTGGGATAGAATATTCGGAACATTTGAACCTGAAGTGGAAAAGCCGGTTTACGGATTGGTAAAAAATATTGAAACGAATAACCCTGTAAAAGTTGCCTTTTTAGAATGGTATTTTATGTTCAAGGACTTTTTCACTTCGAAAACGTCTATAATCAACAAAATAAAATACCTGTACAAACCTCCAGGATGGAAACATGATGGTACAGGTAGTATTTCTTCTGATCTACGAAAAGAATGGGAAAAGCGAAACGCTTAAGCTTCGAAAGCTTTTAAATCAAAGGTTTCACTGATTTCGGTATATACAATCTTTCCCTTTACAATATTTAAACCTTTTGCCAAAGACGCATCATTCTCACATGCTTTCTCCCAACCTAATTGTGCAATTTTAACTACATATGGTAAGGTGACATTCGTTAAAGCAATGGTTGATGTGTAAGGAACGGCTCCAGGCATATTGGCGACGCAATAATGAACTACATCATCAATAATATAGGTCGGATCTTCATGAGTGGTTGGTTTCGTTGTCTCGATACATCCACCTTGATCAACTGCTACATCCACAATAACAGTACCTGGATGCATGTCTTTCAACATGTCTCTCGTTATTAATTTTGGTGCTTTTGCACCTTTAATTAATACTCCGCCAATGATTAAATCATGGGTTTTGATGTGTTTACGGATTCTATATTCATTTGAATAATCAGTAACAACATGACTTGGCAAAACATCGTTTACATAACGTAAACGCTTCATATTAATGTCCATTATAGTTACATGGGCACCTAATCCGGAAGCCATTTTAGCCGCTTGCACTCCTACTACTCCAGCTCCTAAAATCAATACTTTTCCTGGGGTAACTCCCGGCACTCCACCAAGTAAAACACCTTTTCCTTTGATTGGTTTTTCTAAATATTTTGCACCTTGCTGAATCGCCATTCTACCGGCAACCTCAGACATTGGAGTTAATAATGGTAACGTACCCTCTTCATCTTCTACTGTTTCATAAGCAATACAAACCGAATTACTTTCGATCATTGCCTTGGTTAATTTCTCACTTGATGCAAAATGGAAATAGGTAAATACAATCTGATTAGGCTTTATTAATTTATATTCACTTTCAATAGGTTCTTTAACTTTTACAATCATTTCAGCTATGCCATATACATCTTCGATTGTAGGTAAAATTTTAGCTCCTACACCTTCGTAATCCTCATCGGAAAAACCGCTTCCTACACCAGCACTCGATTGAATGTAAACTGTGTGATTTCATTTGGTTAACTCAAATACCCCAGACGGCGTAATTGCCACTCGATTTTCATTGTTTTTAATTTCTTTTGGAACACCAATAATCATATCAAATATTTTTTAATTTTTGTAAAATTACTATTAAAAAATAAAGAGTGACTAAAGGATTGGTCGCGTATTTTCAAAGAAGTAACAATAAAAAATTTTATTAAAACTTGAGAGAATCAACAAACAAAATAGCGAAACCAAAGGAATCGAAATTTCGATGTTTTAAGCAAAAATTAGATGTTTTAATATGGATCTACATCAATAATCATGCGAATGGATCGAAACTCTTTTACTGCCTCAAAAGTTGATCTCACTTTTAGAATTTGACTTTTCGTTTTATCCAGACTCTGTTCTGGAGGGATTTTAATAACTATATTTTTAATATACTGATTTCTTATCCTTGAAATAGCAGGAGTTGATGGCCCTAATACATTTGTGCCGAAAGAATTTTGTAGTGCTTTGCCAAGCCATTGCACTCCAGTATTTACTTTCTGAAAATCTTTATGTTTTAGTGTAATTTTAATTAATCTATAAAATGGCGGATAATGGAAATCTCGTCGCTCTTTTAACTGAGTATTGAACATTTCAAGATAATTGGAATCAATAACTTGCTGCAAGGTTTGGTGCTCCGGATTATAAGTTTGTATTAATACATTTCCTTGTTTTTTAAATCGACCTGCCCTTCCCGAAACCTGCACCATCAATTGAAATGCTTTTTCATAAGCTCTAAAATCGGGGAAGTTTAATAAGTTGTCTGCATTTAAAATCCCAACTAAGGAGACATTATCAAAATCCAATCCCTTAGATAACATTTGAGTTCCGACTAAAATATCAATTTCTCTTGCCTCAAATGCATTAATGATTTTTTGATAACCAAATTTCCCTCTAGTAGTATCCAAATCCATCCGTCCTGTTTTATGATTTGGAAACAACTCTTGTAATTCTAATTCAATTTGTTCTGTTCCAAAACCTTTAGCATCTAAAGTGCTGTTTCCACAAGCATCACATGCATTTGGCATGGCGCGCACATAACTGCAGTAATGACAACGTAATTCATTTCGGTATTTATGATATGTAAGACTAACATCACAGTTTGGGCATTGTGGAGCTGTTCCACAGGTTTTACATTCCACAATTGGAGAAAATCCTCTCCGATTTTGAAATAAAATGACTTGTTCTTTTTGATTCAGGGCGTTATTAATTCCTTCAATCAATCGATCTGAAAACCAACCTGTCATTCTTTTCTTTCTAGTTTTTTCTCGAATATTAACCAATTCAATCTTAGGCATTTGAACATCACCAAATCGCTTGTGTAATTCGATTAATCCAAATTTTCCAATTTGACAATTGTGATAACTTTCTATGGATGGTGTAGCAGACCCTAACAATACTTTTGAATTGTGAATTGTTCCTAAAACAATAGCTGCATCTCTGGCATTATAACGAGGAGCAGGATCAAATTGCTTATATGATGTTTCATGTTCTTCGTCAACAACAATAAAACCAAGATTCGAAAAAGGCAAAAATAGGGCGGATCTGGCACCAATAATAATTTGAGCTTTAGATTTATTATTCAAAACATTATTCCACACTTCTACCCGCTCATTCATTGAGTATTTCGAATGAAAGACAGAGATCTTGTCTCCAAAATAATTTTGAAGTCTCCCAATAATTTGAGTTGTTAATGCGATTTCCGGAAGAAGAAATAATACTTGTTTATTGGTTGGTAAAATATCCTCAATCAACTTAACGTAGATTTCTGTTTTTCCAGAGCTGGTTACACCATGTAACAAGTTAATATTTTGGCGGGTAAATTTCTCTTTAATTGACAGATACGCTTTTGTCTGATTTTGAGATAGGCTTTTTAACGGGTGTACAGGATCTGTAAATGATATGCGATCTTTTTGATGATAGAAAAATTCGAATACACCCTTTTTCTCTAGTGAATTAATTACCGCCTGAGATATTTGTATTTCAGATTCTAATAGTTTGGGGGTGATAAGATTTTGACTAGCCGATAATTGAAAATATCCAAGAACAGCATCTTTTTGTTTTGGAGCACGGTGAAGTAATTCTAAAAGAGATTTCAATTCGTCCTCATCAGCATATGTATTGGTAAGACGAACGTATTTAACAAGTTTGGGCTTATATTGTTTGTAAATCTCCTCTTTCACATAAATCACACTCTTCTCCAATAATCCATTTATTACAGGCATTACGCCCTTCTTGTCAAGAATATCAGAAATTTGATGAACTGATAATTGAGTATGGTGCTCAAGAGCTTCTAGAATTAAGAACTCATCATCAGAAAGGGGCAAGTCCTTGTGAAAATTTTTATTTAAGTAAATGTTAGTTTCACTTTCAAGTAATAAAGCTGATGGAATAGCAGCCCTAAAGACTTCCCCTAATGAACACATGTAGTAGTTCCCCAACCATTCCCAATGTTGTAATTGCTTTTCTGTAACAATAGGATTTTTATCTAATATCTGATAAATATCTTTTGCTTCGTATGCAGTTGGTGGATCGAGATGGGTAGAAAAAACCAGGCCTGTGTAAATCTTGTTTTTACCAAATGGAACCGCCAAACGAGTTCCTTTTTTTACAAAATTAAACTCAGATTCAGTAATTCGATACGTAAACATTTTTTTTATCGGAACGGGTAAAATAACATCTACAAAAAACACGATATCTCTATTTTTGGTAATTAATAGTTAACTTATAAAAAATAACTGAAATTTTGTAAAGGAATTTGTACCTCTAACATGCCCTATTGAACAGGAAATAGATTCAATTAATATTTTTAATTTCGAACAAAATTAACCATATTTGAAATCTATATGATAATGAACAAAATTTATTTAAGGTATTATTGATTATTTCCTAATATAAGTACTAATACTTGATTCAAATCAGTTATTACAAAAAAGACCAAACACTCAGTCAAGTCATCTAAATACCATTAAAAATACATATTTTAGTATATGTAGGAGATTAAAAAACCACGCTTATGCAACTTCAAGATTTTCTTAATTTAGGATAACATATCAATATCGATGGCAGTAAATTATTCGTCATCGAAGGATTTTGAGGTTAAACATAAGTTAGGGGCAAAACGACTACGCGAACCCTACATTTTAGAAACCCCTATTAAGCAATTTCCCCCACGAAGTGATCAAATAAACTGAGAATATTTGATCACTTCGTTTTTTTTTTAACTACATTTTATCTTTCTATTTAGTACATTGTACTCATTTCAATTGAGTTATGAAGGCATCAACCTGGTTCACGAGAGGCAACTTTGTAGACGTTTTAGGGCATAAATTGTTTGTAATTGATAAAGGGACATCGAAAAACACATTGTTAATCTTACATGGCTACCCTACTTCGTCTTACGATTATTATAAAGTTATAGACCAGCTTTCTGAAAGTTATAGAGTAATTATACATGATCACTTAGGATTTGGGTTTTCTGATAAGCCACAAAATGAAAGTTATTCCCTCATTCAACAGGCTGATAGAGCATTGGCTTTATGGAGACACTTAGGCATCAAGGAAGCTACTCTCCTAGCTCATGATTATGGAACATCTGTTGCAACAGAAATCATCACAAGATCAAATGCCAATTCAATTGATTTGAATATCAAAAAATTAATTCTTTGTAATGGAAGTATTCATATTGAATTTTCGAAACTTAGAACGATTCAGAAATTACTTCGAAATAAATGGACAGGACCTTTTGTTGCTAAATTGACCAACTATCCTATTTTCCGAAAAAATATGAGGAACATTTATTATGATCCTACTAAAGTTACAGATTCTGAATTGGAAGAAATGTGGGCAACATTAAATTTTAATTCTGGAAAAAAAGTAATACATCAATTAACTCAATACATCACAGAACGATACACTTATTGGGATCGATGGGTAGGAGCGATAAAAGCCACACAAATTCCAACGAAAATAATTTGGGCAAAGAACGATCCTATTGCTATTCCAAAAATCGGAGAAACATTGGCGTCTGAAATACCAAATAATTCAATCATATGGATTGAGAATACCGGACACTTCCTAATGTTAGAAAATCCTGATGCATGGCTAAAAGCAGTACTAGAAGCATGAAAAGATTAAAGAAGATTAGGGGACATAAAAGGATTTGGGCTTCTATTGAAGATTGGAAAAATCATTTGAAACATCTAGAAATCTTACTTAGAAAAAAATCAGAGAGATTATGTAAAGGTTTGGGTTCCAACCTATCGAAACATCAGTATTACAAATAGTACTTTCTCACCTCCGAAGGGGAAAACACGACAAAAGATTGTCGAGGGAATTTTCGAGATATATTCAAATTGGAAAAATCAGCTAGATAAATTAGGTGAGCCGTATTATTTAAAAATCTGGTATTTTCCACAGGATGTTTCAAAATGCCAAGTAGTATGTGCAATTGGAGAGTGTATCAATTTCTATGAGAACACATTTTTTAATCCTGAGGTTGAAAAATCATTTCCAGAAGATTCGAAAAACTTAAAATGGGACTATCGAATTCAAGAATTTCATCTTACCGAAGAAGACATTGATGAACCTGATATTTTAGCTAGCTACGAAGACTATCTAGAAAATAAAAGATGGGTGGAATCAAAAATGGGAGATCCAAGGACTCGAGTTTGACAAGGTGAAAACACTTACGGGATTCCTGCAACTATTTACTCCTTTAAAGAATATGATGTTTGGTTAGGAGGCGAATAATACCGCTTATTCGTTCAAATATTTTGCCTTTCGAGTTCCTTCGTACAACTCATATTTCACGAATCGACAGTCTAAACTTGCATTTCTTAACTGAATTCGTTTTGAGGTTCGCAAACCAACATACTTTAATGCTTGAATATCTGAAGTGATAATCCAGGCCGCAGAGCCCGAATAATGATTTTTAAGCGTATCCCCTATATTTCTGTAGAATTCCTCCGTATCAATCGATAAACGTTCTCCATAAGGCGGATTGAACATAATAATCGTATTTCCGAACACTTCTTTTTTAGAATTGAAGAAGTTTACATGATGTACTCCTACAAATTCCTCTAAATTGGCATTTATTAAATTTTGTTTCGCTTTTCGAACTGCAGATGGTGCCTTATCAAATCCCATGATTTTACAATGCAACGATTTAATTCGTTTTAATAATGAATCATGAATTGTGTAAAACAAATCTTCATCATAATCTTTCCACTTTTCAAAAGCAAACCGTTTTCTGTTGATATTGGCGGGGATATTACAAGCAATCATGGCTGCTTCAATCAGTATAGTTCCTGAGCCACACATAGGGTCAATAAAGTTCTCCTCACCAGTAAATCCAGATAACAGGACCATTCCCGCAGCCAACACCTCATTAATAGGAGCAATATTCGTAGCCGTTCTATATCCGCGTTTATGCAATGAATCACCAGAAGAATCAATGGAAATAGTTAAAAACTCCTTTTGAATATGAATGTGAATTCTTAAATCTGGATTTTTAATATCTACATTTGGCCGTTTACTCTCCTTATGTCTAAAATAATCGGCAATCGCATCTTTTGATTTTAGCGCAATGTAATGCGAATTAGTGGTGAAGTGATTGGAATTTACCACTGCATTAATTGCAAAAGTGCTATCTACTGAAAGATATCTCTCCCATTTAATCCGCTGAATTTGTTGATATAAGTCCTTTTCGTTATAAATACGAACTTTTTTCAAGGGCTTTAAGATTCGAATTGCTGTTCTAAGAGAAAGATTTGCCTTATACATAAACCCTAGATCCCCTTCAAAAGAAACACTACGAATACCTTCTTTGATGTTTTTGGCACCTAAGTTTAATAGTTCTTTGGCTAAAACACTTTCAAGTCCGAAAAGCGTTGTTGCCACCATGGCATAATCTTTTTGCATTCTAATAAATTTCTACAAAAGTACACTATAAAACGAGGAGGACAACAATTTAAAATGTTTACTTTTATGTCCTCGAAATGGAAAAAGTAAATTGGTTTAAAAATTGGTTCAACACCCCATTTTATCATATTCTGTATAAGGATAGAAATGATGAGGAAGCGAAGGAATTCATTGAGACAATAATGAATTTCTTATCTCCTCCAGAAGGTTTACATATATTAGATGTCCCTTGCGGAAAAGGAAGACATTCGAAATATTTAAATTCTCTTGGATATAAAGTTACAGGGGCAGATTTATCTGTAAAAAGTATTGAATTCGCTAAACAATTCGAAAATGAAAATCTATCTTTTGAGGTTCATGATATTCGAACGCCTTTCAAGCATCAATACGATATTATTCTCAATCTTTTTACAAGTTTCGGATACTTCGACCAAGGAAATAATAGTCTGGTTCTTCAGAACATCAAAAACGGGTTACTGCCTAACGGTAAATTCGTTCTAGATTTTATGAACGCCTCATTTGTAAAAAAACATTTGGTTAGTAATGAGATTAAGGTAGTTGATAATATTCCATTTGTAATTCATCGCAAAATAAAGGACGGTGAAATCTTAAAGCATATTTCTTTTCACCATGATGATAAACAATTTCATTTCACAGAAAATGTGAAATATTTGGATTTTAGTACATTGCAAAAGATGCTGATCGAAGCAGGATTTAAAATTGAAGCAATTTTTGGAGATTATCATTTGAATTCATTTGATGAAACTTCCTCGGGCCGACTAATTTTTGTAGCTAAATGAGTTATTTAATACTATTTCTTTCTGTTGTAATTGGTGCTACATTGGTATATATTTATAAACCGGATCAAAAAGGATTACGATTATTATTGGCATTTAGTGGCGCCTATCTTTTAGCCATTACCGTGCTCCACTTATTACCTGAGATTTATGAAAACTCAAAATTTGGAAATGGAATAGGATTATTAATTCTTTTCGGTATTCTGTTACAGTCCATTTTAGAATCATTCTCTAAAGGGATCGAACATGGTCATAGCCACTTAAAAGGTCAAAAAGGGACCTTTCATTTTGTGTTTTTTGCAAGTTTATGCATTCATTCCCTTTTAGAAGGTATGCCAGTCTTGAGCTCGAATGAAAGTTTAGTTTGGGCCATCGCTATTCATAAATTACCTATTGCAATTGTGTTGACGGCTTTCTTTATTCAGAAAGAACTTCCAAAGCTATCAATTGTTTTAGCTTTATTGGTATTTGCTCTTATGAGTCCACTAGGAACTTTTGTAGGTGATAAATTGGAAATTTTAGATAAATATATGCCAGAAATAACGGCGGTAGTTATTGGTATATTTTTACATATATCGACAGTAATTCTATTCGAATCTACTGAAAATCATAAGTTTAACGTAAAGAAGTTTGGAGTAATTGTGTTAGGCTTTTTACTTTCTTACCTAAGTATGTAGTACATTTTAATTGGCTACCTCATTAATGAATTTGATACGCATTAATCGTAATTCTTCATCATCATATTCACCATCAAACTCGTCAAGGGCTTCTTGAATTTTATCTGATTCAGCTTCCATGAAATAATCAAAAATTTCTTCTTGCTGATCTTCATCTAAAATATCCTCAAGAGCATAGTTGATATCCAATTTGGTTCCAGAGTAAATTATGGCTTCCATTTCCTTAATCAACTCACTCATTTCTAAACCTTTGGACTTTGCAATATCTTCTAATGGTATTTTCTTATCTGTATTCTGAATGATAAATAGTTTTAGTCCAGAATTCATTCCAGTAGACTTTACCACTAAATCATCTGGGCGTAAAATGTCGTTCTCTTCAACGTACTTTTCAATTAACTGAACAAACTTTCTTCCGAATTTTCTAGCCTTCCCTTCTCCTACTCCATGAACTTTTGCCAATTCATCAAGATTGATTGGATACTTCAATCCCATATCATCAATTGAAGGGTCTTGGAAAACAGCAAACGGCGGTACTCCTTGTCTATTTGCAACTTTCTTTCTAAGATCTTTTAGAAGTTTTACTAAATTCTCATCAGCTGCAGCAGCGTTAGATTTGGTATTTGTAATAATTGAATTATCCTCTTCAGAATCATAAACATGATCCTCTGTCATCATAAAACTCGTCGGATTTTCAAGATATTCCTTTCCTTTTTCTGAAATCTTCAGCACTCCATACTGTTCAATTTCTTTAGTAATGAAATGAGCTACTAAGACCTGTCGAATCAATGCCATCCAGTAACCAGCTTCTTTTTCCTTTCCGATTCCGAAGAAGGGTTGCAAATGGGTTTTATGAGAATTCAGTAGGGCATTTTCTTTACCAATTAAGGTATTCACTATTTCTTTGGACTTATATTTTTGAAGTGTTTTTTGAATAACACTTAACAATTTTACTACGTCATCTTTTGCTTCGTGCTTTTTCTTCGGATTCCGGGTATTGTCATCCATATCTGCCCCGATACCATTAACTTCATCGAATTCCTCACCGAAGTAATGCAAAAGATACTTTCTTCTATTCATTGAGGTTTCGGCGTATCCGACAACTTCCTGAAGCAAGGCATGACCAATCTCTTGTTCAGCAACTGGTTTGCTCGCCATAAACTTTTCAAGCTTTTCAATGTCTTTATAAGAATAGAATGCCAAACAATGCCCTTCACCATCATCTCTTCCTGCTCGTCCGGTTTCCTGGTAGTAACTTTCTAAACTCTTCGGAATATCATGATGAATAACAAATCGAACATCTGGTTTATCAATGCCCATTCCGAAGGCTATTGTCGCCACAACAACATCACAATCTTCCATTAAGAACATATCCTGATGTTTTACTCTAGTTTTAGCATCAAGACCTGCATGATAAGGAACGGCTTTGATACCATTAACCTGAAGGATCTGTGCGATTTCTTCAACTTTTTTTCTACTTAAACAATAAACAATTCCAGATTTTCCCGTACGTTGTTTAATAAATCGAATAATATCTTTTTCAACATCTTTTGTTTTTGGGCGTACCTCATAAAACAAATTTGGACGATTGAACGATGCTTTAAACTTATTGGCATCTGTGATACCCAATGTTTTTAAAATATCATCCTGTACCTTCTGAGTAGCTGTAGCTGTTAGACAAATGACAGGAACATTATCAATAGCTTTGATAATATGTTTAAGGTTTCGATATTCTGGTCTGAAATCGTGACCCCATTCCGAAATACAGTGCGCTTCATCAATGGCAACAAAAGAAATTTTCTGACTCTTTAAAAAAGTAACATACTCCTCTTTAATTAAAGATTCGGGAGCAACGTATAAGAGTTTAGTTGTTCCATCTGCAATATCACTTTTCACCTTTGCTACTTCCGTTTTGTTCAAAGAGGAGTTTAAAACATGGGCAATTCCATTATTTTCTGAAATTCCTCGAATAGCGTCCACCTGATTTTTCATCAACGCAATCAAAGGAGAAACGACAATGGCAGTACCTTCTTTCATTAAGGCAGGAAGCTGATAACATAAAGATTTACCGCCACCAGTGGGCATAATAGCGAAAGTATTGCGGTCATTAACAATACTTTCAATCACATCGTTTTGAAGTCCTTTAAAAGAAGTAAAACCGAAATATTTCTTTAATGGTTTATATAAATCCATTTATAGAAGCAGGCATTTACAAATTGCACTTTTGAAACATCATTTAATCATATTGGTCAGATGCTATTTTTGTGCTAATTTTGTTTTTAATTTCTAAGATAAAACTTTTTTTTATTCTGTTAAAATAAGACAACTTGAAAAATAGCGAATTAATTCTTCAAAAAGCTAAACAAACCATTTTAGCAGAAAGCCAGGCCATAGCATATTTATCAGAACTTATTGATGATAATTTGGTAAATGCTGTGAACTGCATTTTAGAATCAAAAGGTCGTGTTGTTGTCACCGGAATTGGCAAAAGTGCCAATATTGCATCTAAAATTGTAGCCACTTTAAATTCAACTGGAACACCTTCTATCTTTATGCATGCTGCGGATGCCATTCATGGTGACCTTGGAATCATCCAGAAAGACGATGTGGTGGTGTGTATCTCAAAAAGTGGGAATACTCCAGAAATTAAAGTGTTAATTCCGTTAATCAAGAACAGTCAAAACAAAATTATTGCTATTACGGGTAATACAGATTCATATCTGGGTCAGAATGCGGATTTTGCATTAAATGCCTATGTTGAGAAAGAAGCTTGTCCAAATAACCTAGCACCAACTACAAGTACTACTGCCCAATTGGTTATGGGCGATGTCCTTGCCGTTTGTTTGTTAGAGTTAAAGGGATTTTCATCCAAAGATTTCGCAAAATACCATCCTGGTGGAGCATTAGGTAAGAAATTGTACTTAAGAGTTTCTGATTTAATTGTAAAAAATGAGGTTCCTAAAGTTTCTTCGGATGCTACGGTAGCTCAGGCTATTATTGAAATTTCTGAAAAACGATTAGGGGCCACTGCAGTTTTAGATTCTTCAGATTCGATTTGTGGAATAATTACGGACGGAGATGTAAGGAGAATGCTTAGCAAATCGACTAAGATTGAAGATTTTACAGCAGGAGATATCATGAGTAAAAATCCGAAAACAATAACTGAATCTGCCATGGCCATTGATGCCTTAGACATCATGGAAAATAATAACATTACCCAAGTGTTGGTTGTGAATGATACTAATCAATATGTTGGTGTAGTGCACCTACATGACATTTTAAAAGAAGGTATTTTCTAATGAGTGGTACTGAAAAAGAAATGTCTTTCCTAGGACATTTAGAAGAACTTCGATGGCATTTGATTCGCTCTGCAACAGCAATATTTATTGTTGCAATTGTGTTATTCGTCTTTCAAAAACAGGTTTATGAAGGGTTCCTGCTAGCCCATAGAAAACCAGATTTTATCACTTATGAATTGTTCTGCGACTTTTTCCAATTATTTGGAGTGGAAAGTGGTTTTTGTAATGTTCAATTTAAGGATAGCCTACTCAGTTTAAAACCGACCCAACAATTGATGAATTCAATTTGGTCATCTGTCATATTAGGTGTAATTATTTCTTTTCCTTATTTGCTATGGGAAATTTGGAGATTCATTGCACCTGGACTTACTCCAAATGAAAGAAAAAGATCAAGAGGATTTATTTTTGTAGCCTCTTTCCTTTTCTTTTTGGGGATTTTATTCAGTTTCTATGTAATTGCCCCAATCTCTATTCACTTTTTATACAATTATCAGATTACTGATTTAATTCAAAATAATTTTACAATGGATAGTCATATTGGATTAGTAACCAATATGTTACTTGGTGTTTCAATTCTATTCGAATTACCGGTCTTAGTGTACTTTTTAACTAAAATTGGATTGATTACACCAGAATTCCTTAAAAAATACAGAAAACATGCTTTAGTGGTTGTTTTAATCGTTGCTGCGATTATTACTCCGCCAGATATAGCCAGTCAAATTATTGTCGCCATTCCAATTCTAATTTTATACGAAGCAAGTATTAAAGTGTCGCGAATGGTTTTGAAAAAACAAATGAAGAATGAACAACAAAGTAAAAGAGTTTAACGAGTATCGTTCTAGAATGAACGATATGATTTTATCTGACGATAATAAAATTATCAAAAGAATATTCAATCTAGATACCAACGCGTTCAAAGAAGGTCATTTACCGGCAAAAACAAAGGAATTGTTAGGTCTTGTGGCATCTACAGTATTGCGTTGTGATGATTGTATTGCTTATCACTTAGAAACTTGCCATAAGTTGGGTGTAACTAAAGAAGAAATGATGGAAACCATGTCTATCGGTACTTTAATTGGTGGTACGATTGTAATTCCGCACTTAAGAAGAGCCGTTGAATATTGGGAAGCTTTGGAACAGCAATAAAGAATTATCATTTTATTAATAATTCTTTTATGTAATTTTAGACTCAGATTAGAGCAGATACATGATTTTAAGAGCAGAGAACATTGAAAAAATATACGGAAGCCGAAAGGTAGTTAAAGGAATTTCCTTGCAAGTTGAGCAAGGTCAAATCGTTGGTCTTTTAGGACCAAACGGAGCTGGTAAAACAACTTCTTTCTACATGATTGTAGGTATGGTTAAACCTAACAATGGACGTATTTTTCTTGATGATGAAGAAATCACCAAAGATCCTATGTATCGAAGAGCTCAAAAGGGAATTGGATACTTAGCGCAAGAGGCTTCTGTGTTTCGAAAGTTATCCGTAGAAGATAATATTATGTCTGTGCTTCAATTCACTAAATTGTCTAAAAAAGAGCAGGAATTCAAATTGGAATCACTAATTGAAGAATTCAATATTGGTCATGTTCGAAAAAACAGAGGTGATTTACTTTCGGGTGGAGAAAGAAGAAGAACAGAAATCGCACGATGCTTAGCTTCCGATCCAAAATTCATTCTTCTTGATGAGCCTTTTGCTGGGGTCGATCCAATCGCAGTAGAAGATATTCAGTATATCGTTGCGCATCTTAAAGATAAAAACATCGGAATTCTAATAACCGATCATGATGTACAAGCCACTCTAGCTATTACAGATAAAACGTATCTAATGTACAATGGCGGAATTCTTAAAGAAGGAACACCAGAGGAACTAGCTGCAGATGAATTGGTTCGTAAAGTATACTTAGGAAAAGACTTCGAATTGAAAAAGAAGAAGATTTTTCAATCTTAATCCTCACTTTTAAAAATTAGGGACATCACAATATATAAGGTGATGATAAGCGGAATTGCCAAATACTTCAAGAAAATTAATAAAACTATTGCTATTAATATTAATGCATATTTAGAGATGTTCTCTTTAAATCCAAAGGAAGAAAACTTCAAGGCCATCAATCGAATTGGACTATTCATCAAATAGCTCAACAATATCGTAATTGCAATTAAAACGTAATTATTTTTTAGAGCATTAATCACAAAGTCGCCGCTCGAGTAGGCCTGAATTAAAGGCAAAGAAATTACAAAAAGACACATCGCTGGAGTCGGTAAACCAATAAAGCTTTTCGTTTGTCTAGTATCTAAATTAAATGTAGCCAATCTATAACATGCTGCCAGACTTAAAATTAATCCGATGTACGGAATATAACCCGCATCATACTCCATTCGACCTAACGAAATATTCACATCCTGATCTGTCAAATATGGAAGAATATTAAGGTATAACAGATAATACATTGTTAATCCGGGTACTACCCCACTAGTGACCATATCCGCAAGAGAATCTAGTTGTTTACCAAATTCACCTTGTACTCCAAGAATTCTGGCTGCAAATCCATCAAAAAAATCAAAACCAATAGCGATTACAACACAGATAGCAGCTTTATCAAAATTTTCTAAAACCACATAATTAATTGCGAGAATACCAAAAAACAAATTGGCCAATGTTAATAGATTCGGAATAAATCTTAAGACATTCATTTAGTTGATTTTTAGCGAAGATATGAAATCGAATTTGGATTTGTAAAAAGCTATATCTTTACCTTAAAATCATGAATTAAATTATGCCAGTATTAACAGCAGACTTTTTACCGACTTTACCGTTTCGAAATGGTCATTTTAATACCATGTATAGACCATTATTCATGAAAGACACCATTCAATATGACCGAAAACGGATTGATACATGGGACGACGATTTTTTCGACCTTGATTTTTCGATTGTCGGATCAAACACAATCATACTGCTAATTCATGGATTAGAAGGAAGCTCTGAATCGAATTATATCGTATCATCAGCTAACTATTTCAATGGACTAGGAGTTGATACTGTTGCCTTTAACTTAAGAGGTTGTAGCGGAGAGGACAATAGATTGCTGGGCACCTATCATAGTGGAAAAACGGAAGATGTAGATTTTGTAGTAAAACATTTAATCGACGGTTACAATTATGAAAATATCATAATCGTGGGATTCAGTTTAGGTGGCAATATGACCTTGAAATATTTTGGGGAACAAGGAAATTCAATTTCCTCCAAAATTAAAGGAGGTTTAGCAATTTCTGTACCTATCGATTTAGTCACTTCTCAGGCTGAGATGAATAAAATAAAGAATAAGGTTTACATGGAAGTTTTTCTAAAATCAATTAAAAATAAAGTTTTGGAAAAATCGCATAAGTTCCCTGATTTTCCAATTGATAAAGACAAACTCTTTAAGGCTACAAAATTTAAACATATTGAATACTTATATACTGCGCCAGTATTTGGATTTAAAAGTCCGGAGGATTATTGGGTTCGAGCGAGTTCTAAACCATACATCCCAAATATAAAAGTACCTACTCTTCTTATCAGTTCAAAAGATGATTCATTTTTATCAAAAGAATGTTACCCGTTTGATGAAGCCCATAAATCGGATTATTTCTTTTTCGAAGCGCCTAATTATGGTGGTCATGTCGGATTTATGTCATCGTTTAAACCGAGTGAAAATCGATGGTTAGAAAAACGTATGCATCAATTTATTGAGAAAGAAATCAATCTGAAGTTCTAATCAACAATAAGCTTTTAAAATCATAGTTATTTAAGTAACAATTTCGATATTTGTTAATATTTCAGATTCATTGAAAACGAAATCCTTTCTAATACTACTATTCTTCTATTCCGCCATTCAGGCGCAAGTATTTCGTAATTATTCGAATGAATTTTTAAGTATTGGTGTAGATGCAGCAGCTCTAGGTATGAGTAAATCAGTAGTGGCTATTACTAATAATGTGAATGCCATTTACTGGAATCCAGCAGGATTGGTCGGTATTGAAGACTATCAAGGATCGTTAATGCATGCCTCCTATTTTGCCGGAATAGCAAATTATAATTTTGCCGGATTTGCCATGCCAATAGATCGAGAAAGTGCGTTTGGTGTATCGATTATACGATTTGGGGTTGATGATATTTTAAATACCACAGAATTAATTGATAATCAAGGCAATATTGATTTTAATAGAGTCAGTCTTTTCTCTGCAGCAGACTACGCGATCAATGTAGCTTACGCAAGAAATCTCATTTTTAAAGATGTAAAATTCGGAGTAAATGCAAAGGTTATCAGAAGAATTATTGGTGATTTTGCTTCCTCCTGGGGATTCGGTTTTGATGCTGGAATTCAGTTTGAAAGAAACAATTGGTACTTCGGAATAATGGTTCGAGATATTACCACAACTTTCAATTCCTGGAGTATCAATGAAGATGAATTTGAAAAAATCAGAAATGCCATTCCAGGGCAAAATCAGGAATTACCAGAAACTACGGAGGTTACAAAACCGAAAGCACAATTAGGAATAGCGAAACGATGGAGAGTGGGTCGATTCTTTAATCTACTATCCGAAGTCGATTTAAATGTTCGATTTGCTCAAACGAATGATCTAATAGCTACTTCTGCTTTTAGTATCGATCCGTCATTAGGACTTCAACTAGACTATGATGAAATTGCCTATTTAAGATTTGGATTAGGGAATTTTCAATACCAAACCCAGTTTGATAATTCTCAGGAGTTGTCCATACAACCCAATTTTGGGGTTGGATTCAAATACAAAGGCATCCAAGTTGATTATGCTTTAACAAATATTGGTAGTGTTGGAAATGCATTGTTTTCCAATATTTTTTCAATCACCTTAGATTACAGTTTTTATAGACAATGAGAAATTTAAAATTCCTTTTATTTTCATTTATTCTATTGATATCCGTTGGTTTCAAAGGACAAGTGCAACTTTCCGTGTATTCAGAAATTAGCATCATTACAGTAGATTCTGGTGATAATTTATATGAGTCATTTGGACATTCTGCACTTCGATTGAAGGATCCGGTATTAAATTTAGATCTCGTTTATAATTATGGGGTTTTTGATTTCAATGCACCAAACTTCTATACCAATTTTGTGCAGGGAAGATTGCTTTACAAATTAGTACGATACAATTTCTCGTATTTTTTGGATGGATATACAAAAGATAAACGTTGGATTAAGCAGCAAGTTCTCAATTTGACACAACCAGAGCGCCAGGCCTTTTTCCTGTATTTGGAACAAAATGCAGCTCCTAAAAATGCAACGTATTTGTATGATCCATTTTTCGACAATTGTGCATCTCGATTAAAAGGCATTACAAAAGATATTTTAAAGGAAAAAGTTGATTTTGTTGATGATGGCATCAAAAAAGATCTCTCATTTAGAGAATTAATGAATGATCAATTTCATTGGAATACATGGGGAAGTTTCGGAATAAATATGGCATTGGGAAATAAATTGGATAAAAAGCGAAATCCGATTGAATACACCTATTTACCAGATTATATTTATGAAATATTTAAAAGGAGTACCATTACTAGAAACGGTAAAACAGAGCCTCTCGTAAAAAAAGAAATTCTGCTTACAGACTTCCCTTCCCAAAACAGTAGTTCTTTCCTATTTAGCCCATTAATGGTTTTCGGGTTATTGTTCTTAATCGTCCTTTACATTTCATTTAAGCAAAAGAAATCAATTCTTAGATTTTTTGATGGTACTTTATTGATGATTACCGGACTTATCGGAACGTTTTTATTGTTCTTATGGTTCTTTACTAATCATTCGACTACACCTAATAATTTCAATATTTTATGGGCTTTCCCACCTAATATTTATATCGGATTACTAATCCTTAGGAATAAAATAAAATCATGGTTTGGTTTTTATTTTAAGTTATTGATTGCATTAATAGGTCTGCTTTTTATTTTTTGGATTTTTAAAATTCAAGCATATTCCTATGCAATTCTTCCTGTTTTAGCTACGCTACAACTTCGCTATTATTTAATCCAAAATTCAGCGAATAAGATTTGATAATTTCATTCACTAATTGATGTTTATTTCTGTAATTTTATGGGATAAACAATCAATCAATGAAAAAGCAGTTAATCGAGTGTGTTCCTAATATTTCGGAGGGACGAGATTTGCAAAAAATTCACGCCATTGCTAACGTTGTTAAAACTGTAGAAGGCATTAAATTATTAGACGTTGACCCAGGAAAAGCAACAAATCGGACAGTAATTACCTTCGTTGGTGAACCTGAAAGTGTTATAGAGGCCGCATTTCTATTAATCAAAAAAGCATCCGAACTTATCGATATGTCGAAACAAACAGGTGAGCATCCTAGATTTGGTGCTACCGATGTTTGCCCACTAATTCCACTGTCTAATATTACCATGGAAGAAACCGTCAGTTACGCCCATAAATTAGGCGAAAGAGTTGGAAAGGAATTGCAGATTTCAGGATACTTTTATGAAAATGCAGCGACCGCAGAAAATCGAAGAAATTTAGCGAATGTAAGAGCTGGCGAATATGAGGGGCTACGAGAAAAATTAGCTAATAATAAATGGAAGCCAGATTTCGGTCCCTCCTCCTACACTTCAAAAACTGCACTTACTGGCGTAACTGCGATTTCTGCAAGAGATTTTTTAATTGCTTACAACATCAACTTAAATACCACATCAACCAGAAGAGCGAATGCCGTTGCTTTTGATATTCGTGAGGCTGGAAGAATCAAACGTGAGGGAAACCCTATTACTGGAAAAAAAATATTAGACAAAGACGGAAATCCCATTCGTATTCCTGGTAAACTAAAAGCGGTTAAAGGGATTGGTTGGTATATCGAAGAATACGGTATTGCCCAAATTTCATACAACCTGACCAATATTTCTATTACTTCAATGCATCAGGCATTTGATGAGACTGTAAAAGCTGCCACCAAAAGAGGTTTAAGAGTTACTGGATCAGAATTGGTAGGTCTAGTACCATTAAAGGCCATGTTAGATACTGCTGATTACTTCTTAAAGAAACAACAACGATCATTGGGGATTTCTGAGGAAGAAAAGATTAAAATAGCTGTAAAATCACTTGGTTTGGACGATTTAAAACCATTCAGTCCAAATGAGCGAATTATTGAATATGTGATGAATACTAATACACCAGCGCGATTAATCGATTTAACTGCCGAAGGATTGGCAAACGAAACAGCTTCTGAATCCATGGCACCAGGTGGTGGAAGTATATCAGCATATGTTGGTGCGTTAGGAGTATCACTAGGAACTATGGTTGCTAATTTATCTGCACACAAACCTGGTTGGGATGATAAATGGAAATACTATTCCGAATGGGCAGAAAAAGGACAGGTATACAAAAATGAACTCCTTTATTTAGTCGATGAAGACACTAGAGCTTTTAATAAAATAATAGCTGCTTTCCGCTTACCAAAAAACACAGAGCAAGAAGTGAATGATAGAAAATTTGCGATTGAAGCGGCTACCAAAGAAGCCACTCGAGTTCCGTTCAGAGTTATGGAAACCGCATATAATTCGATGGAAGTAATGTTAGAAATGGCCGAAACTGGTTTACAAAACTCATTGTCTGATGCCGGTGTTGGAGCCCTTTGTGCAAGAACAGCTGTAATTGGAGCTTATTATAACGTAAGAATCAATACCAAGGATATTAAAGACAAAGCTTTCGCCAGCAAAATACTTAATGATGCTAAATCAATTTATGATAAAACCATCAAGCTAGAGCAAAAAATGATGGACATCATTGACTCAAAAATTTAATCCTATTGCCAGACTCAAGATTAGAAATTATTCCTTTTAAAGAAGAGTTTGCGCCATACTTCTATGAGCTAAATGTAGCATGGCTAAAAAAGTACTTCTACGTTGAACCCTATGATGAATTGGTGTTAAGTAATCCGAGAAGTTATATTATAGATCAGGGCGGATTCATTTTCTTCGGACGCTATCAAAGCGAAATTGTTGGGGTAGTTTCGTTAATAAATCAGGGATCTTTTTTTGAATTAAGTAAGATGGCTGTTAAACCTGAGTTCCAAGGATTAAAATTTGGATTACAATTGATGGAATTCACCATAGAATTTGCAAAATTTAAAGGATGGAAAAATCTAATTCTTTATTCGAATCGCAAATTAGTACCTGCAATTAGCCTATACTCCAAATTAGGATTTAAAGAAATCCAATTGGAAACAGATGTCAATTATAAAAGAGCAGACATAAAAATGGAATTATCGTTTAGTTAATCAACTAAAAGAATTCGATTAACGACATTACTAGCATAAATACAAAGAGTCCGAAGAATATTGAGTTTAAAGAAAAGGCTATCAGGAATTTGGCTAAAGCATCTTTAAATGGCTCTTTCAATGCCTTTATACTGAAGAATAATCCGATTCCAGATAGTACAGCAATTAGTATGAATAAGATATCTATTATACGATTGTCTCGGCTACTAAAAAGACTATAAACATAAACGAAAAAGGCATATAATCCAAAAAAGACAATAAGACTAGACAGCCCGAATATGAAGGCCCGATTGGTGTTTTTTAAGGATTTTTTCATAACCTATATGAAACTTTGAATTGCCAATTCGTATCCTTTAAAACCAAATCCGAAGATTACACCTTTCGCGTTAGCAGCAATAAAACTTTTGTGTCTAAAGTCTTCTCTCGAATGAACATTGGAAATATGTAATTCTACAACCGGAGTATCAATCGCTTTTACAGCATCTCCAATACCGATTGAAGTATGCGTGTAAGCTCCTGCATTCAATACTACCCCATCATAATCAAAACCTACCTCATGTAACTTATCAATCAATTCGCCTTCAATATTTGATTGATAATATTCCAAATCAATTTTCGGAAACTGAGCTTTTAGCTGCTCCATAAAATCTTCGAATGATTCAGAGCCATAAATTTCTGGCTCACGCTTTCCGAGCAGGTTTAAATTAGGACCGTTGATAATTATTAATTTCATAGTTCTTAAAATGTAAATATATAGTTTATTTTTAGCTTATGAAATGGCAAAATGCTATTGAAGATTATCAAAACTACCTCAAGCTAGAAAGAGGTCTATCTGAGAATACCATTTCGGGATATACTCGCGACCTCGAAAAGTTGGTGCTATTTTTAGAAACCATTGATTTGGCTATTTCTCCAGTTAAAATTGAATCGGATAACATTAAAGAATTCGTCTATGAGATTTCCAAAAATGTTAGTCCAAGAAGTCAAGCCAGAATCATTTCCGGATTAAGAAGTTTCTTTTCATATTTAGTATTTGAAGGATATCGAAAATCAAATCCTACTGATTTATTAGAAACACCTAAAATTGGATTAAAATTGCCCGATACCCTATCCGAATCTGAAATAAACAGTCTAATTGCCGCAATTGATTTATCCCATCCACAAGGCGAACGAAATCGAACCATCTTAGAAACATTGTATTCCTGCGGATTACGAGTAAGTGAAATCATCACCTTGAAAATCTCTGATTTATTCTTTGAAGAAGGTTTCATTCGTGTGTTAGGTAAGGGAAACAAAGAGCGATTTGTTCCTATTCACTCGAGAGCTCAACAATTAATTGATTTATACATTAAAACCGATCGCAATAAAATAGAACCTCAGAGAGGATTTGAAGACACTATATTCTTAAACCGTCGCGGGAAAGGATTAACCAGACAAATGATCTTTATAATTCTCAAGGATTTAGCCGAAAAAATAGGATTGCATAAGAAAATTAGTCCGCACACCTTCAGGCACTCATTTGCAACGCATCTATTAAAGAATGGAGCCGATTTGAGAGCTATTCAACAAATGTTAGGACACGAGAGCATCACTACAACTGAAGTGTATGTTCACTTAGATAGAAATTTCTTAAAAGATGTCTTAGAAACCTATCACCCGAGAAAGTAACAGAAATTACTTAGCTACGTTTACCACTCTTGTTTCTCGAATAACTGTAACCTTCACTTGTCCAGGATAAGTCATGTCATTCTGAATTTTCTGGGAAATATTGAAGGATAGTTCTGCAGCTTTGGCATCGTTCACCTTAGAACTTTCAACCATCACACGTAATTCACGACCCGCCTGAATAGCATATGCCTTTTGAACACCATTGAATCCAAAGGCAATTTCCTCTAGATCTTTCAATCGCTGAATATATGAATCGAGAACCTGTCTTCTTGCTCCTGGTCTTGCACCTGAAATCGCATCACACACCTGAACAATTGGAGAAATTAAACTCTTCATTTCAATTTCGTCATGGTGTGCACCAATCGCATTACAAACTTCCGGTTTCTCACCATATTTCTCTGCCCATTGCATACCTAACAATGCGTGTGGTAATTCACTTTCTGTTTCTGGTACTTTTCCGATATCGTGCAACAATCCAGCTCGTTTCGCTAATTTCGGATTGATTCCCATCTCAGATGCCATGATTCCACAAAGGTTAGCAACTTCCCTTGAGTGCTGTAGTAAGTTTTGACCATAAGAAGAGCGGTATTTCATTCTTCCAACGATTTTAATCAATTCAGGATGTAGACCATGAATTCCTAAGTCAATTACTGTACGTTTTCCAAGTTCAACGATTTCTTGATTGATTTGCTTTTTAGTTTTTTGAACTACTTCTTCAATACGAGCCGGGTGAATTCGACCATCCGTTACTAGCTTATGCATTGATAATCTTGCGATTTCTCTTCGCACAGGGTCAAAGCATGATAGAATAATTGCTTCTGGTGTGTCATCAACAATTATTTCAACTCCAGTGGCAGCTTCTAACGCACGAATATTTCGTCCTTCTCGACCAATGATTCGTCCTTTCACGTCATCAGAATCAAGGTTAAACACAGAAACACAGTTTTCAACAGCCTGTTCTACCCCAACTCTCTGAATAGTTCCTAAGATAATTTTTCTGGCCTCCTGATCCGCAGTAAGTTTTGCTTCCTCAATTGAAGTTTGAACAAAAGACATCGCTTCAGTCTTAGCTTCGTCTTTAAGAGAAGCAATCAATTCTTTTTTCGCTTCTTCTGCAGAAAAACCTGAAATCTGTTCTAATAAATCAACATGTCTTTGATGTAATTTATCGATTTCATTCTCCTTACGTTCTAGGCGTTCTAGCTTATTTTCATACTCGTTCGCCTTCTGTTCTAGCGAACGATTTAATTTCTTATTTCTATCGAGTTCTGAAGCTACTTGAGATTCACGATCTTTAATTCGTTTCTCTACGTCTGACATTTTCTTTTCACGACCGAGAATGAATTTTTCGTGTTCTGATTTAAGTTCGATGAACTTTTCTTTTGCTTGTAGTATCTTGTCTTTTTTGATTGATTCCGCATCAATCTTAGCCTCTTTGATAATTGTCTCGGCTTCTTTTTTTGTCTCTTCTAGTATCTTTTTTCCTTTCGATTTCTCAACACTTTTTAAGACAATAAATCCTATAACTGCGCCAATCACTACACCTAGTAGAATTGGTATTAGTACTCCTTCCATATTTTGATTAGTGGTATAAAAAAAGCCTACATCAGTCTGGTTTTTATAAACTCCATTATATCAGGTTTAGGACTAACTGGTTGATCAAGTATCCGGTAAAATCCGGCTCGCCATAGCAACCATGACTCATCCTTTATAATAGATTAGTGTTGAGTTTATCAAACAATTTACTAATGTAGGCAGTATTAAATTTTATTTTAAAGAACTTATTCTAATTGATTATCAACCAATTCGGTTAACAATTTAATTTTATCAAGAACATCTTTATTAGTAGAATTCTTTTGCAAGGATGCGATTTCTAACTTCGATGCGAATTGCAAAGCGCACATGGCTAACACATCCTGCTTATCACTAACTGCATAATTCTGTTCGAATAATGCTATTAACTTGTTGATTGACTTGGCCGCCTTTCGCATTCCTTCCTCCTCTTTCGTGGAAGAAACACTTAAAGGATAATTTCTACCAGCAATGACAATGTTAATTTTTAGTTTTTCCACAATGTAAAGAACTTTATTCTTGTAACTGAATAATGCATTTGTCAATTTCTCTAATTAGTGCATTCAACTTCAGCTTTGTATTTTTTGATTCTGAACTACTGCCTTCGATAGTTTTCGCAATCTTTAATAAATCGTACTCTTTCTGCTGATTTACAATCAATTGTTCCCGATCTACAATTTCCTTTTGTAAACTGGAAACATTCTGAAGCAAAATTTCGTTTTCCTTTTTTAAAAATTCATAGTTAGAGACTAAAACTTCAATTCTATTTTCTAACTTTTCAATGGCTTCAAGAAGATTCTCCATAAAGGTTTTTACTAGAAAAACTATCTATACAAATATAATATTCTCTACTCTAAAATGCAATATTAAAGATCACTTTTAATTAAAGAATCAATAATACAATTCTCTGTAATTTCATTTTTATTACATTTACCTCAAACAATTGCATTTGAAATTAATAATCTATTTGTTTCTCTCAATATTAGCAACTACGGGGTTTGCACAAGAAAAGAACTACCCGAAAGATTATTTTAGAAGCCCATTAGATATTCCTCTAATTCTCTCTGGAACCTTTGGAGAACTCAGAAGCAACCATTTTCACTCCGGATTAGACATTAAAACTCAAGGTAAAGAAGGTTTACCCATTTATGCTATTGCTGATGGTTATGTGTCCCGAATTAAAGTTTCTCAATACGGATTTGGAAAAGCACTATACGTCACCCACCCTAACGGATACACATCTGTATATGCTCATCTTCAAAAATACAATGATCTGATTCAGTCTAATGTAAAAACAGTCCAGTACAAAAAGGAAAGTTATTATACCGGAAACTTATTTTTTATAGAGGATAAATTCCCTGTAAAGAAAGGTCAAATCATTGCTTATTCGGGCGATACTGGCGGATCTGGTGGTCCACATTTACATTTTGAAATACGAGATACAAAGACCGAAAAGGTCATCAATCCACTACATTTCGGATTCAAAATTCAAGACAATAGAAATCCGGTCATTCAATCACTAAAGGCATACCCTTTATCAGATTATGCTCAAATTAATAATCAGAAAAACGATATAAAGGTTGAAATTAAAGCAATTGGTTCTGGGAAGTACGTTGCGAACAAAATCAATGCGAATGGCTTAATTGGATTCGGTATCAACACGTTTGACCGACTAAATTTTGCACCCAACCGAAATGGCGTTTATAGTATTGAGATGTTTGTAAATGGAAGATCAACTTACTATTGGGATACCGAAACCTTCGCTTTTCATGAAAGTAAATTCATCAATTTACACATTGACTATAAACATTTTAAAAAATATAGAAGCAGATATCAAAAAACCTTTAAAGAACCTGCAAATAGGCTTTCGATGTATGAGAATGTCAAGAATGGCGGGCAAATCAATGTTAAGGAAGGGTTAAATTACAATGTACGAATTGTTGTAAAGGATTTTAAAGGAAATTCTAGCGAAGTAACCATTCAAGTTCAAGGCGTGAAATCCATTCCAGTTTTCTTTACTCCGAAAGATTCTACCAACTTTAAAATTGAAAAGAATAAATTTGCCAAGTTCTCGCTTAAAGATGTAACTGTGCTTTTTCCGAGAAATACTTTTTATGAGGATACCTTTTTAGACTTAAAGGAAGAAAATGGTACAGCATCCATACACACGCCTACCATTCCGCTCGATAAAAACTTTACCATCCAATTTGATGTATCAAAATATTCGGAAGCAGAAAAAGAACAGATGTATATTGTTAATGTTGAAAATCCGAGATACCCAAGTTACCAGTTAACTCGTAAAAAAGATAGTTTATTTTACACCACGACTAAAACTTTAGGTAAATACAGCTTAAATATTGATAAACAAAATCCTAAGATTAGATTATTATATTTCAAAAACAACCAATGGATCAGTAATTTCAAGACTTTGAAAGTCAGGATTTCTGATATTGGATCGGGCATAAAAAACTACAGAGCTACAATTGACGGTGAATGGATTTTAATGGAATTCAATCATAAAAGAGGAATTCTTACCTATAATTTTAAGGACAAAAAGTTGGTCGGAAGCAAACATATCTTTAAAATTGTAGTATCAGACAACGTTGGAAATACGAATGAGCTTTCTGCAACGTTTTTTAAAAAATAGAAATATTTCAAGTTGACGAAATTCAAATTCATTTTTCTACTTATTTTTCCACTTTCCTTATTTGGCCAAGATTTTACTTTTATCAAAGGATATGTAAAGAATTCCAAGAATGAACCTATTGAAAATGTCTCTGTTTCATTTAACAAAACCGGCACAACCACTAATGCTGACGGATTTTATCAACTAAGGGTGCCTTTGAATCAAGAAATTACCCTCGTCTTTACTCATATTTCTCACAAAACACTTTCTAAATCATTTTTATTAAAGCGAAAGAGTATTGTCCGATTTTCACCCAAATTGATTCTTAAAACAGAACAATTAGAGGAAATCGTTATTAAAGATAAAACCAAAAGTGTATCGGGTGTCACCAAAATTGATGTAGGAAAAGCTAAAAACATTGTAGGTCCGAATTCAGGAGTTGAAAATGTATTAATGACTTTGCCTGGAGTTAATAATAACAACGAATTAAGCACACAATACAATGTACGCGGTGGGAATTTTGACGAAAACCTAGTATATGTTAATGGCATTCAAGTATATCGTCCATTCCTGATTCGATCTGGTCAGCAAGAAGGATTAAGTTTCATCAATACAAACATGATTCAGAACATCAACTTTTCCGCGGGTGGATTCCAAGCTAGGTTTGGGGATAGATTATCTTCTGTATTAGACATTACATACCGGAAGCCATCTGAAGAAACCATTCAGGTCGATGCAAGCTTTTTAGGCGGAAGCCTTACGTATGGAAATTCATATTCAGACAATAAATTGAGTGTATTGTTAGGCGCCCGTTACAGAGACAACAGTTTATTTGTGAATAGCAAACAAGTAGAAACAAATTTTAGACCCGTTTTTTCTGATATTCAGTCCTACATTTCATATGATTGGTCAAATAAATTTACCCTAAACTTTCTTGGAAACCTCTCCATCAATGATTACAACTATCAACCATTAACGAGAAGAACTAGATTCGGTACCGTTGCCGATCCTTTGGAATTAATTGTATTCTATGAAGGACAGGAAAAAGACAGCTATTTTACACTTTTTGGAGCCTTATCGGGCACCTATAAGGTAAGTGAAGATTTTTCATTAACAACAACCGTATCTCGTTACAATACTCAAGAAGAAGAGCATTTTGATATTGCAGCCTTCTATCGTTTGGGTGAAGTAGATAGTTCTCTCGGATCAGAAAATTTTGGAGAAGTAGAGTTCTCTCAAGGTATTGGGTCTCAAATTAATCATGCTCGCAACGATTTAGACGTATTAATAACGAGCGCAGAAATTAGAGCAACCCTGAAAAAAGATCAATCCCAATGGAATTTTGGTGTGAAATTTCAGAAAGAAAACATTAAAGATCGTATACGAGAATGGGAAATTATTGATTCACTCGGATTCTCTATCAGACCTCCTAGCCACTCTATGAATAATCAACCCTATGAGCCTTTTGAAGGTGAGATTACATCATTCCAATCTATTAGAACCGAAAATTTAGTGGACATCAATCGAATGACAGCATTTGCTCAGTATAACAAAAGAGCTTTTTGGGGAGATCATGAAGTATGGTACAACCTTGGTGTCCGTTCGCATATGTGGAATGTCAACGGAAATGGAATGGCATCTGAAACAAAAATGATTATTAGTCCTAGAGTACAATTTGCTATCAAACCAGATTGGGAAAAAGATATGCTATTTAGACTGTCTGGCGGATTGTATGCCCAACCTCCATCCTATCGTGAACTAAGAGATTTTAATGGTAATGTCAATGTCAATGTAGATGCTCAAGAAGCGATTCACATTGTTGGAGGCATGGATTATAGTTTCCAAATGTGGAATAGGCCCTTCAAACTCACCTCTGAGGTTTATTATAAATCATTATCCAATCTTAATGCTTATTCCATCGATAATGTACGTATTCGATACCGCGCAGATAATGTTACAGAAGGTTATGCCTACGGACTAGATTTACGATTAAATGGAGAGTTTGTTCCAGGGAGTGAAAGTTGGGTGAGTATTGGATATTTAAAAACCGCAGAAAACCAGGATAATCGCGGATATATCGCACGACCTACGGATCAACGGTTGAAATTTGCCATTTTGTTTCAAGATTATGTTCCGAATTTACCTGATTTAAAAGCTTACTTGAATTTAGTTTACAATACAGGTGTCCCTGGTGGTTCTCCCGCTTATTCTGATGTTTATCAATTTCAGGATCGCTTAAGAGATTACAGAAGGGCTGATTTGGGAGTTTCGTATGTATTTGTAGATTCTAATAAACAATTTAAAACCGGCTGGCTCTCGAAATTTAAAGAACTAACAGCCGGATTAGAATTATTTAATATGTTCGATATTCAGAACGCAATTACGAATACCTGGGTTAGAGATGTCTATTCAAAAAGACAATATGGTATCCCAAATTTTATGACTGGTAGAGTTCTGAATTTTAAAATGAGTATGCAATTTTAAACTTATAAAAGCAATCCTTAACTAAGGATTTGCTCTGCGTGTGCTTTAGTCTTTACTTTCGAAATTACTTCTTCAATAATTCCATTTTCGTTTATCACAAAAGTCGTTCTATGAATTCCATCATATTCTTTACCCATGAATTTTTTTGGTCCCCACACACCAAATGCGTTAATTACAGCTTTATCTTCATCAGCTAATAAAGGAAATGGTAATTCGTATTTGTTTTTGAAATTTTCTTGTCTTTTAGCAGAGTCGGCACTTACACCTAAAACATCATATCCTCTGCTTAAAAATGTTTGATAGTTATCTCTTAAATCACAAGCCTCTGCAGTACAACCTGGAGTACTCGCCTTAGGATAAAAGAATAAAACCAATTTTTTACCTAAATAATCTTGTAATCGAATGGTATTTCCTTGTTGATCCTTAGCTTCAAATCTTGGTGCTTCATCTCCTTTTTTAAGTGTTGTCATTTTGTTTAGTTGTATTTGTTTTTAATTAAACAAAAATAAGACTATTAACGAAAAGTATTCGTTATTTTTGACAGGAAAATTTCAACAATGAACAAACAAGAAAAGGTAGATTTTGTAATTAATACTTTGCAGGAATTATATCCAGAAATTCCTATTCCTTTAGATCACAGGGATCCATATACATTATTGGTGGCAGTTCTCCTATCAGCTCAATGTACCGATGTTCGTGTAAATCAAGTGACCCCATTCTTATTTGAGAAGGCAGATAATCCTTTTGATATGGTAAAGATGACGGTTGAACAAATCAAAGAAATCATAAGACCTTGCGGATTGTCACCCATGAAAAGTAAAGGGATTTATGGACTTTCAAAAATCTTGATTGAGAAATACAATGGTGAAGTTCCGCAATCTTTCGAGGCCTTGGAGAGTTTACCAGCAGTCGGGCATAAAACGGCCAGTGTTGTTATGAGTCAAGCATTTGATGTACCAGCCTTTCCGGTGGATACACATATTCATAGATTGATGTACCGATGGAATTTATCAAACGGTAAAAACGTTGTTCAAACAGAAAAGGATGCTAAGCGATTATTTCCTAAAGAGCTATGGAATGATCTGCATTTGCAAATAATCTGGTATGGTCGTGAATATTCTCCGGCTAGAGGTTGGGATTTAGAAAAGGACGTGATTACCAAAAAGATAGGTAGAAAATCGGTCATAAAAGAATATCATAAAATGAAATAAATAAAAAAAGCCTCAACACCGTTGAGACTTTTTCCACTCTTAATTCAAATTGAATTCAATGAAACTATTTGACTTGGTTTTTACAATGGTTAGCGACTTGGAAAAATTAATCAAAAATTGAACTGTTTCTTTTCTGGGTTGCATCCTTAAGTTGGATGACTTTTTAGAGTAAAGTTGCATCATATACGCCTTTTTTATGTGTTTATTTAAAATTGTAACGACGCAATCCTCTGATTATTGTTAGTTTACCAAAATTATTTTATGTTTTTCTACTAATTTTCTCAAATTAATTAATGCATATCGCATTCTTCCTAAGGCTGTATTAATACTTACACCTGTATTTTCACTTATTTCTTTAAAGCTCATATCCTTATAAATTCTCATAATTAGAACTTCTTTTTGCTCCTCAGGCAATTCTTTCACCAACTCTTTAACATCATTTAAAATCTGATCTTTAATCAATTGATTTTCTGCATTGAGTTTATCATCACCTAAAACCGAAAAAATATCAAAATCATCTGTGCTATTAAAAGTAGGCATACGATTAACTCTTCTAAAATGATCAATAATTAAGTTGTGGGTAATGCGCATTACCCATGGAAGGAACTTACCTTCTTCATTGTAATTTCCTTTTTTTAGTGTGCGAATTACTTTGATGAACGCGTCCTGAAAAATATCTTCCGTCACATTACGATCCTGAACCTTACTAAATATAAAGCTGTATAAACGTTGTTGATGTCTTTTGATTAAAACCTCCAAACAAGCCTCTTCTCCGTTGATATAACGTTTAACTAGGGTACTATCTAAAATTTTATTGCTACGCATATTAACTACTTTAAAAGAGATTGGCACCTCTTATTTTAAATCGAAATTTATTAAAGTAATTTTTTTAAATACGCGTTAATGATGTGGTTATCAGTAACAAATATCATTTTTTTTTTAAAACAATCCAAATATTTTTCTTTTTTCAAGAAAATTTCCTTTCGCTCTCATAGCAAATAGTCGTATTTTTAAGGCTTAATTTTCGAGGATGTTAGTAGACGATATTTCAACCCTAAACCCTAAGGATTTTATTCTGATTAAAGGCGCTAAACTCCATAATCTAAAGGATGTAAGCGTTGCTTTTCCTAGAAACAAATTAATTGTTGTGACTGGATTGTCGGGTTCTGGAAAATCTTCACTTGCCTTTGATACGCTTTATGCCGAAGGGCAAAGACGATATGTAGAAAGCCTTTCATCGTATGCTAGACAATTCCTTGGTAAATTAAACAAACCAAAAGTAGATTACATTAAAGGTATAGCTCCTGCTATAGCTATTGAACAAAAAGTAAATTCTACTAATCCGAGATCAACGGTAGGAACATCCACAGAAATTTATGATTACATAAAATTGCTGTATGCTAGAATTGGTAAGACCTACTCTCCTATTTCGGGCGATTTGGTAAAAAAAGATACTGTATCGGACGTTGTTAATTATATCAAAGAATTCGAAGAAGGAACAAAACTATTACTTCTTGCTCCTATTTCTTTTGAAAATGACAAAAGTATTGACGTCAGAATAAATGTATTACAACAACAAGGGTATGCTCGTCTAAAATGGAACGATAAAATCTATCGGTTAGATTCTTTTCCAGTTGAGGATTATCATGGAGAGCCTATTTATTTGGTCGTAGACCGAATCATTATGAAGAATGATGAAGACTTTTTTAATAGAGTTGCCGATGCGATTCAAGCTTCTTTCTTCGAAGGTAAAGGAGTTTGCTTTATTGAAAATCTCTCTTCGGAATCTATAAGGGAATTTAATAATAAGTTCGAATTGGACGGTATGTCATTCCTTGAACCGAATACCCATTTTTTTAGTTTTAACAACCCATATGGTGCTTGTCCAAAATGTGAAGGATATGGCAATGTTATTGGTATTGATGAAGACCTTGTTATTCCAAATACAGGTTTATCCATATATGAGGATGCTATTTTCCCTTACCGGACAGACTCATTTAGACACTATAAGGAGGATTTAGTCAATGCGGCTTATAAATATGACATCCCAATCCATAAACCTTGGTTTGAGTTATCGGAACAGCAACAAGAGTTAATCTGGAACGGAACTAAAGATTTCAAAGGCATTTACCATTTTTTTAGAGCTTTAGAAGAAAAGAGCTATAAAATTCAAAATCGCGTAATGCTGTCAAGGTACCGAGGTAAAACCAAGTGTACACAGTGCAATGGTAAAAGGCTTCGAAAAGAAACAGATTATGTGAAAATTGACGGAAAAACAATTTCTGATCTCGTTTCTTTACCGTTGGATGAATTAGCGGAATACTTTAAGTCTATTCGGTTGGATGATTATCAAATTAAGGTTGCTGAACGACTTTTAAAAGAAATTAATAACAGATTAGCGTTTTTGACTGATGTTGGATTAGGATACCTTACATTGAATAGAACCTCTAATACCCTATCCGGAGGAGAAAGTCAACGTATTAACCTAGCAACCTCTCTTGGAAGTTCACTTGTGGGTTCAATGTATATTTTAGATGAGCCGAGTATCGGTCTTCATCCAAAAGACACAGAACGCTTAATTGGTGTTTTGAAACGATTGCGAGATTTAGGAAACACCGTAATTGTAGTAGAACATGATGAAGAAATCATGAAAGCCGCTGATTACATTGTAGATATTGGTCCAGAAGCAGGTACATTAGGAGGAAAAGTTGTCGCCACGGGTACATTTAATGATATTTTAGCTAGTGAATCGCTTACAGCAAAGTATTTGAATAATAGTCTTCAAATCGAAGTACCTAAATTGAGAAGATCTTCACAAAATAAAATTCAAATTCTTGGTGCCAGAGAAAATAACTTAAAAAACATTGATGTTACAATTCCTTTAGAATCCTTAACTGTGGTAACTGGAGTATCAGGATCTGGAAAGAGTACCTTAATTAAGAAGATACTCCACCCCGCTCTTCAGAAGCAATTAAACGGTTACGGTGAAAAAATTGGTGAACATTCCAAAGTAATAGGAGATATCAATACAATAAGCCTAGTAGAATTCGTTGATCAAAATCCAATAGGACGCTCATCACGTTCGAATCCTGTGACCTACATAAAGGCATATGATGAAATTCGAAGTTTGTTTGCCACCCAAAAAATATCCAAGGTAAGGAACTACAAACCAAAACATTTCTCCTTTAACGTTGACGGAGGTCGTTGTGAAGTTTGTAAAGGGGAAGGCGAAGTGACTATCGAGATGCAATTCATGGCCGATGTTCATTTGGAATGTGAACAATGTAAAGGGAAACGTTTTAAAAAAGAAGTGTTAGAAATCAATGTGAATAATAAAAACATTGATGACATATTAAAGCTGACCGTTGATGACGCTATTGATTTCTTTAAATCAATTGGCGAAAAACGTATTGTCAATAAATTACAGCCACTTCAGGATGTAGGTTTAGGATATGTTCAATTAGGGCAATCATCATCTACATTATCTGGTGGAGAAGCACAACGGATTAAACTAGCCTCTTTTCTTGTAAAAGGAAATACAAAGGATAAAGGATTATTCATTTTTGATGAACCTACCACAGGATTGCACTTCCATGACATTCAGAAACTAATCAAGAGTTTTAACGCATTAATTGAAAAAGGGCATTCCATATTAGTAATAGAACACAATATTGATTTAATTAAATGTGCCGATTACATTATTGATTTAGGATTAGAAGGTGGTAAAAAGGGCGGAGACATAATTTATCAAGGTAGTCCCGATCAGTTTGTATTAGATAATTCTATATCGTATACTTCCAAATACCTCAAAGAAAAGCTTCTTTAATTTTAGAAATCTATCTTCTTAATCCGGACTTCTAATTATTTACCTGCCGAAATAGCGATTAATTTTCACCTAATAAATCGTAATAAATTCATAATTGTAGTATATTAAAATAATAAATTACCACTTTTAGAGTATTTATCACATTTGATAAAATCTAAATATAAATATCTATTTATCAATATTTGATTGGCGCTCTTTTTAAAAATATAATTGAATCCATATTCTTTATTCCCCCTATTGCAATGTTAAATTGCGAAACAAAAAAAGCAACTCGATTCGAGTTGCTTTTTTTTTGGGTGAAAGACCGGGTTCGAACCGGCGACCTCTGGAACCACAATCCAGCGCTCTAACCAGCTGAGCTACAATCACCGTTTGCAAGCGGATGCAAATATAATTTATTTTCTATTTCCAAAAAATATTATCTCTATTTTAATTGGTCTAAAGATGAAATTAAAATGGCTTGATTTGTTGTAAATCCTTCAGCGTAATCAACACCTGCTACCCTACCATAATCTCTGGATCTGTATACTACACTATCTATAAAATTCTTAGATGAAATTGGAGTTTCTGGTTCCTTGCTATTCGGATCGTAAAATTGTGACTTATAAGCGTAAATCGAATTCACTTTTTCGTCCATAAATCCTGTTATATCGACATAAAAGTCCGGAGTTAACGGCTGCCACTGGATGTAATGAAATACATGTTTTGGTCGCCACGCTTCTTGTTGAGCTCCATCCACAGCCGTTTCAATTCTTCTCAATCCGCTTAAAAAACAAGCATCTGACACGAGACTCGCTCCTTTTCCGTGATCAATATGTCGATCTTTTACCGCATTGCACAACACAACATCTGGGCGATATTTTCGTAATACCTTAATTATCTCCATTTGGTGCGCTTCATCATTTACAAAAAAACCATCTCTGAAATTTAAGTTCTCTCGAACAGATACTCCCAAAACTTTAGCAGCATCATTAGCTTCCTGATCTCTTATCTCTGCCGTTCCTCTAGTTCCAAGTTCGCCTCTTGTCAAATCAACAATTCCTACTTTTTTACCTAAAGAAACTTCTTTGGCTATTGTTCCACTGCAACCCAATTCGACGTCATCTGGGTGCGCTCCGAAGGCCAAAATGTCTAATTTCATATTAAAATTATATTTTTTCTATCTTAAAAATTCAAAGATACCTAAACTTTGATTTAAACTTAATAACCTATTTCGATTTCGTATTAAAAAGTATCAATTTTAACAGGTATAAAAATACAGAAATCGTAATAATAACAAGGGATTACAAATAATGACTTATGTCATGTTCGATATACTGATACAATAGTAAGTTTACCTAGAAATTCAATCAATAAAAATGACAATTACACTTATTATATTAACCATTACGATTTTACTTTTTGTTTGGGGTAAATATTCTGCGGATGCCATTGCCTTGGTTTCTATGCTAAGTCTATTCATTTTCGGAATTTTAGATTTACCGGAAACCTTAATTGGATTTAGTAATCCGACCATTATAATGATCGCCGCCTTATTCATTATCGGAGAAGGATTATCACAAACAGGATGGACAGCTTTGGCTAGTAATAAACTATTAGAATATACCAAAAATAGTAAATATAAATTATTGATTTATATGGTCTTAGGTGCGGGCACTTTATCTGGTTTTGTAAGTAATACTGGTACAGTCGCTACCCTCCTTCCGGCCACTATATCTGCTTCTTGGAGTATCGGAACATTTCCGTCAAAAATTCTAATTCCGGTTGCATTCGGATCAAATACAGGTGGATTATTAACCTTAACAGGAACGCCTCCAAATATCATTGTTAATAATGCTTTGGTGGAAACTGGGAGTGACGGATTTTCATTCTTTGAATTTGGATTCATAGGACTTCCTTTACTAATCATTTCACTACTCTACTTCCGTTACATTGGGTTTAAACTTTTACCTGGAAATAAAACCAACAATAAACCTATCAATATTGACGAAACCTTACATGAATGGATTGAAGATTATAAAATCAATGATGATTATTACCAGTTAAGAATTCGGTCTATCTCCCCATTGATCAACACAAAAATTAGTGATTGGGATTTAGAAAATAAATTCAAGGTTTCTGTTTTGAGATTAAAACGTAGACATCCGAATCGATTCAAAGGAATAAAAGAATATACAGAAATTCCTGGTCCAGAAACAATTTTAAAATATCATGATATTATTACGGTTAAAGGTGATACTTATGATATCAACCGACTAATGATTAATTTCCGTTTAGGCCTACTACCAAAGGAAACAGCGAAAAGTGAAATAAAAAACAACTTGATTAATCAGGAGGTAGGAATGTCACAAATTATCATTGCTCCTAATTCCAGATTGGTAGGAATACGAATCAAACTGAAAGAATACTTTTCACGCTATCGAACTCAGTTATTGGCTGCTTCTCGTCATTCAAAACCCTATTTAGAAGATGAAATTCGAGTAGAACCTGGAGATAGTTTTATCATTCGTGGCAAATGGGAATCTATTGAAAACATCAACGATCAACATCAAAATATGGTGGTTGCAGGACGTCCTGAGGAAATGATGAAAAATGTTGCGGCATTAACATACAAGTCTTACATAGCACTCGGTGCTCTTTTATTGATGATTGTATTGTTAATTCTGAAGATTGTACCTGGAGCAATTGCTGCCCTACTATCTGCTGGAATCGTTTTGTTTTCTGGTTGTGTTCCATTCAACAAAGCCTACAAAACTATCAGCTGGACTAGCGTTATCATGATCGCTGCGATGATTCCTATGGGATTAGCCATTCAAAAAACTGGAGCCGCGAAATTAATTACCGAATCCATTATTTCTACCGTTGGCAAGGAAAATCCGATTATTCTTTTGGGTGGAATATTTTTGATCACAACCACATTCAGCCAGTTAATAAATAACTCAGCAACCGCTGTGTTGATGACTCCAATTGCTATTTTAACGGCACAAGGATTAGGCATATCTGCAGAACCGTTACTAATCGCAATAGCTGTGAGTGCCTCCACCGCCTTCTTAACTCCGGTCGGAACTACTACTAATGCAATGGTATTATCTGCTGGTAGCTATAAGTTTACAGATTATGTGAAAGTTGGCCTGCCACTTCTGTTAATCTATTTTGTAATTACATTGGTTTTAGTGCCTCTGATTTGGAAATTTTAGAATCACATATTGAACTATAAAATTATGAAGGTCAATAGTTTAATTACATATTTCTTAATTCTGATGTATTTTGTTTCTCACGCACAAAATCTTAAGGAATCAAATCTTGGAAGTTGGTATATGCTACATTCTAAACATCAGTTTAATTCAACTTGGAGCATTCAAACTGGCATTCAGGAGCGAAATTTTGAAACAGTGAGTAATTACAATCTGTTTCTGGCTTATCTCGGAATGAATTATAAAATCAACGAGAACTGGACAACTACATTCGGATACGGAATATTAGATATCGATAGAGTTTTTAATGATGATAACAGTCCGAATGTTTTAGAACATCGATTCTATGAACAATTCACCTACTCTACCAAATACCTAAAAACACCATTTTCTCATCGTTTTCGATTGGAGCACAGAAATCTGCATTTTGATAACTCTAGTGATTTTGTAAATCGTTTCAGATATAGAATACAAGGAAAATTGAAATTCTCCAATAACTTTTATTTGAAAATGAGTAATGAAATCTTCTATGAATTAAATTCAAATTCATTTAACGAAAATCGCTGGTACAACGGACTTTGTTTTGCCCTCAATGAAACCGTTTCAATTGAAACAGGGTATTTAAAACAACATATTAATCAGTTGAACTTAAATCGTTTACAGTTAGGTCTTTTCTTATCTACTAAAGCAAAACCTTAGCGTTTGGTAGCATAAATAGCTTGATTAATATCCTCAATTAAATCTTCAACTTCCTCTATACCGGTTGAAAAACGGATTAATCCATTTCGAATTCCTCTTTCTAATCTTTCTTCCTCAGAAAGTAATGCATGTGTTGTTTGTGCCGGACTTACCGTAGTTGATTCTAAGCCTGCCAGACTCATACTGGGTTTAATGAATTTTAAATTTCGCTGAAACACCATAGGATCAATTCCCGAAGTCAATTCGAATGATAACATTGCACCAAATCCTTTCATCTGTTCTTTTGCTATTTCAAAACCAGGATGAGACGGTAATCCAGGATAATAAACAGTATCAATATCTTTATTATCAGAAAGATAAGTTGCCAATTCATTAGCAACTCTGGTTTGCTCTTTTACCCTCAAATTCAAGGTTTTTAAACTTCTTTCCAAAAGCCAAATTGTATACTCACTTAAATTTCCACCATAATTAATCGAGGTACCCCAAATTTGCTCAATATGCTTATTCGATGCCGCAACTGCCCCAGCGCAAATATCAGAGTGACCACCCATATATTTGGTAGCAGAATGAGCAATAATATCAATACCAAAATCATGTGGATTCTGATTAATTGGAGACGCGAACGTATTATCAATCATCGTTAGAATTCCATTGTTTTTGGCTAGTTCTGCAATCGCTTTTAAATCGGTGATTCCCAATAATGGATTGGAAGGCGTTTCGATATAAATGATTTTTGTGTTTTTTTGCAGCAAAGTCTTGAAATCATTTACATCATTACTATCTGTAAAGGTGTATTCTATTCCAAATTTCTCGAATTCTTTTACTACAAAATTGAAAGTACCACCGTAGATTACCTGTTGTAAAATTACGTGATCACCAGACTTCAAAAAGGCCATCATACTGTGACTAATTGCTGCCATACCCGAACTAAAAATCATTGCATTTTCGGTATGTTCTAATATTGCAATTTTTTTGGCTAGCTGCTCCTGATTAGGTGTGTTAAAATATCTTGGGTATCTCTTTACATCTACATCATCAAATGCGTAGGAAGTTGCTACAAAAATTGGTGACACAGCACCTTTAAATTGAGTATCCTCTACCTCTCCAGTATGGACGCATATTGAATTTAATCCGAGTTTTTTATCCTTCATAAGATTGAATTTAAAGCGAATTTCCTTTAAAGCTGACTAAATTAAAAACTATAAATAAGAAATCTTAGAATCTTTTATTGAAATTCAAAACTGTTGATACGTAACGTTTAAAATCAATATCTTCGTTCTATGATTTCTATCCTTGTTATTGGTAATGGTAATGTAGCTTTTCATTTGGTAAAGCAGTTCAAATCTATTGATGAGATTGATTGTACTCAAATCTCATCCAGAAATATTGGTTTTTTACCTTCTGCGGATGTCGCTATTGTTGCAGTTTCTGATGATGCAATTGCTGAAGTTTCTTCTCAAATTGACACCAATTTAGTAGTTCATACCTCTGGTGGATCGCACATCAATTCTCTGAAAAACCTTAAAAACAAAGGAGTTTTTTATCCGCTTCAGAGTTTTTCAAAATCGAAGGAAGTAGATTTTAGTGAAATTCCAATATGTTTGGAGGCCGAGTCTGATTCAGATTATGACCTTTTAGAAAAAGTAGCGAATTTAATTTCTAATAAAGTCTATCGAATTGATTCAAAACAAAGAGAAATCATTCATGTGTCAGCCGTGTTTGCTAATAATTTTAGTAATCACATGTTTACAATTGCTGATGAAATTTGCGAATCGTATGGTATTACTTTTGAAATATTACATCCTTTAATCAATGAGACCGTCAAAAAACTTTCAGATTTATCTCCGAAAGAAGCACAAACAGGTCCAGCGATTCGAAACGATCAGAAAACCATAAAAAAACATTTACTTTTGCTACCAGAGAAATACCAGTTGATGTATAAACTCTTAACAGAATCTATTCAGAATGGACATTAGTTACAAACAATTACTACCAAATATTACAACAATAATCCTCGATGTTGATGGTGTTTTAACCAATGGTTACGTCACCATTATGCCGAATGGAGAATTGGTGAGAACCATGAATATTAAAGACGGATATGCCTTAAAAACCGCTGTCGATAAGGGTTACCGTATTTGTGTTATCTCAGGCGGAACGAATGAAGGTGTGCGAACCAGACTCGCGAACTTGGGAATTAAGGACATTTATTTAGGAGCTCATCAGAAGATAAAACAATGGAACTTATTAAAAGAAAAATATAGTTTAGATCCATCCGAAGTACTTTACATGGGAGATGATATTCCAGATCTGCCGGTACTCATGGAGGTTGGCCTACCCTGTTGTCCAAATGATGCTGCAGCAGAAATTCAGCAGATTAGTAAATATATTTCTTACAAAAAAGGCGGAGAAGGTTGTGTGAGAGATGTATTGGAACAAATTATGAGGGTTCAAGGAAAATGGACAGAAGAAACAGAAGCTAAATTTGACTAAATCAAGATCATGAAAAAAATCATTCTACTATTTTTAATCATAATCAGTTATACTGCAAATTCACAAACTATTTTCGGAAAATGGCATTCCTTTAACGATGCAACACAAAAAGTTGAATCTGTTATTGAAGTCTATGAAAAAAACGGAAAAGCATTCGCTAAAATTATTGAAATCAAAAATCCGGATAGAAAAACCGCGGTTTGTGACAAGTGCAAAGGATCTAAAAAAGACAAACCAATTCTAGGAATGGAAATCCTTAGTGGATTAAAAAAGAATGATGACGAATGGTCTGGTGGAAAAATTCTAGATCCGAAGAACGGTAAAGAATACAAATGCTACATCAAATTGGTGGAAGATAATAAACTGAAAATCAGAGGCTATATTGGATTTTCACTATTAGGGAGAACCGCATTCTGGCAGCGAGCTGAATAATTTACTGCTTATCCTCCAGCATGGGGACAAAAGCAAAATCACCCAATTCTTTTTTATCAAACTCAGTTGCAGACTTTCTGGTGAATAAGGTCATGATTTGTGTTTCATCACCCACCGGAATTAATAACATTCCTCCTACTTTTAATTGCGCTAATAAAGGTTTAGGCACGTAAGGCGCTCCTGCAGTCACAATGATTTTATCAAATGGTGCTTTTTCTGAGAGCCCTTTATATCCATCTCCAAAAATGAAACGTTTGGGTTTGTATCCAAGTTTCGGTAAAAACAAAGATGTCTTTTTAAATAATTCATGCTGACGTTCTATGGTATAAACCTCTGCATTCATTTCTAAAAGCACAGCCGTTTGATACCCTGATCCGGTCCCTATTTCAAGTATTTTATCATCTTTCTGAATGTTCAAAGTCTGACTTTGAAAAGCTACTGTATAGGGCTGAGAAATGGTTTGATTCGCAGCGATTGGAAATGCCTTGTCTTGATAGGCATGGGATTCAAAACTACTATCAATAAACAGATGTCTTGGAATTTTTCGGATAGCATTTAAGACTCCATTATGGTTAATTCCTTTTTGTTCTAATACCTGAGCTAATTTATTTCTTAATCCCTGATGTTTCGAAGTATCCCTCAAATTGAATCAATTTTGAACAGCCTAAAAGTACTAATAAATTGAAAGGAAAACCTATAAAATTGTATCTTTGTTCGACAAGATTTTAATCCATAAAAAAAATCAGCAATGCTTACTATCGGGGTTTTGGGCGCAGGTCATTTAGGGAAAATTCATCTTAAATTACTAAAGCAATCGTCAAAGTATAATTTAATTGGTTTTTATGATCCTAACACCGAAAACGCTAAAAGAGTTTCAGAAGAATTTGGATATACTCCTTTTGACTCTATTGAAAAGCTAATCGATTCTGTTGATGTTGTCGATATTGTAACTCCAACTCTATCCCACTTCGATTGCGCCAAAATGGCGATAGAAAAAGGCAAACACATATTCATCGAAAAACCAATTGCTAATACTGTTTTTGAAGCTGAAGCTATTCTTACTCTTGCGAGTCAGAATCATGTCAAAGGCCAAGTCGGGCATGTAGAACGATTCAATCCGGCATTCACGGCGGCTAGAGAGACTATTAATAATCCGATGTTTATCGAGGCTCACCGTCTAGCTGAATTCAATCCAAGAGGAACTGATGTTTCCGTGGTGCTAGATTTAATGATTCACGACATCGATATTATTCTTTCTGTGGTAAAATCTAAGGTAGTTGATATACAATCGAGCGGAATTTCAGTTATTTCTGATACTCCGGATATCGCGAACGCTAGGATTACTTTTGAAAATGGATGTGTTGCGAATTTAACGACAAGTCGGATTTCTTTAAAGAATATGCGTAAAATTCGATTTTTCCAGAAAGACGCCTACATTTCTGTAGATATGCTTGAAAAGAAATCGGAAGTAGTCAAAATGAAAAACGCTCCAGAAGTACCCGGCGATTTCGATATCATTTTAGAAAATGCAGAAGGAGTTAAAAAACAAATTTATTTTGACAACCCGAGGATTACCTCAAACAATGCCATTCTGGACGAATTAGAAACATTCGCAGATGCCATAAATAATGAGACTACACCAATCGTAAGCCTTAGACAAGGAACCGAAAACTTACGAATTGCACATCAAATAATAGATAATTTTTAAACTTTATATGAAAAATATAGCAGTTATTGGAGCGGGAACCATGGGAAATGGAATTGCTCATACTTTCGCACAATTTGGTTATAATGTGAGTCTTATTGACATCTCTCAAGCCGCTCTGAACAGAGCCTTAGGTACCATCAGTAAGAATTTAGATCGAATGATCGTAAAAGAAAAAATTACTGAAATTGACAAACAAAATACCTTAAACAATATCACCACTTTTACGAGTATTCCTGACGGAGTAAAAAATGTGGAACTTGTTGTTGAAGCAGCAACAGAAAATATGGATTTGAAAAAGTCCATCTTTAAACAATTGGATGAATGTGCAAATGCTGATGCAATATTAGCTACCAATACATCTTCTATTTCCATTACTCAGATTGCGGCCGTGACAAAAAGACCAGATAAAGTGATCGGAATGCATTTTATGAACCCGGTGCCAATCATGAAATTGGTAGAAATTATTAGAGGGTATAATACAGCGGATTCAGTTACCGAAACCATTGTTAATTTTTCAAAGGATATTAAAAAAGTTCCGGTTGAGGTAAATGACTATCCAGGGTTTGTAGCCAATCGAATTTTGATGCCAATGATTAACGAGTCGATTGAAACGTTATATAATGGGGTTGCCGGAGTACAGGAAATTGACACGGTGATGAAATTAGGGATGGCACACCCGATGGGACCATTACAATTAGCCGATTTTATTGGTTTGGATATTTGCCTTTCAATTCTTCAAGTGATGTATGACGGATTTAAATACCCGAAATACGCTCCTTGTCCTCTACTTGTAAACATGGTAACTGCGGGGAAATTAGGCGTGAAATCTGGCGAAGGATTCTACGATTATTCAACTTCGAGAAAAGCGGAGGTTGTTGCTCCTATGTTTTCATAAATGCTAAGGAATGTAATTGTCATTTCCTTTTTACTCCTTTACGGAGTGAATAACGCACAAGATAAAATCAAAAAATCTGTCTTAATCCCCAACTCTTTGGGGATTTTGTACAATTTTACGACAGAAGATAATTTTCTTTTTAATGATCCCGACTATCGCTATCAGGCGCACATCATAAAACTCCAAGGTTTTTATTCTATCAGAAAATGGAATAATTCAGAAGTAGAACTAATTGTACAACCTCAGCTTCATAAAATTCAACATCAACTTATCAATGAGCAGTTTGTACTGCCTTCAGAAAGTGACTATCTAGAAAAGAGACTAGAGTTTACCACTCCCAAAAGCATTTCTTTGATCGGATTAGAATTTGCTATTTCTTTTCGACAACGAATATTCTCTAATCTGGATGCCGTGTTTACTGTAGGGGCTGGAATTGCTCATATAGATCGAAGAACCGAGCGATTAGCGAAAGGCTTTACTTTTATTGAAAACCTATCCTTGGGCTTTGATTATCATATACTTAAAAAATTAAGTATTTCTACTTCAATGCAATTTGGTCATGTCTCGAACTTCGATATTCAAAAACCGAATAGTGGGTACAGCACTATGGGATTTGAAATTGGAATTCGGTCATTCATAGACTGATTTAAGAGAAATTTAAGTATTGAGCGTATAGGTATTATCAATAGGAATTTCGTATCTTTATAAGAAATAACTATCGATGACAATCACCCAACTAAAATATGTCCTATCTGTAGCAGAGTATAAGAATTTTACTGTTGCTGCAGAACATAGCTTTGTGACTCAACCTACCTTGAGTATGCAGATTCAAAAGTTAGAAGAAGAACTTGATGTTCAAATTTTTAACAGATCAAAAAAGCCAATCGAATTAACCGAAGTAGGCAAAAAGATTGTTGAGCAAGCAAAGGTTATTGTAGATGAAAGTAACCGAATTGTTGATATTGTTCATCAGCAGAAGGGATTTATTGGAGGTGAATTTAAGTTAGGTATCATTCCAACTATCATGCCTACACTCCTACCAATGTTCTTGAATAATTTCACGAAAAAATATCCGAAGGTAAAGCTGATTATCGAAGAATTGACCACAGAAGAAATCATTAGAAAATTATCTGACGGTCACATAGATGCTGCGATTGCCGCAACACCGTTGGAAAATGAAGCCATCAAAGAACGTCCCTTGTATTATGAGCCATTTGTTGGTCTGGTACCTCAAAACCATCGTTTATTTAATGAACCTAATATTAATGTGGATGAACTTGAAATTGAAGATATTCTATTACTTGAGGATGGCCATTGTTTTAAGGATAGTGTGATAAATCTGTGCAGAAATCGTAAAACAGATAACAAAAAAGGCTTTCAGTTGGAAAGTGGAAGTTTTGATACCTTAATCAAATTGGCAAAAGAAGGAATGGGAATGACGCTACTTCCCTATTTACATTCTTTAGACTTAGCTGATCAGGATAAACGATTATTAAAAGAGTTTCAAACGCCACCTCCAGCGAGAGAAGTCAGTTTAATTTACCATAAATCTCAATTAAAGATGCAACTGATTGAGGCCTTGAAAAAATCAATAGACGGTGTGGTTCGAGGAGCTATTTCGTTCTCGGATGTGAAGATAATCAGTCCTATTCAAGGGAATTAATAATAAAAAAAAGGAAGCAGTGCTTCCTTTTTTTTATTGATACATTTTTGTTCTTAATTCTTTTATTTTATCGTCTTGTAAGTAGTTGTCGAAAGTCGAATGTCTATCTATTATTCCATTTGGCGTCAATTCAATGATTCTATTTGCTACAGTCTGAGCAAATTCATGATCATGTGTTGAAAACAAGATCGTACCATTAAAATTAATTAAAGAATTGTTTAATGATTGAATCGATTCCAGATCCAAGTGGTTCGTAGGTTCGTCAAGCAATAAGATATTTGCTCTCTTCATCATCATTTTGGACAACATACAACGAACTTTCTCTCCACCCGATAATACATTACTCTTTTTCAAAGCTTCTTCTCCTGAGAAAATCATCTTTCCTAAGAAACCTCTTAAGAATACTTCTTCTCTCTCCTCCTCGGTTTGAGCGTATTGTCTCAACCAATCAACAAGGTTTAAATCTGAGTTTTGAAAATATTCTGAGTTATCAAGTGGTAAGTAAGATTGAGTTGTAGTAACTCCCCATGAATAATTCCCTGAATCAGTTTTTTCTTTGTTCATAATTATTTGGAAAAATGCAGTGACAGCCTTTGAGTTCTTAGAAATTACAGCCACCTTATCTCCCCTTTGCAAGTTCAAATCTACGTTTTGGAATAAAGTTTCGTTTTCTAGGGTCTTACTTAAATTTTCAATATTTAAAATTTGATCTCCAGCTTCTCTATCACTTTTGAAAATAATAGCAGGATATCTGCGGCTAGAAGGTTTGATTTCATCTACATTCAATTTCTCGATCATTTTCTTTCTTGATGTTGCCTGTTTTGATTTAGCCACATTCGCAGAAAACCTTCTAATGAATTCTTCAAGTTCTTTCTTCTTTTCTTCAGCCTTTTTATTCTGCTGAGCTCTTTGTTTGGCAGCTAATTGAGAGGATTCATACCAGAATGTATAATTCCCAGAGTAATGCGTAATTTTTCCGAAATCAATATCGGATATGTGGGTACAAACAGCATCTAAAAAGTGTCTATCGTGAGAAACCACAATTACACAGTTATCATAATTAGCCAAGAAATTCTCTAACCAACCAATGGTTTCGAAGTCCAAATCGTTGGTAGGCTCATCCATAATCAAAATGTCTGGATTACCGAATAAGGCTTGGGCTAGTAACACACGAACTTTCTGTTTTCCATCTAAATCACTCATTTGAGAGTAATGCAAATCCTCAGATATACCTAAGTTTGATAACAATGCTGCTGCTTCGGCATCAGCGTTCCAACCATCCATTTCTTCAAACTTCACCTGTAATTCCCCAATTTTCTCTGCATTTTCGTCCGTATATTCAGCGTAAAGGGCATCAATCTCTTTCTTGATCGTATAGAGTTCCTTATTTCCCATCACAACCGCTTCAAGAACTGGATATTCATCATAAGCATTGTGATTTTGTTCTAAAACTGACATTCTTTTACCAGGTTCAATATGCACTTGACCCGAAGTCGGCTCTTGTTTTCCAGAGATAATCTTTAAAAAAGTTGATTTTCCTGCACCGTTAGCTCCAATAATCCCATAACAGTTTCCTGTTTGGAATTTCGTATTTACTTCATCAAATAATATGCGCTTCCCGAATTGTACTGATAAGTTCGATACTGTTAGCATGCTGTAAAAATTTTTGCAAAAGTAAGGAATAGAAATTTCTTAGAATACTTGATTTTTCAATGAATTTTTAATTTTTTTGGTTCTTAAATTTTTGGAATAGGTTAAAAGTATTTTAACAGCGCCTTAACAACGCCGATTCAACGCTTTATTTACTTTTGATTCTTGGATGAAACTGGGCATGATGAATAATTTATTGAAAACAATACTTCTATTTTTTTCTTTGTTTTTAATGGTAAGCTGTCAAAACGAGAAGTCGAACGACGTTACTTATTTTGGCGGAAAAATTATTAATCCGAAAGAGGATCACGTTATTCTTTTCTATCAGGAAAAGCCTATAGACACTCTCTTTTTGGACGATAATAATAAATTTATGGGCAGTTTTGCCAAAATGGAAGAAGGTCTGTATCACTTCATGCATGGTATCGAGCATCAGTATATTTATTTAGAACCGAAAGACAGCTTAATGTTGCGTCTAAATACCTGGGATTTTGATGAGTCCCTTGTCTTTGCCGGAAAAGGTGCAGAAAGAAATAATATGCTTATTGATTGTTTCCTGGCTTATGAAAAGGAAAAAAACTTTTTTTATGAGGCATACACCAAACAACCTAAAGGATTTAAAAATAAGGTAGATAGTTTACTTGAAACTAAAATTAAAACCTACAATGAGTTTGTAACCAATTATCCCGAGGAAACAAAAGGCTACAAGGAAATTTTAAAAATTGCCCTCACCTATCCTGCATATGCTAGAATCGAGAGATATCCAATTGCACATGTGAGATCGCACAAAAAAGATATTTTTCCCGAAATTGATTCAACATTCTACGCGTTTAGGTCAAATATTTCGCACAACAAATCTGATTTAATGTATTATCCTCCGTATTCAAATTACGTGAGGAATTTTTTATATAATAAAACTTATGCCTTAGGTCATAAGCCAATGCATGATAATTATTCCCCCAAATTCACGAATGACTTGTTGTCGACAATTCATGGAAATATTAGTTGTGAAGTAACGAGAAATGCATTTTTGAAGCAAACTGTGATTAGTCATTTTTACAACAAATCTTCTTGTGATATCAATAAAGAGACATTTGAAACTTATTTAAGTTTAACTTCAAATAATGACGATAAAAATCTTATAAACAATCTTTTAAGTGATACTAAATCGGTTCATAAGAATAAATCTATAAATAATTTTGTAGTGAAAGACTACAATGATGCTTCACGAAGAATTAAGGATATCATTAAGAACAAAAACACTTTATTATTCTTTTGGAATCCTGAGTATGTTTCAGAAAGTTACATCACGTCAAGAATTGATTTCTTAACTAAAGAATATCCAAATATTCAATTTGTGGAAATCAAAATTGATGGAAAGTCGAAGTCACACATTAGAAACATTGATATCGAGAATCAATTCTATTTGGATTCCAATAGCACTGCACATGCTTTCTTATCGAGTAAATTACCACGATCAATTCTAGTTGATAAAAATGGCCGAGTTATTAACGGTTACGCTTCGATTTCTTCTAAGAATGTTCAACCTTATTTAGCATCTTTACAAAAATAAGCTTGTAAACCAATAAGTTATACTATCTTTGCGGCTCACAAAACGTGAGTTAGTCGATTATTGGAGGTTTACAGGTGGGTATCTGTGAATCAATTAACAACACAGATATGAGTACATTTGAAAACCTTGGGTTACAAAAACCCATTTGTAGGGCTTTGCATGCCATTGGATATGAAAACCCTACGCCTATTCAGGCACAAACGATTCCACAAATTTTAAGTTCAAGATCAGATTTAAAGGCATTTGCACAAACTGGTACAGGTAAAACTGCTGCGTTTAGCCTACCTATTTTAGAACATTTAGATACATCTGACAAATCTGTTCAGGCAATTATTTTATCTCCTACAAGGGAACTTGCCATTCAAATTGGGAGGAATATTCAGGAATTTTCTCAATTTATGCCGAAAATTAATGTTTTAACGGTTTATGGTGGTTCTAATATTGAACAACAAATGAAAGAATTAAGACGTGGTGTTCACATTGTTGTGGGTACACCAGGAAGAACTTTAGATCTATTGAAGCGTAAATCATTGAATTTATCAAACACTCGATTTGTAGTGTTGGATGAAGCCGATGAAATGCTAAATATGGGATTTAAAGAGGATTTGGATGCTATTGTTAGATATACACCTAAATCAAAGCAAAGTCTTTTGTTTTCTGCAACATTTCCAAAGGAAGTTGAAGAGATTGCAAAAAACTACCTGAACAAACCTATTGAAATTAGCGCCGGTCAAAAAAATACTGGAACAGCTAATGTTAGTCATGAATTTTTTAGAGTTACAGAAAAAACAAGGTATCTGGTTCTCAAAAGAATTGTGGACCTCTACCCTGAGGTTTACGGAATTATTTTTTGTAGAACACGAAAAGATACCCAACAGATCGCTGATAAGTTAATTCAGGACGGTTATAATGCTGATGCTCTTCATGGAGATTTAAGTCAGTCACAGCGGGATGCTGTTATGGCTAAGTTTCGAGGAAAAAATATTCAATTGTTGGTTGCTACAGATGTGGCTGCCAGAGGTTTAGATGTCGACAATCTAACTCATGTCATCAATCACAAACTTCCAGATCAGATTGAAAATTACACCCATCGAAGCGGAAGAACAGGTAGAGCTGGTCGTAGCGGTCAGTCGATTATTTTGGCCAATAGAAACGAAATTACCAAGCTAAAAAGCATAGAGCGAATTCTTAAACAACCTATTGAGGAAAGTCAGATTCCTAGTGGAGAAGAAATTTGCGAGAATCAATTGTTGCATTTATTGAAGAAAGTAAAAGACAACTCAGTCGATACATCCAAAGTGAACGATTTCCTTCCACAGATTTATAATCAATTGAAAGAATTTGATCGTGAGGAATTAATCAAACGATTCGTTGCACTCGAATTTAACACACTTCTTCACTACTACGAGAATGCCCAAGATTTGAATGAGATGATTTCTAATGATAAAGGTTCAAGAAAGAAATCTTCATCAATGGATATGACTCGATTCTTCATCAATTTAGGTCGTAAAGATCGATTAAGGCCTTCAAAATTAATAGGTCTTATTAATGAGCAGGGTATTGGAAATGGAGTTGAAATTGGGGAAATCGATATTTTTGATTCTTTTTCATTCTTTGAAATTGATAAAAACTTCTCAGAGATTATTCAGTCTGCTTTTCAGAAAAACAAACCTGTTTTCAACAATAGAAAAGCCGTCATAGAGATTACTAAAAAAGACCCTAGCAGTAAAGGGAGACGTAGCAAGAAAAGAAGAGATCGTAAAGACAATAAGCCTACCGGTTTTGGAAGAAAGCGAAGAAGGAAATAATTATTTTCTTTTTTCTTTCCGAACCTCGGCCTCCTCAATAGTACGCGCTTTCGTTAGTGCCGTTGCCATGATTCCGGCTGGTAAGGTTACGATTGGAGAATATGAAAAGCTTGTTCAATTACTTCAGAATTCTGGTATCATTGATAGTGATCTCAACTGGACTGGTGGAAAATCACATCTTGTATTCCTCGGTGATATTTTCGATCGAGGGAAAAAAGTAACGCACGTATTATGGTTTATTTATAAACTTGAACAAGACGCTCTCAAAAAAGGCGGTAAAATTCACGTTGTATTAGGAAACCATGAAATAATGGTAATGACGAAGGATTTAAGATACGTAAGTGCAAAAGAACAATTGATTGCTACTGCACATAAAACGACCTATGATTATTTGTTTCATCCTGAAAAATCGGTTCTAGGGAACTGGCTCAAACATAAAACATCTGTTTTACAAATAGATTCATTTGTATTTGCTCATGCTGGAATTATTGATTTTGAAGAAAAAAGTCTTCAACATTTTAATTCTAAAGCCTATACTCATATGACTAAGCCCATGTTTCTTGACTTAATTGAAGACTATCCAGATACGGTGAGTTATAGTAAAAAAGATTGGCTAGACATGCGTAACTTTTTCTTTAAATACAATAGCCCTTATTGGTTTAGAGGATATGTAAAATCGGATACATTGGAGGTGTCTCTGGATAGGATGTAAACCAAATTTGGAGCAACTACTCATATCGTTGCCCATACTCTACTTAGAGCTATTGATAAAAAATACAGAGGAAAACTATTAGCCACGAATCTTTTAGTGTCTGCAACTGAACTTTTGTTTATCGAGAAGAAAAATGGTAAAACAAAAAATTACTCCATCAAAATTGATGGAGTAAAGTCTGAAATATAAATAAATTGATTTTACTGAACTAAAGAAGCTGCGATACGCTTATAGGTTCCATTTTCTAGTTTCTCACGAATTCCAGAAAACGCTGCAATCGTTTCGTCGATATCTTCTTGCGTATGCGTAGCTGTAGGAATCAATCTTAAGATGATTAATCCTCTAGGAATTACCGGATAAACAACAATTGAACAGAATACCCCATAGTTCTCTCTTAGGTCATTCACCATCGCCATTGCTTCTGGAATATCACCTTTTAAATATACTGGAGTAATACAAGTCTTAGTCGTTCCTAAATCGAATCCAGCAGCTCGTAATCCATTTTGTAATGCATTCGTGTTTTCCCATAACTTATCTTTAAGCTCAGGCATTTTACGAATCATATCTAATCGCTTCAATGCTCCTTTCACCATCGCCATTGGCAACGATTTTGCGAACATCTGAGAACGCATGTTGTATTGTAAGAATTGAATTACATCTTTATCACCAGCAAGGAATGCTCCAATACCAGCCATTGACTTCGCAAAGGTTGCAAAATAAACATCAATCTGATCTTGAACTCCCTGTTCGTATCCTGTACCTCTTCCTCCTTCTCCTAAGGTTCCGAACCCGTGAGCATCATCTACCAATAAACGGAAGTTATATTTTTCTTTCAAGGCACAAATTTCTTTTAGACGTCCTTGTTCACCTCTCATTCCGAAAACACCTTCCGAAATCGCTAAAATACCTCCTCCGGTTTTCTCAGCCATTCGAACAGCACGTTTCATGTTTTTCTCGAAACTTTCAATGTCATTGTGTTTGTAAACAAAACGTTTACCAGGATGAAGGCGTACACCGTCAATAATACACGCATGAGTATCAACATCATAAACAATGATATCATTTTTACCCACTAACGCATCAATTGCAGACATAATACCTTGGTATCCGAAGTTTACCAAGTAAGATTTTTCTTTACCCACAAACTCAGCACACTCCTGCTCTAATTGTTCGTGATATTTCGAATGACCAGACATCATTCGTGCCCCCATAGGGTAAGCCATACCGTGCTCAGCAGCAGCTTCGGCATCAACCTTTAAGATTTCTGGGTGATTCGCAAGACCTAGGTAATCATTAATACTCCAAGTAATGACACGTTTTCCGTTAAAAAGCATTCGATTTGAAATTGGCCCTTCTAACTTTGGAAATACATAATAGCCTTCTGCTTTATCGGCCCAATTTCCTAAAGGTCCTTTGTCTGCTTTTATACGGTCAAATAAGTCATTCGTCATAATTTCTCAGTTAAGTAATCAATCTGCAAATTAACCTATTTTTTTGCAGTTTTTCAAATGTTTAACACGCAAACGTTTTAGATGAATTTCTGATCCTCCATCCAACTGTCACTATACACTTTATTCAGGTAGCGAGAGCCATGATCTGCGAATATAAGTACTACATAACTATCATCTGAAAAGACTCCTTTTTTGGCATATTGTTTTGTTGCACACCATACGGCACCAGTAGTATAGCCGCCAAAAATCCCTTCAGTTTCAAGAATTTCTCTTGCACAAAGGGCTGCTTCTTTATCAGTTACTTTTTCATAAGTATCAATTACAGAAAAGTCAGTGGCGGTCGGAATTAAATTCTTACCTAGTCCTTCAATCTTATATGGCTTAATTTCCTTCGGATCTAATTCACCAGTTTCATGGTATTTTTTTAATACAGATCCCACCGCATCAACACCTAGAATTTGAATATCAGGATTTTGCTCTTTTAAGTACTTACCAGTTCCAGATATGGTTCCTCCAGTTCCACTAGCTACTACAACATGAGTTACTTTTCCATCAGTTTGTTTCCAAATCTCTGGGCCAGTTGACCTGTAGTGCGCTTCAATATTTAAATCATTAAAGTATTGATTGATGTAAATAGAATTCGGAGTTCTTTTTTGAATGGCCTTCGCCACTTCGTAATACGATCTTGGATCTTCAGGTTTTACGTTTGCTGGACACACATGAACTTCTGCGCCCATACATTGCAGCATCTCAATTTTATCTATTGATGATTTATCACTTACAGCTAAAATACATTTGTATCCTTTCACAAGACTAATCATTGCAAGGCTAAAACCTGTATTTCCAGACGTAGTCTCAACTATTGTCGCACCTGGTTTTAGAATTCCTTTTTGTTCTGCACTTTCAATAATATGAAGCGCAATTCTATCTTTTGCAGAGTGACCAGGATTGAAGGATTCTAATTTTGCAACGAACTTACCTTTTAAACCTTTGGTTATTGAATATAATTCAACCATTGGTGTATTTCCAATAAGTTCTAGAATGTTTTTATGAATCTTTGGGTTCTGTTCCATTTGAGCGAGACAAAAGTACAATTCTTGTCGAATTGTCCTTAAAAATTCATGATTAATTTCCTCAACTTATGAAGATTCTTATTAAGGTTTTATGAGTTCAACATCAACCAATTTATTTTCAAGTGCTAACAAAAAGGTATAATCCATTGCTGTTTCTTTTAAAGCGTCAAATCTTCCAGATGCTCCAGCGTGACCAGCATCCATATTAGTCTTAAGTAAAAGGACGTTGTTATCCGTTTTCAACTCTCTTAACTTCGCAACCCATTTAGCAGGCTCCCAATACTGTACCTGAGAATCATGAAATCCCGTGGTAACAAATATATTCGGGTAATTTTGAGCTTTTACCTGATCGTAAGGAGAATACGATTTTATATACTCGTAATATTCTTTATTCTTCGGATTTCCCCATTCATCAAATTCACCAGTAGTCAATGGAATAGATTCATCCAACATGGTTGAAACCACATCAACAAAAGGAACTGCTGCAATAACTCCATTGTACAATTCCGGATTAATATTCAAAATTGCCCCCATTAACAAGCCGCCAGCAGATCCACCCATAGCATACAAATGCTGGGCAGAAGTGTAGTTGTTTTCAATTAAAAACTTCGAACAATCCACAAAGTCTGTGAATGTATTCTTCTTATTCAACATTTTACCGTCTTCGTACCATTCACGGCCTAAATATTGCCCTCCTCTAATATGAGCTAGAGCATAGACAAATCCTCTATCTAATAAACTCAAACGTGTCGTTGAAAATCGATCTCCAATTGTTGCTCCATAAGATCCATATGCGTATTGCAGGACTGGTGTATCTTTACCTAATTGGGTGTCCTTATGATACACAAGCGAAATTGGCACTTTTTTACCATCTCTTGCCGTTGCCCAAACGCGTTCACTTTTATAATTCGATTTTACAAACTTACCTCCCATTACTTCCTGTTCTTTAAGAACCTTTTTTTCTTGGGTGTTCATATTAAAATCGATGATAGAATTTGGCGTAGTAAAGGAGTTGTAAGAATATCGAATAACATCTGTATCGAACTCAGGGTTTGAGTAAACCCCTACCGTATATGTCTCTTCATCAAACGGCAGGTAGTAATCTTGGGATCCATCCCATTTCTTGAATCGGACTTTATCCAGACCATTATTTCGCTCTTCTAGAACCAAGAAATCCTTAAAAATTGAAAAACTTTCCAATAAGGTATCATCTCTATGCGGAATCACATCAACCCAATTGTCCTTTGATGGATTTGAAACTGGGGTTTTCATCAATTTAAAGTTGATTGCCTTGTCCTTATTCGTTAAAATATAAAAACTATCACCATAATGAGAGACTGAATATTCAAGATCTCGCTCTCTTGGTTGAATAATTTTAAATTCACCATATGGATTGTTCGCGTCTAAAAATTGTGCTTCGGTTGATACCGTGCTATACGAACCGATAATGATATATTGTTTCGATTTTGACTTCGTTACATAGGTGCCGAAAGTTTCGTCTTCTTCATGAAATACTTCCACATCTTCGGATGCAGGCGTACCTAAAACATGACGATAAATCTTTTCACTACGCAATGTTGTCGGATTCTTCTTCGTGTAAAAAATAGTTTTATTATCGTTTGCCCAAACGGATCCTCCTGTAGTATTTTCGATAATATCATCAAGGATTTTACCTGTTTTTAGATCTTTAATTCTCAAGAAATATTGTCTTCTACTTACGGTGTCTGTAGCAAAAACTACGAATCTGTTGTTAGGCGAAACATTTAATCCACCCAGCTGAAAATAATCGAATCCTTTAGCCTCTTTATTAACATCGAACAGAATTTCTTCTTCAGCTGCTAGTGATCCTTTTTTTCTGGTATAAATTGGATATTGGCTACCGATTTCAAATCGAGTACTGTAGAAATAACCATTATCCTTATATGGCACTGAGGAGTCGTCTTCTTTAATCCTTCCCTTCATTTCGAGAAAAAGTTTCTCCTGGAAAGATTTTGTGTAATCCATTACCGTATCATAATAGGCATTTTCTTCTTCAAGGTATTCGATTACTTCTTGAGTTTGCTCATCCTTTACTGGTGCATTTTTTTGAGTATCAGAAAGTCGCATCCAGTGGTAATTGTCAATTCGAACATCACCATGCATTTCTAATTTTGTTGGTTCCTTTTTGGCAACAGGAGCATTTACGGTTTTATGATCCATAGGATGATTTTTACAAGCGGTTGCAAAAATACATATTAATAGTCCAATTCCGAGTCTTTTTATCATTTTACAGTGGGTTTAACATGGGTGAATTTAGTAATTTTGTGAACGATTAAAAAACGAAATTATGTTTGGAGATTTATCTGGAATGATGAATAAGCTGAAAGAAGCTCAGCAAAAAGTAGAGGAAACCAAAAACCGATTAAATACGGTTTTAATTGATGAAAATTCAAGTGATAATAAGATTAAAGTCACCTTGACCGCCAATCGTGAAATCAAAAGTATTAGTATTGATGAATCATTACTTCAAGATACTGAAGAACTGGAAGATTATTTAGTTCTAACATTGAACAAAGCGATTGAAAGAGCTTCAAAAATTAACGAAACAGAAATGGCTGCAGCTGCAAAAAGCGGAATGCCAAATATCCCAGGAATGGATATGTTTAAATAATTGATTTTGAATATTGAAAATTACTTGCTTCCATGCATCAATAAGATGTTATTTGGTATTGACTGCCCTCGATGTGGTTTTCAAGGTTCAATTTTGACTTGTATTTGCTACGGAATCATTGGACTTCCTTTAGGAATCGTCGCATATATTTTAGGAAGAAAAGCGCTTCAAAATTATACTGAGATTCCGGAAGCTTATCGTTTAGAAGAGAATGCTGCTGCCGGAAAAATATTAGGAGCTATTGGAATTGTTGTAAATGTGATCTATCTGCTTCTAGTGATTTGGGTCACTTATCAAGTTGGTTGGGATGCCATGCAAGATCCAGAGGTATTAAAAGAACGCATCGAAGAAATGCGCCTTTTATAACGTTAATTTTTTTTTCTAAGCGAATACACCTAATAGACCTGCAATAATTGCAAGGGCATAAAGTGATAATACTATTATTGTAAAAACTCCTACGAATTTGTAATGTGATTTTAGCATTTCTAATGCTGATGTCAATTCCACATCATCTTTTGATTTCAATGCTGATTTTAATCTTTTAGAAAACTTAAAAAGAAATAAAATTGGTAAAAAGTAAATCAGGGCTACTATTAAGTATACCTCTGTCATGAATAAGCCAACATCAAAAGGAGATTCTTGACTTAATTGCGCCATTGCCATATTGTAAATGCTACTCGCAAATACTGCAATAAGAACCAATAAGCCGACAAAAATGAATCCGATAATGGATAAAAAGCAAGTCCAACCCGTGATTTCTTTTAAGAAAGATCGCGAGTCAGCATTTAGTTTTAATTCAACTAATTGAGTGACCTCACCCTTCATTGACAAGTGCTTTTGGTTGAAATTCCTGAATTGTATTTTTAATGATGTTCACACATTCCATCAATTCCTTTTCGGTCATTACCAATGGTGGTGCGAATCGAATAATATTACCATGTGTCGGTTTTGCTAGCAATCCGTTTTCTTTTAATCGAACACAGATATCCCAAGCTATATTACTTTTCTCAGGATCATTAATCACAACGGCATTCAATAATCCTTTTCCTCTAACCGTTTTTATGATGTCATATTGTTTTGAAAAATCAGAAAGCTCTCCTCTAAAGATTTCACCCATTTTCTGAGCATTCTCTGCTAAATTCTCTTCGATGGCCACTTCTAAAGCTGCCATTGCAACACGACATGCCAATGGATTTCCTCCAAAAGTTGATCCGTGCTCTCCTGGCTTGATGGTAAGCATAATTTCATCATCAGCTAAAACTGCAGATACCGGGAATACTCCGCCTGAAAGGGCTTTTCCTAAAATTAAAATATCTGGCTTCACATTTTCATGTTGACAACAATACAATTTTCCAGTTCTTGAAATACCGGTTTGAACTTCATCTGCAATGAATAATACATTTTTGCTTTTGCAAAGTTCAGCGGCTTTTTTCAAATATCCGTCATCTGGGACAACAACGCCCGCTTCACCTTGGATAGGCTCAACCATAAATCCGGCAACATTTGGATCTTCTAATGCTTTTTCTAAAGCATCTAAGTCATTGTATTTTACAATTTCAAATCCAGGTAAATAAGGACCATAATCGCTGTAAGCAGTTGGATCTGTTGATGAAGAAACCGCAGCTAGCGTTCTCCCCCAGAAGTTGTTTTCTGCAAATAAAATTTTCGCTTTATTTTCTTCAATTCCTTTCACCTTATAGGCCCATTTTCTACATAATTTAATAGCCGTTTCTCCACCTTCAACTCCAGTATTCATTGGTAATACTTTATCGTATCCAAATAAATCGGTAATAAATTTTTCATACTCTCCTAGTACATTATTATGAAATGCACGAGAGGTTAAGGTTAATTTATGAGCTTGTTCTGTAAGGGCATATACAATTCTTGGATGACAATGACCCTGATTAACAGCAGAATAGGCCGATAAAAAATCATAATAGTGATTTCCTTCTAAATCCCATACATGTACACCTTCCCCTTTTCTTAAAACAACGGGTAATGGATGATAATTATGAGCTCCATGTTTTTCTTCTAATTCAATAGCTTGTTGTGATGTTAGACGATCTAAAACAGACATTCTTATTCATTTTAAAATTGATAAATAACCATTCCTGTTCTACCTTTATCTTTTCGAGAATGTCGAAAATTCAGCGTGGGAAAGAAATCATCCCTGAAGAGTTATCAAAGATAAAAAAAAAGCCAAAGAAACTTCAGAAATCTTATCGTGCTTCTCCATTCTAATTTTCTATTTTTGCAGCCTTACACATCATCATGCCAAGAAGAGAAAGAAATCCATTCGTTAAAAGAAATGAAACCATCAGCATTCGAATAGAAGATTATGCTTTTGGCGGAAAGGGAATTGGTAGAATTCGTAATGAACAAGGGGAGTTTGTGGTATTTATACCGAATACACTTCCTGGGCAATTGGTGAGTGCCAGAATTATTAAAAGCAGGAAGAAATTTGCCGAAGCCAAGCTGGTTGAGGTACTTGAACCTTCAAAAGATGAGGTTGAAATCCCCTATCAAGAAATACCTGGTGCACCCTATATAAAATTGCCTGTTTCGATTCAACATCAGTATAAAAAAGAAAGTACATTTTCTCTATTCGAAAAAATCGGAAAGGTTTCTGATGTTTCCTCCAAATTTGATGAGTTTGTGAGTTCACCTAGCCATTTTCATTATCGAAATAAAATGGAATATGGTTTCTCTGCTATTGGGTTTGATAGAGGGTTAAAAACAGATGTTGACGAATTCACACTCGGATTCAAAAAACGTGGAGTTTGGTGGTTAGGAGAAAACCTGGATAAAGACTCTGGATTGTTTGATGAAGATGTCGAAAATCATTTGAAATCGATCCGTTCCTACTGTGAAAAAACAGGTCTAGATCCATGGCATGGACCAAAAAGAGAAGGTTTCTTTAGGTACTTTGTAGTCCGTAAGTCATTTAAAAACAATGAATTACTATTTAATTTGGTAACCACCTCTAAATATTTAAAACAGTTTGATTTACAAAAATTTGGAGCTTTTCTAAAGGAAATATTTAGGGATAGATTTGCTGGATTATTACACACCATAAATGATGAGACCGGAGATCGAACCATAGCAACAAGCGGAAGCGTTAATTTAGTTTTAGGGAAAGAAAAAATTATAGAAGAGCTACTCGGACTTCAGTTCGAAATTAGCATGCAGAGCTTTTTTCAAACCAATCCGAAATCAGCGGAAAAACTATACACAAAAGTTATTGATTATGTATTCGAAGAAAATACAGAAATTGAAGATTCTGTGGTTTTAGATCTTTTCTGCGGAACAGGAACCATAGGTCAATTGGTCGCTTCTAGAATTCCGAATGCCAAAGTAATTGGAATCGATATTGTTTCTTCAGCTATTGAAGATGCGAAGAAAAATGCGCTAAGAAATAAGGTTTCTAATGTTGAATTTTTCGCAGATGATGTAGGAAAATTCCTTCAAAATCAACCGCAATTTGAAAATCAGATAAAAACGATAATTCTAGATCCTGCCAGAGCTGGTATTGCGCCCAAAACCTTACAGAAGATTATTAAACTGAATTCAAATCGAATAGTGTATGTATCCTGTAATCCGGCCACTCAAGCGCGTGATACGGAAATTTTACATGAAGCCGGATATGCTTTTGAAAAATTTAGTTTAGTTGACCAATTTCCGCATACCTCTCATATTGAAACAGTTGCTTTATTCAAAAAGTTAAACTAAATCCGATTACACAATAGAATTCTAAAATTCGATTATTTTAGCAATTCAAATCACTTTACATGGAAAAACTAAGCGATATAGAAATTGAAAAAAGCATTTCAAAATTAACCGATTGGGAATATTATGATGATGCGATCCATACAAGTTTTGAATTCGATAATTTTAAAGACTGTATTAATGCTATGCAGCGAATTGCTTTTGAATGTGAAGCTTTGAATCATCATCCAGAATGGACCAATGTGTACAATGTTTTAGACATCAAATTGACCACACATGATGTTGGTGGCGTTACTACATTAGATATTGAATTGGCCGAAATAATTGATAAACTGATTGAAGTAGAAGAATAAATGTCAAAAAAACTCTTGTATTTGGTATTGGGTCTTATGGCTGTGATGGCTTGCGAAAAAGACGATTTTTGCACCGAGAATCCGGTGACACCAAAATTAATTCTACGTTTTTATGATGATGCTAATCCTCAGAATGTAAAGGCTGTTCAGCGTTTCTCAATTATTGGGCAAGGTTTAACAGATAGTCTGTTTACCAATCAAAATATAGATAGTATTTCAATTCCGTTAAACTCTGCGACATCTTCAACTACCTATATTTTTAAAATGAATGGTGGCAATGGATCAACGGCTACAAACCAAGTAGAAACCTTGACCATTAGCTACGATATTTCAGATAAATTTATTTCTCGTTCCTGCGGATTTAAGGCAAACTATGAAAATGTTGTTTTAACCGGCTCTGGAAATTGGATTAAAAAGATCACTCCTATTAACACCTCATCGTTAGATGATCAATCTCAAGCTCATGTGCAGATATTTCATTAGTATATGTTTAGCACTTGGTTTAGGATTAAGTGCTCAGGCTCAAACTACGTCTAAGGAGTCTAACAAGGAGGCAAATGATACCATTGTCTATAAATCTCCTTACGGACTTCGATTAGGTATTGATATAAGTAAACCAATTAAAGCCAGTTTAGATCAAAGTTATTCTGGTTTTGAAATTGTAGGAGATTATAGAATTAGTAAACGATTTTTCATTGCGGCAGAAATTGGATACGAGGAAGAAAATACAGTAGAAGACTATTCAAACTCTACATCCAAAGGAAGTTATATGCGAGTTGGATTTAATTTCAATTCCTATAAAAACTGGTTGGACATGAATAACGAAATCTTTTTAGGAATGCGTTACGGATTGAGTTTTTTTGACCAAACCTTAAACGGTTATTCGACAAACGTTACCGATCCCAGCATCGGAATTTACTTTCCACCAAATACTATTACCACCCCACAAACCTCAAGTTTAAATACGCATTGGACCGAATTTGTTGTCGGCATAAAATCAGAAGTATTTCAAAATACTTTTATTGGTTTAAGTCTGTCTTACAAGATTTTAGTCAGTAGTAAAGAACCAGAGAATTTCAAGACTTTATATGCTCCAGGATTCAATAGAATCTTCGAAAGTGGAACAGGATTTGGGTTTAATTACACCGTTTCGTACCTGATTCCCTTCAAGAAAAAATAATTTATTTACATTAATTTTATAAATTTACCTTTCAATCAATTAAAATGAACAGAATTCCTAGTGTTGATTTACGCGATTTTCTGTCTGAAAATCCAGAGAAAAAACAAAAATTTATTGATGAAATTGGAATGGCCTATGAAAACATAGGTTTTGTTGCCCTAAAGGGTCACTTCCTTGATGACAACTTGGTTTCTGAGTTGTACGAAGAAGTAAAAAACTTTTTCAATTTACCTTTAGAAGTGAAGCAGAAATACGAGATTCCAGGAATTGGAGGTCAACGTGGGTATGTTTCCTTCGGAAAAGAATCGGCAAAAGGAAAAAAAGAAGGCGATTTAAAAGAATTCTGGCATTTTGGTCAATATGTAGAGGATAATCCCGTTAGAGCTAAGGAATATCCGGAAAATGTAATGGTTGAGGAATTACCAAAATTCAATGAAGTTGGAAAAACAACGTATCGAATGCTTGAAAAAACGGCAAAATACGTTTTACGTTCTTTGGCACTTCATTTAGGTCTTGAAGAAACCTATTTTGATCAATTCATCAAAAATGGAAATAGCATTTTAAGACCAATTCACTACCCTCCCATTACCTCCGAACCAAAAGGAGCTGTAAGAGCAGCTGCTCATGGGGATATTAACTTAATTACTTTATTGATGGGAGCTCAAGGACGAGGATTACAAGTTCAGAACCATAAAGGAGAATGGATTGATGCTATTGCAGAACCAGACGAATTGATGATTAATGTTGGAGATATGCTCTCAAGACATAGTAATAATAAGTTGAAATCAACAATTCACAGGGTGGTAAATCCACCAAAAGAACTTTGGGGTTCATCAAGATATTCAATCCCATTTTTCATGCACCCAATTTCTGAAATGAAGTTGGATGTACTAGATAATTGTGTTGATGAACGTAATCCAAAACAATTCGACGATATCACAGCCGGAGAATTTTTGGAAGAGCGATTAAGAGAATTGGGATTAAAGAAATAATGGACTTAAGGAATCAACTGAAAAATTTATTCCCAGATCATGTTGAATCTGAAGTTGAGAAAAAAGAACCATCAAATGTTTGGTTGCAAGATGACCCAATCATTTGTAAGTACGAAAAAAGAAAAGGAAAGCCAATTACGATCCTAGAAGGATATAACGGTGCTCAAAAAGACTTTAAACTACTAGCAAAAGAAATCAAAACGAAACTTTCTGTGGGTGGAAGTTTTAAAGATGAAAAAATAATAATACAAGGCGATTATCGCGATAAAATAATGCAGTTATTGAAAGAGAAAGGTTTTAATGTTAAACGAGTTGGGGGATAAACCTAAAATCAATCAAATGAAATCAAAAACTTTACACATTACCAACGGAGATAGTACTACAGACTATTTAAAAGAATTAAATATTGACGGTGAATTTATCACATGGCGTGAAATGTTATGTGAAGGCAAAACAACAATCGATGTTGGAAGTGAGAGTTTTTGGAAAAATAGATTTTTGTACCTAAAATCTTCTTACAAAGTAACGAAGCAAAAATTTATCAATTATACCTTAAAAGAGTACAGAAATCTTTGTAATAAGAAACAACTCGATGAGATTGTACTTTGGTTTGAAAATGATTTGTATTGTCAAATCAATATGATTGCGGTGATTAGTTGGTTAAAACGCTATCGTAAAGGATATACCATCAGTTTAGCACATCCGCAGCAAAAGCCTTCCACTCTTTACAAAGGATTCTCGGAATTAACAGAAAATCAAATCTCTCAAATTCTAAAAAAACGTGTTGTTTTAACTCAGGACGATATTGAATATGCAGATTATATTTGGCAATTATACTGCTCTGATAGTCCGTTACGACTGGAGGTTGTGTATAAATTCAATCCGATGTCACCATTCCAGAACTTAACCACTGCAGTCGAAGATCATTTGAAACGCTTCCCTTCTATCCATAACGGATTAAATACTGTGGAAAATGAAATTTTATCTGTAGTACATGCTAATAAGCTTGAAAATCAAGATCAACTTGTTGGTAAAATGCTGAAATCTCAACCCCATTATGGATTTGGTGATTTACAATATTTTCAGAAATTAGAACAATTAAAACCATTATTTACCTCATTCAGTCCTTTAAAGCTGTCTAGAAAAGGTAAACAGGTTTTAGATAATAAATTAAATTTCTATCGTCAACTTAGAAACGAGGAAAGTTATTTGGGAGGTGCAAAAAAATACAGTTTCTTGTACAATTCTGATACAGAAAAATTACTTCAAATTACCTCTTAATGAGTTTAAAACCTTCTGAATTAATCTTAAATTCGGATGGAAGTATCTACCATTTGAATTTAAGGCCCGAACATGTAGCCAATGATATTTTATTTGTTGGAGACCAAGATCGTGTAGACAAAATCACAAAACATTTTGATGCTATTGAGTTTACAACTCAGAAAAGGGAATTTAAAACAACTACCGGAATTTACAACGGAAAACGAATTTCTGTCATATCGACCGGCATTGGAAATGATAATATTGATATTGTTTTAAATGAATTAGATGCTTTAGTGAACATTGATTTTGAATCAAAACAAGTCAAATCAGATATTACATCTTTAAACATTGTACGTATTGGCACTTCTGGTTCTTTGCAGGAGGACATTCCCGTAAATTCTTTTGTATTAAGCACTTACGGATTAGAACTAACAGGAACTCTTTGGGCTTATCAAGTAGATTCTCTTCGAAATGAAGCTTTAGAAAATGCTTTTGTTTTTCATATGAATTGGTTAAATAAAAAGTCACATCCTCTGTTTATTCCATGTTCTGAAAAGCTATTTTCAATAATTGATTCAGATGAATTGCATAAAGGAATTACTGCAACAGCCAATGGTTTCTACGGACCCCAAGGACGAATTTTAAGACTTCCCATTCAGGATGCATTAATTAATGAAAAGTTGACTGATTTCGATTTTAGAGGATTACGCATTTCTAATCTTGAAATGGAAACTGGAGGTATTTACGGGCTTTCATCATTATTCGGTCATCATGCATGTTCAGTAAATGCAATAATTGCGAATAGAGCAAGTGGAACATTTAGTGAAAACCCCGGAAAAGTAGTAGAAGACTTAATATTATACACTTTAGAAAAATTAACTTCATCTTAAATGTTGAATTTAAAAATTGGAGGTGTTCCAGAACATTTTAACTACCCTTGGTATGTAGCATTTAAAGACAAGGCCTTTCAAAAAAAATAATATCAATCTTCGTTGGGAAGATTGCTATGGAGATACGGGTGAAATGTGTGGCTATTTAAGATCAGGTGAAATTGATATTGCTGTAATCCTTACCGAAGGCATCATTAAAGAAATCATCAATAGAAATCCGTCGGAAATTGTACATGTATTTGTAGAAAGACCTTTAATATGGGGGATTCATGTAAAACATGATTTTAAAGGAGATACGGTTGATACTCTACAAGATAAACGAATTGCAATTAGTAGATATGGCTCTGGGTCACAGTTAATGGCTATTGTTAACGCATTTAATCAAGGTTGGAATGTTGATGAGCTAAAATATAAAGTGGTCCATGGTTTAGATGGTGGCATCCAAGCCATCACAAACAATGAAGCCGATTACTTTATGTGGGAGTTATTTACTACTAAACCTTATGTAGATGCAGTCATTTTTAAACGAATTGGCACTTGCCCTACTCCATGGCCATATTTCGTTATTGCGGTACGTAATGAAATTTTAGAAAATCACCCAGAGGCCATTTCATCAGTATTATCTACGATAAACCAATACACAACAGGATTTAAATGAATTCCAGGAATTAGTGATATACTAGCAAAAAGATACGAACAGCAAAAGGAGGATATTAAAGAGTGGATGAAACTAACAAGGTGGAATTCTAAAAAATCTATTTCTAAGAATTTAATTTCTCGAATTCAAAATAAAATGGTCCGGTTCAACGTTATTAAATCGAAACAAAATTCGGCTAGATTTATAAAAAAGCTGTAAATTAGTCGTAGCCTAATTATGAAAAAAGCATTTTTATTTATCGTTTTTGTGATTGCATTGATAAGTTTTTCTAGTTGTAGAAGTACTTCTAAATCATGTGGTCTAGCGGAAACGGAATCAACAAACCAAATAAAGACACAGCAAACTCACGACTTTATGTCTGAGTTCGTTTCTTAATTTCAAATTCATTAATCCGCTATATTTAGTGGATTTTTTTACAATTTACTTACCGTTTTTTAATCATTCGATTTCAATTCCTTGAAACTAAATTAACCGAAAACTAACATTCGAAGGTTAATTTTAGCAAAACGAATTGATTGAAATCTATACAAAATTATCTTAATCAATACCTCCCCGTTGCTTTAACAGCAAACCCAAATTCATCTCTAAAAATTACAAATGAAAAAATCTAAAAGAAGAAAGTTAGATGTTGTGGTAATTTCTGATGTTCACTTAGGTACTTATGGATGTAGAGCCAAAGAACTACTTAATTATTTAAAAACTATTCAACCTAGAACATTAGTGTTAAATGGCGATATCATAGATATATGGCAATTTAATAAACGTTACTTTCCAACCTCTCATATGAGTGTAATCAAACAGATATTCTCTCTATTAAGCTCAGGTACAGAAGTGTATTATATCACTGGGAATCATGACGAAATGTTGAGAAAATTTAAAGGTTTTCGTTTAGGGGAGTTTAGAATTGAGAACAAATTGATCCTTAATTTAAATCGTAAAAAGGTTTGGATCTTTCATGGTGATGTATTTGATGTGACCATGAAGCACTCAAAATGGCTGGCTAAATTAGGCGGATTGGGTTATGATTTATTAATCGTAATTAACACGGTTATGAATTGGGTAAGTGAACGATTGGGTTATGGACGCATTTCTCTATCAAAAAAAATAAAGAATAGTGTTAAAGGCGCAGTAAAATTTATTAATGATTTTGAAAAAACAGCCACAGAAATTGCCATTGAAAATCAGTTCGATTATGTTGTTTGTGGACATATCCATCAGCCTCAAATAAAAGAAATAAGAAATCAGAAAGGAAAGACCATCTATTTAAATTCTGGAGATTGGATTGAGAATTTAACCGCATTGGAATATTGTAAAAATGAATGGTCTCTCTATGAATATAATCGAGATCCTTTAGTATTGGATGTAGAAAATAAATCAAAGAAAAAAACTCCAAAGGATAAGAAGAAAGAAAACGAAAAAATATTTGATGATTTATTAAAAGAGTTTCAACTAAAACATATGTAAAATGAAAATTCTATACGCCTTACAAGGAACAGGAAATGGACATATTTCCAGAGCTAAAGAAATCGTTCCAATACTTCAAAATTATGGAGATGTTGATGTTATGATTTCAGGCAAAGAGTGTAGTATCGATTTTGAATTTATTATTGATTTTAGATACGAAGGATTAAATTACGTATTTGGAAAAAAAGGAGGAATCGATTTTTGGAAAACCATAAAAAACTTCAAATTGTTACGCTTCTTCAAAGAAGTAAAAAATTTCCCTATTAAAAATTACGATTTGGTTATTAATGATTTTGAACCAGTTTCAGCATGGGCTGCAAAATTTTCTGGCACAAACATCATTTCTTTATGTCATCAAAATGCAGTTTTTGATCAGGCTTCTCCAAAATTTGGGAGGTTTAAAATTGAGCGTTTAATTTTAAAGTACTACGCACCTGCAAAGAATAGGTTCGGTTTCCACTTTAGCACTTATTCTTCTTCGATTTTTTTACCAGTTATTCGTCAAAAAATTAGATCAATCCGACGATCAGAAAAAGGTCATTACACAGTTTATCTTCCTTCTTATGATTATAAAAAGATTCAAAAAATTCTTACTAAAATTCCACTTGTAAAATGGCATATATTTTCAAAAGACACAGATCGTATAATTTTCAAAAAAAATGTAATTATTTATCCAGTAAATGAATTTGACTTTGTAAAAAGTTTGGCCTCATGTAATGGTGTTCTTTGCGGAGCTGGATTTGAAACGCCTGCAGAGGCTCTTTATTTACAGAAAAAGTTAATGGTCATTCCGATGAAAAATCAATATGAACAGCAATGCAATGCTATAGCACTAAAAGAATTGGGGGTGACGGTAATAAAAAAGTTAAATAAAAAGAATCTGGACAAAATAGCCTATTGGATATCTTCAACCGAAAAAGTTGAGGTTAATTATCCAGACCAGACCAAAGACATCATAGAATCCTTACTCCTTCCCTATCACTTAAATATGGTTATGGCTACCACCTAATTTTAGATCCTATTTGATCCATTAATATTTCATTGGTCTTTGAAAAATGTTTGTTTCCGAACCAATACCCTCTATTGGCACTTAATGGAGATGGATGACCAGAGGTTAAAACATGGTGTTTAGTAGTATCTATTAATTTAATTTTCTTTTTCGCAAATCCACCCCAAAGAAGAAAAATAATATTTTCTTTATTATCACTAATACTTTTAATTACTTGATCTGTAAAGGTTTCCCATCCGTGCTTCTGATGACTCCCCGCTTTTCCAGATTCGACCGTTAAGGTGGCATTTAACAATAAAACACCTTGTTTTGCCCATCGTTCTAAATTTCCACTTTTCGGATAAGGAATTCCCAAATCAGTTTCTATTTCTCTAAATATATTAATTAAAGATGGTGGATGTGGTATGCCATCATACACTGAAAAACACAATCCATTTGCCTGGTTAGGACCATGATAGGGATCCTGACCCAGAATAACAACTTTTAGGTCATCTAACTTACAAAAATCGAAAGCTGAGAAAATCTTTGATCCTTTCGGGTAACAAGTTGTTGTCGAATAAGCATTGCGAACAAAATTGATTAAATCCTTAAAATAAGGTTTTTCAAACTCTGGTTGTAAAACTTTTTTCCAAGAATCTTCTATCTTAACCTGCATAGTCCGTATTTTTGCAACGTATCAAAGATACTATTTTGAGTATTAGAATTTCAAATAAAACTTTACAGGACCTTGAGTTCCCAACGGTTTTAAAACAAGCCAAGGAATATTGTATTACCACTTTGGGTAAAGAGAAAATTGCTGCTTCAAAACCAATGATTGATGAGGGAATTTTATCAAAAGAATTGACCTATGTTGATGAATATCTCTCTTCTTTTGAGAATGAAAATCGAATTCCGAACCATGGTTTTGATGATATTACTTCTGAAGTTCGAAAATTAAAAATTGAAAATAGTTTTATAGAAAGTTCATCATTCTTAAAAATTGCTCAGATATCCAACACCATCAATTTTCAACTTAAGTTTTTTAAAAAATTCAAAGAGTTATTTCCAAATTTATTTGAGTTATCAGACTCCATATTCTATAATCCAGAGATTCCTAATGCTATTAAATCCATTATTGAGCCTAGCGGTGATATAAAGAATGATGCCTCGAAAGCTTTAAAACAAATTCGGAAGGACTTAACCTATGTGCGAGGAAAAATCAATCAAAGTTTTAATAGTGCATTATCCAAAGCGAATGCTTCAGGATACTTAGATGATATTAAAGAGACTGTAATTGACAATCAGCGTGTATTAGCGGTATTAGCTATGTATCGAAGAAAGGTTGGCGGTAGCGTTTTAGGTTCTTCCAAATCCGGAAACATTGTTTACATGGTTCCCAAGGAGAGCCTAAAGTACAGTAATGAATACAGTAATTTAATTTATGATGAAAAGCAAGAAATCATTGCAGTTCTTAAAAGATTGGCAAATGATATTCGCCCCCAAGCTCCATTAATTGAATCCTACATAAAGTATTTAACTCATATTGATTTTATTAGTGCTAAGGCTAACTATGCTAGAGACATCAATGCCTTATTACCAAAATTATCATCCAAAAAAGAAATCAATTTTAAGAAAGCATTCCATCCATTATTATTAAGAAAAAATAAAGAATTAGGTCTTGTAACGGTAGACCAAGACATTCATTTGAATGATAAACAACAGATCGTTGTCATTTCAGGACCGAATGCTGGTGGAAAAAGTATAACGCTAAAGACAGTAGGTCTTTTACAACTCATGTTTCAGGCTGGATTTCTTATTCCGGTTGATGAGAAAAGTAGTACAACCGTATTCACAGGTGTACTGACTGATATTGGAGACAATCAATCCATTGAAAACCAATTAAGTACATATAGTTACCGTTTAAAAAACATGCGTAATTTTTTACAAAAGTGTAATGATAAAACCTTATTCTTGATTGATGAATTCGGGACGGGCTCTGATCCTGAACTAGGAGGCGCGTTGGCTGAAATCTTTTTAGAAGAGTTTTATTCTAAAGGATCATACGGAATTATTACTACACACTACTCCAACTTAAAAGTACTTGCTAACGAGTTACCAAATGTGACAAATGCCAATATGCAATTCAATGAAAGAACTTTGGAACCTATGTACAAATTATTCATTGGTCAGGCAGGTAGTTCTTTCACATTTGAAGTCGCTCAGAAGAATGGAATTCCATTCCGTTTGATTAATCAAGCTAAAAAAAGAGTTGAGAGCGAGAAAGTAAGACTGGATAAAACTATTTCAAGACTTCAGAAGGAACGGAATAAGCTACAGAAGAATTCGAATTTCCTAGAAAAGCAAAAATCTGAGAGTGAGAAGTTAAAAGAACAACTCGTAGAAAAGGAACTAAAAGTACAGGAAAAACTGGACAGCTTTGTAGAGTTATACGATAACAATCAAAAGATGTTATCACTTGGTCGAAAGATTAATGAATTATTCAACACATATTTTCAAACTAATAATAAGAAGAAACTCATCACCGAATTCAATGCTTGGGTCGCTTCCGAAAAAGTGAAATTTGCGAAAAGAAATCCGAAGCCGGTAAAATCAAAGGTTGCAAAACAAAAAGTCACAGAGCAAAAAAAGAAAGAAGAAGCGAAAATTAAGGCTACTGAAAAATCCGTATTGAAAGATGTCACTAAAATTCGGAAAGAAAAAAAGCAAAAAGAAAATATCATCGCCAAAGAAAAGGCCAGTTATATATTCAAAATTAATGATCGTGTGCGATTAATAGATTCAAATTCGGTGGGTACGATTGAATCAATTGAAAAAAATAAGGTAGTCATCAACTTCGGACTATTTACAACAAAAACAACTACAAGTAAGCTAGAATTGGTCGAAAAAGCCAAGTAAACCCTAGAAATCAAACTCTTACTGCGAACGAATCTTAATTTACGTTAAATAAAGCTAAGTTTTTATTAAACCGAATTTTAAGTGAAACATTTTTCAAAATCGAACGTCTCTTACTATGAACACGTTTAACATTAATATTTATTTTATCATGAAAAATTTTAAATCAATCATCGCCATTTTCGCAATTAGCGTAGCAACAGTATTCTCATCTTATGCAGGTAATGAAAACCCACCAATCAAGAAAACTGAAAACTTACGAGCAGAAATCGTTTCAATTTTAGGAACTCAAACTCCTTTTGATATCGATCAATCATCAAAAGCTGAGGTAGTATTTACAGTAAACGATAATAATGAAATCGTTGTTTTATCTGTAGCTTCAGAGAACAGTGAATTTAATTCTTACGTAAAAAGTAGATTAAATTATAAGAAATTAGGTACTAAAGGTGTTAAATCTAGAGCTTTATATACCTTACCAGTAACATTAAAAACGCTATAACAACTGTTGTTTAGTTGGTGCCTGAATGTTCACTTTATGTGACTTCAGGCATTTTTTTATCAAAAAAAAAGCAATCAAATTTATTAATTGCTTTTTTCTTTTATCATAGCCTCTGAAGTTTATAATTCAGTAATAAGTAAGGCTGGGTTTGGGCAGTTTTCTTTAAAAAATCCTAGTGTGTTTTTCGAACAAACACCAGGATAATCTCCAGATTTTCCTTGTAAATCTCTTATGATTTGAAAGTGAAGATGGGGAGCATAATCCCCATTTATTTCGGATGTTCCTAACGTTGCAAAATTTTGACCTATTTCAATCTTTTGACCTATTTCTAAAGTTTCAATAGATGCTTCAGAGAGGTGTCCGTAAAGAGAATACAGTATTTCACTGCCAATTTTATGTTCTAAAATGATTGTAGGTCCGTAATCACCATAGTTCTTATTATTTGCAAAACTGTGGACTTGACCATCTAAAAAGGCGCAGATATCTGTCCCATCTTCACACCAAAAGTCGATTCCTAAATGGATTTTTCGTTTGTCATCTTCAGCCATTGCTTGAAAATAATCACTTCTATCATAAAGGTTTCTTACCTCTAAGTATCCTCCATAAGCTACTTTGGCATTATTTCTTTTTAAAAGCGACAAAACATAATTTTCCCAGGCCGATGAGGAAGAAACATCGAAGGTTTTTAAATCTGGGTTGCTTTCGGACAAATCAATAGGACAATATTGATCGAATAATATTTCAGAATCAATAGGTAGAACTCCGTCTGCTAACATTTCTTACAAATAAAAAACTCCTGAAAAATTCAGGAGTTTATGTTATATAAAGTTTGAATTAAGCGTTTTGCTTTTTAATCAAGTTCAATGCAGAACCCTCTTTGAACCATTCAATTTGTCCTTGATTGTAAGTATGATTTGCTATTACAATATCTTTACTCCCATCAGCATGAACAACTTCAATAGTTAAAGGTTTACCTGGCGCAAATTGATATAAATCTAAGAAGTTGAATGTATCATCTTCTTGAATCAAATCATAATCGTTCTCATTGGCAAAAGTCAATCCTAACATCCCTTGTTTTTTCAGGTTTGTTTCGTGAATTCTAGCAAATGATTTCACTAAGACCGCAGCAACCCCTAAGTGTCTAGGCTGCATTGCCGCATGTTCTCTAGAAGATCCTTCACCGTAGTTGTGATCACCAACAACGATAGTTTTAATTCCAGCCGCTTTATAAGCTCTCTGTGTTGCAGGAACAGCATCGTATTCACCTGTCAATTGATTTTTAACGAAATTTGTTTTTTGATTGAAGGCATTTACTGCACCAATCAATGTATTGTTGGCAATATTATCCAAATGCCCTCTAAATCGTAACCATGGCCCCGCCATTGAGATATGGTCTGTCGTACACTTTCCGAAAGCTTTGATTAATAATTTTGCTCCTTTGATTTCTGATCCCAATGGAACAAATGGAGTTAATAATTGAAGGCGTTCTGAATCGTCTTTTACAGTTACTTTTACTCCGCTACCGTCTTCCATAGGTGCTAAGTAGCCATTATCCTTCACTTCGAAGCCCTTTGGTGGTAACTCCCATCCTGTTGGCTCATCTAACATTACATCTTCTCCATTCTCATTGATTAGTGAATCTGTAATTGGATTGAAATCTAATCTTCCAGCAATCGCAATGGCAGCAGTTAATTCAGGAGATGCAACAAAGGCATGCGTATTTGGGTTCCCGTCTGCTCTTTTAGCAAAGTTTCTATTAAAAGAATGTACGATACTATTTTTAGGAGCATTTTTAGGATCAGAATATCTTGCCCATTGTCCAATACATGGTCCACAGGCATTTGTAAATATTTTCGCATTTAATTTCTCAAATACTTCTAAGATTCCGTCTCTTTCTGCAGTATAGCGTACTTGTTCAGATCCTGGATTGATACCAAATTCTGCTTTCGTTTTTAATCCTTTATCTAAAGCTTGTTGTGCGATTGATGATGCTCTTGATAAATCTTCGTAAGAAGAGTTTGTACAAGAACCAATTAATCCCCACTCAACTTCTAATGGCCAATCATTTTCTGAAGCCTTCTTTGTCATTTCTTCACCTACGTTCGTAGATAAATCCGGAGTAAAAGGACCATTTAATAATGGACCTAATTCTGATAAATTGATTTCGATTACCTGGTCAAAATATTTTTCAGGATCAGCATATACCTCTGGATCCGCTGTTAAGTATTCTTTCACTGCATTAGCAGCGTCAGCAACATCCGCTCTATCTGTAGCTCTTAGGTAGCGCTCCATTGACTCGTCGTAACCGAAAGTTGAAGTAGTTGCACCAATTTCAGCTCCCATGTTACAGATGGTTCCTTTACCAGTACATGACATTGCAGTGGCTCCAGGACCAAAATATTCTACGATGGCTCCTGTACCGCCCTTTACGGTTAGGATTTCTGCAACTTTTAAGATGACATCCTTTGGAGCAGTCCATCCTGATAATTTACCAGTTAATTTAACTCCGATTAATTTCGGGAATTTCAACTCCCAAGCCATTCCTGCCATTACATCAACAGCATCAGCTCCACCTACACCAATCGCAACCATTCCTAATCCACCTGCATTTACAGTGTGTGAATCAGTACCAATCATCATTCCTCCTGGAAAAGCGTAGTTCTCTAGTACAACTTGGTGAATAATCCCCGCACCTGGTTTCCAGAATCCAATTCCATATTTATTAGAAACTGATTCTAAGAAATCAAATACTTCGCTACTTATATTATTTGCGTGTTTTAAATCAACAGCCGCACCACTTTTAGCCTGAATCAAGTGATCACAATGCACTGTAGTTGGTACAGCAACCTTTTGTTTACCTGCCTGCATGAATTGCAATAAAGCCATTTGAGCCGTAGCATCCTGACAAGCGATTCTATCAGGGGCAAATTCAACGTAGTCTTTACCTCTTACGAATGCTGTAGTCGGATTTCCATCCCATAAATGAGAGTATAAAATCTTCTCAGCAAGTGTTAAAGGAGAACCTGTAATTTCTCTCGCCGCATCAACACGTTCTGCAACGTGAGCGTATACTTTTTTGATCATTTCGATATCAAAAGCCATAGTCAACTGAATTTTATAATTGCACACAAAATTAAGCTATTTATAACAATATTTAAAGAGAAATTATAGATAGGAGTAATTTCATAATAATCAAATATTATTGAAGGAAATAGGGGGTTTTATTGAAAGAAAATTAACGATTTTAAATATTTGATGAATATATTTCAATAAAAACAAGCAGGTCAGTAAGCCGAATTCTGTCATCTTTTGAGTAGATGTCTTATCATTTATCTCGTCTTAAAATTGCTTTTAAGATCAATCTGCCTACCCTTTAGAATTGAGCGAGTAACTCTTAACCGAAAAATCGGATTTCTAATTTACTTGGCATTTCACCACATAGAGTTTACCTGATTTCACTACAGCCGAACTGTACATTCTTTCTGTTGCACTTGTCCTCGACTTGCGCCGGACGGATGTTATCCGCTATGTTTACTCTCTGGTGTTCGGACTTTCCTCTCAAAACAAACGTTAAGAGCGATAAGATCGACCTGCTTGTTCGCAAAATTATATAAAAAAACCCACTCTAATAAGAGTGGGAAAAATTGCTATGAAAAAGAAAAAGTATCATCGATTTCTCAATGATGTTATAAAAGTAAATTTTTTATTCGTTACACACAACATTTTTAAAAAAAATGATAACTTTTTCGTAACATCAAGGTTTTTTTAAGAGAACATATCTTTCACCTTATCAAAGAATGATTTATCCGACTGATTCGGGCTCGGTGTAAAATTCTCATCCTCAGACATTTTCTCAAAGAAATTGCGTTGTTCTTTGTTCAATTCTTGTGGTGTCCAAACGTTTATATGAATTAAGAAATCTCCATTACCGTAGCGCTCTAAACTCGGTAATCCCTTCCCTTTCAATCTTAATATTTTTCCAGATTGTGTGCCTGGATCAATTTTAATTTTCACTTTTCCGGAAACAGTTTCAATTTCTTTTGAAACGCCTAAAACAGCATCTGAAAAACTGATGTATAAATCGTAGTGGATATTATTTCCTTCTCTATTTAATGCCTCGTGTTCTACTTCTTCAATTAACACTAATAAATCACCAGAGATACTATTCTTTCCTGGAGCCTCATTACCTTTTCCTCCTACTTTCAGTTGCACTCCTTCGGAAACTCCTGCCGGAATAGAAATAGAAACGGTCTCTTCCTTTACAATTAACCCTTGTACGTCAGAACCAGATGGTCTATTACTAATTATTTCTCCAGCCCCTGAACAAGTTGAACAGGTTGTTGAAGTTTGCATTCTACCAAGAATTGTATTCGAAATTCGAATTTCTTGTCCAGAACCATTACATGTCGAACATGTTTTGTATTCTACTCCGTCGGCCTTAACCTTTCTACGAACCTTAACTTTTTTCTCTACTCCATTGGCGATTTCTTCTAAAGTTAGCTTTACACGGATTCGCATATTACTTCCCTTTACTCGAGCAGTACGACCTCCGCCGCCACCAAAGCCACTAAAACCTCTGAAACCACCTCCGAAGATATCACCAAACTGACTGAATATATCCTCCATATTCATTCCACCAAAGCCTCCTCCGCCTTGACCTCCTTCAAAGGCTGCATGTCCATATTGGTCATACCTAGCACGCTTATTTTCGTCGCTTAAAACTTCATAAGCTTCTGCCGCTAATTTGAATTTCTCTTCAGCTTCTTTATCATTCGGATTCTTATCTGGGTGATATTTAATCGCCATCTTGCGATAGGCCTTTTTAATTTCGGCCTTACTCGCAGATTTTGAAACTCCTAATATTTCGTAGTAATCTTGTTTTGCCATATCAATATTATTGTCCAATCACCACCTTTGGGAATCGAATTATTTTTTCTCCTAGTTTGTATCCTTTTTCAACACAATCAATGATTTTGCCTTTCAAATCTTCTGACGGCGCTGGAATCTGAGTTATTGCTTCATGAATTTCAGCATCAAAAGTATCACCATTATTCACTTCAATTCGACTTAGTCCTTTTTGCTCTAAGGTCTTGAAAAACTTCTGATAGATTAAGTCAACACCAGCTCGTAACTCTTTGGTTTCATCCGAATCGTCCATATGTGACATAGCACGTTCAAAATCATCGATAACTGGCAGTAATGATGACATTAATTCTTGATTAGCAGTTTTAAATAAGTCAATTCGCTCTCTAGTGGTTCGTTTTTTGTAGTTCTCGAACTCTGCAAACAAACGAATAAACTTATCTTTTTCTCCTTGAAGTTGATCTTCTAAAGATGGTTCACTTCTCTCTTCTTTAGACTTAACCTCTTGATTTTCTTCTACTTGAGACTCTTTGCTCTCTATATTTTTATCTTCGTCTTTCAATTCTTCTTTTTTACTCATCGGTTCAAAATTCTTTTAAACGTCTTCTATATTTCAAAAATATTGCCAACAAAAAAATAGTGTCATAATGACACTATTTTTTTGATTATAATTTATCTATTCTTTTATCCTTTCAATCTTGGCACCTAAGGCTTTTAATTTCCCTTCTATGTCCTCATAACCTCGATCAATTTGTTCAATATGATCAATGTAACTGGTCCCTTTTGCGGCCAATGCAGCTATTAATAGCGAAATACCCGCACGTATATCTGGAGAAGACATTCGAGTTGCTTTCATCTGATACTCAAAATTGTGTCCTATTACGGTTGCACGATGTGGATCACACAAAATGATTCTCGCACCCATATCCAGTAATTTATCTACAAAGAATAAGCGACTTTCGAACATTTTTTGATGAATTAGAACAGATCCTTTCGCTTGTGTAGCAATTACCAAAACGATGCTCAATAAATCAGGAGTAAATCCAGGCCATGGTGCATCTGCAACCGTTAGGAATGAACCATCAATGTAACTTTGAATTTCATATCCTTCATTCTTGGGGATATAAATATCATCTCCTCTTTTTTCAAATTTGATTCCTAATTTTCGAAATACACTCGGAATCTGCCCTAGGTTTTCCCAACTTACATTTTTAATCGTCAATTCTGATCTGGTCATCGCGGCAACACCAATCCATGATCCAATTTCAATCATATCTGGTAAAACAGTATGTTCACATCCACCGAGATAGTCAACACCCTCAATAGTCAATAAGTTTGATCCTATTCCGGTGATTTTTGCACCCATAGAATTCAACATTTTACATAACTGCTGAATATAGGGCTCACAAGCGGCATTGTATATCGTTGTTATACCTTCTGCCAAAACAGCGGCCATTAAAATATTAGCAGTACCAGTCACTGATGCCTCATCAAGGAGCATATCTGTTCCTTTTAATTTATCCGCCTCTACTCCGTAAAACCGTTCTTCTTTATTATAGATGAATTTAGCACCTAAATCAACGAAACCTTGAAAGTGAGTATCTAATCGTCTACGACCTATTTTATCACCACCTGGTCTAGGAATATATCCTTTTCCGAAACGGGCTAGCATAGGACCAACCAACATGATGGAACCTCTTAGGGATCTTCCATCTTTTTTAAAACTTTCTGAAGTTAGGTAATCTAAATCAAGCTCATCAGCCTGAAATTCATAAGTATTTTTATCAATTCTATTGATTTTTACACCCAACTCACCTAAGATAAAGATAAGTTTATTTACATCGATAATGTCTGGAACATTATTGATTTTTACTTTCTCTGGAGTGATTAAAACTGCGCACAATATTTGAAGTACTTCATTTTTTGCTCCTTGTGGCGTTACACTTCCACTTAATTCATGTCCACCTTCAATTTTAAATAATGCCATGTATTATCGCTTTCTTTTAGAATGTTTTTTTCCTCTTGAATTATTTTGCCCTTGACCGCCTCTTTTCTTTAACAATGATTTTGTGTCTGCTAATTCTTCTTCGGCGTTTCTCAAATCTATTTTTCCATCAGACAAGTCGTACAAATGATTGAAAATCACGCCATCTTCAACCGTATCTTTATTCCAGTTCAAATAGCACTTTTTCATATGATTGGCAATAGTATACACCAAGGCGTCTTTCATTTCTCCTTCATCCCAAGACAAGGCAACATCAATCATAGTTTGAATATTGTGTCCGTAATAGCGATACTTTGAAACAGATTTCGGGTATCCTAGGTGTTCTGGTTTTTCCGAAAATTCTTCTTGTGATGGCTTCGGATATGGTGCATCTACATCCAAATCAAAATTGGCCATAATAAACAACTGATCCCATAATTTATGCTTAAAATCGGGAACGTCTCTTAAATGAGGTTGTAAATTCCCCATAACGTCAACAATCGCTTGAGCCATTGTGTTTCTTTCCTCTTTTGTGGGCAGACCTTTACAATGGTCAATTAATTTCTGAATATGTCGACCATATTCAGGTATGATTAAATGTGTTCTTTCTGAATTGTATTCTAAGTCAAATGTCATTTCAAATAAAAATTTGGATTGTTTTCGTATGTTGAAGAAAATATGTCACAAATTAAGCAATAATTTAGAATTAATCTGAGGCTTTATCATTTAATTTACCCAATGATTTTAAGCTTTGCGAATTGTAATAACAATTTCTTTTTTCCAACCGTACCGAATTGAATTTCGGCTTTTTTATTCGCTCCATTACCCTCTAAACCAATCACTTTCCCTCTACCGAATCTATTGTGCTCCACAATATTTCCAATGGTAATTTTGCTATCAAATAAATTGGTTTTCGGACCTGTTTGAGGTGTTAATTTCTTTAAGTTTTTCGGTACCGATGGTTTTCCAACGATCTGTTTAAACGTCTTTTTAGGTTCAGGCTTTTTAAATCGAATCCCTTTTGGAGCATCTCCAAAAATTGACTGATCAACAAATCTATGTGTACTTGGCTCAGGTAATTTGGGTGATATGTATTCTAAAAACTGATCATCAATTTCCTCTAAAAATCTACTCGGTTCTGCGTCTATCAATTTTCCCCATCGATATCGAGTCTGAGCATACGACAAATAAGCTACTTTTTCGGCACGAGTTAATGCTACATAGAATAATCTTCGTTCTTCCTCTAGTTCACTTCTTGTATTCATACTCATAGCAGAAGGGAACAAATTCTCTTCCAATCCTACAATATAGATGTACGGGTATTCTAATCCTTTAGATTGATGAATACTCATCAAGGAAACTTTTGGAGTATTATCGTCCTTATCTTCTTCAAAACTCGTTGCAAGTGCCACATCTTCAAGAAAAGAAGTTAATGAAGCATCTTCTCCCTGTTCAATTCGATCAGTAATAAAATCTTTAATACCATTGAGTAATTCCTGAATGTTTTCAACCTTACTTACGGCTTCTGGCGTACCGTCCTTTTCAATTGTACTGATAATTCTGGTTTCTTTTACAACACTTTCGGCAACCTCAAAGGCATTCTTTGTTTTTGCTTCAATTTGAAAACGTTTAATCAAATCACAAAAATTCTTCAATTTGATTTTTGTACCTCCATTCACGGGAACTGGCAAACTTTGAATTTCATCGATCACCTGGAACAAGGTTTTATTCATTTCATTGGCAGCAATGGTAATTTTATTGATGGTCGTTGCGCCTATACCTCTGGCCGGATAATTTATAATCCGTTTTAAGGCTTCCTCGTCTTTTGTATTTTCGAGAATCCGCAGATATGACAAAACATCCTTTATCTCCTTTCGCTGATAAAAAGATATTCCGCCATAGATTTTATAATTGATATTCTTTTTTCGCAAGGCATCCTCAATTGCTCTTGATTGTGAATTCGTTCGATACAAAACAGCAAAATCACTACTTTGCATCTGATGATTCATCTGGTTCTCCCAAATGGACTGCGCCACAAATCGTCCTTCTTCTCCATCCGAAATTGTTCGCATCACTTTGATACTCTCTCCCATTCCATTGCCAGTCCAAACCTCCTTATCAAGTTTCATTTTGTTCTTCGCAATCACTGAATTCGCCGCATTTACAATGGTTTTTGTAGACCGATAATTCTGCTCTAACTTGAAAGTTTCTACATTCGGATAATCGTTTTTAAAATTGAGGATATTTTGAATATTCGCACCTCGGAAACTATAAATACTCTGAGAATCATCACCAACCACGCAAATATTCTGAAAACGATCAGCGAGCGCTCTAACAATAATATACTGTGAATGGTTTGTATCCTGGTACTCATCAACCAAAATGTATCTGAATCGATCTTGATATTTAGCAAGTACTTCTGGAAATCTTGCTAATAATTCATTGGTTCTAAGTAATAAATCATCAAAATCCATCGCTCCGGCCTTAAAACAACGCTCCACGTATTGTTTATAGATTTCTCCAGTCGCAGGACGATTCGCCATTTTATCGGCCTCCAGTAACTCCGGATTATTAAAATAAGCCCGAACCGTAATTAGGCTATTTTTAAAAGAAGAAATTCGACCAAATAATTGTTTCGCTTTATACTGATCTTTATCCAGCCCCATTTCTTTGATTATGGTAGAAACCATTCGAACAGAGTCTTCAGTATCATAAATGGTAAAGTTCTTTGGATACCCTAATTTATCCGCTTCTGATCTTAAAATTCTCGCAAAAACCGAGTGGAAAGTCCCCATCCATAAATTCTTTGCTTCAGTATCACCTACAACCCCTGCGATTCTGGCTTTCATTTCTCTTGCTGCCTTATTTGTAAAGGTCAAAGCAAGGATGTTAAACGCATCTACTCCTTCTTTCATAAGGTAGGCTATTCGATAGGTCAACACACGTGTTTTTCCTGAGCCTGCACCTGCAATTATAATCATTGGCCCATCCTTATGAAGGACAGCTCTTTTCTGCGCGTCGTTTAACTGATTTAAATATTTGTCCAAGGGAATTTCTGCTTCAATTAAAGTGGGAAATTACATATATCACAACGAAAATATAGCTTGTATGTGTAGTTTTTATTCACAACTTTAATTTTCTATCTTTAGCCTTTTAAATTCCTATTTTATGAAAAAAATCACACTTTTTATTTCTCTTTTTGCAGCAACATTTACTTTCGGACAAGACTTATCAACAGAATTTAAAGACATCGAAAAAAAGGTCATTGAATTACGAAGACATTTTCATCAAAATCCGGAGTTATCAAATCGAGAATTTAAGACCTCTGATAAAATTGCAGAAGTCTTAACCGACCTAGGAATTGAATTCACAAGAAACGTTGCAAAAACAGGAATCGTTGGCATTATCAAAGGTGACAAACCAGGTAAAGTTGTTGCCCTGCGCGCAGACATTGATGGACTTCCTGTAATAGAACGAAATAATTTACCTTTCAAATCGACCAAAAAGACCACTTTTCTTGGTAAGAATGTAGGGGTTATGCATGCTTGTGGGCACGACACCCACATCGCCATTTTATTGGGAGTAGCAGAAATCTTATCCAAACATAAAGACAAAATAAAGGGTACTGTAAAATTGATTTTTCAACCTGCCGAAGAAGGAGCACCAAAGGGTGAAGAAGGCGGAGCAGAATTAATGGTGAAAGAAGGAGTTTTAAAAAATCCTGATGTGGATGCCATTTTCGGTTTACATATCAATTCTGGAACTCCAGTGGGTAGAATTAATTATCGTAAAGGCGGAATAATGGCCGCTTCGCAATCCTTTAAAATTGACGTAAAAGGAAAGCAATCTCATGGTTCTAGACCATGGACGGGTATTGATCCGATTATGATTTCAGCAAAAATTATTGATGGTTTACAAACTATAGTTAGTCGTGAAGCAGAGTTAACCAAAGAAGCAGCCGTAATCACAGTTGGTAAAATTGATGCTGGTGTTCGTAGCAATATCATTCCAGAAAGTGCTTCAATGATCGGCACTATTAGAACATTAGATTACGATATGCAGGCCTACATCAATAAGCGTATGAAAGAAATGGTTCCTGCCATTGCAAAAGCATACAAGGCCGAAGCGACAATAGAGATTGAAAAAGGATATCCGATTACGTTTAACAATCATAAGTTGGTAGATCAAATGCTACCAACGTTACAACGTGTTGCTGGAAAAGACAATGTAAAGAATGTAAACGCAGTTACGGGTGCCGAAGATTTTTCATTTTTCGCAAAAGAAATTCCTGGATTCTACTTCTTTTTAGGAGGAATGACACCCGGAAATAAAAACCCATTCCCACACCACACTCCAGATTTTCAAATAGACGAAAGCGGAATGTTACTTGGAGTAAAAGTGATGACAAATATTGTTTTCGATTATTTAAATCAATAATCCATGTTGGAATCTATTTTTGAAAGTTTTCAAGACGTTCTTCCCGCAATCATTGTGGGAATTGTATCGTATTTCATGTTCAAAGAATTGTTATTTCGTCAAAATGAACAGCAAAAACTTCAGGCATTGCAATCTAAAAAAAAGGAATCTCTTCCTATACAATTGCAAGCTTATGAGCGTCTTCTACTTTTTTCTGATCGAATGGATCCTAATAATTTAATCAATAGAGTTCAATCAAAAAATAATGATCCTAATGGATACGCCATTTTACTAATTGAAACCATAAAGCAAGAATTCGAGCACAATTTAGTGCAACAATTATACGTGAGTGAAGAGTCCTGGAAAGCGGTCGTTGCTTCCAAAGAAATTGTGATCCAAAAAATCGCTTTATTAGGCACCAATTCAGATTCCATTGAACATTTTTCTAAAAAACTTTTACATCAATTTCAAGGATCAAATACTGCTACTCAATCGGCTATAGCTATTTTAAAATCAGAAGTAAAAAAGTTATTATAATTCTATTAACCGAATAAACACCGTACCTTAAATTATAATTTAATTAATTGATTTTTAAATATTTAAACTATTATTTTTCCTAATACTATTGGACTTTTAAAAATCAAGACATAACCCTAAATTGATATTTCGTCCGCGAGTGGCATAACCCAATACATCCTGATAATCTTTATCAAATACATTGGTTATTGCAGCTGAAAAAACCACGGTATTATCCAATAAGGCATAAGAGGTCGTTACATCAAACAATTGATACGATGCTAAAGTAGTGCTTACCGTTGAAAAAGTTGCGCTATCGTAGTAACTAGCCTGACGCTCTCCTACTCCTCGATACACTAAAGACAATTGACCTGCCGTAGAAAATTCATAATTCAATTGGGTGGTAAATTTGTGTTTCGGAATGTAATCTGCGTCTGTTTCTTTATTCGTATACGTGTAATTTCCTGTAAATGATAAGGCCTTATTCAAATTCCAATTGAATACAGATTCTAATCCGTTTACACTGATTTCACTTATAGAATTCTCATACCTTCCATATGGTGGGGTATTTAAGGAAGCAAAAATAATGGCATCATTTTCAATACGATCAAAATAAACCAAATTGAAATTGAAGTTTTTCAGTTGGCCTTCCAATCCAACTTCGAAAGTTTTGCTGGTTTCAGGAGATAAATCAGTATTACCAAAATCAGAGAATAATTGATAGGTACTTGGAGCAATAAAAGCCGTGCTATACGTCACAATTCCTCGCAATTTAAAACCTTCTTTATTTACTAGGGATTTGGTTGATGACAAATCATAAACAAAATGATTCCCATAATTACTATGGATATTCAGACGTGAACCAACATTAAAAATAAATCCGGATTCTGTTTCTAGATTTACAGATACATATGGATCTGAGGTGGTAAAGGAAGCAATCCTTCTGTCGATATTTCCGAAAGGCGTTACAGAATTATTATTGTGTTCTTGAAAGTTAAATCCAGTAATAAATTGAAGTCCTTTTGAAATTTTATAACGATTAACCACATCAATAAATACTGATTCTCCTTCAAATATGGAAGTATTCAACGTGTTCGTAAAAGTCGAGAAATTGCGATCAGTACGTTTTAGTTTTTGAAAACTTGCCAAAACATAAATGTCTCCGTTTTTGTAAGAAAATCTTGGTCGAATTCCATATCTAAATTGGTATTGTTCTCCAGAATTCTGATTCGAATCTGTAAATATTCCAGCATCGTATTCCTGAGAAAACTCATCATAATTTAGAAAAGATTCAATGGAAAATTGTTTGCTCGCATTGAATCGTAATGAAGAATAAAAATTTAAAGCTTGATACGGATCATCTCCAAATGTTGTGCTCGAATCACTTTTAGCAGCGGACAGCCCTTTTGTTCCTAAAAGGTTTACTGATGAATTAAACTGGAATTTTGAAAATCTAGCTTTAATATTAGCATTTTGATTCTTAAATGCTCCAAATTCTGACGAATGATTCGCTTCATTATTTGTTCCTAAAGTCACCTCGTACGATCCTGTAACCTTGTTATTGGTATTCTTTTTCAGAATAATATTAATGACTCCTGTCGCCGCACCAGAGCCATATAAGGTTGATGAAGCTCCCTTTAAAATCTCTATTTTTTCAATTTGATTCAGCGCTAAAAATCGTAAATCAAATTCTTGACTGATTAACGAAGGATCAGAAACTGGAACTCCATCAATTAAAATAAGAACCTGGCGACTTCGTCCTCCTCGTACCAATAAACTTCTAGGCTCTGAGTTATTGGTGTTTACCCCTTTAATTTCAACTCCGGCGACCGAATTTAAAACGTCTAAGACCGTCCTACCCTGATTCCGTTGAATCTCCTGTTGTGAAATCGTATAAACTACGTTTGCTGTTTTTTGTTTGGTTTGTTCAAACTTTGTTGCTGTGATGATGATTTCATCCAATTGCTCAATACTATCTTTTTTATGTTGAGCAAATCCATTTAGGCCAATCACTATAGTGATAACAATGGCATACCATTTTTTGGTAATCATGTAGATTTATTTACTGATTCTTAATGATCCGGTAAATGTTAAGTACAGAATGTTCGACTCGTACGTAAACTTTTATCCCGAAAGTTTTGTTACTCTGGTTCGAGGCAGGTCTCCTGACTTATTTTTTTGTTATTTACCTTCCCATTCGATCCTAAGAACAGTGGCTTAAGAATAATAACAAAATCCTTATGAGATTCCGATTCTGTCGGAATAAAATTTACAGTTGCGGGTACAGTTCTAGATTTACACTAGATTCCCTTTTAATTCGAAATGATTGCTCAAATCAAAACCAAAAACCATGGCAAATGTAGTGCTATTCTTTTTTAGAATCTAAAGAATATGCTATTTGTTTAATTATCTTTGAACGACTATTATCAAGCAATTGAATTCACACTTCATCATGAATAAATACACCTCGTTGCGCTTTCTCTATTTACTGCTTTTCAGCTCGATTTTCATGAATTCTTGTAAAACTAATAATAGCAAAAAGACAAAAGTGAATTCCTCTATTAAGTACGCAAAAGGGTTCTCTATTATTAAAAATGATGATATTTCAACCTTAACGATTTTCTCACCCTACCAAAATGCAAAAACAGTTGCTAGTTTTGATTTTTCATCAAAACAAAGCGCCGATAATATTCAAATACCAATTAAAAGAATTGTAGTGACATCTACTACTCACGTACCAATGTTAGAATTATTGAAAGAAGAGAATTCTATCATTGGTTTTCCTAGTACTGGATTTGTATCCTCTGCAAAAACAAGAAAACGAATTGATTCTGGATTTATCAAAGAAATCGGAATTAAAGGAAGCCTAAACACTGAAATTCTTCTTGATTTAAAACCTGAAGCCATTGTTTCTTACGGAGTCAACTCACCAGAAAAATCATTAGATGTTTTAAAAAGAGCGGGGATTCCCATTATATACAACGGTGACTGGTTAGAAGAAACACCCTTAGGAAAGGCCGAATGGATTAAGTTCTTCGGATTGTTATTCGATAAAGAAAAACAAGCAGATAGTATTTTCACTGCAATTGAAAAGGATTATCTCAGGGCGAAGGAATTAGCTCAATCAGCAAAATTGAATCCGTCAATTGTTTCAGGTGCGATTATGAGTGGTGAAATATGGAATTTACCTGCTGGAGAAAGTTATGTGGCACAATTCTTACAAGATGCCAACACAAATTATTTATGGCAAAACACTACCGGCAAAGGCAGTCTTCAATTGAGTTTTGAAAGTGTTTTTGAAAAAGCACAATCAGCTCAATTCTGGATTGCTCCAGGCTATTTCTCATCTAAAGATCAAATGGTATCAGCAAATGAATTATATGCTGAATTTGATGCCTTTAAAAATGATAAAATTTACACACCAACCACAAAGTCAGGACCTACAGGAGGAGTTCTTTATTATGAACTCGCTACAATACGACCTGATTTAGTCTTAAAGGATCTGATTAAAATTACCCATCCAGAGTTACTTCCCGATTACGAGTTAACCTTTTTCGAAAAATTAAAATAGTTATTACTGAGCATAGATAAATCCAGCCTCCGCATGGATTTCTGTTGTATTAAAAACAGGAATGGAAACGTCTTTTTGTGCTATCAATAATGGTATTTCGGTACATCCTAAGATAATACCCTCTGCTCCTTCTTTCTTCAAATGGCCAATTACTTTCAGATATTCTTGTTTTGAAGATTCAGAGAAAATACCAACTGCCAATTCGTTGTAAATTATATCATGAACAATGGTTCGATCTTCAGAATTTGGTACAATAGTTTCAATATTGTGATTTTGTAGTATTGAAGTATAAAAATCTTTTTCCATGGTATATTTTGTACCCAATAATCCCACTTTAGTCAAACCTTTATCTTGAATTGCTTTTGCAGTTGCTTCTGCGATATGAATAATCGGAATAGACACTTTCCTTTGTGCAAATGGTTGACACAAGTGCATGGTATTCGCTCCAATCAATATGCAAGATGCTCCTGCCCTTTCTAAATCGATTACAGCATCAGCAATAATAATATTCAGTGAATCCCAATCACCAGCTGACTGAAGTTTAGAAATCAATCCAAAATCCATTGAGTGAATAATTACCTTAGCCGAGTGCTTCGCACCAAAAGTCTTTGAAGCCAAATCATTCAAGATTTTGTAATACAGAATCGTTGATTCAGGTGTCATTCCACCAATTATCCCAATCTTATTCATTTTGATTTCTTTGGATTGCATTTTCTCTCATCAGCAAAAACAAAGGAAAGGCAAATGCCAATGCCACCAAGAAGGTCGCGGGAATAATAACCCACCAATGTTTAATTTTTAATCGCAGAGATTCCGGAATAGCAAATGCGTAAAAAGCCAGCATAACAACGGTTAAATCAGCTCCGAAGGACAAACCTGCATAGTTATTTTGAGCATCTTGAAAGAAACTTACCAGGCTAGCATTCTCTACCGTTGAGAAATAAAGATAATTGTAATACCAAGGATAACAGAATCCGAGGATTGTTAGGATTAGATATATGTGTTTTCGTTTCATCAATGTTATGAAACTCCAAAATACAAACTCAAAAAGTTACTCTAAAAAAGTGTCGTCTGATTTTCGTCGTCGATCTTTTTTGGCGCTTTTTTGACTGGCGTTTTCTTGAGAGTTGGATCCTGAGCTTCGTCAACAGGTTTCTCCTCAACTTCTGGAATTTCGATAGGCAATGTGTCCTCAATTACCTCTTCGTCAACCACTTCTACCTCATCAACAGATTCCTCTTCGGGTTCCTCATATGGTAAAGGATCGAGTAAGTTAACCTGCTTAATTTTTTCGGTGGTCAATTGATTACCTAATGCCTTGATCCCCTTAACAGCAATAAAATCTTCGAGATCAACTATCATATTATCTAAGCTTCGTTTAGAGAACACAACCTCGGCAACAGGTCTGTAATCTGTGGCTACAATTTCTAATTGAGATTTTGGATGCTCAGAAATAAACATTTCTTCTTTGTCTGGCGATTCAATTAAGAAACGTTTTACGAAATAACGTTCTTTTTCACCTTCATAATAGATTGCAGAAATAGGCTTATTTGGCTGCCATTTTTCCAAAACAATCATATCCTCTTCGAAGCGCATCAACAAGTCTGGCATAACCGCTTTTGCTTTTCCTTTTTGAGTTATGATTAGTAATTTATCTTCTGCTCTAAATTCTCCTAGTAATTCTCCGCGTTCATCAACATTCAATCGCTGGACCGCATCATCAAACCAAATTTTACGTGGTTTTAAAGTAGATACACCAGCAGCTTTGAATTCAACCTTTTTAATGGCATATTTCGTAATTGTATTTCCGCGAACACCTCTTCCTTTAACAGCTAAATCTGCAAAATCGATATCCCATTTTAATTTCTTTATACTTCCAACCGCTCGTAAGTTGATGGTTACCACTTCTGCCTCCCCATTCGGATTCGCACTAAAGTAATGTACAATTGACCCTTTCTTACCATTGGTTAAGTCGTACTCCTTATCCCTAGTTACACTGGTCACATTAAAACGTTTCATATAACTTGGACCTCCCTTACCATCTCGATACATCATATTATACACAGTACGTTTGTCTTTTTTCTTAAAGACAGCAACATGAATAATATCCTTACCTACAAAGGTTTTAGAATCTATTTTGGTCACCATCATTTGTCCGTCTTTTCGGAAAACAATGATGTCATCAATATCTGAACAATCACAAACAAATTCATCTCTCTTTAAAGAAGTACCTATAAATCCTTCTTCACGATTGACATACAGTTTGGCATTGTTCATCGCTACTTTAGATGCAACGATATCATCAAACATTCGGATTTCAGTCTTACGCTCTTTACCCTTACCGTATTTATCTTTTAAATTCTTAAAATAGTCTATAGCATAATCGATCAAATTTGCTAAATGATGCTTAACACCAGCAATTTTATCTTCTAAGCTTTCAATGAACTGTTTTGCTTTATCGATGTCAAACTTGGAAATCTTCTTGATTCGAATTTCCGTTAGTCTAACGATATCTTCCTCTGTTACAGCCCTTTTTAAGTGTTTTATATGAGGTTGTAGTCCTTTATCAATAGCTTTAAGAACTCCTTCCCAGGTTTCCTCTTCTTCAATATCACGATAAATTCGATTCTCTATAAAAATTCGTTCCAAAGAAGCAAAGTGCCACTGCTCTTCTAATTCATGCAATTGAATTTCTAATTCTTTCTTTAGAAGTTCAACTGTTTGATCTGTAGAGATTTTAAGAACTTCACTAACCCCAATAAACATAGGCTTATTATCGCTAATAATACATCCAAGAGGCGAAACTGAATTTTCACAATTCGTAAATGCATATAAGGCATCAATCGTTTTATCTGGAGAGACATTTGGGGGCAGATGAACTAAAATTTCGACATTAGCTGCCGTATTATCTTCAATTCGCTTGATTTTAATTTTACCCTTATCATTTGCCTTTAGGATGCTATCAATTAAAGAAGAGGTAGTTGTTCCAAACGGAATTTCGGTAATGACCAAGGTACGTTTATCCAATTGAGAGATTTTCGCACGAACTCTAACTTTACCACCTCTTTTTCCATCATTATAATTGGTAAAATCAGCAATACCGCCTGTAAGGAAATCTGGTAAAATTTTAAAACTTCTACCTTTCAAGTATTTGATAGAAGCATCAATCAATTCATTAAAGTTATGAGGAAGGATTTTAGTCGATAATCCAACCGCAATTCCTTCAGCACCTTGAGCGAGTAATAGTGGAAACTTAACCGGTAAGTTTATAGGTTCCTTTTTACGACCATCGTAAGAAGATTGCCATTCTGTGGTTTTCGGGTTGAAAATAACTTCTAAAGCAAATTTTGACAAACGCGCTTCGATATATCTCGATGCCGCTGCTCTATCACCGGTAAGAATATTTCCCCAGTTTCCCTGCATATCAATCAGCAGGTCTTTTTGTCCCATTTGTACCATGGCATCAGCTATAGACGCATCACCATGGGGATGATATTGCATGGTATGACCAACGATGTTCGCTACCTTATTGTAACGTCCATCATCTAGATCCTTCATAGAATGCATAATACGTCGTTGCACAGGTTTAAATCCGTCAACAACAGAAGGAACTGCTCTTTCTAAAATAACATAAGACGCATAATCTAAAAACCATTCTTTGTACATTCCAGTAACCCTGGTAATGGTTTCCTCTGGATGATTGGTTGAATTCTCCTCACCTTCTGATGTGTGGTCCAAGTCTTGATTCTCTTCGCTCATAAAACTCCTTCGATGATCTTTTAGTCGTTCGGGTTATTGATTCTTTTTCATGTTATTTCGTCTGCTTATTTGCATTGAAATAATGATTAGTACTAACGAAATGATGCTTAAATAGGGAGACATATTATGTTTAAATCCCATATCTGAATAGTCAATTTTATATAACCAAAAAACAATAATGGCTAAAGCGACAATTGTAAATCCGTTAAATACTTTTCCCATGATTTATTATAATTCCTCAACTAAATCTAATTCGACTTTTAAGTTTTCAATTATAAATTTTTGTCTATCTGGTGTATTCTTGCCCATGTAAAATTGCAACATCTCCTCTATCGATTTTTCCTTATCCAACATTACAGGGTCTAATCGAATATTTTCACCAATAAAATGAACAAACTCATTCGGAGAAATCTCACCCAATCCTTTAAATCGGGTTATTTCCGGTTTTCCTCTTAATTTTTGAATGGCTTGCTGTTTTTCTTCTTCAGAATAGCAATAAATCGTCTCTTTTTTATCTCGTACTCTAAAAAGAGGTGTTTCTAAAATATATAAGTGGCCTTCTTTAATCAATTCTGGGAAAAATTGTAAAAAGAAAGTGATCAATAACAATCGAATATGCATTCCATCGACATCAGCATCCGTAGCAATTACAATGTTATTGTATCGTAAATCTTCTAATCCGTCTTCAATATTTAAAGCGGCTTGTAAAAGGTTAAATTCTTCGTTCTCATACACAATCTTCTTTGATAATCCGAAAGAATTTAAAGGCTTTCCTTTCAAACTGAAAACCGCTTGTGTATTCACATTTCTTGATTTCGTAATCGATCCTGAAGCCGAATCACCCTCGGTAATAAACAGCGTAGTTCGAAGATGTTCTTCTTTTTTGGTATCGCCTAAATGAATTCGACAATCACGTAATTTTTTATTGTGTAAACTCGCTTTTTTGGCCCGTTCTCGAGCTAACTTTCGAATTCCGGATAATTCCTTTCGCTCTTTCTCTGCCTGAAGAATTTTCTTCTGAAGCTTATCTGCAACTTCAGTATTTCTGTGTAAATAGTTGTCTAGCTTGCGTTTTACGAAGTCATTGATATAAGTCCTTACTGTTGGCAGCTCACCTCCCATTTCTGTAGAACCTAATTTGGTTTTCGTCTGACTTTCAAAAACCGGTTCCATCACTTTAATCGCAATGGCCGAAATGATTGATTTTCGTACATCGGAAGCTTCAAAGTTTTTACCGTAAAATTCTCTAATCGTTTTTACAATTGCTTCTCTAAATGCAGACTGGTGTGTTCCTCCCTGAGTCGTATGCTGACCGTTTACGAAGGAATGGTATTCCTCTGAATACTGCGTTTTACTGTGCGTAATCGCAACTTCAATATCATCGCCTTTCAAATGAATAATTGGATACAACATGTCATCCATATTGTTATTATCCTCCAAAAGGTCTTTCAATCCATTTTCTGAAAAATACTTCTCGCCATTAAAAACTATGGTTAATCCCGGATTGAGATACACATAATTCTTAAGCATCTTTGAAACGTACTCATTTCGGAATTTATAATTTTTGAAAATGGTTTCATCAGGAACGAAAGTCACCTTAGTTCCTTTACGTCTAGTGGTTTCGTCTAAGTTTTCAATATTGGTTAATTCTCCTCGCTCGAACTCCGCAGAAGCCGATTTTCCATCTCGATTCGACTCAACTCTAAAGTAATCTGAAAGTGCATTTACTGCTTTCGTACCAACTCCGTTTAAACCAACCGATTTCTTGAAGGCCTTGGTGTCATATTTACCTCCCGTATTCATCTTGGAAACAACATCTACCACTTTTCCTAACGGAATTCCACGTCCATAATCACGAACTGTTACTTTGTTTCCCTGAATGGATATCTCAATGGTTTTCCCTGCTCCCATTACATATTCATCGATAGAGTTATCTAAAACTTCCTTCAATAAGATGTAAATTCCATCATCGGCAGCAGATCCATCTCCCAGTTTTCCAATATACATTCCGGGACGCATTCTGATGTGTTCCTTCCAGTCTAGGGAGCGTATATTTTCTTCTGTATATTTTGTTTGCTGACTCATAAAAATTATTGAGAATATATGGAGTATTCGCGCTAAAATAACACTTCATTAAGGAATATAAAATGCTAGATTGAATTAGTTATTAACATGATTTTAACTAGGAAAATCAGGCTTTCACAGAGAGATATCACAAAAAAAAACAATTTGTTAGATTTTTAAACAAATGATTGTTAGGCTACTGCAATTTTTACTTTTACACTTTATAACATCACAAGAATGATAGAAAGATCAAAATTACTCGAATTAACAAAGACATACGGTAGTCCATTATACGTTTACGACGCGAATACTATCGATAGACAATATCAAAGACTAACAGATGCTTTTAAGGGAGTGAAGAACTTGAAATTGAACTATGCTGTTAAGGCCTTATCAAATATTAATATTTTACATTATTTCAAGAATTTAGGTGCTGGGTTGGATACAGTTTCCATTCAGGAAGTTCAATTGAGTTTGGCAACCGGCATCAATCCGAAGGATATCATCTACACACCTAACGGAGTTTCTCTTCAGGAAATTGAAGAAGTGGCTGCCATGGGTGTTCAAATTAATATTGATAACCTTTCAATTTTGGAGCTTTTCGGACAAAAACATCCTGAGATTCCTGTATGTATTCGAATCAATCCGCATATTATGGCAGGAGGTAATTCCAAAATCTCTGTAGGTCATATTGATTCAAAATTTGGAATTTCAATTCATCAGGTGCCTCACATCAAAAGAGTAGTTGAAAACACCGGAATGACGATCAACGGAATCCATATGCACACCGGTTCTGATATTTTAGATATTGATACTTTCTTACGTGCCACTGAAATCTTGTTTGACGTTGCAAAACAATTCGATAATATTGACTTTATTGATTTTGGAAGCGGATTTAAAGTCCCTTACAAAGAGGGTGATATTTCTACGGATGTTGAGCAACTAGGCATTCAATTGAGTGAGCGATTCAACCAGTTTTGTGAAGAATATGGAAAGGAACTTACTTTGATGTTCGAACCAGGTAAATTCTTAGTGAGCGAGGCAGGTGTATTTCTTGCGAAAGTTAACGTGGTAAAACAGACAACGTCGACCGTATTTGCTCATGTTGATTCAGGGTTTAATCACTTGGTAAGACCAATGATGTATGACTCTTACCACCACATTTCAAATATTTCGAATCCGGAAGGAAGAGAACGTTATTATTCAGTTGTAGGATATATTTGTGAAACCGATACCTTCGGATCCAATCGTAGAATTTCTGAAATTTCTGATGATGACATTCTATGCTTCCATAATGCAGGAGCCTATTGCTTCTCTATGGCTTCAAATTACAATTCTAGATATCTTCCTGCAGAAGTATTCGTAGTTAACGGCCAAGATTATTTAATACGCAAACGAGAGACTTTCAAAGACTTATTACGAAATCAGGAAGTGGTTTCCTCAGGAACCGAAAAAATAGCACTGTAAATCCAATAGATTTTATAAAATCCATCAATTCGTTTTGATGGATTTTTTATTTTTAGGCTATGAAAATGATTCTTTCAAATTCGTCACACATACCCGGCATCATGAAAATAATTGATGATGCCAAGCACTATTTAGCTTCAAAAAATATTGATCAGTGGCAAAATGGTTATCCGAATGAAGAACAAATTCGAAATGATATTGCCAATCAGGAAAGCTATGTGGTTGTTAATGCTGATGGAGCAGTAATGGGAACGACTATGTTTACCATTAATTCTGAACCTACTTACAAAGTAATTGAAGGCGGTGAATGGATAATTGACGAGTCAAAACCTTATGGTGTTATTCATCGAATGGCAGTTAACGATGATTTTAGAGGGTTTGGAGTCGCTAAATTCATTTTTGAGCAATGTCATGCTATGTTAAAAGAACAAGGGATCAAATCGCTTAAAATTGATACTCACGAAGAAAATCTAGCCATGCAAAGTTTGATTAAAGGTCAAGGCTATCAATATTGCGGAATCATTTACACAGGATATGGAGCCAAACGTTTGGCATTTGAAAAAATACTGTAAGAATTAAATTCAATTCCGTTTCTTTACACTTCAAAAATATTTGCTTTGAAAAAACACGTTAGCCTTCTCATCTTATTGACAATTCTTCTATCTGCATGTGGATCTTCAAATACTGCTGAAGAATCATGTACAAAAACCATTATTGTTCAATATGGATTTACCATCCAAACTGCATTTGGAACAACCATTATTCCTGAAATTACCCAGGAAGTCGATTGTGATTTTCCAGAACCAACGGTGGCACAATCTGTGGAGCAGCTACCTAGATTACAGCAATTTAGTTATGAAATCTTATCCATCAATGTTACACCAGATACTGGTAACAATACGAGTAGAGTTGAATACTCTATTCGCCTGAACAATCTGAGTAATGAAACTGTGAAGGGGATTCCTTACCTCACTACGAGAATTAATAATCAAAGTTTTACTACGGCTGGCCCTAATAATAGTGGATGTACAGAGCTGCAGGCAAATTCAAGCTGTGTATTAAATTATTCTGCTGAGGAATCTCTAAATATCGTTATGATTACGGCATTCAATATTGTGAATGTAGAATACCTTATTTATAATTCTTTATAGTAAATCCGAACGTTAAAAATTCATCCTCCTGAAGCTGAGGCTCTACCACTACACTTTCGTACGTTCTATAGTAGTTAATTTTAAAATTCAGGAAATCCCATACAGGAAATTCTAAGGAGATGTCTCCACGCCATCTAAAGTTGTCACTGTCTAGCAATGAAGGTTGGAAATAAAACTCGTGTTTCAAGATCATTTTATTCGAAAACAATTGATGTTCTCCTTGAAACCATAAAGTTGATCTCCAGGTATTAATGGCTGTGAATCCGTCGTAATCGTCAATTTTAAAATCGGTAGTTTGAAACTCGGTATGCTCATATTCGCCGGTTAACGACATATTGATTTTATGTTTTTTCTTTTTAAGAACTTCATAGGACAAACCACCACCGACAATGTATCGATAATCTATTTGACGACGAAAATTAGTGCTAAAAAAAGCTAAAGCTAACGGACTTAATCTTTTGTGCGTATTGATGTTTAAGAAGTTTAAACTCAAGATATCTTCATCTGCCTTTGAACGACCAAACTCCTGAAGAACGTAGGAATTTTGAGATCGTAACTTTACATTTTTTGCAAATTGGTAATCGATCTTGTTCGCCGCTCTAAAGATTAGTGTTTCAACATTTCCTCCTTGCCAGAATCCTGTCAAAGAAAGATCCATTCGAAGCTTAATAGAGTCTTTGTCTTTTACTTGTGCGCTTACTGTCAATGCAGACAATAAAAAAATGTATAACAGTCGTTTCATGTCATTTCATTTTAAGTCGCAAAAGTAAAGCTTTGGGAATTAATTTATTGTGGTAAATTAATACTAAAGAGCACTAAATTGATGGTATATGAACTGAATAGAAGATTTACTTCTTATCCAAATCAGGCAGTAAAAACGAATCTAACACTGACTTTTTAGCCATCATTTTCTCAATCTCTTCTGATTTTCTAGGTGCTTCTCCAGAAAGGTTTATTGGCTTGCCATCAGTGACTAAAATATCATCTTCGATTCGCACAGCGATTCCCCACCATTTTTTATCGCAAGGACTGCCTTCTGGGATATAAATTCCAGGTTCCATAGTAACCACCATGTTTTTCTCGAACTTTCCGTAATTCCCTGGATCATGAACATCTAAACCGATGTGATGTGAAGTACCGTGTGGAAAATAACCATGCTTAGCAGTTGGCGATTCGATAATTCCCAATTTCGCTAATCCCTCATTAATGATTTTTCGTGCTATCTGAACGGGAGCCTGCATGCTCTCTCCTACTACATACTTTGCAATACCTGCCTCCTGAGCTTCATAAACAAGATCATAAATTGCCTTTTGCTCCGGAGTGAATTTACCACTTGCCGGAATCGTTCTGGTAACATCAGCCGTATATCCGCGGTATTCAGCTCCAAGGTCCATTAGAACCAAATCATTACCAACTTTGGTCTTACTATTCTCGATGTAATGTAGAATACATCCATTGTTACCAGCACCAACAATGGAAGGATATCCTTCATATTCGGCTCCGTATTTTTTATACACAAACTCATGAATTCCTTGCAATTCTGTTTCAGACATATGAGGTTTCATGGCTTTCATTACTTCGATTTGTCCAATAGCAGAGATACGAACGGCCTTCGTCAATAATTTCAATTCTTCTTCGGTTTTCACCTCTCTTAGAGTTGCCATTTGATCTGGAATGAAGGAAATATCAATATTGGAGCTTGCTTGCATCGCCAAAACAATTTTCTTTTGAGCGTCTTTCGCGATTTCATCATTTCCAGCCTTAATGTAATTTTGAATAAAAGGATCACTTTTTAAGTCTGGCATTCTTGTTTGGTATTGCTTTATTACCGCTACCAATTTATCACGTTCTTCAATCGGTGTTTCTCTGATATAATTGTAAATGGTACTTACAATTGGTGATAATAATACCTGCGGATTGTAACCTGTTTTTTGCTTAAAACTCTTTACCAAAGCCAAAACATCAATTCTTTCTGATGTATTTCTGTAGTCATCTTTAAACTTTCCGTCGATAAAAATCTTATCTAAATTTTTGTAATTCAAATCAGAAGTGATGAAATCTTCTCCATTCTTAACCATTGTGAAGCCTAGTTTCTCTTTGGCTCCTTTAATTCCTAATCGCATTCCATCCCATTGTTCACGTCGCTTATTTTTCTCTTGAACGTAAAGAATTTCATGATAGGTATTGTTGTTTTCATCAGTTTGTTCATCAGCAAAAATGACCAGTACAGCATTCGGCTCTCTATACCCTGTTAAGTAATAAAAATTAGGATCTTGATGAAACACATAATCAACGTCATTAGCTCTGTTTCGTACCGGATTTGCAAAGAAAACAGCGACAGAATTCTTAGGCATTTTCGCACGAAATTTATCACGTCTTTCTTTGTGGAATTCCTTAGACAAAAAGTCGGTCGGATTTCCATCTTGTGAAAAGATGAATCCAGTAAATAAAATAAATACGAATAGAACTGATTTAATTTTCATAATGATCTGATTAACGATTAGCAAATGTAAGAACTGAAATGCTATCCTCAAATTCCAAACTGAGAATAAAAAAGATGAAGAATATTTAGTTTTAAAATTATCAACTCAATCGATTTCTTCAAGGCTTTTTCCTAAATTTGCGCCACTTAATTTTATTTCAAATTTATGAAGAGAACAGCTTTAACTCATGTTCATGAAGCATTAGGTGCAAAAATGGTGCCTTTCGCTGGTTACACAATGCCTGTGCAATACGAAGGTGTGAATATTGAACACCAGACAGTTCGCGAAGACGTTGGTGTTTTTGATGTAAGCCATATGGGCGAATTTTTTGTTTCTGGTGAAGATGCATTAGCTCTTGTACAAAGTGTAACCTCAAATGATGCTTCAAGATTAGCGGTTGGAAAAGCTCAATATAGCTGTATAACCAATGATACTGGAGGTATTGTAGATGATTTAATTGTTTATCGCATTGATGAAAATGAATACATGTTGGTGGTTAATGCTGCAAATATTGAAAAAGACTGGAATTGGATCAATTCAAAAAATACCTTTTCGAATGTAACTCTTGAAAACAAATCTGAAGCATATTCTTTACTCGCAATCCAAGGCCCAAAAGCCGTTGAAGCTATGCAAAGTTTAACGAAAGAGTATTTGTTTGAAATAAAGTTTTACAACTTCGTCATTGGAGAATTTGCGGGAGTAAAAGATGTAATTATTTCTGCAACCGGATATACAGGTTCTGGTGGATTCGAAATCTATTGTAAAAATGAGGATGTTGAACATATCTGGAATGAAGTTTTTAAGGCAGGTAAAGACTTTGGCATAAAACCAATAGGCCTAGCAGCAAGAGATACGTTAAGATTGGAAATGGGGTATTCATTGTATGGAAATGATATTGATGACACAACCAGTCCGTTTGAAGCTGGTTTAGGATGGATTGTAAAGTTCACTAAAACCTTTACGAACTCAGCAAATCTATCTGAGCAAAAGAAAAAAATTCTTAATCGTAAACTTGTGGCCTTCGAAATGGAGGATAGAGGAATTCCAAGAACAACTTATGATATTGTGAATGAAAACGGAGATCTAATAGGTAAGGTGACATCTGGAACCATGTCCCCTTCCCTCAAAAAAGGAATTGGTCTTGGATATGTGAATCCGTCATATGCTGATTTCGGAAGTAAGATTTTTATTCAAATTCGAAAGAAACAACTTCCAGCAACCGTAGTAAAATTACCTTTCTATAAAGGATAACATACTAAACAGCCTCCAGGCTGTTTTTTTTATTGCTACAAAAAGAGGATATTCGTAACCATATCTTATGAGACGGATTCTAGTATTATTTTACACGTTTTTTCTCCCTTCTTTGTATTTGGCTCAAAGTAGAACTGTGCAAAAAAATAATATGCAATGGATTCAATATTATACTACAACACACCTTAACGATGACTGGAATTTAGAGATTGACGGTGGGTATCGCGTGCAAAATAATTTTGAAGACAAAGTCGGTTATATCTTAAGATCTGCCATTGCTTATCAAAAAACGAATAAGCTCTCATTCGCAGCTGGAATGGGTTATCTAGGAAGCTATAAAAACGATATTTTTAGTCGACATGAAATCCGCCCACATCAGGAAATAAATTATAAAACCTTTTGGAATCAACTAAAAGTGAGTCATCGAGTTCGTATCGAAGAACGATTCCTTTTAAATGAGCATAGTACCAATTCTTTTAATGTCCGATTTCGATATAGCCTGATGTTCAATTACAACCTTTGGAATTGGAATGAGGATAAAAATGGGCTTGATGTAATTTTCGGAAATGAGCTATTTCTTCATGCTTTTAACGAAAATATAAATACAGCATTTCAACAAAATCGATTCATGGTGAGCCCAACTTTAGTTTTTGACAAGTTTTCATTAGGCTTTACTTTTACCAATCAATTTACAGCCATTTCTAACGGAAATTATCGCAGAAGCAATTTGATTTGGTTGCAAATCAGACATCATTTTTATTAGTAATCTCAGATTCCAAAGAATCCAAAAACTATGTACCTTAGAACATCCTAAAAACAACTTATGAGAACTACCTTGAGCAGTCTTTGGAAATTATTGGTGCTGGCATTGATCACAATTCAATTTTCATGTAAAAACTCCACCTCAACAGACAAAAAAATGAACAACAAGACAAAAGAATATACACTTATCTGGGAAGATAATTTTGAAGGAGATTCATTGAATTTAGATAACTGGAATCGACAGGTAGAACCTGCCGGGCGTTTTAATGACGAATGGCAACGATACACCAATGACGTTAAAAATTCTTATGTAAAAGATGGTAATTTAATCATCGAGGCTATTCATGAAAGTGAAACTCATGATTCTAATCAGTATACCTCTGCTCGACTAAATACTGCTCAAAAATTCTTTTTTACTTACGGAAAAGTGGTTGCAAGTATCAAATTACCAAAAGGAAAAGGAATTTGGCCTGCGTTCTGGATGTTAGGAGCTAATATTAATGAAAATGGCGGAGATACACCTTGGCCATTTACGGGAGAAATTGATATTCTCGAATTGTGGGGTACAGAAAGTGATGCTGTTGTTGAAGCGAATATTCATTACGCAAATGAAGAAGGTAAGCACGCAATGATGGGTGCAGTAGGCTATCATTTAAAAGAAGGAATTTTCGCTGATGATTTTCATGAATTTGAATTGGAATGGACTCCAGAACAATTGATTTGGAGAGTAGACGGAAATACATTTGCTACCAAAGATATAAGTGATAAAATGTGTGATGAATTTCGTAAGGATTTCTTTCTATTACTAAATATCGCAGTAGGTGGACGTAGCGCTGGAAGGCCTGATGCTTCGACGGTTTTCCCACAAAAAATGTATGTCGACTGGATAAAAGTTTATCAGTTGAAATAAATCACAATTCTTGATATGGAGCACATCAAAATCAATTTGTTGTTGATACTTTTTGCATTGATGTCTTGCTCTAAAGAAACGGAGCTCGTATCATTTTCTGCGGAAGGACGGGACCTGAGATTTGGAAGGATACTGACGGAAAGATTACTCATTTCGTTTCTAGTATGGCTACAACAGGAAAAATAATGGGTACCTCGAAGTATTTAAAAGAACAGAATCAAAATGTGCAAATCGTTGGTGTTCAGCTCATAGGAGGATCAAAAATCCCACAGGCATTCGTAAATGGTCTGATGAATTCTTGCCTACAATTTATAATCCGAAACAAATTGATACCATCAAATACGTAAGTGAATCTGACGCATCGGCCATGTCGAGAACATTGGCAAGTGACTTTGGAATATTTGCAGGTATGAGCAGCGGTGGTGCAATGCATACAGCCTACAGATTGGCAAAAAGTTTACCAGAAAACGAAAATGCATGTATTGTTAGTATTGTTTGTGACCGCGGTGATCGTTACTTAAGCTCTCCTTTATATAAATTTTAGAGTTTCTTTTTTTCTAACGGAATCTATTCCCTCAAAAATCGTAATTTGGTATTCATCGATTCCAAAAACGATTCTAGACCATGGAGGAGAAATTAATTTCAAAGAAAAAACCCGCATACCCGATATCTGACCAACTGTCGAAGTACCTCACTCAGCATGCTCGGAATATTAAAATTCCGATTTTTTATGATGATTTATTGCGTTTTCAAGGTGCTGTAGAAATTTTTGATGAAAATGATAAGGATACACTTTGGGTAAGTTGTTACTACGCAGAGCACGAGCGTGAGGAAATCGAAAATAGTTTAAAACGCATGTACTCCATTTTACATGCTGATGGTAGTGATTCTATTCTTCCCTATCTGAATATTGACCGAATCGATTTCTGTACCTTCGGAAACACTAAGCCATTTCGAATTAAAGTCCGAAATATTCTAAATGACAACTACATTTATTTATATGTTAAGAAAGCGGATGCCTCTCGTATTTATGGATTAGAATTAGAGCATCTTTTATCTCCGAATCACATCAACTTTTTGGTTCATAAAGATACCTTAATTGAAGAACATATATCTGGCATTCCAGGAGACACATACATTAACGAGTATTTAGGAGAGATTACCGAGCAAGATAAGCGCGCCTTAGCAAAAGAATTTGTAAAATTCAATGAACGATGTTTTGTCCGATTACTGGCGGATATGCGGTCCTACAATTATGTAATTGTCATTACTTATGATTTCGACAGGAAACAGTATCGAATCCGTGCCGTAGATTTTGATCGGCAGAGTTATGAAGGGAATCCAAAAGTTTACAAACCACAATTTTTAAAGGAAAATAACCCTTTTGTGAATATGACTTTAGATGTTCTGGCCCAGGAATCCATCGAACAATATGAGCGAGAAGAACGCTCCTTATTAGCTAAACGGGTAACCAGCGAACGTGAACGTTTGGATGAATTGGTATCATGTATGAAGGCGGATCAAATATCTACAAAAAATAAAATTTCTCAACTTCGAAAAGGGCTATTCGAACTAACAGGTGACGTCAACTTCAAAAAATCAAATAACATGGGTGATTTATTGGAATCTGCGCTTGATTTTATTGTTAGAAACTACAAAAACGAAAATCCATATATCATTCGATAAGAATTTATGAATTATAAATGCATCATTTTCGATTGCGACGGAGTTTTGGTTGATAGCGAACCTATTGCAAACCAGATGCTTATCACAATGGCAGCCGAATTAGGAGTTGACATTGATATGAATTTCGCAATTGATCATTTTATTGGGAAATCGCTTTACACCTGCATGGAAACCATTTCTCAATATGGTGGAATTGCACTACCGGATACTTTTGAAAAAGAATTCAGGAAGCGATCTTTTGAAAAATTCAAAGAAGAATTGCAACCGATTCCTAAAATTAAAGAGGTGTTGAAAGAGCTAGATCTTCCTTTTTGTGTAGCCTCAAGCGGACCTGTAAATAAGATTGAGTTAAATCTTAAAACAACAGGATTATATTCTTTTTTTGAGGGAAAGATTTTTAGTTGTTACATGGTCAATAAATGGAAACCCGAACCTGATGTTTTTTTATTAGCCGCAAAAACTATAGGTTACGAGCCAAAGGAATGCCTTGTAGTGGAAGACAGTCTTGCTGGAATTACAGCCGCTCAGAATGGAGGTTTTGATGTCGTCGCCTATAAGAGTGAATTCAATATCAAGGAGTTACAAAATCTTGAAATCCCGAAAATTTCTGACATGACAGACTTGTTTCAATTCATTTGAGAATTCGTACTTTTATAATAAATATTATTTCCATTGAAAGAAAACTTTAGAAACAATTATTCCTACATTTTTGAAGAAGAATTACTTCAAGAAATTGAATCATTAGCTGTATACAAAGAATTTAAGGAAAACGATATTATTATTGACATTGATAATTACATCGTGTCCATTCCATTGGTTCTTGATGGGGCAATTAAAATCCTAAGACAAGACGAAGATGGTAATGAAATGATCTTATACTTCATTGAACGCGGTGATACTTGCGCAATGACCCTCTCGTGCTGTATGGGACAAACCAAAAGTAAAATTCGCGCCGTTGCTGAAACTGATGTTAGTATGTTGATGATTCCGAAACAGAAAATGAAGGAATGGTTAACCAAATATGGTACTTGGCAAGAATACATTCTTCAAAGTTATCATGGTCGTATGCAAGAATTCATTGAGGCATTAGATACGATTGCTTTCTTAAACATGGATATGCGATTATTAAAATATTTAAGAGATAAAGCGATGGTAATTGGAAATGATGAAATTTACACCACCCATAAGGAAATCGCCGAAGATCTACATACGTCAAGAGTGGTAATTTCTCGTCTTCTTAAAGGTTTAGAAAAAGATGGTAAAATCAGACTAAACCGAAACAACATTCACGTTATCGACCTATAGGACTGTAACCTATGTTACTGAATTCAACCTGAATTCAAAGTATCTTTACCTAAAAATTAAAGATGCGTTTATTCCTTTTATCCTTATTTATTATTCTGAATTCCTGCACAGGGAAGAAAGAAAATATAGATCAAAAAAAGAAACTTTCTACCAAAGAAAAGATCGAATTAGGAATGTCTTTTGCTAATAAAACGCAAATGAAATTGGCGAAAAACCTCATTGGAACCATTCAAAAAAGTGGAACTGTGGCTGCTTTAGAATTTTGCAATGAGAAAGCATATCCGTTAACAGATGAGATGGCAATCAAATTAAAGGCATCCATAAAACGAGTATCTAATAAACCTAGAAACTTAATTAATAAGGCCGCAGCGAAAGAAGAAACCTATATCAGACAATATCAAAAACTAATTGATTCTAATTCAGAGTATTCACCTATTGTAGAAGAAATGGAAAATGGTAAAACGCAGTTTTATTCACCAATTGTAACGAATCAATTGTGTTTGCAATGTCATGGAAGTAAAAAAGAAATAGATAAAAAAACCCTTAATACAATTACAACATTATACCCAAATGATATGGCCAAAGGTTACTCAGCTAACCAGGTAAGAGGTCTTTGGAGTATTCAATTTTAAATAAATTATTATGAGCAATTTTAACGACTTAATACAATCAGAAACTCCCGTGCTTGTAGACTTTTTTGCCGAGTGGTGCGGGCCATGTAAGATGATGACTCCAATTCTAAAGGAGGTAAAAGATGAGCTGAAAGACGAAATTAAAATTGTAAAGGTCGATGTAGACAAAAACATCAATCTTGCTACAAAGCATAAAGTTAGAGGTGTTCCTACCCTAGCCCTATATCAAAAAGGACAATTATTATGGCGTCAATCGGGCCTATTATATAAGAATGATTTAATCCAGATTGTGAACAATTACATTCATAATTGATTTTTTTTAGTTTAAATTGGTTAATGGGAAAGCACCGGATTTCGGTGCTTTTTTTTTGTTTTATCAGTAACATATGTTACAAACCACTGTAACTATTGTTACTGCGGTGGCTATCATTGAAATCTACTTTTGTCCTGAATTTAAATATGATTTCAATGAAAATTAAAAGTATGATTCTTGTCTTGTTTGTAATCATCAGTGGCTATGGCCAAGAAAGAAAGGAACTATCCCTAACTACTTTTTTAAATAAAGTAAAAAGCGAAAATCTTAGCTTAAAGAAATCCGTTCAGGAAATTGAACAATTTAAAGCAGATTTTGTTCAGTCGAATGCCTTATTTCTCCCTAATATTTCTGCTTCTCATACGGCAATGGTAACTACAAATCCATTAATGGCCTTCGGATCAAAGTTGAATCAGGGCATTTTAACTCCCAATGATTTCAATCCGAATCTTTTAAACAATCCGGTAGCCACTAGAAATTTTGCAACTATTATTAAAATTGAACAACCCATTTTAAATTTAGATGGTTTGTTTCAGCGAAAAGCAGCAAAAAATGCCTTGGATGCTAAAAAATTAGAAGCGAATAGAAAAACCGATTACATCATTACGGAAGCTAAAAAGGTGTACATGCAATTGCAATTGACTTACGAAGGTCTTGAAGTCTTTAAGAACGCAAAAAAATTAATAGATCAGCTTCAAGTGCAAACGGCAAACTTCTATAAAGAAGGACTCATTCAGAAATCAGATGTTTTGTCTGTTGAGATTCGTAAAGTTGAAATTGACAACGGAATCACATCCACAGAAAGCCAAATCATAAACTTATCGAATTTCATTTCTTTCCTAATGAATGAAAAAGGGACTTTACGCTATGCTCCAGCAGAAAACCTTCAATTGAATATGAATACAAACTTCAGTTCAATTGAGTTACCTAAAGATCGATCAGATCTGAAAGCTATGGAGTTAGCTACAACAAGTAGAAAAAACATGATGAAGAGCGAAAAAATGTCCTATTTACCACGATTAAATGCATTTGGTAGCTACGAGTTATATGACAATCAAATCTTTCAAGGAGGTTCTAGCGGATACGTTGTAGGAGCACAACTAAGTTGGGATATCTTCAAAGGAAGCAAACGAGTGGGTAAAATTCAAAAAACAACTTCACAATACGAAGAATCGAAACTTGCTTTAGAAGAATACCAATTACAAAGCCAAATTGAATTCACAAAAACAAAACAAGCTCTTGTTGATGCCGAGCGTAACGTGAAGCTATCAAAACTCACATTAGAGCAATCTCAGGAGGTATTAAGAATCAAATCGAATCGATTTAAAGAAGGATTAGAAAAAGCAACCGATGTGTTGGCTATAGAAACCAAAGTAATTCAGAAGCAATTTGAATACTTACAAGCCATTTATAATTATAATCATATCAATAACTACTTAGAATTTTTAACTAAAGAAAACTAATATGAAACTTTTAAAAATATTATCAATCATTTCAATTTTCACCTTGATTAGTTCATGCAGTGAAACCAAGGTAGATCAGACTACAAACAATGAAAAAGTGCAAATCGAAACTTCGAAAGCTAGTGTTTCAAATGAAAATGGGAGTATTGGTATTAGTGGTACTGTCCAAGGCGTAAATAAAGCCAACATTAGTACTCGAATGATGGGTACAATAAAACAAATCAATGTAAACATAGGTGACCTTGTAAAAAAAGGGGAAATCTTACTAACCATTGATGGACAAGATATTACAGCACAATTGGCACAAGCCAAAGCCAACTTATTGACTGCTGAATCAAATTTTAAAAACACTGAAACTAATTTCAAACGCTTCAAAAGTCTATATGAAAAGAAAAGTGCTACCCAAAAGGAATTTGATGATGTCAGCACTCAATATGAAATGAGTAAAGCCCAATTAGAAATGGCTAAAGAAGCTATAAATCAGGTAAAAGCTCAATTTCAATATACCAATATCACCGCACCATTTAGTGGTACAATTACATCGAAAACTGTGAATGTTGGAGATTTAGCCAATCCTGGAATGCCTTTACTTGGCATTGAAAGCACAAATGATTTCGAAGTTATCGGCATGATTTCTGAATCGAATATTTCATCTGTTAAAACAAATCAATTGGTTTCTATCGAGATTCCATCTATTCGAAAAACAATCCAAGGTCGTATTAAAGAACTTAGTGCATCTGGAGTAAATACTGGCGGCCAATACCAAGTAAGTATTCAGCTTCTAAAAAAACCAAATGAATTACTTGCAGGCATGTATGCTAAAATTCATCTGGCGGCGAATACTGTAGAAAACAATGCTATTTACATCAATAAAAACGCTTTGGTTCACAAAGGTCAATTAACCGGATTATATACGGTTAGTGAAAGCGGTACAGCACTTTTACGATGGATCAGAACCGGTAATCAAATAGGAGATAAAGTAGAAGTAGTGTCTGGTTTATCGGCTAATGAAATGTATATCACTGCGGCCGAAGGGAAACTTTTCAATGGGGCCCAAATCACAATTAAAGAATAAGTTATGAAAGACGGATTAGCAGGAAAAATAGCGAGAGGATTTTTAACCTCAAAGCTTACAGTTCTTCTGATGATTGTATTTATGATTATCGGTGTATATAGCTCGTTTTTAATTCCGCGAGAAGAAGAACCCCAGATTGATGTTCCAATGGCCGATATTTTTGTGGGCTACCCTGGAGCAAGTCCTAAAGAAGTTGAATCGCGAGTTGTAAAGCCTTTAGAGAAAATTATTTCGAATATCAAAGGAGTTGAATACGTCTATGCAACTGCCATGAAAGATCAGGCTATGGTAATCGTTCAGTTTTATGTAGGTGAGGATATTGAAAGATCATTCGTAAAACTCTATAACGAAATCAGTAAACACATGGATATAATGCCGAAAGGCGTTACCCTACCTTTAGTAAAAACTAGAGCTATTGACGACGTTCCGATGCTTGGTTTAACCCTGTGGAGTGAGAATTATTCAGATTACCAATTAAGCGCTATAACTGAGGAAATAACAAATGAAATCGAAAAGATTAATGATGTAGCTATTACCAAAAAAATTGGCGGTAGAGAGCGTCAAATTAAAATCATATTAGACAAGGACAAATTAGCAAATCGAAAGTTGAATGTACTGTCTATTGCTCAAAATATAAAAGCAAGTAACAGCCAATTAACAGCAGGAAACATCGTAAAATCAGATAGTGAATTCTTGGTTTCTGCTGGAAAATTTCTTCAGTCAAAATCTGATGTTGAGCAATTGATTGTAGGATCAGAGAACAATGTTCCTATTTACCTTAAAGACATTGCAAGGATTGTCGATGGGCCTGAGATTCCTAAAAATTATGTGAGTTTTGGTTTTGGAGGTGCGCGAGATGAAAAATCAATTCATCCATCTGAATATCCTGCCGTTACTTTATCAATTGCGAAACGTAAAGGTGCAGATGCCATGAAAATTTCGGATGTCATTTTAAAGAAGGTAGAACGATTAAAAACGACAATTATCCCGGATGATGTTCATGTTGAAATCACTAGGAATTATGGTGAAACTGCATCTCAAAAAGTGTCTGAGTTATTACTGCATTTAATTGGGGCTATTATCGCCGTAACTTTAGTAGTTATGCTCGCCATGGGATGGCGCGGTGGATTGGTTGTTTTCCTTTCTGTTCCAATTACATTCGCATTGACATTGTTAAGTTACTACCTTTTAGATTATACCTTAAACCGTATCACCTTATTTGCTTTGGTATTCGTAACTGGAATTGTAGTAGATGATTCCATCATTATTGCAGAAAACATGCATCGTCATTTTAGGATGCGAAGATTACCTTTTAAGCAAGCGGCGATCTATGCCATTAATGAGGTTGGAAATCCAACTATCCTAGCTACGTTTACCGTAATTGCATCAGTTCTACCTATGGCATTTGTTAGCGGCTTAATGGGACCTTACATGAGTCCTATGCCTATTGGAGCTTCAATAGCGATGATATTGTCATTATTTGTTGCCCTAACCATCACTCCCTACTTGGGATATTTATTCTTACGAGAGAAAGATAAAAAAGATGGAAAAGAAAATACATCCGAAGAAACCGGAATTGAAAAGAATTTCATTTTTAGGATGTATGAAAAACTTGAAAAACCTTTAATTGAAAACAAGAGAAAACGTTGGGCTTTTTTAGGAATTACAATTGTATTGTTGGTTGGTTCAATGGCCATGTTTTTCACCAAATCGGTAGCGGTAAAAATGCTGCCTTTTGATAATAAAAATGAATTTCAGATTGTCATAGATATGCCCGAGGGCACTACTTTAGAACGCACTGCAAATGTAACCAAAGAAATAGCACAGTATTTAACCACTCGACCAGAAGTAACTCATTATCAGAGTTATGTAGGTACCTCTGCTCCTATCACTTTTAACGGATTGGTACGTCACTATGATTTGCGTGGCGGAAGCAATATGGCAGATATCCAAGTTAATTTAACCGATAAACACGATCGATCGATCCAAAGTCATGATATCGCAAAAACATTCCGACCTGCGATTCAGAAAATTGGTAAAAAGTTCGGCGCTAACGTGAAGATTGTAGAGGTACCACCTGGACCACCAGTATTATCGACAATTGTGGCTGAGGTTTATGGACCAAATTATGATAAACAGATAGAAGTTGCTAATGAGGTAAAGTCAATTTTAGAAAATACTGTTGATGTAGTGGACGTAGATTGGATGGTAGAAGCGCCACAAACTGAATTTGAATTGGTAATTAATAAAGATAAAGCTATGCGTAATGGCATTACCTCACAGCAAATTACGCACACGTTAAGAACTCTTTTATCGGAGGATGCGCTTACTTACTTGAATGATGAAAACGCATATAAAAACACACCTATCCTTTTCGATTTTTCTACCGCTGAAAAAACGACTATTGATGAAGTTTTAAATGTAAAACTACCGAATCCAAAAGGATTTATGATTCCAATTTCTGACTTGGTTGAGATAAATACGAAATCAACAGATAAAAGTATTTATCGTAAAAATCAAAAACGTGTGGTATATATCATGGCAGATATGGCCGGAGAATTGGAGAGTCCCGTATATGCGATTCTTGGTATGACCGATAAATTAAAACAAATTGAATTACCTAAAGGATATTCGATTAATGAATTGTATGCAAGTCAGCCCGATTTTGAAGATGATTTTACAGTAAAATGGGATGGTGAATGGCAAATTACCTTAGAGGTATTCCGCGATTTGGGAATTGCATTTTTAGGAGTAATTGTAATTATCTACATGCTGATCGTAGGCTGGTTCCAAAACTTTAAAGCGCCTGTAGTTATGATGGTTGCCATTCCGCTGTCTTTGGTCGGAATCGTAGTTGGACACTGGTTAATGGGTGCATTTTTTACCGCCACTTCTTTTATTGGAATGATTGCCTTAGCCGGAATCATGGTACGAAACTCGGTATTATTAATTGACTTCGTGAATCTGCGATTAGCAGAAGGTATACCCTTTAAACAGGCTGTTATCGAAGCGGGAGCCGTAAGAACTACTCCTATTTTGTTAACCGCAGGTACGGTTGTAATTGGTGCGTTTGTAATTCTTTTTGATCCAATTTTTCAGGGATTAGCTATTTCTCTAATGGGAGGAACAATTGCGTCCACAATTTTAACCCTATTGGTTGTCCCTCTAGTGTATTATATGATTGAACATAAAAACTATAAATAATGAAACTCGTAATCGTAACAGCAGTTAAAGAATATCAGGATAAAGTATTAAAGGTATTTCAGCAATCTGGTATTGAAAATTTTAGTAGTTCATCGATTGACGGATATAAAAATCAGTCTTCGATTATAACCGCTCAAAGTTGGTTTCCAAGTGTGAAAGGAGGTAATCAATCCCTATTGTATTTCTCTTTTACTCAACAAGAAATGATTGAGTCTTTATTGAATAATATAAAAGAGCTCAATACCAAATTAGAAGACTACAATCCGATTCGAGCAATTGTACTTCCAATTGAACAATATATATAATTTAAAATAAAAACTATGCTAAACAGATATATAAGAGCCATTGCAGGTATATTCATAATTATCAGTGTGTTATTATCCATGTTTGTCCATGAAAACTGGATTTGGTTTACGGTTTTCGTGGGCACCAACTTATTGCAATCCGCAATTACCAAATGGTGCTTAATGGAGGATATTTTGCAAAAGGTTTTCAAAATTAAAGACTAATAAAAAGGATAATTTTTAGGCTAAACTGAAATTAACTTTTGAATTAGCTTCGTATATTGTTGAACCAATTAATGCAACCTATCAAATGAAGAAAAATTTATTCTTTACCTTACTCACTTTGTTGATATTATTCAGTTGTACTTCGAAGGAGGAACCCATCACAACTACGATAACAGAAAATAATGCTGATGCGTTAGAAAGGCCATATGTGATTTTAATTTCTTTAGATGGTTTCCGTTGGGATTATGTTGAGAAATTCAATCCACCGAACCTTTCAAAATTTGTGGAGAGCGGTGTAAAAGCGGAATCTTTGATTCCTTCATATCCAACCAAAACTTTTCCAAACCATTACACCATCGCCACAGGAATGTATCCCGATTCACATGGATTGGTGGGAAATACGCATTACAGTGTAAAAAATAAAAGCGTATACAGCATTGGTCAGCGCAAGAAAGTTCAGGATGGTAGTTATTACGGAGGAACCCCGATTTGGGTGCAAGCCAATGCAAACGGAATGGTATCTGCAAGTTTCTTCTTCGTAGGATCTGAAGCTGATGTAAAAGGAATTCGCCCGACGTATTATTATGATTACGACGGAAAAACAACCAACAACAAACGCATCGATCAAACTTTACAATGGCTTCAAATGCCAGAAAAGCAAAGGCCACATATGATTACCTTGTATTTTTCGGATATGGATGATGCAGGACATCGTTATGGCCCAAATAATGAAGTTGAAATCAAAAAAGCGTTACAGAAAATCGATAGTGATTTAGGGGTATTATTCGATGCTGCGGATGCATCAGAATTACCTATTCATATCGTTATTGTTTCGGATCACGGAATGCATGAGGTAAAAACAGAAGATTTAATTGCCTATGATGATATTCGAAATGATGAATTATTCATTGGTATGAACAATGGCTCGATAATCAATATTCATCCTAAGGATCCATCGAAAACAGATTCTATTTTCGATCTTTTGAAAACTCAAGAAAATCGATTTAAAGTCTATAAAACTGAAGACAGTCCGCACTTTGATAAAACTCCAACCCATGAAAACTGGGGGCCTATCCAACTTGTTGCAGACGATGGATTGTACTTCTCTAGTAAAAATAGAATTGAAGGTCGCATTAAATACGATCGCAATATTACGGGGGAACATGGTTTTCCGCATCAAATGAAAGACATGCATGGAATTTTTTATGCCAAAGGACCAAAATTGAAAAAAGGACATACTATTGCCTCATTCAAGAATATTCATGTATATCCTTTACTTTGTGAAATTTTAGGAATAAATCCGCCAGAGGGTATTGACGGTAAATTAGAACCTATTAAAGACGCTTTAAAATAGTAGACTTGAATTAAACGTTGAATCTGAAGTGCATTACATCACCATCAGCAACAACATATTCCTTCCCTTCTACTCTCATCTTACCTGCTTCTTTCACTTTAGCTTCACTACCAAAAGTTACGTAGTCAGCATATGAAATAGTTTCGGCACGGATAAAGCCTTTTTCAAAATCCGTATGAATTACTCCTGCTGCTTGTGGAGCAGTAGAACCTATTGGAATTGTCCAAGCGCGTACTTCTTTTTCACCAGCGGTAAAATAAGTTTGAAGATTCAATAATTTATAAGCAGAACGAATTAAACGTGATACCCCAGCTTCTTCAAGACCTAAATCGTCAAGAAATAATTGGCGCTCCTCATAGTCTTCCAATTCTGCGATGTCTGCCTCAGTTGCAACGGCCAATACTAAAACTTCAGCATTTTCATCTTTTACAGCTTCTTTCACTTGATCAACATAACCGTTACCAGTAACTGCTGCCGATTCATCTACGTTACATACGTACAATACAGGCTTTTGAGTGATGAGTTGTAAAGGTTTAACAAATTCTTCTGCCTTTTCATCGAACTCAATTCCGCGAACTGATTTACCTTCAAGTAAAGTAGCCTCAACTTTTAAAAGAATATCTAATTCTACCTGGGCTTCCTTCTGGCCAGTCTTAGCAGTTCTTTTCACTCTTTCAAGGCGTTTTTGAACCGTTTCAAGATCTTTAAGCTGTAACTCAATATCGATGGTCTCTTTGTCGCGAATAGGATCAACAGAACCGTCAACGTGAACGATATTATCATTTTCGAAACAACGCAACACATGAAGAATTGCGTCTGTCTCTCTAATATTTGCTAAAAACTGATTTCCCAATCCTTCACCCTTACTTGCACCCTTTACAAGTCCGGCAATATCAACGATTTCCACGGTAGCAGGAATCACTTTTTGCGGATTCACCAGTTCTTCCAATTTCTCTAACCGAGCATCAGGCACATTTACTACACCAAGATTTGACTCAATTGTACAAAATGGAAAATTTGCACTCTGTGCCTTTGCATTCGATAAACAATTGAATAGTGTTGATTTTCCAACGTTTGGTAATCCTACAATACCAGCTTTCATATCTTTATTTTTAGCGATTGCAAATGTAGAACTTTTTTAAGCTATTACGAGCCTAAATTCAACGAAACTGTACACCTGCAATCTAAGCTTACATTTCTAACAAATAAGCAAATATTAAAGGTGCAACAATGGTCGCATCACTTTCAATAATGAACTTTGGAGTATCAATATCTAATTTACCCCAAGTGATTTTCTCATTTGGAACTGCCCCTGAATAGGAGCCGTAGCTTGTTGTTGAGTCAGAAATTTGACAAAAATAACTCCAGAATGGTGTTTCTTCTTCCTCTAAATCTTGGTATAGCATTGGAACAACACAAATTGGAAAGTCACCAGCTATTCCACCTCCAATTTGAAAAAATCCAATTCCGTTCTCTGAGTTATTCTTATACCAATCGGCCAAAAATGTCATGTATTCGATTCCTGATTTCATTGTGGAAGCCTTCAACTCACCTTTTATAACATAAGAGGCAAATATATTCCCAAGAGTAGAATCTTCCCAGCCAGGAACCACCATTGGTAAATTCTTCTCGGCTGCTGCGTACATCCAGGAATCTTTTAGATCAATTTCGTAGTATTCTTCAAGAACCCCAGATAACAAAAGTTGATATAAAAATTCGTGAGGAAAGTATCGCTCATCGTTCTCTTCTGCCTTTTTCCATAATTCAAATATGTGTTTTTGCAATCTGCGAAAGGCCTCCTCCTCTGGTATGCAAGTATCAGTAACTCTATTCAGACCTTTTAGTAATAATTCCCATTCATCTTGAGGTGTTAAATCTCGATAGTTTGGAACTCTTTTATAATGGGAATGAGCCACAAGATTCATAACATCTTCTTCAAGGTTAGCTCCAGTGCAAGAAACAATATGGACCTTGTCTTGACGAATGAATTCAGCAAAAAGTTTTCCTATTTCTGCCGTGCTCATAGCACCCGCCAAAGATACTAGCATCTTAGAGTTTTGATCTAATTGACCCTGATATCCCTTTGCCGCATCAACTAGTGCCGCCGCATTGAAATGCAAAAAATACTTTTCAATGAAATTTGAAACTGCTTTGTTATTCGAAGTCATCACTATCTTTAAATTTTGAAAGTTTTATAAAAGGTGAGTTACCGTCTTCGTTATCTTCATCATCATAATCAACGTTTTTATTTTCGAACTTATAGCTTAGCATTTTGTAATATAATTTTGCTGCTAAGAAATCCGAAGATTTATCATTTTCATTTGGACATAACTCGACCAAATCGAAACCGACTACATTTTTAGCTTCAAAAACTTTTCTCAAAAACTCAAGCGTCTCATACCATAATAAACCACCAGGCTCAGGAGTACCTGTACTCGGCATAATAGATGGATCTAATGCATCCAAATCGAAAGAGATAAAAACCGTATCGGTTAGTAATTCAATAACTTCATCCATCCAGTATTCGTTTGACACCATCTCGTGTGCAAAAAATACTTTTTCAGTATTCATTACGCGGGTTTCAGAAATATCCATACTACGAATACCAACCTGAACCAGATTTGTGTTTTCGTTGGCTTCATACATTGCACAAGCATGGTTGAAAGGACTGCCCTCGTATTCTTTTCTTAAATCAGCATGGGCATCAATATGTAAAACCGTTAAGTTGTCGTAACATTCATTAAAGGCCCGAATTGATCCAATTGAAATTGAATGCTCACCACCAAAAAGTGTAACAATTTTCTTTTTTAATATGTGCTTTTTTGTCTCATCATGCACGATTTGAACCATTTCATCGGGGGAGCTAAAACCCTCCAATTTTTCAGCCAGGAAAATTCCCTCTTTGTAAACTTCAGAATCGGTTTCTATGTCATATAGCTCCATATTCTCTGATGCTTCCTGAAAGGCGTCAAATCCTAAATCGGCTCCTTTTTGCCAAGTACTAGTTCCGTCATAAGGAACTGGGATTAAAACAATTTTTGATGTTTCTAGTTTTGCGTATTCCCTTGGAATTCCTGCAAAAGTTTTAGTTGTTGTCATAACCTAAGATGGAAAGAAACTCTTCCGTTTTTTGTTGATCTTTGAATAAAGTAGTAGTAATATTTCCTTTTTCATCTTTTTGTATTAAAATATGTTTGGGATGTGGAATTAGACAGTGTTGTAAACCTCCAAATCCACCTATAGATTCTTGATATGCACCTGAGTTAAAGAATCCGATATACAAAGGGTTATCCTTCTCAAAAACAGGTAAATAAATAGCATTTATGTGTTGTTCTGAGTTGTAATAATCATCACTATCACAAGTCAATCCACCCAGTAATACACGTTCATATTTTCGTTGCCATTTATTAATTGGCAGCATGATAAATCGTCGGTTAATTGCCCAAGAATCTGGTAATGTGGTGATAAATGATGAGTTGATCATATTCCACTTTTCACGATCATTCTGTTTTTTCTGATATAAAACTTCATAAATAGCACCTCCAGCTTCACCCACAGTAAAACTTCCAAATTCAGTAAATAAATGTGGTACATCTATACCTTCTTCATCACAGGTGATTTTAATCTGGTTGATGATTTCCTCAACCATGTATTCATAGTCATAATCAAAAGCTAGTGAGTTTTTGATTGGGAATCCACCGCCAATATTAAGGCTATCGAGGGTCGGGCAAATTTTCTTCAAATCTGCATAAACCTTTAAACATTTCGATAGTTCGTTCCAGTAATAGGCATTATCCTTTATTCCAGTATTGATGAAGAAATGCAACATTTTTAATTCTACCTGGGGATTTGTTGCAATTTCATTTTTATAATAATTGACAATATTCTTATATCCGATGCCCAATCTGCTGGTATAAAATTCAAATTTTGGTTCCTCTTCTGAAGCAATTCGAATACCTACCTTAAACTTCTTGTTGGTTTCATTTAATAGCAAATCAAGTTCTTCATAATTATCGATAATCGGAATACAATTTTTGAATCCGTCATTGATTAAACTGGCAATGTTAATGATGTATTGATTTCTTTTGAAACCATTACTTAGAATAAAGGTGTCTTTGGATAGTTTACCTTTTTGATAAAGATTTTTAACGATATCGATATCAAAAGCCGACGAAGTTTCGATTTGCACTTTATTTTTTAAAGCTTCTTCTAAAATGAAATTAAAATGTGAGCTTTTTGTACAATAGCAATAATAGTAATTCGCATTGTAATCCAGTTTTTTCATGCTGGCTGCAAACCAATTTCTTGCTTTTTGAATATTTTCTGTAATTTTTGGTAAGTAGGTGAATTTTAATGGCGCCCCATATTCTTTAACCAATTCTAATAGGTCAATGCCATAAAAAAACAACTTTCCTTTTTCGGTATTGAACTCCTCTTGAGGAAATTCGAATGTTTGTTCAATTAAATCAATGTATCTAGTGTTCATTTTATATCATTAAATAGAAATTAATAAATGACTACCAGGACCTAATTCGTTGAATAAGTCTCTGAAATGAACAAACAACTAAACTCGTAACTCTAAATAAACAGCTCGTAAACGTATGTGTTGAAGTGTATGTAAAAAAACTTGAATCGTATTTACATAATCTTTCTTTCTGATGAAAGAAATGCGGTTCAAAAACGCATTAAAAGAATTCCTTTTTATTGAAGAAAAGGCTAACATTTTTAATTAAAATAACAGAACAAAAGTAATTTATTTTTAAATACAAATAGAAAAAAATAAATTATTTGAAATAAATAATTAACGGCGAAAAAATTAAGGTAAAGTATTAATTAGTAGTTAATTAAAACTATTCATTATGCATAAAACGTTGTTTCTCTAACAACTCTTCTTGCGTTTCCACATGATTTTCGTCTGGAACGCAGCAATCAACCGGGCAAACAGCAGCACATTGTGGTTCTTCGTGAAAACCAACACATTCCGTACACTTATCCGCAACAATAAAATAAATCTCATCAGAAACAGGCTCCTGTTCCTCATCAGCATTGGCCTGATTTCCATTCGGAAGAACAATATCTCCACTTAAATCCGTCCCATCAGCATATTTCCAATCCTCTGCTCCCTCGTAGATCGCGGTGTTCGGACATTCTGGCTCACAAGCCCCGCAATTTATGCATTCATCAGTTATTATTATTGCCATCTTTTTCTTCTAGTTTATGTACCTTTGTGTCTCGCAAAAATAAAACCTAAAATAGTTTTCACCAAACCAAATGAGTAGTATTCAAAATAGAATTGATGCTTTTTCAAAATTAGGCGATTTCTTACGTCAATTTACAATGGAAGGTATTGTTAAAAATGATGCCATTCCGCTAAATGATTTGTTTTTTGACGGATTCAAACATCAATTGAAATTAGCCGAAGAAAGCAATTCTTGGTTTACTAAAGACAACCTATTATTTGCAATAGAAAGTTGGTCTAAATCCTTATCTAAATCAAATTTAGAAGCATGGATTTCGCGTGAATCAATTACCGAAGTATCAGAAAAAAGAATAGCGATCGTAATGGCCGGAAATATTCCACTAGTTGGCTTTCACGATTTTCTATCGGTACTTTTAACAGGTCATCAGGTATTGGTGAAGCAATCCTCAAAAGACAGGCATCTTCTACCCTTTTTAGCGAAGTATTTAGAGTTAACTGATCCTGAGTTTAAAGGGAAAATTCAATTTACAGAAGATAAATTAGAAGACTTTGATGCTGTAATTGCTACTGGAAGCAATAATACTTCACGATATTTTGAATATTATTTTAAAAGTAAACCGAGTATCATTCGTAAAAGCAGAAATTCTGTTGCGGTGATTACAGGTAATGAGTCGAAAGAAGATTACATCAATCTTGGAGACGACGTATTCACCTACTTTGGATTGGGTTGCCGAAGTGTTTCCAAATTGTTTGTTCCGAAAGGATATCAGTTTGATGATTTCTTTGGAGGAATGTATCACAAAAGAGACATCATATCGAATCAGAAGTACGCCAATAATTACGATTATAATAAAGCAGTTTATTTGATGAGTGAGTTTGACATTCTTGAAAATGGATTCTTGATGATTAAGGAAGATCAAAGTTATAGCTCTCCAATTGCAACCGTTTTTTATGAATATTATGACAATCCTGTCGATTTAAAAATAAAATTATACGAAGAAAGAGAACATATTCAATGTGTTGTATCTAGGGACTTTATCGAAAATGAAGTAGCCTTTGGCAAAACCCAACATCCGCAGCTTTGGGATTATGCTGATGGTGTAAATACCATTGAATTTTTGACAACATTATAAAAGATTTATCAGTAGATGAAAAAACATAATTTTAGTGCCGGACCTTGTATTCTGCCAGAATCAGTATTAGAAAAAGCTTCGCAAGCTGTGATCGATTTCAATAATGATAAGCTATCGTTAATCGAGATTTCTCACCGAAGCAAGCCCTTTGTTGAAGTAATGGAAAAAGCTCAGTCTTTAGCGCTTGAACTGTTAGGGTTGGAGAACAAAGGCTACAAAGCATTATTCTTACAAGGTGGAGCGAGTACCCAATTCTTAATGGCTGCTTATAATCTTTTGAACAAGAAAGCGGCCTATTTAAATACAGGTACGTGGTCTACCAAAGCCATCAAAGAAGCAGGGCTTTTCGGAGAAATTGTTGAGGTTGCCTCATCGAAGGACAAAAACTTCAATTACATTCCGAAAGGTTTTCAAATTCCTTCGGATGTTGATTATTTCCACTGCACAAGTAACAATACCATTTTCGGAACGCAAATCAAGGAATTTCCAGAATTTGACGGAGTGATGGTAGCAGATATGAGCTCTGATATATTTTCTCGTCAACTCGATTTTTCAAAATTCGGATTGATCTATGCCGGAGCACAAAAAAATATGGGTCCTGCAGGTACAACTTTAGTTGTTATTCGGGAAGATATTTTAGGAAAAGTAGAACGTACGATACCGTCTATGTTAAACTATAAAGTTCACTTAGATAAAGACAGTATGTTCAATACACCTCCTGTTTTTCCTGTTTACACATCAATGTTAACCTTAGAATGGTTAAAGGATCTAGGCGGTATTCGATTTATCCAAGATGTGAACAATCAAAAGGCTGATTTGTTATATTCTGAAATTGATAGAAATCCACTTTTTAAAGGATTTGCAGCTAAAGAAGATCGCAGTATCATGAATGCCACATTCAATTTAGTAGATGATTCTCACAAAGAAAAATTTGATGCCATGTGGAAAGATGCTCAGATTAACGGATTGAATGGGCATAGAAGTGTTGGCGGATATAGAGCCAGTATGTACAACGCCCTGCCATTATACAGTGTACAGGCCTTGGTAGATGTAATGCAAGAATTGGAACGTAAAGCCTAATTTATTTAAAATGAAAGTATTAGCAAACGACGGAATTTCACAATCTGGAATTACACTTCTGGAACAGAATGGATTTGAGGTAATTACAACAAAAGTTGCTCAAAATCAATTGGAAAAATATATCAATGATCATCATATTGATGCAATTTTAGTAAGAAGTGCGACACAGGTACGACAAGAATTGATTGATGCCTGTCCAAGTCTTAAATTGATAGGCCGCGGAGGAGTTGGTATGGACAATATTGATGTTGAATACGCGATTGATCAAGGATTACACGTGATTAACACGCCAGAAGCGTCTTCACAATCAGTTGCAGAATTGGTATTCGCTCATTTATATGGAATGGTACGTTTCTTACATCAATCGAATCGAGAAATGCCATTGGAAGGAGATACACGATTCAAGAACTTAAAAAAGGCCTATGGTAACGGAATCGAATTGCAAGGTAAAACGATCGGGGTTATTGGTTTTGGCCGTATTGGTCAGGCAGTGGCAAAAATTGCTATCGGATTGGGAATGAAGGTGGTTGCCTTTGATGCTTATGTTGAAAATGCAATTATCGAGTTATCTTTCTTTGACGGACGAAAATTGGCGTTTGATATTCAGGTGCAACCATTAGATGATGTGCTATCTACATCAGACTTTATTACGGTTCATGTCCCTGCTCAGGAAAACTACATTTTAGGTAAAACTGAATTTGATAAAATGAAAGATGGCGCTTGTGTAATTAATGCAGCACGGGGTGGTGTTATGGATGAAATCGCTTTATTGAATGCCATGGAAGAAGGTAAAATTCAATTTGCTGGATTGGATGTTTTTGAGAAAGAACCTTCACCAGAAATTCAGTTGTTAATGAATCCGAATTTATCATTGTCTCCTCATATCGGCGCCGCTACCAACGAAGCACAAGAGCGAATTGGAGAAGAATTAGCTACACAGATTATCAGACTATTAAAAGAAGAATAATTCTTTCAGAATATGATTAAGGATAACCTAGAAAATATTCAAAATACCATACCCGAACATGTCACATTGATTGCGGTTTCAAAGACGAAACCACAAAGTGATATTTTAGAAGCTTATAACGCGGGTCATCGTCATTTTGGCGAAAATAAAGTTCAGGAAATGGTCGATAAGTTTGATGATCTTCCTAAAAATATAAAATGGCATATGATTGGTCATTTGCAGCGCAATAAGGTGAAATATATGGCTCATTTTGTGCACTTAATTCATGGGGTAGATAGTCTAAAAACCTTAAAGGAAATCAACAAGCAAGCCAAAAAACATGATCGTGTAATTCAGTGCTTGCTTCAGGCTAAAATTGCAGAGGAGGATACCAAATTCGGACTCTCCTTCAATGATATTGAAAGTATACTATCTGGAGAAGAAATATCCAATTTTAATAATATTGCTATTGTGGGATTAATGGGAATGGCTACATTTACAGAAGATGAATCACAAATCCAACGTGAATTCAGCTCCTTAAAAAATGCTTTTGATGGACTACAAAAAAAATATGCGAGTTTAGAAATTTTATCCATGGGAATGAGTGGTGATTATAAAATCGCTATTGAAAATGGAAGTACCATGGTGCGTATTGGAAGCTCAATTTTTGGAAAAAGAAATTATCAATAAATCAACGGAACACTTTTGTACGCAATTCTTGATATTGAAACTACTGGTGGTAAATTCAACGAGGAAGGAATAACCGAAATTGCCGTTTACCAATTTGATGGTCAGTCTGTTACAGACCAGTTTATTTCGTTGGTGAATCCAAAACGACCAATACAGGAATATGTAGTAAAACTTACAGGAATCAGTAATAAAATGCTGAGAAATGCACCAAAATTTCACGAAGTTGCCAAGCGGATAATTGAAATTACCAAGAATTGTACCTTAGTTGCCCATAATGCATCGTTTGATTACAGAATGCTCAAATTGGAATTCAAGAGACTTGGTTATGAGTATGAAAGAGATACAATTTGTACTGTCGATTTGAGTCAGACACTGTTACCAGAAGCACCATCCTATAAATTAGGAAAACTCGTAAAAAGTTTAGGAATTCCTTTAAGTGACAGACATAGAGCCAATGGTGATGCTTTAGCCACAGTACAATTGTTCAAATTACTACTTGCTAAGGATGTTGAGAAGAACATCATTCAAAAGTCAATTCTTTACCATGACAATAGAAACATCAAAGACAAGCTGAATAAATTCATTGAAGAAGTCCCAAGTGAATTAGGTATTTTTTACGTTTTGGATGACAATCAGCGTGTAATTTTCATTGGTAAGGGTAAGAATATGAAGCAAGAATTGACACGCGTCTTTTTAAAAACTTCAAGACATGGTCAGAAAATTCAGAAAAATGCTGCAGCTGTTCGTTATGAGTTGGCAGGAAACAATTTGTTTTTAAGGTTAAAATTTTATTTGGAGCTTGATCAAATCAATCCGAAATATAATTTTAAAAAACAATTTAAACTTAAATTACATCCATTCAATAATTCAGATTTCATCCTATTTGAAAAAGGAAGAGAAATTGAAGAACATGCGGTTGTATTGGTTGAAAACAATGATGTGCAATATTTTGGCTACACGAATTTGGCTTATCAGGAGCAATCTTTAGAGCGCTTAAAAAAAGTACTCTCACCTATTGAAAACACACATATAGCTAATGTTTTAGTAAAGAACTACCTATTAAAAACGAGTCGCGTAAAGCTAGAACGATTGACTCCGCAAGACTAAAATGAATTTAGTGAAGTAGTTGAAAATAAGGCATATGCCTTATTTTTTTTATATATTGGTAAAGGAAATTGCTCAATCAATAAAAAAATCTTCAAATGAAAAAACTTACCACTTTCCTTTGCATCGCGTTATTTGCATTATTTCAAACTTATGGCCAAGATGAATTTGGCTTTGGTTTAGAGTTCGATGAAAACCTTTATGAGGAAGTACCGCAATCCGTTCCTTTAGTTACAAGAAGTTTTACAAAACTACCTCGTTCTTACAGTTTAAAGGCCTATGCTCCTACTCCAAGAAGTCAAGGTAGACAAGGTTCTTGTGTAGGTTGGGCAACCGCCTTCGGTGCTCGCTCCATTTCAAATGCAATCAAAAATGGTTGGGAAAATCAAACTTACAAGATCAATCAAAATGTATTCTCTCCAGCTTATGTTTATAACCGAATTCGTGTAAATGACAAGTGTCAAGGTGCATACATTGAGAATGCCATGAAATTTATGAATAGCTCTGGTGTGGCCAAATTGAGTGATTTTACCTATGATGAAAAAAATTGTACCCGAACTGCTTCTAGTTATGTGCAATCAAAAGCAAGAAACAATAAAATTTTATCCTTCGAAAAATTAGCACGATGGAATAATCCTGTGAATTTAGTAGGAAAAGTTAAAAAGGCAATATCAGAAAAAAACCCAGTGGTTATTGGCCTATTTAGATTTTCTACGTTAAAAACAGATTACAATAACGTTTGGATTCCAAGTAATGGAACATACGGACATGCAATGGTTGTTGTAGGTTATGACGATAACAAAGCTGGTGGCGCTTTCGAAATTATGAATTCATGGGGAACTAGATTCGGAAGAAATGGTTTCTTCTGGATTAAGTATTCTGATTTTGCTAGACAAGTTAAAACGGCCTATGTGTTAATCGATAAGAGAGAAAATATCGACGATAACAACAATAATAATAACATTAACAACAATAATAACAATAACGTTTATGCATCGAACCGTTTGGGCGGAGATTTACAATTACGTTTAAGTTCTGGTAATAATATGCCGATCAAATTGGCTGATGGAGCAACTAGAAACTTCAATATTGTTAAGGCTACGAAAACAACATATAAGGTTGATAAAACCTACACCTCTGGAACTCAATTCAGAATTTACTTGAATAGCAAACAACGAGGATATGTGTATTTAATTGGATATGGAGGCTCGGATAAATCCATTAATAAGTTATATCCGTTCGCGAACTACAGTGACTATTTCAACTATATAAACAGTGAAATCGCAATTCCAAATGAAGAATACTTCATCGAATTTGACAATAATCCAGGAAGAGATATCCTTTGTGTTTTATACAGCAAAGAGAAACTAAATATCAATGACATCGTGAATAAAGTAAGATACGGATCGGGAGATTTTGTATCTAAAATGAAAAAAGCTTTATCATACAAGATGTTCAAAGGATCTGAAGTAAAATTTAGTAATGATAAAATTTCATTTAACGCAACCTCTAAAAACTCAAGCGCAAAAGTTGTCCCTATTTTTATTGAGATGAATCACCAATAAGATGCACTATGAAAACTAAAATTATTGTTTTAATCACCTTTTTATATGCCATTACTGTATTTTCACAGTATTTACCGACGGGCTATAAATATGTTTATCAGGAAGAATTTAACTCAGTCGGAACATGGCCAACTGGAAATACGAGTGTAAGATCACTAGAGATATCTGGAGGTAAATATTATTATCAACATAAAAAGAAGGATAAAAGTTATACGCTATATACACGTTCTATAAATCTTGATCTTTCAAAAGATTTTGAATTAATCACTTCTATTCAGAAAATTTCGGGAGTTAAAGATTACGGAATTTGTTTTCTATTCGATTACCTCGATTCAGATAACTTTCAAGAATTCGCTTACACTGCAAATGGTTACTACAGAGTTGCTTCATCGACTGGTGGTACATGGAAAGCAAAGAAAGGCTGGACAAAAAACGATAAAATTAAAACTGGGAATTACGCCACAAATGTATTGAAAGTACGTAAAACAGGAAGCCGAGTTTATTTCTATATGAATAGTAATTTACTGTACAATACTTCTTACGAGAGTTTTAAAGGTAAGAAAATGGCCATTCGATTATGGAGAAATCAGAAAGTAGCAATTAACTACATCAGAGCCTCAGAAAGAAAATCTTCAACGACTAACAATAATAATAACAATAGTAATACTTCGCAGACGGTTGTTTATGATTCCTTTAATTCAAACAAAAATGGATGGGCAACCGGCGGTAGCGATGAGTACAATCTTTCTTTAAGCAACGGTAAGTACTACTTTGAATACAAAGGAACTAAGGGTTGGACGACGACCAAATCCTTCTATGTCGATAAACAGAGAGATTTTAAAATCGAAGCATCCATTCAGAAAATTAATGGAACCCAGAAAAATGGATACGGAATTGTTTTCGGTCGTAAGGATAAAGAGAACCAATATCAGTTCATAGTTACAGCTAACGGTAATTTCGCCATTGACAAATACGACAATGGTAATTTTAGCAGTATTATCAATTGGACGGCGAACTCAGCAATTAAAAAAGGTAACTATGTGTACAATAACCTAAAGGTTGAAAAACGAGGAAGTCAGTACAAATTCTTTGTAAATAATACTCAGGTATACTCTACATACAATTTAAACTTATACGGATCTAGATACGGGTTTTCATTATTTGATCCACAAAAAGTCGCTGTAGATTACTTTAATATCAGCTACATCGATAATAAATCGAATAATTACAACGTAGATAATATTAAAAACTACACGTACAGTAATTCAGGATTTCATTTTAGCGACCAGTTCACTACAAATTCAAATTCTTGGGCAACACGAAACGGCAGTGATGCTGATCTTATAGTTTCTAACGGAAAGTATTACATAGAAAATAAAACCACCGGTGGTAGATACACTGATATCAATAAATACATTGATCAAAGCAAGAATTTCGAAATTGAAACGAAACTTGATAAAGTTAGTGGTGTCACTAATCACGGATATGGATTAATTTTCGGAAAAGGATCTTTAGGAGAATTCCGTTTTTATATTGCCTCTACGGGATGGTATAAAGTAGCCAGAATTGTTGATAATAAAGAGCAAATCATCCAGAAATGGATTAAATCTTCCTATATCAAAACTGGTAATGGAAAGTCAAATGTGTTAAAAGTTAAAAAGGATAATGGGTATTACAAATTCTATGTGAATGGCAATTATCTTTATCAAACAGAACATGAACCTTTTTATGGGGATAAGCTAGGTTTTTATGTAGCAAATAAACAAAAAATTGGAGTAGATTACATTAGAGTAAAATATAATTCAAGCTCTAACAATAATAATTATACCAACAACAAGGTATTAAAGCTTCCATTACAAGAAAATTTCTACAGCAACAACAATGGATGGTATACGGGTGATTTTGATACCTATAGCACCAAATTGAACGGAGGTCGCTTAACAATCGATAGAAAGAAAAAAGGTGGAATCTTTGTGAGTCGTGATGTTGATATCGATACTCAAAAGGATTTCGTTATTGAAACTTCGATTAGCACACCACTTTCAGATGCAAGCGGATTATATGGAATCACGTTCGGAAGAAAAAATTCCAGTAACGAATACAGTTTCTTGATTAGTACCAACGGAAGCTATTTATATCGAAAATTTGATAATGACAAATACACTAAAATCATTCCTTTTACTAGTAATGATGCTATTAGAACTGGTGCTGGAGCAACCAATAAAATAAAAATTGAGAAACACGGAAGTCTTCTTCGATTCTATATTAATGGTCAGTATATGAATGAAGCACCTTTCCAACCATTCTTTGGAAATAAATTTGGGTATACGGTCTATTTTAAACAGAAGATTGTTGTTGATAATTTAAATATCAAGTACGAAACCAAGTCTTCTTATAATGATCCTCCGGTAGTTGTTATTACTGAGCCAACGGTTGAATTGAAAAGAGGCTTTAAGATTGTTGAAGCTAAACGCATTACTGTCCGTGGTAAGGCAACAGATTCTGATGGGATTTTTGAAATAATGGTGAATGGTGTTGAGGCAAATGTGTCAGAAGATGGTTCATTTGTTGCAAGTGTTCCTCTTAAATATGGTAAGAATGATTTAGTCGTAAAAGCTACAGATATTAATCAAGCTACGTCTACTAAAACCTTTACAATTAAAAGAAAATCACCAGAAATAGATGAGGTTATTGTTGAAAATAAAAAGGAAACAAAAATCGATATTGGATTTGGAAAATATCATGCCTTAATTATTGGAGTAAGTGAATATGACGACGATTCTGTAGTGGATTTGAGTGGTGAGCCAACTAAGGATGCCCAAGCCTTAGCCGACGTGTTAACAAGTATGTATGGTTTTGATAAAGAAAATGTGAAAGTATTAAAAGATGCCACTCGAAGGGAAATACTGAGAAGTTTCATAGACCTTCGAAAAAAAGTAACTAAAAATGATAATTTATTGATTTTTTATGCTGGTCATGGAAATTATGATAAGTTAAGCGAAAGAGGATATTGGATGCCATCCGATGTGGATATGGAATATGAGGATAATATCTTATTAAATACTAGGTTGGTTTCCGAAATTAAATCGATAAATTCAAAACATACACTTTTAATCGCAGATGCATGTTTTAGTGGTAGTATTTTTAAATCAAGAAGCTATACCAAAGAAGAAAAGAGTGCTCAGCGCAAATATTCACTAACAAGTAGAAAAGCGATTACCAGTGGTACCCTTAAAACTGTACCTAACAAAAGCGTATTCATCCAATATTTATTAAAAAAATTAAAACAAAATGAAAATAAATATTTACCAACAAGTAAACTCTTTAGTATGATTGAAGAACCAGTTTTGAACAATAGTGAAAACATTCCTCAACGTGGAGTTATACATGGAACAGGTGATGAAGGTGGAGATTTTATTTTCATAAAACAATAAAAAATAATCATCGAAAAAACTCCGACTAATTGTCGGAGTTTTTTATTTCTATAAATTTCGATAACTTCTTTACTTACCTCTGAAATACCTTTTACAGATTCACCAACTTTGATATAAGGAGACAATTCCTGAGATACTAATGAACCTGTTATCCATTTTATGGATAACAGTAAAACGAATTTTGATTTCAAATAATGTTGATTTTAAAATTTTCAAATATTCCTATAAAATTAGGTATTCAAGTTTCTAGGAATTATGATTTCCGTCATCCTTTTAAAGAGTAAAATTGACTTTTTTTCGTAGTATTGTAAGGCAAATCAATCATTTTGGGAGAAAAGAAACAAAAACCATCTTGGAGACATAGACTTCATGAAATCATTTACGAAGCCGATACGAAAGAGGGAAAATTATTTGATATAATCCTTCTAATAGCTATTATCGCTAGTATCATATTCGTTATGCTCGAAAGCGTTAAAAGCTTCGATGAGAAATTTTACGAGTTTCTGAATATCGCAGAATGGGTAATCACAATTTTGTTCTCCATTGAATATATTCTTCGGATTATCTCCATAAAAAAGCCTTTCAAATATATTTTCAGTTTTTACGGAATCATCGATTTACTATCGACGATACCTAAATATTTGAGTTTTGTGCTTGTGGGCTCGCATAATCTTGCTGCCTTAAGAGCGCTTCGATTATTACGAATTTTTAGGATTTTAAAGTTAGCAAGATACGTTGGTGCATCAAACCGATTAATCATTGCGTTACGAGCGAGTAAGGCAAAAATTGCAGTTTTCCTATTCTTTGTTGTCATTGTTTGTACCATTTTAGGTACTATCATGTACATGGTAGAAGGAGAAGAAAACGGATTTACTTCAATTCCGAGAAGCGTTTATTGGGCAATTGTCACCCTAACCACAGTAGGTTTCGGAGATATTGCACCTAATACGCCATTAGGACAATTGATTGCCAGTGTGATCATGATTTTAGGTTACAGTATAATTGCCATTCCAACCGGAATTGTAAGTGCGGAAATCAATAAAATGACTCATGACGATGACACCAATACACAGGCCTGCCCTAATTGTTTAAAAGATCATCATAAAAAAAATGCTATTTACTGTTATAATTGTGGAAGTGTTCTAAATGAGTAAAAAAAGAAATTTCCTTATCGTAGTTGTTGGTCCTACAGCTATAGGTAAAACGGCACTCAGCATAAAAATTGCAAATCATTTCAAATCTGATATTATATCTGCTGACTCAAGGCAATTCTACAAAGAAATGCGAATAGGAACGGCGGTTCCTGAAACTGATGAGCTGAATGCGGCAAAACATCATTTTATACAGAATCGAAGTATTTTTGAGGATTATAATGTCGGCGATTTTGAAGTTGATGCTTTAAAATGTCTACAATCATTATTTAGAGAACACAACATTCAAGTTATGGTTGGTGGAAGCGGATTGTATGTAAATGCAGTTGTGAATGGATTAGATAATTTTCCGAAGGTTGATGGTGAAATTCGAAAAGAATTAAATGAAAAATTAGCATCCGAAGGTTTGGAATCTTTGCAAAACCAGTTAAAAGAGCTGGATGAGACTTCTTACCATGAAATCGCAATTGATAATCCACAACGCTTAATTCGAGCCTTAGAAATATGTGTCGGTACAAATCAACCTTATTCGAGCTTTAAAACCAATTCAAAGAAGGAAAGAGACTTTGAAACCATCAAAATTGGATTGACTGCAGATCGAGAGATTATTTATGAAAGAATCAACCGACGTGTAGACCTAATGGTTCAAAACGGATTGATTGAAGAAGCAAAAGCTTTGGTTCCACATAAGAGTCTAAACGCATTACAAACTGTGGGATATCGTGAACTCTTTGAGTATTTTGAAGGAGATATCGACAAAGAATTTGCTATTTCAGAAATCAAGAAAAATACACGTCGATTTGCAAAACGTCAATTGACTTGGTTTCGGAAAGATGAAGACATCAATTGGTTCGATTTTCAAACTCCTTTTGATGAAATATCGGCCTTAATAGATGCAAAAATTAACGCTTTTTAACTGCTTTAAATTTTTGATTCTTAATCGCTTTGCTATATTTGCCCATCAAAATTTAAATCATGAAATCTAAACTAGTATTATTTCTATTCACCCTAATTTGTGGTGTAAGTGTAGCACAAACCAAAGTTGGAACAATTAATAGTGATTACATCATTAACCTGATGCCAGAATCTAAGGTTGTAATTCGTCAATCTCAAAAATATGGGAAGAAATTAGATTCGTCATTCGCTATCAAAATGAACGAATACAAAGCTAAAGTTGATGATTACAACAAGCGTGAAAAGGAAATGGGTGAGCTTGAGAAAAAGACTATTGGAAATGAAATTGCAGCCCTTCAGGATGATATTAGAAGATATCAGGATAACGGAACAAAATTAATGCAGTTAAAGCAAAACGAATTGATGCGTCCGTTGTATAAAAAATTAAATGAAGCCATTGATGCCGTTGCCAAAGCGAACGGATTTACTCAAATTTTAACCACAACTGGAAATCAGTTTGCTTATGTGGACATGAAATTTGATATCACAAAATTAGTAATGGATAAACTAGGTGTGAAAGAACCAGAACAACCAAAAAAATAATTACTCGTAGTTTTCCATTTCAGCATCATAAAATGCAGTAGCTTTCTCAATAAGTTGCTGCATTTCGTTTTCTATATCCTCCTGTTTTTCCCCATTCAAATCATCTAAAAACTCAACCTCATCATCTTTAAGATTGATAATAAAACGTGGGAATTCAGTATGAAGGATAAATATATCTTCTGGATATGCGCTGTTATCGGCTATTAAAAATTTAGGTAGTTCCATGTTTCGATTGAATTAATTTTAAAGTTAAGCTATTAAATCGAGCAAACAAAAGTATAGCTGCGGTCGTCAATCCGGCTAATAAACCAAGCCAGATCCCAAAACTTCCATACATTTCTTCTGTTCCTAAATAATAGCATACTGGGAATCCTACAACCCAGTAAGAAATAAAAGTGATTAGAGTAGGTATTTTAACGTCTTGTAAGCCACGTAATGCTCCTAAAACCATAACCTGTAAGCTATCAGTTAGTTGAAATATGGCAGCTGCCAATAATAACTTAGCGGCAATACCGATCACCTCAATATTATCAGCATAATTGGTCGCATCGTCTAAATCGACATAAATTTTTGGAAAAACATCCCTGAAAGCAAGAAATACAAGGGCGAACAAAATAGCAAATAGCAATCCAATTAAGAAAATCGAAAATGCAATTCGTCGAAGTTCTTTAAAGGCGTTTAATCCCTTCTGATTACCAACACGAATCATAGCAGCAACTCCAAAGCCAGTCGCAACCATAAAGGTCATTGACGATAAATTCAATGCAATTTGATTTGCTGCCTGTGGATTTTTACCAAGCAATCCGCTTAACCAAATGGCTGCTGTAAAGATTCCGACTTCGAAAAACATTTGCATCGCGCTTAACGAACCAAGATTCGTAATTTTCTTGATCATTTCTCTATCAACACTGAAAAAAGCAATATTTGAAATAATTGATTTAGACCGCTCTCTTTTCTTCAATAAGAACAGTAAGTACCATACCATTATAAATCTTGAGGCCAAGGTTCCGACAGCAGCTCCTACAATACCTAAAGCAGGCATTCCGAATTTTCCAAAGATTAAAATATAGTTCAACACTATATTCGCAATGTTTGCTAATAGCGTCGCATACATCGGATATTTTGTCATTGACAGTCCATCACTAAATTGCTTAATCGCCTGAAAAATGACTAACGGAATTAGCGAAAAAGAAACAAGATTTAAATACGGAATGGCCAATTCTACTACCTCCTCTGGCTGATTCATGGTATACATTAATGATTTAGAGCAGAAAATCATCAGAAATAGAAATATTCCCAATGCTATGCACAGGAATAAACCGTTTTTATAAATAGATTTTGCTTCAGAAAAGTTTTTTGAGGCATCCGCCTCAGCAATTAACGGTGTAATGGCTGTTGAAAATCCAATTCCGATTGACATGGTAATAAACATAAAACTATTACCCAGCGATACTGCGGCAAGTTCTGCTGTTCCTAGTTGCCCCACCATAATATTATCGATGAAACTAACGAAGGTATGCCCTAACATTCCTAACATTACAGGAGCTGCAAGCTTCCAGTTATACTTGAATTCTTTTGTGTAATTCGCTAAAATCAATCGATTAAATTTAGTCTGCAAATGTACCATAACTTTTCAAGACCTCTCCAACAATACTTCGCCTTTTAAGTCTTATTTTTGTAGGAAAATAATTTATCATGGCAGAAATAACTTTAGGTGGAAACCCAATCCATACACTTGGTGAACTTCCAGCAGTCGGAACAAAAGCACCAGACTTTTCATTAACAGCAAACGATTTATCAGTGAAGAGCTTAGCTGATTTTTCGGGAAAGAAAGTGGTTTTAAATATTTTTCCAAGTATCGATACTTCAACGTGTGCAACTTCAGTGAGAACTTTTAACGAAAAAGCATCTTCGTTAGATAACACAGTTGTGGTTTGTGTTTCAAGAGATTTACCATTTGCGCAAAGTCGCTTTTGCGGTGCAGAAGGATTGGAAAACGTAATTACGCTTTCTGATTTTGCTAACGGATCATTCGGTAAAGATTACGCTTTAGAAATTACGGATGGGCCTTTAGCAAATCTACACTCTCGTGCGATTGTAGTAATCGATGAAAACGGCGTGATTGCTCACACAGAACAGGTTGGAGAAATCGCAGATGAACCCAATTATGAAGTAGCGATAAGCAGTCTGTAAAATGGCTACAGGAAATAACTTTATTAAAAATAGACTTAAATCCTTTGGGTACGCATTCAAAGGATTTTTGTTTTTAATTCGAAATGAAGCAAATTTCCAGGTTCAAATAGTAATTGCCATTTTAGCCATTATTTTAGGATTTGTCTTTGATATCTCACTTTTAGAATGGTTTGCTCAGTTAATCGCGATCGCGATGGTATTAGTTGCGGAATCATTTAACACAAGCATTGAAAAAATGGTTGATTTTGTTCATAAAGACGATCATCCCGAAATTGGGAAAATCAAAGATATTTCAGCAGCAGCGTGCCTTATTATCTCCGTTTTAGCACTAGTGATTGGAGTACTACTTTACCTCCCGAAAATCGTCCCTTTTTTATAAGCAAATATGTATATTTACCCTTCAAAGGTGAAAAGCATTAATGGCGAAGAATAAACAATCAATCAAAGCAACATCTAAAAGCAGAATCTGTAAAATCACCATCTCAAAACAATTTCGAACCGTTTTGGGATCTTTCTTCACTTTATTCGGTGTTTTTTTAGCAATTGCATTTATATCTTTTTATTTCAATTGGCAGGAAGATCAAAGCACGATCAATAAGATTTTTGACAAATCGGTAACCGCTAAAAACCTTCTTGGGAAAATCGGTGCCAATTTGAGCAATTTTTTCATTTACAAAGGATTCGGAATTGCTGCTTTCATCATTTGTTATAAATTAATTCTTACCGGTGCTTACATTCTAATTCAGAAAAAGTTCTCAAGATTGATTATTTCTTGGAACTGGGGATTGTTGACGATGATTTGGATGTCGATTACGTTGGCATTTCTTAGCGAAAAATATGCACTTCTATCTGGTGTGATCGGATTTGAGGTGAATCAATATCTGCAAACCTACCTTGGAAAAGCAGGTCTCATGATTATAATGATTTTTCTAGGCATTAGCTATTTTGCAGTACGCTATAAAATTTCTTTTGATCGACTTATTGAGTATATCAAGGCCAAAAGATCTGCGTCTACAGCATCAGAAACAGATGTGAAATCAACTGATGACAGCGTAAACACCATTGTTGAAGAATTAGTAGATGATGCTCCAAAATCTCAGTTTGAACTTTCGTTAGAAAATTTAAAACCTACCATTTCAAAGCCTTCGGATCTCGATACCAAATCAAAAGAAGAGGAAATTGAAGAAAAGGTAGAGGAAATCACTTTAAAAGTAAAAGAAGAACCAACACCAAAACCTGCACCATCGGATAAGGAAGTTACTGTCAATATTGAAAAAAGTGTTACTGAGAAGAGTGTTACTGAAAATCTATCTGATAAATTGGTAAAGGACTTCGGAGAATTTGACCCTACTCTTGAATTAGGGAATTTCAAATTTCCAACGTTTAATTTACTGAAGCAATACAACGAAAGTATATCTATTGATCCAGAGGAATTAGAACTCAACAAAAATAGAATCGTTGAAACGCTTAAGAATTATAAAATCGGAATTGATAAAATTAAAGCCACTGTAGGACCAACAATTACCCTTTATGAAATTGTTCCTGAAGCTGGAGTTCGAATTTCAAAGATTAAAAATCTTGAAGACGATATCGCTTTATCGCTCTCTGCATTGGGAATTCGAATTATTGCACCAATTCCTGGTAAGGGAACTATTGGTATTGAAGTTCCGAATAAGAAGCCAACTGTGGTATCAATGCATTCGGTTATCGCTTCGAAGAAATTCCAAGAATCTCCTATGGAATTGCCTGTTGCTTTAGGTAAAACTATTTCAAATGAAACCTTCGTTGTCGATTTAACCAAAATGCCACACCTACTCATGGCAGGTGCAACTGGACAGGGTAAATCGGTAGGATTAAATGCCATATTGACTTCTTTATTATACAAAAAGCATCCGGCCGAAGTAAAATTTGTCCTCGTTGACCCTAAAAAGGTAGAATTGACATTATTCAATAAAATTGAACGTCATTACCTGGCTAAACTTCCAGATTCCGAGGAGGCAATTATTACCGATACGACAAAAGTGATCAACACTTTGAATTCTTTGTGTATCGAAATGGATAATCGATATGATTTACTCAAAAAAGCGATGGTTCGTAACATCAAGGAGTACAATCAGAAGTTTAAAAGTCGTAAACTGAATCCGAATGATGGTCATGTGTATTTGCCATACATCGTTTTGGTAATTGATGAATTTGCTGATTTGATTATGACTGCAGGAAAAGAAGTGGAAACTCCAATAGCCAGGTTAGCCCAATTGGCTCGTGCGATTGGTATCCATTTGATTGTGGCAACGCAACGTCCTTCTGTGAATGTGATTACCGGTATTATTAAAGCAAATTTCCCATCTAGAGTTGCGTTTAGAGTAACTTCTAAAATTGATTCCAGAACCATTTTAGATGCACCTGGAGCAGATCAGCTGATCGGACGTGGAGATATGTTATATTCTGGTGGAAATACTCTTACGAGGCTTCAATGTGCTTTTATAGATACTCCAGAAGTTGAAAAAATTACTGACTTTATTGGTTCTCAGAGAGCCTATCCAGATGCACATATGCTGCCAGAATATGTAGGTGAAGAGGCTGGCACAACAATTGATGTTGATATTGCAGATCGAGATAAGCTATTTAGAGAGGCTGCTGAAGTCATTGTAACTGCCCAGCAAGGATCAGCATCGTTATTGCAACGAAAGTTGAAATTAGGTTACAATAGAGCAGGGCGATTGATTGATCAATTGGAAGCGGCCGGAATTGTAGGTCCTTTTGAGGGAAGTAAGGCAAGACAGGTATTGGTTCCAGATTTAGTTTCTCTAGATCAATTACTTGAAAATGAAACAAATAACTAAATAAAATTAAACATGAAATTCAAAACTACCATAGTTTTTATTTTTTCACTTTTATTGGCAAGTAACATCAGCTTTGGACAAAGTTCTGAAGAAGCAAAAAAACTATTGGATGAAGTCTCAACCAAAATGAGTTCTTATAAAAATATGTACATTGGTTTTAGTCAGTCTTTAATTAATTTAGAGGCAGGAATTAAAGAAGGCGATGAACCTCCAATCCGAGGTGAAGTAAACTTGGCAGGGGAAAAATATCGATTAGACTACTTAGGAAATCAGTTCATTTTTGATGGAAAAAAGCTATACGTAATCAATAATGACGAAAAAGAAATTTCTGTTACTGATGGCGACTTGGATGATGAAGACGGATTTATTTATCCATCAAAATTATTAACCTTTTACAAACAAGGATATAACTTTGAAATGGGTAAACTCCAAACGGTCAAAGGAAGAAAACTGCAGTTTGTTACCCTGTATCCTATTGATAGCAATTCTGAAATTGTAAAAGTTGAATTGGCAATTGATGCCAAAACAAAACATATTGTAAAGTTAATTCAGACTGGGGAAAATGGTTCTAAAACGACCTTTACCATTACGAATTTTAAGAGCAATCTAAATTTAAGCGATGACTTCTTCAACTTTGATAGAGAAAAGTACTTGAAGAAAAAATACATCATCGATTAATAGCATTTGCAATTAACACGAATTTAGTAGCATCTTTTTACCGAAGATGCTATTTTTGTGCCTGATGAAAATCATTGATAGATACATCCTTAAGTCTTTTTTTAAGCCTTTCATTGCTACTTTCCTAATCATTATTTTTGTATTGGTAATGCAAAACTTATGGAAAGTTTTCGATTCCATTGCAGGTAAAGGGATTAGTATCATTTTCATCTTAAAATTTCTATACTATACCGCTCTCAGTTTAATTCCGCACGCACTCCCTATTGCTGTTCTTTTGTCGTCGATCATGACCCTTGGAAATATGGGAGAGAATTATGAATTTTCTGCAGCGAAATCCGCCGGAATATCACTTCAGCGACTAGTGAGACCTCTAGGAATTTTGGCAATTATATTGAGTATCGTGAATTTCTTTGTACTTAACAACGTATTTCCCTATGCGGTCTTTAAGCAAATCAATCTTCAGCAAAACATCCGAAAGAAACAACCAGAAATGGCTTTAGTTCCTGGTAGTTTTAACAAGGATTTACCGGGATTTCAAATAAAATTCGACGAGAAATATGGTGAGAACGAGAATATGCTTAAAAATGTTTTAATCTATGATCTAACCAAAAACAATGGAAATCAGAAAGTGATTACCGCAGAGCGCGGTAAAATCGTATCCGAAGAAGGTAGTCGATACATGACGATGACGCTCTATAATGGCTATTATTTCGAAGAACATGTGAAGTCTGCAAGAACTCCGCAGAAACGTCAGAAATTACCAGCATCCAGTGCCACGTTTAAAGAATATGAATTCAACATAGATATTGGAGATACCATGAACGATGGAAAACTAGATTCCATTAACGGAAAAGGTAGCCCAATGATGTTTAGTTTGAAAGAAATTGGAGATACCATTCCGAAACTGAAGCAGAATTACGACGAGCGTATTGCAATGCGAGCAAAAAACATATTTGCGAATACTTGGGCTAGGGAATTATACAAAGCCCCAGATTCCATAAAACGAACTGTTTTAGATTCGGTAAACATTCTCAACAACTTTGATCTACAATCTAAAATCAATATTCTCAATTCTGCTACTACCAAATCCAGCAGAGCATTGAGTAATCTAAAAAACTATAGTGGTTCCTTAAAATGGAAACGAAAAGTGTTGAATTTCTATGATATTGAATATTACAATCGTGTAGCGTTTTCACTATCGTGTATCATTTTATTTTTTATTGGAGCATCCTTGGGATCCATTATCCGAAAAGGAGGCTTCGGACTTCCTATGGTATTAGCAATCGGTATTTATGTTGTGTATTTCTTTTCCAATTCATTCGGTAGAAACTTAGCAGAAGAAAGTACCATTACCTCTCTTCTAGCCTCTTGGATCTCGGCCATTATAATGATACCAATAGCCCTTTTATTAACTAGACGAGCAACTCAAGATAAAGGCATATTCAATTTTGATGCCTTCGTACAACCTGTAACATCATTGATAAACAAATATTTCATCAAAAAAAGCGATTAAAATGTCTCAAACTGTAACTAACATTGAATTGAATACCATTGCCGATGCTATTAATGACATCAGAAATGGAAAAATTATAATCGTTGTTGACGATGAGAATAGAGAAAATGAAGGTGATTTTCTTGCTGCAGCCGAGATGGTTACACCAGAAATGATCAACTTCATGGCAACTCACGGAAGAGGATTGATTTGTACTCCATTAACTGAATCTAGATGTAGAGAATTGGATTTAGGAATGATGGTAAATAACAATACCGATCCGATGGAAACAGCCTTTACGGTTTCTGTTGATTTACGTGGTAAAGGTGTGACCACAGGAATTTCAGCTTCCGATAGAGCTTTGACCATAAAGGCCTTAATTGATGAAGGCACAAAACCATTTGATTTAGCAAGACCAGGACATATTTTCCCGTTAAAAGCTAAAGATGGAGGTGTATTGAGAAGAACAGGACATACCGAAGCTGCCATTGATTTTGCACGACTGGCCGGATTAAAACCAGCTGGTGTTATTGTGGAAATTATGAATGAAGATGGAACAATGGCCCGTTTACCACAGTTAATTGAGGTGGCTAAGAAATTTGATATTAAAATTGTTTCGATTGAAGATTTGGTTGCTTACCGAATGGAGCACGATTCTTTAATTAAGAAAAAAGAAGATTTTGATATCGAAACCCGTTTTGGAAAATTTAGATTACGTGCCTATGAACAAACAACAAATAATCAAGTCCATTTGGCATTAACCAAGGGAACCTGGTCTACCAATGAAGAAGTTTTGACAAGAGTTAATTCTACATCAGTAAACAATGATATTTTAGGCACACTTACGACAAATGCTGATAAGAAACTAGATATGATGTTTCAGAAGGTAAATGAAGAAGGTCGTGGTGCTATTCTTTTTATCAATCAGCACAATCAATCCCAAAATCTATTGGGCAGATTAAAGGCCTTGAAAGAAAATCAGGCAAACGGAGTTGTAAAAGCTCCCGCCATTTCCATGGACAATAAAGACTTTGGGATTGGAGCTCAAATTCTTCACGATATCAATATCAGTAAAATTAAACTGATGACCAATAGTCAACAGATCAAGCGAGTTGGAATGATTGGCTACGGATTAGAAATCGTTGATTATATCGGATATTAAACCGGAATTTCAAAACCACTTTCTAATTCAACCGGAGTTTGATTTTGTTGAAACCAACGAGCGGTATGTGGTCCGTCTAAGCGAATTGATTCTCCGTTCACTTCCAACCAACTACCTTCACGAAGTCCTAAAACGGAAGTATCGTTGTAAATATGGAATTCTTTGATTCGTGTTTCGCGCGTTTCACCCATATGAGTAGACCCCTCAACAGGATCTAAATAATGCGCATTGATATTGAATGGAATCATTCCTAAGGTTTCATAGCTCGGCGGATAAACAATAGGCATGTCGTTTGTATTCATCATACTAACGCCACAGATATTACTTCCGGCACTTGTACCTAAATACGGAGTTCCTTTTGACAGCACCTCTTGCAAGACGTAGATTAATCCGTTTTTGTACAATTGATTCACCAATTCAAAGGTATTTCCTCCTCCTGTGAAGATCGCCTCTGCATTTTGAACAGCAGTTCTAGGATTATCAAATTCATGAATGCCCTTTACTTCAATATTAATCTTAGCAAAGGCTTTTGAAACATTGCTGGTGTAAGCATCATAAGTAATTCCACTAGGCCTGGCATACGGAATAAACACTATGGTTTTAACACCAGAGAAAAAGGATTCTAGTCTTGGCAATAAATACTTCAAAGGACCACTTCCATAAACGGTTGACGTACTTGCAATGATCATTTTTTTCATACCTCAAAAATACTAGTTTCCGGGATATTAAGTTGTCAACATTAACAAAAGTTTACGATGTGTTTGGCAATTTTTTAGGAGGGTCATGTTCGTTATTTGTTGCTGCATTTAACCAACGAATGAGACCAACTTTAATTCTCTACTTATTATTTTTTCTTCAATTCTCCTACGCCCAAAAGAATATTACTGGAGTGGTACGAGATAGTTTAGGTACTGTAAAAAATGCACATGTCATTAACTTGAATACCGGAAAAGGAACAGTAAGTAATAATTTAGGTGAATTTGAAATCATGACAAGCTTGGGTGATGAATTAGAGATCACTTCCGTGCAACATGAGAAAGCAAGGGTCACGGTTGCCAACATCACGCTAAAAAACAGAAAAATTGAAATCATACTAAAAATCAAAACCTATCAATTGGAAGAGTTTCAATTAAAGAAAACCGATTTAATTGGTAGTTTAGGAATTGACATTAAAGATGTTCCAATTGATAAAAGTCCAAAAATTGATGCGCTATCATTAGGATTGCCATTTGCAGGAATAAAACCCCTCTCTCCTATTAATCGGAAAATAAGAACTGCCACATCGGCAAGCGGTGGAATACCATTAGATTTTATGTTGAATGTAATTTCTGGCCAACTAAGAAAATTAAAAGAAGAGAAAAGAGTCATTGAAGAGAATTACGATGTGGAATACATCTATGATAGTTACCGATTTTTTATTCAGGACTACTACGATATTAAACGCGATGACTTGTATCGATTTTTATATCTCTGCGTTGAAGATCCTTCCTATCGTAGAAATATGTTAAAAGATGAACTAAAGATGATAAGTTTTCTTAAATTGATGTCACAAAAATTTAAAGCCATTTTATCGGCCAATGAATAGAAAACTACTCACCTTCATTTCTTTATTATTCCTGTTAATTTCGGGATCAACTTTTAGTCAGAAAAGTAAAAAATTAATCTACGGAAGCGTAAAAGATTCTATTGGCGGAATTGAAAATGCCAATATTTTCAATGTAAATAACAAAGTTGGAACGGTTTCGAATAAAGATGGCTATTTCCGAATCCTAGCGTCGCAGGGAGACACGATTCAAGTTTCATCAATTCAGCATTTAACTCAACAATTAGTCATTTCTAATTACATTTTTAAAGAAGGAGTAATTGCCGTTTCGCTACTTACTAAGATTTATAATCTTGATGAATTTGAATTGCGAAGAACCGAACTTATTGGTTCATTAAACATTGATATTAATAAGGTTCAAAAAGATAAAAGAGATAGTATTTTAAGAAGCTTAATGGATTTCTCCAAAATCGATATGAAAGCCAAGGTGAAAAATGATTATATCGATGATCGTGTTCGCCCACAAGAAGTTAAAACGGATCCTATTAACGATTTTTTTACTGCGGGTGCAGCAGTTTACATTCCGTTTAAGTATTCTGAGCGTTTGTGGAGATTACGAAGAGATTTGGAATACAAAAAGACATTTCCTTATAAGATTTTAGTTGATCTCGGAGAAGAATTTTTCTTTGAGGAATTACAAATTCCGGTCGATAATTATTTCCATTTCCTTGAGTATTGCAATCCGTTAGGAATAGAAAAACTATATCTAAAAAAGAATTTTCTAGAAGTTATAAAGATCCTTCGAACGCAAAGCACCTCATATTTAGAACTGATAAAAAAAGAGTAAATTCGCATTTTATTTGACAAAAAGAAATGAAATCTAAATTCTTCTTTTTACTATTTGTATCCTTCGGACTTTTATCATTTAATGTCCATAAATATTACCTAAGTCTTACGCAGATAAAATTCAAAGAAGAACAAAAATCGGTTCAAATCATTATCAATGTGTTTATGGATGACATTGAGTTGGCGTTGAATAAAGATTACAATATTAATTTACAGCTTACCACAAAAAAAGAGTTGAAAGACAATGATGTTTATTTTGAGAAATACCTCAAAGAAAAGCTACAATTCAAAATCAATGGTGCTTCTCAAAATTATAACTATCTAGGTAAAGAATACGATGGTGATTTGGTATTCTTTTATCTTGAAATTGAAAATATTACTTCGGTTGACAATATCGAGGTCACCAATAAAATACTCACTTTTCACTTCCCCACCCAGCAGAACTTGATCAAGTCGAAAGTTGGCGAGAAGAACAAAAGTGTGTTACTAACTAAAGAAAACGCGAATAGCATATTAAACTACAATTAGACTACTTATGAAACAAAAGATTTACAATTTATTATTGGTCTTGGTGTTTACGTCAAATGGATTGTTAGCCCAAAAAGCAAAACAAGGTCACGTGAACATCAATAAATTTCGTCAGTTAAAACAAGAGTTACCAACACCAAATTCACAAAGAACAGCTTCTGGTAAACCAGGTAAGGATTACACTCAGCAAAAAGTGGATTACAAAATGGATATCATTTTAGATGATGATAAAAGAAGGATTTCGGGATCGGAAACGATTACTTATCATAATAATTCTTCGGATGCTTTAGAATATTTATGGGTACAGTTGGATCAGAATATGAGAGCAAAAGACTCAAAAACTCCTGATATCCAACCAAATAGAATTCCTAAAAGATTAAACAAAAGGCGCTATGATAGAAGCTTTCCAGAAGAAGAATTCGATGGTGGTTTCAAAATTATGAGTGTTACCAATACGGATGGAAGCGCTTTATCTCATACAATTAACCAAACGATGATGCGAATTAATCTTCCTGAACCCTTGGCTTCTGGAGCTACTTTTAAATTTAATATTTCTTGGTGGTATAACATCAACAACCACAGAACTCAAGGAGGTCGATCTGGATATGAGCATTTTCCAAAAGACGGAAATAATAACTATGTAATTGCACAATTCTACCCAAGAATGTGTGTATATGACAATGTGGAAGGATGGCAGAATGATCAATTTTGGGGACGTTCTGAATTTGCTTTAGAATTTGGTGATTTTACGGTTAACATCACTGTTCCAGAAGATCACATGCTTGGTGCTACTGGTAAATTATTGAACGAAACAGAAGTGTTATCAAACAAAGAGTTAAAGCGATGGAAACAAGCACAAACTACTTTTGATAATCCGGTAATCATCAGAACTCAAAAAGAGGCAGAAAAGATTGAAAAATCAAAAGCTAAAGGAACGAAAACCTGGAAATTTTATGCGGAAAATGTAAGAGATTACGCTTTTGCTACTTCTAGAAAATTCATTTGGGATGCCATGGCTGTGGACATCAATGGAAAAACCGTTATGGCACATTCGTTGTATTCAAAAGAAGCGAATCCGCTATATGGTGATCATTCAACGCGTGCCGTTGCACAAACATTAAAGACCTATTCTAGATATACTTTCGACTATCCATACCACAAAGCAATTTCTGTAGACGGACAAATGGGAATGGAATACCCACAAATTTGTTTTAACCCAGGAAGACCTGATTTACCAGATGGCGGTTATTCAGATCGCATGAAATATCGAATGGTAAAAGTAACCGTGCATGAGGTTGGGCATAACTTCTTCCCAATGATTGTAAATTCAGATGAAAGACAATGGACATGGATGGATGAAGGATTAAACTCATTTGTTGAAATGTTAGCCGAATTAGACTACGATCCGAACTTCCCAATTACTAGAGGATTACCAAAAAATATTATTCGTTATATGGGTGGAGACCAATCGAGAATTGCTCCTATTATGTCTAAAGGGGACAATGTTTACAGTTTCGGAAATAACGCTTATGGTAAACCAGCCACAGCTTTATACATCTTAAGAAATACAATAATGGGAAAAGAATTGTTCGATCATGCTTTTCAAACCTATTCGAAAAGATGGAAATTTAAGCATCCTACTCCTGCTGATTTCTTCAGAACAATGGAAGATGCCAGTGCAATGGATTTAGACTGGTTCTGGAGAGGATGGTTCTATACTACGGATGTTACCGATATCGGAATAAAAGGTGTGAAGAAATTCTCAACCAAGAAATCAGCAAACAATGTAGATTTTGTAGAAGATACTTCTAAAGGATTAGGTTTCGAAGAAGAGAAAGACAACTACTTATATGAAATTACCTACAATAAGCCAGGCGGATTGGTAATGCCAATTATTGTTGAATTCACTTATAAAGACGGAACAAAAGAACGTAAAAAATACCCAGCACAGATTTGGAGATATAATGACAATGAAGTGACTAAAGTTTTCAGTTCGACTAAGCAAATTAAGAGCATTCAAATTGATCCTGATTTAGAAACAGCAGATGTTGATACTAGTAACAACAGTTGGCCACCAAAAAACCAAGATCGATTCTCGAAGTTTAAAAAACAGATTAAAGGATAATTGAAAAGAGTGGCCATTGAGCCGCTCTTTTTTTTTATAAACCTTTGTTAATTTTTAACATCATTTTTAATCATCCAACCCAAATTAGTATTTTAGGCGAGTTTTAATCAAATCACACTCAAATGAAAAAACTCACATTAGTTGTTTTATCCCTGTTTTTAGTTGTAGGATACTCTTACGGACAGGAGCAAACAAAGAAAAAGAAAACACAACAAGGGCATACGGATCAGAATAAATTCCGTCAAATGAAAGACGTATTGCCTACGCCAAATGATCAGCGATTGGCTTCTGGTGCACCAGGTAGTCAATACACTCAGCAAAAAGTTGATTACGAAATGCTAATTCGTTTGGATGAAGATACTAATAGAATTTATGGTGATGAGAAGATTACCTATCATAACAACTCTAAAGATTATTTAGAATATTTATGGGTACAACTCGACCAGAACATGAGAGCGGATGATTCCAAAACTCCGTTAGCAAGATCTGGTGGTGCGCCAAGATGGTTATCTCCAGATAACTTCAAGAGTTCTTATATGAAAGAAGGAAAGGGATTTGGTTTTAACATTGAAAAAGTAGAAAGTGAAGGAAAACCACAATCGCATACCATCAATAGAACCATGATGCGTATCAACCTTGACAAGCCACTCGCTCCAGGAGCAGTATTCAAATTTAGAATAAAGTGGAATTACAAAGTGAATAACTCTGTCAAAGATGGTGGTCGTTCAGGATTTGAAGATTTCCCTGACGGAAACAACAACTACACGATTGCTCAATTCTTCCCAAGACTTTGTGTTTACGACAACGTAGAAGGATGGCAAAACATGCAGTTCTGGGGACGTTCTGAATTCGCTTTAGAATTTGGTGATTACGACGTTAAAATCACAGTACCTGCAGATCATATCATGGAAGCTACAGGATCACTATTAAACGCGAAAAAAGTATTATCGAAAGAGCAATTAAGAAGATATGAGTTAGCGACTAAATCATTTAAGGATCCAATAATGATCGTTACTCAAGAAGAAGCTGAAAAGAATGAGAAAGGAAGATCTAAAGAAACAAAGACTTGGCATTACAAGGCTTACAACGTAAGAGACTTCGCTTTCGCAACATCTAGAAAATATATCTGGGATGCTATGGCTGTTAACATCAACGGTAAAACAATCATGGCCACTTCTTTATATCCGAAAGAGGGAAATCCATTATGGGAAGAGCATTCTACTCGCGTAGTAGCAAACACATTAGAAGAGTACTCAAAATTGACTTTTGATTATCCTTATCCGAAAGCTGTGTCTGTTCACGCTAAGAACCAAGGAATGGAGTATCCTATGATTTGTTTTAACTACGGTAGACCAAATCCTGACGGAACTTATTCAGACCGTGTTAAAAATGGTATGATTGGGGTAATTACTCACGAAGTTGGACATAACTTCTTCCCAATGATTGTGAACTCAGACGAAAGACAATGGACTTGGATGGATGAAGGATTAAATTCATTTGTTGAAATTCTAGCCGAGTTAGATTACGATCCGAATTTTAATACTGGAAATCTTCCAAAAGATATCGTAAGATACATGGGCGGTGATCAAAGTAATATCTCTCCTATCATGTCTCAAGGTGACTATGTAAAACAATTCGGGCCAAACGCTTATACGAAGCCTGCGGCAGGATTATATATGTTACGTCAGACGATCATGGGACCAGAATTATTTGATTATGCATTTAGAACATATTCTCAAAGATGGATGTTTAAACACCCTACTCCAGCGGATTTCTTTAGAACTATGGAAGATGCTTCAGGAATGGATTTAGACTGGTTCTTTAGAGGATGGTTCTACACTACAGATGTTACTGATATTGGAATTAAAACAGTAAAACCATTGTATTTGACTGACAAACCAAGCGAAAGAGTTGCGAAGTTAAAGGAACAGTACAAATCATATTTTGATAGCTTAGGTGATTTGGTATACATTACAGATAAAAAAGAAGATGCGAATCCAAAGGCAATGGATAACTATGCAAATGGTAAAGAAATTCCTCAGTATTTCTATTCTGTTGAATTCGAAAAGCCAGGAGGTTTAGTGATGCCGGTAATTGTTGAATTAACTTATGCCGATGGAACAAAAGAAAGACAAACGTTCCCAGCACAAATCTGGAGATACAATGATCAAACAGTGAGAAGAGTATTCTCTTCGACACAAGAAATAAAAAGTATCGTGGTTGATCCTGATTTAGAAACTGCTGATGTTGATACAACAAACAATAGCTGGCCGAAAAAACAAGATGACCAATTTGATAAGTTCAAGAAATCAATAAAGAACTAATAAAAAAAGCCTCGTTTGAAACGAGGCTTTTTTTTATGATAATATCAACTTAGTGATGAGTTCACTGCCCATCTTTTCGTTAATCATTTTTATAATCTTTTCCTTGCCATAGCTCAATTCCTCTCTTAAAACAGAGGAGTTCAATTTCACAATTAGCGTATTATTCTGTAAGATTACCGATTCAGTATAAGAACTCACCCCTGCCCCCATTAATGAATGCCACACTTCTTCTACTCGAATTTTCTGCATTCCCTTATTCAGCTTCCCTTCAGAAATTAAATGATCTAATAGGTATTTAATTGATTGTGATTCGTTTTCTCTTTTAGCCATTACTGATTATTTGAAATAACTGCACCAAAATCCAATTTAAATAACTGATAAGGCTTCTGACTTTTTTGGATTAAATTTTCAGTTCGGTCACTATGCGTATCAGTTATAAATATTTGTCCAAAATCATCATTATCTACCAAATTAATGATGTGCATTACTCGGTCTTCATCCAATTTATCAAAAATATCATCCAACAATAAAATTGGCACTATCCCTGTGTGATTCTTGATGAAATCGAACTGAGCCAGTTTTAAAGCAATTAAAAATGACTTTTGCTGACCTTGAGATCCAAATTTCTTTATGGGATGTGAACCGATATTAAAGATTAAGTCATCCTTATGAATTCCACTAGTCGTATATTGAAGTACTTTGTCTTTATCCAATGATTTTTCAAGTAACTCCTCAAAATCCATATCGAACAACTGGCTTTTGTAAACCAAATCTACCTGTTCTTTTTCTCCGGAGACCAATCGATATTTCTCATCAAAAATTGGAATAAACTCTTTCAAAAAGTCTTTTCGAACCTCAAATATGCGATTCCCTAAATTCGTGAGTTGATAATTGTAAATATTCAAATTATCGGCATCAAATGTTCGATTTGCCGCAAAGTATTTCAGTAAAGCGTTTCGCTGAGAGAGAATCTTGTTATAGGAAATAAGATCTTGCAAGTACGTTTTATTTTGCTGAGATATTACACCGTCAATAAATTTTCTTCGCACATCGCTCCCTTCGATTACCAAATCGCGATCAGCAGGAGAAATAATCACCAGAGGAAACTGTCCAAAATGATCAGAGAACTTATCGTATGGTGTATCATTTCGCTTCAATAGCTTTTTTTGCCCCTTCTTTAAACTACAAACAATTTTCTCACTCCTACCTTTCAATTGATAATCCCCTTCAATGACAAAAAAACTCTCGCCATGTTTCACATTTTGAACGGCAATCGGATTAAAGTAACTTTTAGCATAGGAGAGGTAATAAATAGCATCGAGCACATTGGTCTTACCAACACCATTGTTTCCGACGAAGCAATTTATTTTCTCCTGAAAATCAAAGCTTTGCGAAGCAATATTTTTAAAATTTACTAAGGATAATTTCTTTAAATACACCGATAATGAAGGAATTATTTTGATGTGCAAATTATCGAAAATTTTGCAAAACATAGTCTTTTAAAATCCAATTAAAAAAACTATTTTTGCGCCACTAATTTTATAGCAAACTATGGCTACTTATAAGAAAAGAGGGTATAAACCTAGAAATAAGAAGGACGAAGCTCAAATTGATGAGTCAAAATATAAAACGGCTGAAGTATTAAGTACACTAGACGAAACAGCTAGTAAATCTGAGCAATGGATTGAGAAAAACAGTAAACCATTATTTTACGGATTGGTAACTGTTGTTGTACTTTTCTTAGCTTACCTTTCTTACAATAAGTTCATAGTTGAGCCAAATGAACTAGACGCGTCTAACGAATTGGCTTTCCCAAGAAAATACTTTGATGAAGCGGCAACTGCAGGTTCTGGTATTGATTCTTTATTACGTTTAGGATTAGAAGGTGCAGATGGAAATTACGGTTTCTTAGATATCGCTGATCAATACAGCGGGACAAAAGCCGGAAATTTAGCAAATTACTACGCTGGTCTTTCTTATTTGAAAATGAAAGATTACGAAAACGCAATTGATTATTTGAGTAAATTTGATTCTGACGATCAAATCTTAGGCCCTGTTGCTTTAGGTGCCATCGGGGATGCTTTTGCTGATATCAATCAGTTGGAAGATGCAATGATTTACTACGAAAAAGCAGCTGACAAAGCAGATAACGAATTTACTGCTCCGTTGTTCTTATACAAAGCAGGTCAGGCAGCTATGTTGATTAAAAACTATAGTAAGGCAGAATCTTTCTTCAACAGAATCAAAGAAAATTATCCGAAATCAGATCAAGGTAGAGACATTGAGAAATTAATCAATGCTGCTAAATACGCTGCTAACTAAACAGTAGTCAAATGGCAACTACCAACCTTTCAGCATACGACAAGTCGACCATGCCAAGTGGGGAGAAATTAAATATCGGAATTGTTGTATCTGAATGGAATTCTGAGATTACCGAAAACATGTGTAAGGGTGCTATTGAGACTCTCGTAGATTGCGGAGTTGTTCAGCACAATATCATGCGCTGGGACGTTCCCGGAAGCTTCGAATTAGTCTATGGATGCAAAAAAATGGTCGAGACCCATAATTTAGATGCAGTGATTGCCATTGGTTGTGTTATTCAAGGAGAAACGAAACATTTCGATTTCGTTTGTGAAGGTGTAACCAAGGGAATTGTAGATTTAAACCTTAAGTATAATACACCGGTAATTTTCTGTGTTTTAACTGATAACACCAAACAACAGTCCATTGATCGTTCTGGAGGAAAATTAGGAAATAAAGGTGTTGAAGCGGCTATTACTGCTATTAAAATGTCCGATATCAAAAACATGGACAACACTAGAGATCACATTGGTTTCTTGAATCAATAAATGAAGCTTACTTTAAGATTTCTTTTACCCAATTTAATTTGAATTTAAGGGGTATTTAACTAATTTTGATTCGTTTGCTCATTGAGATTTTCAAGTGCAAATATCTGTCTTAACAATTATAAAATGGGGTTTTTAAAACGAACAAATAAGAAATTCAATTATCAGCCTAGATATTACAAGGGCGAAGGAAATCCTTATAAAATTGAGCATAAATTAGACAAGTTTAGAAAGACTAGAACAAAACGAAATTTAAAAGGAAAATTCGTTGATGCTCTTGATGAGTTAAAAGATGTCAAAGAGAATGGTTTGAATAAAACCATCGTCATTATCACCCTTATCCTGCTTTTTGTTTTTCTTTACATCATAGATTTTGATTTAACCATCTTTACTTCCAATTAATGTCTGATGTTATTCAACTTTTACCAGATCATGTAGCAAATCAGATTGCTGCAGGAGAAGTCGTGCAAAGACCTGCTTCCGTTGTAAAGGAATTGTTGGAAAATAGTATTGATGCCAAAGCGACTTCTATAAAGTTAATTCTTGTTGATGCTGGAAAAACGTTGATTCAGGTAATTGATGACGGAATGGGAATGAGTGTCACCGATTCAAGAATGTGTTTCGAGAGACACGCTACTTCCAAAATTTGTAAAGCCGAAGATTTATTTAATTTAAATACCAAAGGATTTCGTGGCGAAGCCCTTGCTTCAATTGCTGCAATTGCTCATGTGGAGTTAAAGACTAAACAAGAAAATCAAGAAGTTGGCACACATATTAAAATCGAGGGAAGTAATATTGTTTCACAAAACGTAGTAGCGACATCTAAGGGCACTACCCTATCCGTAAAAAATCTGTTTTACAATATACCTGCTAGAAGAAATTTCTTGAAATCAAATACGATTGAAATGCGTCATATTGTTGATGAATTTCAACGAGTAGCTCTGGCACACCCAGCTATTCAGTTCGTTTTAGTCCATAATGATAATGAAATTTATCATTTACAAAAATCAAACCTACGAAAGCGAATTGTTTCCATATTCGGTTCGAAAATGAACGAAAAACTGGTACCTGTAGAAGAGCAAACAGATATACTTACGATTAAAGGATTTGTGGCGAAACCAGAATTCTCGAAACGCAAACGTGGAGAGCAATTCTTTTTTGTGAATGATCGATTTATAAAGAGTTCATATCTAAATCATGCTGTAAATAGTGCTTTTGAAGGTTTACTAGAGTCGAATATGCATCCCTCCTATTTTTTGTATTTAGACGTACCCAAACAAAGTATCGATATCAATATTCATCCCACTAAAACCGAAATTAAATTCGATAATGAAAAGGCATTGTATGCAATGCTGAGAGCAACAGTGAAACATAGCTTAGGTCAATATAATATAGCGCCTATATTGGATTTTAATCGGGATGCGAATCTGGACACACCTTATCACTATAAAACCAAATCTGCATTTGATAGTCTGCCAAAAATAGAAATTGATCCTAGTTTCAATCCTTTTTCAAGTCAAAAACAACCGGATAACAATTTTTCATTTCAAAAACCGAATAAATCAGTAATACCATCAGAACCTATTCAAACAGAATCTACATTTGAGGTTACGAGTGCAGACAATGGCCTTTTTGGAGAAGATGATTTTGAAAACTCCAATAGTACAACCTTTCAAATTCAAAAGAAATACATTGTAAGCTCTATTAAATCGGGAATTGTTTTAATTCATCAAGCTGCAGCTCATCAACGCATACTGTACGAAGAATATTTGGAAACTATGACGATGAATGAAGCGAACTCACAACAACTTTTATTTCCGTTGAGTTTTTCCTTCTCTAAACAGGATATTACCATGTTAGTTGGAATTCAAAATGAGTTGGAAAATGTTGGCTTCTCATTCGATAAAATCACCGATGAGTCCATTGTTGTAAATGGAATTCCATCAATGATGACAGAAAGTAAAATAGAAATAGTTTTTGATGAATTACTTCAAAATATAAATTTAGAAATTCCAGATTCTAGCTTTAGTACTTTCGATTTTATGGCCAAATCTTTTGCGAAATCTCTATCCATAAAAACCGGAGCTCAGCTTAACAATAAAGAACGCGAAAGTATAGTAAACAACTTATTTTCATGTAAGGATCCAAATATTTCGCCATTTGGAAAGTTGACTTTTAAAACGATAGGCTTAGAAGAAATAGATATATTATTCAACAAGTAATGGTACGATTAACAGACACTATAAAACATTTGATTATCATAAACGCAATCGTATTTTTCGGATTGCAGTTTACTCAGGTTGATCTTACCAATATTCTAGCGCTACATTTTCCAAAAAATAGCCATTTCGGATTTTGGCAATATGCAACCCATATGTTTATGCATGGATCATTTGCGCATATCTTATTCAATATGTACGGTTTATGGGCGTTTGGAACTCCATTGGAACAAATGTGGGGCAAAAAGAAATTTATCTTCTTTTACTTCTCTGCCGGCATTGGAGCCGGACTTATTTACACTTTGGTGAATTATTATCAATTCAATGGACTCTATGATATTTTTATAAATCTAGGCTTGGATAATAGTGAAATCATTGCCATTTTAGAAAACGGAAGCACATCCGATCCAAGGGTAGTAAATTCAATTTCACAGGATCAGTTCAATAAAATTGTACGATTGTATAATACTCCTGCGGTTGGCGCATCCGGAGCAATTTATGGAGTTCTTGTAGCCTTCGGATTATATTTTAAAGAAGCCAAACTTGCTTTGATATTTTTGCCCATTCCAATTGCAGCAAAGTATTTTATTCCGGCCTTAATCGCATTTGATTTATTCTTCGGAATGACGAGATATTCGGTCGGAAGTATTGCGCATTTCGCCCATATCGGTGGCGCATTAATCGGGTTTATTATTGCTTGGTACTGGAAAAAAAATCAATTTAAAGTCTATTAATTCTATGAGTATTATTGACGATTTAAAGTTGAGATACCGACAAGGAAGTATCGTTCAAAAATTAATTTATATCAATGTCGGAATATTTGTTATCACCTTATTAATCTCTGTTTTTTCTGGACTGTATCGTAGCGAAGCAAATTTTTTAACTACTTGGTTTTCATTGGATAGCGAATTGGATGTATGGTTCACCAAACCATGGTCTATTCTAACTTACGGATTTCTACATGGCGGATTTTTACATCTGTTGTTTAATATGATTGCTTTACATTATATTGGAAACCTATTCATTGATTACTTTACTCAAAAACAACTACTTACCTTCTATTTATTAGGTACATTTTTCGGGGGATTATTATATATGCTGAGTTATAATTATTTTCCTCTTTTTGAAGGATCAAATTCAATTTTAGTGGGATCATCAGCAGGGGTATCTGCGATCTTTATGGGTATTGCGGCATACATCCCAAATTTCGAGTTTAAATTACCTCTCATCGGTTTTGTAAAACTATGGGTCTTTGCAGCGATTTGGGTGGCATTTGATGTTTTGGGGCTAGTTGGAGCTAATGCTGGAGGCCATTTTGCACATTTGGGCGGAAGTTTGTTCGGTTTCTTATACGTTAGTAATGCTAGTAATAAAGAACTGAATATTTTTGATAGCTTTTTTAATCTTTTTAAAACAAAAAAGAAACCGCTGAGAACTGTCTATAAAGCACCAAAAAAATCAGAAAAAAGTGACAATCAGAAGAAAATTGATTCAATTTTAGATAAAATCAGTAAGTCTGGATACGACTCCCTCAGCAAGGCAGAGAAAGAGTTTTTATTTAAACAAGGTAAATCATAAGATCGAAGAACCGAATGAAAAAACTCTCATTTTTACATAAGATTCTGTATTTCATCAATACAATTCTTGCTCTGCTTTTATTATTCAGTTTTTTTATTCCGCAACTTTCTCCTAGGACTTTTTCGTTCTTTTCAATTTTTGGTTTATTCGTACCTTTTTTGATCATTGCAAATGTGTTATTCTTTTTATACTGGCTAGTCAATTTGCAAAAACAAATGTTGTTATCATTTATCATTCTAACTGTTTCGTGGATGTTTTTAACCACACTCTTCGTGCTTACTAAGGATAATTCTTCAAACAATTCAGAAGTAAAAATCATGAGTTATAATGTACGAATGTTTAACCATTATAAATGGAGTGCAGATACTACTATTCCCAACAAAATTGAATCATTGATACATGAAAACAAACCAGATATATTGACGATTCAGGAATTCAGTAAAAAGGAAAATGTAACCTTCGATTATCCTTATAATTTCATCAAAACGAAAGGAGAAAAGAATAAATTCGGAATGGCAATTTTTTCTAAGTTCCCCGTTGTAAATCAAGGAAGTTTACAATTAGAAAACACATCAAACAATATCATTTTTGCTGATGTTTTAATTAACTCTGATACCGTTCGTGTCTACAATTATCACCTTCAGTCTCTTAAAATTAATCCTGAAGAAGAAAACTTTGGCGAAAAGAATTCAAAGGTTTTAGTTGCCAATCTCAATGAGAAATTCAAAGAACAAGCCTATCAAGCTGAGAAATTCTTAGTTCACGAAAAAATGTGGAAAGGCAAAAAAATCGTTTGTGGAGACCTAAATAATACCGCCTATTCTTGGGTTTACGATAAAATAAGAGGCGATAAAAAAGATGCATTCTTGGAAGCTGGAAATGGATTCGGAAAAAGTTTCGATTTTTGGTTCCCTATGCGGATTGATTTTATTTTTACTGATGAAGCCACAGCTGTAAATGATTTTTATGTTATTGATCAAAAACTATCTGATCATTATCCGATTGTAGCGAATATAAGCCTAAACTAATCTTCTCTTTTAAAATTGTAGGCTCTCACAACTTTACAAATTTTCAGGTCATAAGATTTGTACCATTGTTCTCGACCCAAATTCCTGGCCATCGTATGCTCTGCATTCAGTTTCCAATTCTTAATCGATTCTAATGATTCCCAATAAGAAACAGTAATTCCAATATCAGATCTGGCCGAATCAATCCCTAGAAAGCCCTCTTGCTTTTTGGCTAATTCAACCATTTTTTCACTCATTTCTGAATATCCTTCAGTACTATCAGACATCCGAGAAGTGAAAATAACAGCAAAATATTCTGAATTGGTATTCATCTGGATTACAATTTTAAAGTATAAATGAAGTCTTTCGTTTTAGTATGAATACCTATTTTAGAAAATCGATTCTTTTCAAGAGTTCGAATAGAACCTATATTTTCTTCAGATACATAAGCAATAAGATCCGTGAAACCTTTTTTCCTGGAATACGATATCATCCCGTATAAAACCTCTGTTCCATAATCCAAATTCCAATATTTTTCAAGAAATCGATATCCAATTTCATCATTTCCTAAATCATCTTTTACAAAAGCAACGGTGCCAAGGAACGAATTATCAGTTTTAGAAGCTACAGCGTAAATCCAAAAATCATTTCCGGTTTCATCATACTTATTGATTAAATCCTGTAATTCTAGTTGATGTTCTCTTAAAGACTTCGGATCTCCATCAACATATTTCATAACATTTGGATTGCACTGCATTTCGTGAAAACATGATAAATCTTCTGGAGTTAGTTTGCGAACAAGCATCCGATTAGTTTCAAAAATCATGATTATGTTGTAGTTTTGTAGCCTGTTAAAAGTACATGAATGATTGCAGATAAAAAAGTCGCTTTTTACACTTTAGGATGCAAGCTAAACTTCTCCGAAACCTCTACCATTGCAAGGAATTTTGTTAATGAAGGGTTTGCTAGAGTCGAGTTTGATCAACCTGCGGATGTTTATGTAATCAATACATGTTCTGTAACAGATAATGCAGATAAGCGCTTTAAAACGATTGTAAAATCGGCTTTAAAGACAAATCCTGAAGCCTATTTAATTGCCGTTGGATGTTATGCCCAATTAAAACCGGAAGAGCTAGCAGCAGTTGATGGTGTTGATTTAGTTTTGGGTGCTACCGAAAAATTCAATGTAACGAGCTATATCAATGACCTTACTAAAAATGATATTGGTGAAGTTCATTCCTGTGAAATTGAAGATGCTAATTTTTATGTAGGCTCTTACTCTATTGGAGATCGTACTCGTGCCTTTCTTAAAGTACAAGACGGGTGCGATTACAAATGTACTTATTGTACGATTCCGTTAGCAAGAGGAATATCTCGAAGTGATACCCTTGAAAATGTTTTGAAAAATGCTAAAGAAATTGCGGCTCAAAACATTAAAGAAATTGTTCTAACTGGTGTAAATATTGGTGACTACGGAAAAGGGGAATTTGGAAATAAAAAGCATGAACATACCTTTTTAGACTTGGTGAAAGCTCTAGATCAAGTGGATGGAATCCATAGATTGAGAATATCTTCAATTGAACCCAACTTATTGAAAGACGAAACCATTGATTTCGTTTCGCAATCAAACTCGTTTGTGCCACATTTTCATATTCCATTGCAATCTGGTAGTGATGACTTATTAAGGCTGATGAGTCGCCGTTATTTAACGCAATTGTATACCAATCGAATTGAAAGAATCAAGCAAACCATGCCGAATGCTTGTATCGGAGTTGATGTAATTGTTGGATTCCCGGGGGAGACCGATGAGCATTTTTTAGAAACCTATAACTATTTAAATGCTTTAGATATCTCATATTTGCATGTGTTTACCTATTCAGAAAGAGCAAATACAAAAGCTGCAGACATGGAAGGTGTCGTGCCAAAAAATGTGAGGGCGAAGCGCAGCAAGATGTTGAGAGGACTTTCTGCTAAGAAAAGGAGAGCTTTTTATGAATCTCAAATCGGAAATGAATTAACAGTTCTTTTCGAGAGCGAAAACAAAAAAGGATTTATCCATGGATTTACAGAGAATTATGTGAAAGTAAAAGCACCATGGAATCCAGAGTTAATGAATACCCTTCATAAAGTAAAGCTTACCAAAATAGATGAAGATGGTCTTGTGCGATTCGATTTTGTTGCAGAAGACGTTATGATTAAACCAACCCTGTAATGCCAAAAACTCATATTTATTTCGTCCCAGGTCTTGCCGCGGGACCAGAAATATTTGAAAACCTTACATTCGATCCCGAAGTGTATGAATTGCATTATCTAAAATGGATTCAACCACTTGCCCTAGAGGAATCGATTAGCAATTATGCCATGCGGATGACTGAATTCATTACACATGACAATCCAATTCTCGTAGGTGTTTCATTCGGAGGTATTATGGTACAGGAAATGAGTAAATTCGTTAAAGCTAAAAAAGTAGTAATAATCTCAAGTGTAAAATCGAAAAACGAATTACCATTGCGCTTTAAGATTGCGAATTTAAGTAAGGCATATAAAATTTTTCCAGCGAAATTGGTAAGTAATTTTGAAAGTTATTCTCAATATTTTGTGGGAAAAAAGCTAAAAAAAAGAGCTAAAATTTACAAGAAATACCTATCAGAACGAAGTGAAAAATACATTCGTTGGTCGGTAAAAAATGTTGTTCGATGGGGAAATGAAAAACCTATGAATAATATTATACATATCCATGGAACAGAAGATTATATATTTCCAATTAAGAAAATTAATAATGCAATTAAAATCGAGGGGGGAACGCATATTATGATTCTTAATCGCGCAAAAGAAATATCCAAAATCCTTCATAAAGAACTTGAACCCTCATTGATTGAACATTAAGTATTGAAATCTATGAAAAGAATCATACAAATTATTGGAGTCCTAAGTTTATTGGTCATCGCTACTCTATTATTGGTTAACGGAATAGATAAAAATGAGGCCGATCCAAAGCCATATACGCATCCAACATACAATATTAAGGCATTAAAATTACCAGATAACTTAAATCTAGCTGGAGAACCTGTTCCACTTGAAATTCCGGATGTGAAAGAACGTATGGAGCGTGAGTTACTTGTAAATACGTATTGGCAATCAAACGGAATTTTACTGCTTAAAAGAGCCAATAAATACTTTCCAATTTTAGAACCATTGTTAAAAAAATATGGATTACCAGACGATTTTAAATTCCTAGCTTTAGCAGAAAGTGCCTTTATCGATGAAACCTCAACGGCCGGGGCTGCTGGCATGTGGCATTTTATGAAAACTACTGGTCGTGAATATGGACTTGAAATCAATAAAAATGTTGACGAACGATATAATATCGAAAAAGCAACCAAGGTTGCAGCTGAATATTTAATCAATTCCAAAGATCGATTTGGAAGTTGGACATTAGCTGCCGCTGCCTATAATGCAGGTAATTACGGAATAGCAAAACGACTTGAAGCACAACAAGTATCGAATTATTACGATGCACTATTGCCAGATGAAACAGAAAGATATGTATTTCGAATTATCGCTTTAAAGGAGATTATCAATCACCCAGAGCAATATGGATTCCTTATTGAAGAAAAAGACCTTTATACCTTACCAAAAACCTACACGATTAAGGTGGATACCGCTATTTCGAATATTACCAATTTTGCAAAGCGTTACGGATTAACCTACAAGGAATTTAAGATTCACAATCCTTGGTTACGTGAAAACAAATTGAATAATAAGAGTCGTAAATTATACGAAATCAAAATTCCAATCCAGAAGTAATGCTTAAAAAAGTCATTTCATACGTTTATATCATTGGTGGATTAAGCCTTATAATACTTGGTGTAATGTACTTCTTAGAAGACAGAGAGAGTTATCGGTTGATATTCGGATTTGAGACAATAAGCAAGTACAACTACCTCATTTTTAGACTGATATTCGGGGCCTTGGTTATTTGGGCGGGAATCGCTAGATTGAAAAGAAAGGAGACTTTATAAGTCCTTTTTTACAGCTTCAAATTCAGTAATAATCTCTTCGACTACTTGTTTTGCAGGTTTTATTTCGTGAATTAATCCAGCAATTTGACCAATTTCCAATTCACCATTATCTAGATCACCTTCGAACATTCCCTTTTTAGCTCTGGCACGACCTAAAAGCTCCTTTATTTCCTCGATGGAAGGATTTTTAGTGTACAATTCCTGAATCTCATTGTAAAAATGATTCTTAACCAACCGAACTGGTGCCAATTCTTTTAAAGTTAAATGTGTATCACCATCTTTCACTTTAACAATAGTGTCCTTAAAATTATCATGAGCAGAAGACTCCAAAGTTGCAGCAAATCTACTTCCAATTTGTACGCCATCTGCACCCAATACCATTGCTGCTAGCATTCCTCTTCCGCTCGCAATACCTCCTGCAGCAATTACCGGAATTGAAACATTCTCTTTAACCATCGGGATTAAAGTAAACGTAGTCGTTTCCTCTCTTCCGTTATGGCCTCCAGCTTCAAATCCTTCGCAAACAACCGCGTCAACGCCAGCTGCTTCGGCCTTTTGCGCGAATTTCACAGAACTAACGACATGAACAACTGTTATACCTTTTTCTTTCAGAAATTGTGTCCATGTCTTTGGATTCCCGGCAGAGGTGAACACTATCTTTACTCCTTCTTCGACAATAATATCCATGATTTCTTCAATCTGTGGATACAACATCGGAACATTTACTCCAAAAGGTTTGTTAGTAGCTTTTTTGCACTTCTGAATATGTTCGCGAAGTACATCAGGATACATAGACCCAGAACCAATAAGCCCTAAACCGCCAGCATCAGATACAGCCGATGCCAATTTCCACCCTGAAACCCAGATCATGCCACCCTGAACAATAGGATATGTAATTCCGAAAAGAGAGGA
>JBMHDU010000018.1:0-11267 GCA_049889235.1 Polaribacter sp.
AAAATGGATTTTAGCTTAACAGAAGAACACCTAATGATTCGCGATGCGGCAAGAGATTTTGCTCAAAATGAATTGTTACCTGGCGTAATTGAACGCGATAATAAGCAAGAATTCCCACAAGAATTGATTCAGAAAATGGGAGAACTTGGCTTTATGGGAATTATGGTTGATCCAAAATATGGCGGAAGTGGAATGGATACCATTTCGTACGTATTAATTATGGAAGAACTTTCGAAAATTGATGCCTCTGCCTCTGTAATGGTTTCTGTAAATAATTCATTGGTTTGCTACGGATTGGAATCTTATGGTTCTGAGGAGCAAAAACAAAAATACTTGACCAAATTAGCGACTGGGGAATACTTAGGTGCATTTTGTTTGAGTGAACCAGAAGCAGGATCGGATGCAACATCGCAAAGAACTACTGCCGAGGACAAAGGAGATTACTACTTATTAAATGGTACTAAAAACTGGATTACCAATGGAGGTCGCTCGGATGTGTATTTGGTAATCGCCCAAACGGATAGAGAAAAAGGACACCGCGGAATCAATGCGTTTATCGTGGAGCGTGGTATGGAAGGATTCGATATCGGTCCGAAAGAAGATAAATTAGGGATTCGTGGTTCAGACACACATACATTACAATTCAACGATGTAAAAGTTCCAAAAGAAAACAGAATTGGAGAAGATGGTTTCGGATTCAAATTCGCAATGAAGACTTTATCAGGTGGACGAATCGGAATCGCTGCGCAAGCTTTAGGTATTGCATCAGGGGCTTACGAATTGGCATTAAAATATTCGCAAGAGCGTAAAGCTTTCGGAACTGAGATTTTCAATCACCAGGCGATTGCCTTCAAATTGGCAGATATGTATACTGAAATTGAAGCGGCTCGTCACTTGGTAATGAAATCAGCTTGGGATAAAGATCAAGGAAACAATTACGATCAGTCTTCGGCAATGGCGAAATTATATGCTTCGAAAGTAGCTATGGAACAAACCGTTGAAGCCGTTCAAATTCATGGCGGAAACGGATTCGTAAAAGAATACCATGTAGAACGATTAATGCGTGATGCGAAAATTACTCAGATTTATGAGGGAACATCAGAAATACAGAAAATTGTAATTTCAAGAAGTTTACTGAAATAAGTTTCAAGTAAATCATATTGAAAATCCATCCTAGTGATGGATTTTTTTATGCCAATAATTGAATATCCTCCACATGTAACCCGGATGCTGGAGCAATAAAAGGCAAAGGATGATCACTATCTCCGTTTTCTAAAGCATGACGAATAAAATCCAAATCGATATTCCCTTTTCCTAATTCTATTAAGGTCGCCATCATCAATCGGATTTGATATCGCAGGAATCCGGCACCTCGAACCTTAAACACAAAACTCTCTTCCGGAAAGAAAGATGCGGTGAATTCAGTATTTGGTAAAATTCGACAATAATCTACAGTACGAATCACTTTGGTATGCTCAGATGGTTTCGTGCAAAAACTTCGAAAATTATGTTCGCCTTCAAATAATTGCGATCCTTCTTTCATTAACTCAATATCTAGGTCATCAATTACACTGTATAAAAAGGGTGATGCATAAGGGTGCACTTTCTCTCCCTTGGAAAAATAATAATGGTAGGTCTTCAATTTTGCAGCACTGATCAAATCAAAAGAAGTTGAGATACTGTTTACTCCAAGCAGACGGATATCCTGCGGAAAGTTGAAATTTAGATCTTTTACAAATTGACCTTCGTCAAATTTCTCATGCACAAATAGGTGAATGAAATAACATTTAGCCGAAACTTTCGCATCTGTGCGACTCATTCCGACTGTTTTATACCCCTTATTAACAAGCACATAAGATAAAGATTTATCAACCAATTCATGAATAGTCTTGGCATTTACTTGCTTTTGCCATCCTGAGAATCGGAATCCCAAAAACTGAATCTTTAAGAGATAGGAATATTGATATTTCATGAATTCAAATGTAACCTATTTAAAACTTTTTTAAGAAAACATGCATTTTTATGGATATCACAAAATAAGGATAAGAAATTTTTACATACCTAATAATTGAGGGGGTTAAAATTTATTAAATTACATTTTTAAAAGAATTACCCCGTATTTTTTAAGGGTATAAATTGAATTTATAACCTTTTATAAAGAACACCCCCTTGTTTTGACGGCTTTATTACCTACATTTGTCACGTCGAAAGATTAATTCAAATTCAAATCATTATGAAAAAAATCATTTTTACTTTGTTATTATCAAGCAGCTTGATACTAACTGGACAGGAAAAGGAAGAAAAGAAAATCTCATTCAGCGGAAGCATCGATACATACTTTAGAGGTAATATTAGTGGTGGTGCATTTGATACTGCTCCCGGAAGCTCATTTGCTAACAAGCCTGGGTTCGCTATTGGTATGATCAATTTAATCGCTGCGTATGAGGGAGAAAAAGTAGGATTCGTCGCTGATATGGTATACGGACCAAGAGGTGAAGATGCAGTTTTCAATTCTGTTGGTTCTTCACAAATCGTAAATCAGTTGTATGCATACTGGAACTTAAGCGAGTCTGTAAAGTTAACAGTTGGTAACTTCAATACATTTTTAGGGTATGAAGTAATCTCTCCTACTGCAAACTTTAACTACAGTACATCTTATTTATTCTCTTATGGTCCATTTAGCCATACAGGTGCGAAGTTAGACATCACTTTAAATGAAAAATCTTCATTGATGTTAGCTTTATTAAATCCAACTGACGCTACTGAATTCAATCCTGACGGAAAATATTCTGTAGGTCTTCAGTACGGATATTCTGGACAATTCTTAAACGTGTTAATGAATCCTGACTCTTACGAAATCGACTATACGGGAGGATTCGACGTAACGGATTCATTCTTCTTAGGAATTAACGCAGCATACTTCAAGGCTGAAAATGCTCCAGATTTCTACGGATTTGCATTGTACCCACAGTTAGCAACTTCTGACTCTTTCAAAATTGGATTACGTGCAGAGTACTTCAAAGAGGACGGAAACTTTGGTGCAATCGGAACAGGTGTAGCCGATTCAAGTGTTTTTGCCACTACATTAACTGGAAACTACACAATTGGAGCATTAACGATCATTCCTGAATTACGTTTAGACTCAGCTTCTGAGCCTGCATTCGGAACAGATAAAAGCTTAAGCTCATTCTTAATCGCTGCAGTATACGCGTTCTAGGACCGATACAGAATTTAAAAATTACAACGAATAAGATATTTGCTATATAAATCAACATCACACAGTTCCACTAACTGTGTGATGTTCATTAAAAATTTCAATAAAAAATCTAAACAATTATCTATTTAATTATGAAGAAAATCGAAGCAATCATCAGAAAATCCAAATTCAGCAAGGTTAAAGAATCATTGCATGAAGTTGGGGTAAACTTTTTCTCTTACTGGGATGTAACTGGATTAGGAAATGAAAAAGAAGGTCATGTTTACAGAGGTGTTAGTTACAGTACGAGCGACATCCAAAGACGCTATTTATCAATTGTAGTGAATGATGATTTTGAAGAAATCACAATCAAAACAATTGTTGAAGCTGCAGGAACGGGTGAAGTAGGAGACGGTAAAATTTTTGTAAGCGACGTTAAAGAAGCCTACCGTATTCGTACAGGTGAAAAAGGAGGACAAACATTAAACTAACTAACGAACTAAAAAAAACAAATAAGAAATGGAACTTTTAACTGTAAATAATGTATGGATGATGATCTGTACGGCTCTAGTTTTCTTCATGCACATGGGATTTGCATTTTTAGAAATCGGGTTAACTAGACAGAAGAATACGATCAACATCTTATTCAAGAATATTTTTATCATTACTGTTGGATTACTTTTATACTACTTAGTAGGATTCAACTTAATGTACCCAGGAGAATTTAACGGATACATCGGATCTATCGTACCAGGTATTGCTCCACCAGAAAACGGAATGACTGCTGAATATGCAGATGGAGGATACACTTGGTGGACAGACTTCTTATTCCAAGGAATGTTTGCCGCAACTGCTGCAACTATCGTTTCTGGAGCAGTAGCTGAAAGAATTAAAATTGGTCCTTTCATGATCTTTACTGTATTATATGTAGGGTTCATCTACCCAATTGCAGGTTCTTGGAAATGGGGTGGCGGATTCTTAGATGAAATGGGATTCTATGATTTCGCAGGATCAACGTTAGTACACTCTGTAGGAGGATGGGCTGCTTTAGTAGCGGTTTACTTCTTAGGATCTAGAATCGGAAAATTCAAAGACGGAAAGCCACGAGCGATTCCCGGTCACAATATTCCGTTAGCAACTGCAGGTGTATTAATACTTTGGTTAGGATGGTTCGGATTCAACGGTGGATCAGTATTATCTGCAGACCCAGCATTAACTTCATTAACATTAGTAACTACTTGTTTGGCTGCCGCTGCAGGTGGAGTTGTTGCTGCTATTGTGTCATTCTTAAAATTCAAGAACTTAGATTTAACTATGTTCTTAAACGGAATCTTAGGTGGACTAGTAGGTATTACTGCTGGTGCTGATGTAATGACTCCAGAAAGCGCCATCATTATTGGGGCTATTGCTGGTGCGTTAATCGTATTCGCAGTAAGCTTCATCGACGCGATCAAATTAGACGATCCAGTTGGTGCAATCGCAGTACACTTAGTTTGTGGTATTTGGGGAACTTTAGCTGTTGGTATCTTCTCAACAAACCCAGAACACACATTCTTAACTCAGTTGATTGGCGTTGGAGCATATGCGGCAATCTGTATTGTATCGTCAACGTTTATATTTTTCGTATTGAAGAAAACAGTGGGAATTAGAGTAAGTGAAAAAGAAGAATTAGAAGGTTTGGATGCCCACGAACACGGCATGGATGCATATCCAGATTTCCGATTAAATGAACACTAAACAGACATTTATATCGCAAAAAAGGGGTTGTAATTGAATTCAACCCCTTTTTTATTAAATTGATAATTATTTACCAAAATATTTCGTTTCTTACATTTTCTGCAACCTTAATTTATATTCATTGTAAAAATGAAATCAAAACTCCAAATAACTTACGTTTTCCCTATTATATTTTATAATTTAGCAGGCTCGAAAATGTATGATTATGAAGAAACAGGGGTTATACTTACCAGAGTTTGAACACGATAATTGCGGAGCTGGATTTATTTGTAGTCTTACGGGAAAACGATCGAATGACATCATTCATAAAGCTTTAGAAATTCTTGTAAAGCTAGAACACAGAGGGGCTGTTAGTGCCGATGGTGTTACCGGTGATGGAGCCGGAATCTTAATTGATATTCCACATCAATTCTTTAAAACCTATTGCGATTTTGAATTGCCAGAACCTGGTGATTATGCCGTAAGTAATGTCTTCTTACCTCAAAAAGAAAATCAGAAGCAGTTCTGTATTGATATCTTTGAAGAGGAAATCAAAAATCAAAATCTGAATTTAATCGGATGGAGAGATGTTCCGGTAAACACTAAAGTGCTCGGAGAAATTGCAGCGGAAACTGAACCGTTTATCAAACAAATATTTATTGGAAAACCAGATGAAGATAATGACGATTTCAATTTCCAATTAAAGTTATTTGCCGCACGTAAAATTGCAGAACACCGCATTTACAATTCGAAATTATCTCAGTCAAGTTCGTTCTATTTACCGAGTCTTTCTTCAAAGATTATCATATTCAAAGGGTTACTAAAACCCGAACATATTAATGAATACTATTTAGATCTGAATAATGATGAGTTGGTGACTCGTTTAGCTTTAGTCCATCAGCGATTCTCAACCAACACCTTCCCTACTTGGGATTTGGCACAACCGTTCAGATACATCTGTCATAATGGTGAAATCAATACACTTCGCGGGAATGTATCCAGGATGTTCTCGAGGGAAGAGATCATGAAGAGTGATTGGTTCGGGGATGATGTTAAGAAAATCATTCCGACTGTATTACGTGGAAAATCAGATTCAGCTACTTTGGATATGGTTGTTGAATTATTACTGATGACGGGGCGTTCTCTTCCGGAAGCGATGATGATGTTGGTACCCGAAGCATGGGAGAAGAATCCGGATATGTCTGAAACTAAAAAGGCATTTTATGAATTCAATTCCTGCCTGATGGAACCATGGGATGGTCCAGCTTCAATTCCTTTTACAGATGGAAACTACATCGGAGCGGTATTAGACAGAAACGGATTAAGACCATCACGATATACCGTTACCAAAAACGGATATGTAATCATGTCTTCGGAAACCGGTGTGGTAGATATCAAGCCAGAAAACGTCGAATATCACGGTCGTTTAGAGCCTGGTAAAATGTTCTTAGTGAACATGAGCGAAGGGCGAATTGTAAATGACGAAGAAATAAAGGAACAGATTGCATCTAAACATCCTTACAAAGAATGGTTAGACGGAAATCTGGTTCACCTAAAAGAATTACCTGCTAAAAAAGGTCCAATTCACTACGATGAAATTGAATTGAACAAACGTCAGATTGTATTCGGATATACCCAAGAGGAGTTAGAAAAAATTATTGCTCCGATGTCTCAAAATGCCAAGGAACCGATTGGATCCATGGGTACAGATACACCAATTGCTGTATTATCTGAAAAACCTCAATTGGTTTACAATTATTTCAAACAGTTATTCGCTCAGGTTACCAATCCACCATTGGACGGAATCCGTGAAGAATTGATTACCGATATCAGTTTAACATTAGGTAGCGACCAGAATTTGTTTGAAATCAATGAAAGTCATTGTAAGAAATTAAAGATTCAGAATCCGGTGATTTCTAAGCATGATTTGGATAAAATCAGAAATTATGATTCAAATCCAGATTTCAAAGTGGTTTCAATTTCCATGTTATACGAGGTAAACCGAGGATTGAACGAATTGGAAATTGCTTTAGACAATTTGGTTAGCAAAGCATCCAAAGCGGTTGATGAAGGTGCGAATATCATCATTTTATCCGATAGATATGTGGATGAAAATCACGCACCGATTCCGGCTTTACTAGCTTGTTCGTATGTAAATCATTCCTTACACAAACATAAAAAGCGTTCTCAGATTTCTATCATCATTGAATCTGCAGAACCAAGAGAAGTACACCACTTTGCCTTGTTATTCGGATATGGAGCAAGTGCCATCAATCCGTATATCGTAAATGAGATTGTAGAAAATCAAGTGAAAAATGGTGAAATTTCAGAATTGGAATACTTACCAGCGATTAAGAATTATAATAAAGCGGTTGGAAAGGGAATCTTGAAGGTGATGAACAAAATCGGTATTTCAACCTTGAATTCTTACCGTGGGTCTCAATTATTTGAATGTATCGGAATCAATTCTTCAACCGTGGAGAAATATTTCCCGAATACCGTGACCAGAATCGAAGGAATCAGCTTAAGAGAGATCGAACAAGAAATTGTAAAGCGTCATCGAAGAGCATTCAACTCAACCATTGAACCTAAAGTAGAAGTTGGTGGAGATTACCGTTGGAGACGTGGACAAGAGAAACACTTGTTCAATCCGTTCACAGTAGCCAAACTACAAGAATCGGTTCGCAAAAATAATCCGAAGACCTATAAAGAATATTCAGAATTGGTGAATGAACAATCGAAGCACCTAATGACTATTCGCGGATTACTAGAATTCGATAATTACGATCCTATTCCGTTGGAAGAAGTTGAACCATGGACAGAAATCGTGAAGCGTTTCAAAACCGGAGCGATGTCTTATGGATCGATCAGTAAAGAAGCGCATGAAAATTTAGCTGTCGCCATGAACCGTATTGGCGGAAAATCAAATTCTGGTGAAGGTGGTGAAGATCAGGAGCGTTTTTATAAGAGTTCAAAAGGAGATTGGAAAAACTCTGCTATCAAGCAAGTAGCATCGGGTCGATTTGGAGTGACTTCTAACTACTTGACCAATGCTAGTGAAATACAAATTAAAATTGCACAGGGAGCGAAACCTGGAGAAGGCGGACAATTACCGGGGCCTAAAGTAAATCGTGAAATTGCGAAAACGAGAAATTCTACTCCATATGTAGGATTAATCTCTCCGCCTCCACACCATGATATTTATTCGATTGAAGATTTATCTCAATTGATTTACGATTGTAAATCAGCGAACAGAGATGCTCGTATCAATGTGAAATTAGTATCCGAAGTGGGAGTTGGAACTGTAGCAGCAGGTGTTGCCAAAGCGAAGGCTGATGTTATCTTGATTTCAGGATATGATGGAGGAACAGGAGCGTCACCATTAACTTCATTACGTCATACAGGATTACCTTGGGAATTAGGAATTGCCGAAGCGCAACAGACCTTGGTCATGAATGATTTGAGAAATCGAATTGTATTGGAATGTGATGGTCAGTTGAAAACAGGACGTGATGTTGCTATCGCCTGTTTACTCGGAGCTGAAGAATTCGGATTTGCAACAGCGCCTTTAGTAGCCAGCGGATGTATTATGATGCGTGTATGCCATCTGAATACCTGTCCTGTTGGAATCGCAACTCAGAATCCGGAATTGAGAAAAAAATTCAAAGGAAAACCAGAGCATGTGGTAAATTACATGTATTTCGTGGCCCAAGAATTAAGAGAGATCATGGCCAAATTAGGATTCAGAACATTAAATGAAATGGTAGGCCAATCTCAAAAGTTAAATCGAAATAAAGCTATTGAGCATTACAAAGCAGCCGGATTAGATTTAACGCCAATTCTACATAAAGTTGAGGTTGCGGAGGATGTGAAATTATACAATACAGATGTTCAGGATCACAATTTAGAAACACATTTGGATTTTGAAATTGTAACCAAAGCGCATCAAGCTTTATTTAGAAGACAAAAAACAGATTTAAAATTCGATATCACGAACATCGATCGAGCGGTTGGAGCGATATTGAGTAACGAAATTTCAAAGATTTATGGGTCAGACGGATTGCCAGAAGACACCATAAATATCGATTTCAAAGGATCGGCAGGGCAAAGTTTCGGAGCCTTTACAACCAAAGGAGTTACAATGACGGTTTTTGGAAACACAAATGACTATTTAGGTAAAGGATTATCAGGCGGAAAGTTAGTAATTCGAATTCCGGAAGAAAGTACATTCAACTCCGATGAGAACATAATTACCGGTAACGTAACCTTATATGGAGCAACTTCTGGTGAGGTGTATATCAACGGAAAAGCAGGTGAGCGATTCTGTGTGCGTAACTCAGGTGCAAAAGCTGTTGTAGAAGGTATTGGCGATCACGGATGTGAGTATATGACCGGTGGTGTTGCGGTAATTCTTGGTGAAGTAGGCCGAAACTTCGGAGCTGGAATGAGTGGTGGTGTTGCTTATGTATTGGATGAATATGATTCATTTGAGAAACAGGTAAACGGTAGTGATTTAAATATTCTTCCAATCTTAGAAGATGAGGATGAAAACGAAATCAAGACCTTATTGAAAAATCACTTAAAACGCACCAATAGCAAAGTAGCCTTGCGCTTATTAAACGATTGGGATAATAGCGTGAAGAAATTTAAGAAAGTGCTTCCAGAAGAATACAGACAGGCTTTAGAACGATTAAAAGAAGAGGAATTACAAACTGCGTAATTATGGGAAAAACGACTGGATTTTTAGAATTTAAAAGAGAAAACGAATCTTATACTCCGGTAAAGGATCGTCTTAAGAACTATAAAGAATTTACCATTCCGTTAAAGGAGTCGAAATTAAAAGACCAGGGAGCCCGATGTATGAATTGCGGGATTCCATTTTGTCAAAGTGGATGTCCTCTTGGGAATTTCATTCCGGATTTTAATGACAAAGTCTACAAGGGAAAATGGAAAGAAGCAGCAGAAATTTTACATTCGACCAATAACTTTCCAGAGTTCACGGGTCGATTATGTCCTGCACCATGTGAAGAAGCATGTGTGTTAGGAATTAATGAAGATCCCGTAACCATTGAGAATATTGAGAAAAACATTGTTGAGACTGCCTTTAACGAAGGATGGATTACCGCGAATCCTCCAAAAGTTAGAACTGGAAAAAAAGTGGCTGTTGTTGGATCAGGTCCAGCTGGATTAGCTGCGGCAAGTCAGTTAAACAAGGCAGGTCATTTGGTGACCGTATTTGAAAGAGATGCGAAGATTGGTGGATTATTACGTTATGGGATTCCCGATTTCAAATTAGAAAAAGAAGTTATTGACAGACGTCTTGAAATTTTAAAAGAAGAAGGAATTACATTCAAAACCAATGCAAATATTGGAGTGAATGTCGATGTTAAAAAGTTGAAGAAGGGTTTCGATGCTGTTTTATTATGTGGTGGATCAACAACTCAACGTGCGATTCCGATTCCAGGAGCCGATTTAAAAGGTGTGCATCAAGCAATGGAGTTCTTAAAACTCAATAATGAACAAGTTGATGGATTAATTGACTATGAGGAAATTATATCGGCAAAAAACAAGAACGTAATTGTGATCGGTGGTGGAGATACAGGAAGTGACTGTATTGGAACATCAAATCGTCATGGAGCGAAGAGCGTTACAAATTTTGAGATTTTAGGAAAGCCAACAAAAGACAGGCCCGAACATCAGCCATGGCCATATTATCCGATGCGACTAAAAACGACATCATCCCATCAGGAAGGCGTAGAACGTTTCTTTAGTATTTCGACAAAAGAATTTATGGGCGATAAAGATGGAAATCTTACTGGTTTAAAAACAGTGGAGGTTGAATGGATCTTTAAAGACAATGAAAGACCACAATTGATCGAAGTTCCGGATACCGAAAAGGTATGGAAAGCTGATTTGGTATTATTGGCATTAGGATTTACTGGACCAGAGAATTATTTAGCAGAGCAATTCGGAGTTGAAAAGGATGTACGCACCAATTATAAGGCATCGGTGAAGGATTATAAAACGAATGTACCAAATGTATTTGTGGCTGGCGATATGCGAAGAGGACAATCCTTAATTGTTTGGGCAATATCTGAAGGACGCCAAGCAGCACATCATATTGACTTACATTTAATGGGAAGTACGGATTTACCATTAAAAGACACTTCTGATTTACCACGAAGGTAAGAGTAGCAAAGAAATTGAAGGACACAAAAAAACCTCATTACGTTTGTAATGAGGTTTTGTTTATAAAGAAAGGCAGTGACCTACTCTCCCACCAGTTGGCAGTACCATCGGCGCTATTGGGCTTAACTTCTCTGTTCGGTATGGGAAGAGGTGAGCCCCAATGCTA
>JBMHDU010000019.1:0-115237 GCA_049889235.1 Polaribacter sp.
TGTTTTGTGAAATTTATTAGAGATACGAAAGTTATGAACTCCAAACTCATGTGCGCAGATTGTAAAACATGCTTTTATAGTGCGCTCCAGTCTTGAAGCAGTTGGCCCCTGCTTGTCAAGTTCTTGTAAAAAAAGTGATAGGGCATGATCATAATTATTGACTAAAAAATCTTTTAATCCCAAATTCTTGATTGAATTCTGTAGTACAACTTCAAATTCCTCTGGACTAGTTTCAGGATATAATTCAGAAATAAAATAATAACACAAACAAGAATCGTTAATATAACCATTTTTATAAAGGTAGGATAGTTTTTCAATGGTTTGTGTTTCATATCCTTTTAAAACAATTAGCATGGCCTTAATTTGCCCTTCATAAAAATCCATTTTATGCAACCATTTAGAAAGTTTTTTCAGGTGCATTAACTGAGTTTGAGTTATAGTCATGATTTAGTTTATTTTAAAAATTTTATATTTTTCGTTAGATGATGTAAACCTCTATTTATAAAATTATATAAATTGCTACTAATTTTTATTTTTAAAAATATGAAATATAGCATACAATTAGAAGGACCTTCAACAAGGTTTAGGATAATCGTTTTTCCATTAGGTGAAGACCATTACCAAATGGCACAGGAATTTATTAAGTTGCATGGTCATGCCCCATGGTATCAAGATTTACCTGGATACGACGATAGAAGTCGTAAAGAGTTTGATTTCATGGAAGAGTCAGAACATATAAATATTAAGATTCTTGATGAAAACTCCTTGATTGTCTCTGAATTTAAACTTTATGATCTTAATCATTTACCTCTAACTTGGGCAGAGAATGATGTTACACACCATATAAAATATTTTTGGGAAAAATATGGAGATAATAAACCTTGTTTAATTTGTAGACTATATGAAGATGTACGCAATAGTGTAAGCGCAGAGTTGTGGGAGTATGAAATTAAAGAAGAAGACATGCCTAAAAAGAAAGATTTTACATTTAAAACAGTAGGTGTAAAAGTTAGAGATTTCAATAATTCAGGTCTTGAGGGAACGTTTTGGAACTGCCTAGACGCAAATAAAAGTATCTTCTACAAACAAAACCCTATAAAGGTAAAATACATAGATGAGTTTGATGTAGGATTTTTAGATTGTTACCTATTAGATAGTAACGGAGAAATTTTAAAAGATTTTTATGGCAGATACTAAATTGGTATTGATGTAATTTAACTTTTCTATTCTACAAGGCATTTATTCCGAATAATAAATAAAGAATAAATTCTCTAAATCAACATTTATTCGTGGACTTCAGTATAAACAATCATTGTATGTCTATAAATATGATTATCAATGAAAAGATCTTATATCTTTATCACTTTGAATAGTCTTTTACCAAGAAATCATATTGGTTTATTAACCAAAAAAAAGCCTGATTTGAAATCAGGCTTTTTTAGTTATCAGTTTTACTACAAATTATACTGTAGCTGCATATTCAACTAAGTCAATGATTTTTGTAGAATATCCCATTTCATTGTCGTACCAAGAAACAAGTTTTACAAAGTTATCATTCAATGAGATACCTGCTCCAGCATCAAAAATTGATGTTCTAGTATCTCCAACGAAATCTTGAGAAACTACAGCCTCTTCTGTGTACCCTAAGATTCCATTTAATTCGTTTTCTGAAGCACTCTTGATCGCAGCTTTAATATCTTCGTAAGAAGCTGCTTTTTCTAATTTCACAGTTAAATCAACCACAGAAACATCCATTGTAGGAACTCTAAATGCCATACCTGTTAATTTACCGTTCAATTCTGGAATTACTTTACCAACTGCTTTTGCAGCACCAGTAGAAGCTGGAATGATGTTATGTAAAGCTGCTCTACCACTTCTCCAATCTTTAGCTGATGGACTATCAACTGTTTTTTGAGTAGCAGTAGTAGCGTGAACTGTAGTCATTAATCCTTCTACAATTCCAAAATTATCATTGATTACTTTCGCTAATGGCGCTAAACAGTTAGTCGTACAAGACGCATTAGAGAAAATAGTATCAGAATCTTTTAAAGATGTGTGATTTACACCCATTACAAACATTGGAGCATCTGGTGATGGTGCAGAAATAACAACTTTCTTAGCTCCACCTTGAATGTGTAAGTTTGCTTTTTCTAAATCTTTAAAGATACCTGTACATTCTACAACGAATTCAGCTCCTACCTCATCCCATTTTAAATCAGCTGGGTTACGCTCTGCAGTGATACGGATTTTGTTGCCGTTAACAACTAGCATTCCGTCTTCAACAGATACATCACCTTTAAATTCTCCATGTACAGAATCATATTTCAACATGTACGCTAAATAATCAACTTCTAATAAGTCATTAATAGCTACAACTTGAACGTTATCTCTTTCCATGGCAGATCTAAAAGCTAATCTTCCAATTCTACCAAATCCGTTAATTCCAATTTTTATCATTTCTTTTAATTTTATTCTTAAACACTCATTATATCTGAAACGCGAATCAAATTTTTATTGATTTTCGTTTGTCCTTTAATTGCTCTTTCTAATGGATTTAAAACGATTTTATCGTTCACCAAGCCGACCATTAAATCAGATTTACCTTCAAGTAACGATTCAACGGCCATTACACCCATCCTACTTGCTAAAACACGATCGAAACAAGATGGACTTCCACCTCGTTGCATGTGTCCTAAAACAGATACACGTACATCGTATTCAGGAAGGTTTTCATTCACATAACTTTTTAATTCAAATACGTTTTTACCGATATTATCACCTTCTGATACAATAACGATACTTGATGTTTTTCCAGAAGCCTTACTCTTACGTAAAGAATCTAACAGACGATCTAAACCTAGATTCTCTTCAGGAATCAAAATTTCTTCTGCTCCTGCTCCAATCCCAACGTTTAATGCAATATGCCCAGCATCACGTCCCATTACTTCAATAAAAAATAATCGATCGTGAGAACTCGCAGTATCTCTAATTTTATCTAAAACCTCAACTGCAGTATTTAACGCTGTATCATAACCTAATGTATGCGATGTTCCGACGATATCATTATCGATAGTTCCCGGAATTCCGATGATTGGATAGTTATGTTCTTTGTTAAAAATAATAGCCCCAGTAAAGGTTCCGTCACCGCCAATAGCAACCAAAGCATCTATCTCAGCTTTTATGAGATTTTCATGTGCCTTTTTACGTCCTTCTTCCGTTCTGAATTCCTGTGAACGAGCCGATTTTAAAAATGTTCCACCCTTGTTAATGATACCACGAACACTTCTCGCGTTCAATTCTTCAAAATCACCTTCAATCATTCCTTGGTATCCACGATAGATCCCTACACAACCAATGTTATGGTATGCACAGGTTCTAACTACAGATCGAATTGCAGCATTCATTCCAGGAGAATCTCCTCCGGATGTAAACACTCCTATTTTCTTAATATTCGTCATAATTTAATTGTAAAATTACTGCTTTTTAAAGCATAAAAATAAAAAAAATACGAAAACGATATAGCGTAAACGAAGTTACGAAATGGTAAAATTTACAGATGTTAAAAACCTGATTTTCTTAGTATTTACAGCTGTTTCCGGGTGAAATTAATCAGCTTTTTCTCTTTTACAGCTGAGCTATCTTTCACTATTTTCTTTGGGACTTTTTTGGCCTTATTTTTCTTCAATCCAAGTTTGGTAAGGAGTTCAGACAAATTGTTAAAATTCACCTGATACGAAAGCCCCACTCCCTGAGTATACCCCTCTTCTTCGGTCGTGTATTGAATCTCATTTTGACGATTGAATATTACTCCTCTAAAATTGCCATCCTTATTCAATAAAATTTCAACCTTAACCTCGCCAACTACACTAGATTGTGTTTGCGCTCCAACTGGCACTCCAACTTTTCCATTGATAATGACCCGATCACTTAACTGGGTACTCAAAGAAACATCAACCTGATTATCAATATTTAGACGTTCAATTTCATTATCTCTAGTTCCTTGCAAATAATCAATTCCCAATTTAAATTTACTATCAGGACTGTTCAATAAATTCGAAATTGCCGCCGCAATTGCACTTGACGCTGTACCTGCTACAGAAACTCCTGCATTGAAATTGTTGTTATTCGGATTCGTAAACGCACCCGTGGCAAGTAGTGAAATGAATTGTGTTGTTTTTTGGTTGATGTTGTTATCGTTTAAAATAAACTCCAACTCACTCGCAATAGTCGGATCTACATTTGCCAAGCGAATATCTAAATCTTGTTTGGAACTGAACAATCCACCCGAAATACGAGTAATTAGGTCCACTTCTATATTTCTATTCGAATTGAAGTTCTCCAATAAAACGGCCGGATTTGCTTTCGCTTTGTAAATGGCAGTCACATCCAAATTTGCATCAAACGGATTACCTGTCCAAGAAATCGTTCCTCCTTTTTGAATGGTAAATGGTTTATTGATAATTCCTCCATATTTAAAGTCATACGTTCCATTATCAATCACATAATCACCGAACATATTAAACTTTCCAATCGTATTAATTTCAATTCTCAAATTTCCTGTTCCCGATCCTGATAATTGACTTCCGTTTTCTTCATCGATCACTACTCTAGCCTTTGCATCCTTGGTTACCTCCAAATCAATATTTAACGATAATCGTTTTAACGCTTCCTCAGCAATCCTCTTTTGACGTTCATCAAAATCAATTTTTTCTGATTTAAAATGAATCAACTTGTAGCTATCAACAGTTTCAATATCTCTTAACGGAACGACAAAAGTGGTATTCGGATTTGTTTTCGCATTTACATCTATCGTTAGCTTATCCGTAAGTCCATAAATCAGCGCACTTCCATCCATGAAAGCAGTTCCGTAATACAAGGACTCTTCGGTATCCTTCGTATCAAGAACCAGCAGATTATCAGATTCTAAACTGATTTGTAAAAACCATTGTTCCAAATTCGAATGAGTAATGGATCCTTTTAGAATTGCTTCAGATTGATACTTTGTATCTTTTAGTTTGATGTCATTTAAAATGAAGGATTGTTTGTCAACACTTACAATAGATTCACCTTCCAAATCATAATCAACATTTAAATATGGGAATTTCAACCCAGCATTTTTCAAGGTTAGTGTTCCATCCATATCTGGGTTTCCTAAAAATCCGGAAAGGGTAAAATTACCATCAATACTTCCTCTTAAAGATGAAAGCACATCCTGTCCTAGCGGACTAAATGCCTTTAATTGAAAATCTTCCAAGAAAACCGCTAAATCGATTATCGGTCGTTTGTCAGAAAAATCAACATTACCGGTCGCTGCGATACTTTTTACGTTTTCATTGTTAATCGAAAGATCAACGTTGTATTTCTGATATGAGTTATCACCGATTACATTAATACTTAAATCACCTTGTTTGAAACTGTTGACCTCAAAATCTTTCACCGAAAGAACAGCCTCGGGACTGTATACATCTCCTTGCTGAACAAAATCTAAATTCCCAGATAGTCGACCGTTCAATTTCAAACTGTCGATCTCTGGCAAGAAACTCGAAAGCTTCACATTTCTAAAATCTGCTAAAAGGACTTTTTGTTGATCTCCTTTGATGAGGCCTGTAAATTCAATTTGTTGATTTTTTGATTTTAAATTGAAATTCTTAAAACTGAATTCATTGGTCTTTAAATCAAAAACTATTTTATCCGTTTGCTTCTGCTTCGGATTGATATTCCAGGTATTGTCTTTGAAGATGAATGATGATTTTTCAAATCCTAAAACTGCCTTGCCTTCTGGATTAAAAGTGTAGTAAAAGTCTAAATTAAAATTCTCATTGTTTTGCTCTCCCCCTTTAAAAACCGACTTAAAGTATAAGGTATCGTTTTGGGTTCTATTCAAGAGATTTAACTTGGTAACGTCATAATAATCCGTATCCACCTTTCCTGCAGTTAAATGCGTATTATATAATGGATTCTGATTGTCGGTTCTCAACATTACGTCTTCCAAAACATTTCCATATGCAACAACTTTAGGTGACGCAAACACAAGTTTAAATTTGTTTTTATCAGCAATAATAGAACCTCTCAATTTGGCTTCGTTATCTATGCTGATTTCAGGAAAGAAGACATCAATTACCTGGCTATAAATATCAAAATTGAAATCTAAAAACTGATGCTCTTGAACTTTATAAGGATTATAATTCGCAAAAACACTACCCAATGCATTTTGTGCCAAAGGCAGTAATTCGGAAAAGGTAAAATTACCCTTGAGATATCCTTTCGCAATGTCTTTGGAGTCGACCTCAATGGTCTTAATGCTATCTTTTAATTGTGAATTGATAGCGAAGGATTCGAATTCCCATTCTTTCTCCTGATTGGTATAATACACTTCTGTGAAAGCAGCATTTCCGACCAAATCATCAAATGTATTTCCTTCGATATCAAGAATGATATTTCCTTTGACCTTGGAGATACTGTCATTCGGATAAATATTTGTTTCTTTTAGATTGAAATAAGCAATTTTTGAATTAAAATCGAACTTATTCACTTTGGATGAAAGATCTGCTAAACCTTTAAATTCCATTTTCAAATTCTCATCATCAACGGTAAGATCACCATCAAATTTATTATTTTGATACTGCCCATTTGCCACAATATTTTTATAGATATAATCATTAAATTCCAATTGTGAAATTTGGCCGATGAAAGTTGTATTGATATTCTCTAACTTGAAACCTGTTCCGTTCACATCTCCTTTAAGCGAAAGAATTCCAAATAACGGATCATTAAAAAACTTTCCTATATTGAATTTTTCAAATTCAATAAGTCCGCTGTATTCAGCGTAATCAATATCATCAAAATCCGTAATTTGAAGATCAGTAGATAGAAATCCGATTTCAGAATTCACATTCAAAGTGGCGGCAATTTCATCTTCATCCAGGTTGATCCGTCCTTTTAAATTAAATCGACCAAGTTTACCGAATTCCGATGGAACATTCTTCCCGAGAACATTTGGCAAGATATTTTTGAGATCATTGTAAGTTGCATCAAGTTTTTTTAAATCACTTTCAAAAGCAAAACCTCTTTCCGTATTAATCGTATTTTTAAAAAGAAAATCCCCTGCAATATTGATATTATTCGTAGAACTTAAGTTTAGGCCTCTTAATTTAAAATTATTCAGTGTACCTCTCAAATTTCCTGTAAAGGTCAGTAGATCATTACCGGTTAATTCTTCATAGAATTTTCGCAAATCATTAATTGAGGCGCGGCTATTAGTTAATTTAGCAGTTATCAATACTTTATCATTGAATTCTGCCAAGTCTTCTCTTTTGTAGGAGAAGTTCACATCACCTTTGATAGACGATTTATCTGTCTCAATGGTGGACTTTAAAAACTGCATTGCTGTTTTGGTGTAGGTAAAATCGGTAGTGAAATTCTTGATTTCCAGTCCATTAAAATCCGTAAGATGCAGACCTCTTATTTTACTACTAAAATCGGGACCTAAAATTTGAAAATCTTTCAAACTCCCTCCAACTTTAAAAGCTTCAAAATCAAGTGAATCTCTTTTGTTGGCGTCGGTAAGTTTAAAATGTAAATCTTTTAGCCTTAGCTCTGTTGAGTAGAGCAAAAAAGGATTTGTTAACGAATCTCTGGGTTTACCATCATCAAATTTTTCAGTAAAAATGATCAAATTGTCATCGGTTTCTCCTTTGTAGGTTTTAATAAAAAACTCAACTCCTTCCAAAGAAACTCTTTTCAATTTCACCTCATTTTCTAAAATCCGTTTGGCACTAACAAGCGAAGTTGAAAGGTTTTTTACAAAAATTAAAGTATCCTGATGATGGTCTCTAATTTCAATATTCTTCAGCTGCACACGACCCAGCCATGACAAATCAACCTTATTAATAACGATATTGGTATTAAAATCTTCATTTACTGATTTAGTAACGTAATTACCGATGGTAGTCTGAACAAAAGAGATGGAAAGCACCAAACTGATGAATAGAAAAAACAAAGCTATATAGCCCAAAAAACGTAGTACTTTTTTTGCGTAGTGTTTGATGATAAAAGGGTTTTGTTGCTTTGTTTCAGTCATTAATTAACAAAAATATTGCCAATTTTTTATTCGCTTTATACAAATGTAACAAACTATAAAGTTTATCAACTATAAAACTAAAAAGGCTCCTTTTTATTCTGTAATTTTGACCTTTCTTTATGAAAACAGACAAAAAAGACATATTTATCCTTGCTATAGAATCTTCGTGTGACGACACCAGTGCTGCGGTTCTTAAGAATAACACCGTATTAAGCAATATTATCGCCAATCAAGAAGTACATGCGAAATATGGAGGCGTTGTGCCCGAATTGGCTTCCCGTGCCCATCAGCAGCATATAGTACCTGTTGTACAGCAAGCATTGAAGGAAGCTGGAATTTCAAAAACAGAATTATCTGCAATTGCATTTACACGTGGCCCAGGTTTAATGGGGTCTTTATTGGTTGGAACTTCTTTTGCTAAATCAATGGCATTAGGATTAAATATACCTCTTCTAGCCATTAATCATATGCAAGCTCATATTTTAGCGCACTTCATTCAAGATGAATCTCAAAAGACTCCCAAATTTCCTTTTTTATGTTTAACGATAAGCGGTGGTCATACACAAATTGTAAAGGTTGATCAAGATTTGAATTTTAAAGTTTTAGGAGAAACAATTGATGATGCCGTTGGAGAAGCTTATGATAAATCGGCAAAAATTTTAGGACTACCCTATCCTGGTGGACCATTAATTGATAAGTACGCGCAACTTGGAAATCCAAAAGCGTTTCAATTTTCTAAACCAAAAGTGGACGGATTAAATTTTAGTTTCAGCGGACTAAAAACAGCAATCTTATACTTCATACAAAAGCAGGAAAAAGCAAATCCTAATTTCATCAAAGAAAATCTCAATGATATTTGTGCTTCCATCCAATATACAATTGTAGAAATATTAACCGATAAATTAAAAAAGGCGGTTAAAGAAACTGGGATCACCCAAATTGCGATTGCAGGTGGTGTTTCTGCAAATTCAGAAATAAGAAGAAAATTACAAGTATCTGAAAAACATTGGGGGTGGACAACCTATGTTCCTAAATTTGAATTCACGACCGATAATGCAGCTATGATAGGCATTGCTGGCTATTTTCAATTCATCAATAAAAAAGATGCTGATTTCGGAATTACCGCTAAGGCCAGACTGAAAGTAACAGAATAAAAAAATCCTGACCGCAATAGTCAGGATTAGTTTTGAATTTATTTTCGGGAATATTATTTCACCACTTTTATTGAGCATCCAATAGCACGAGTTTCTGTTTTTGAAGGTTTTTTACCGCTCAACAATGCATCAACAGCATTTTCCACATACTTTTCGGTAACCTTGGCTGGATTTCTTGAGCTGTTATCGATTGCTCCAATATACTCAACAGTCATATTTGGTTTGCTTACGATAAATACATGAGGAGTTCTAGACGCACCAAATTTTGGATATACTTTCTGCCCTTCATCAAAAAGGTATGGAAATGTAAACCCTTTCTCTTTTGCTCTAACCTTCATTTCTGGAAAACCATCACCAGGCATCGCTGCTGGATCATTTGGATTAATAGCAATTACTGGATAACCAAGTCCCTTGTATTTTTTATCCAATGCAATGATTCGATCTTCATTGGCTACAGAATACGGACACATATTACATGTAAAAATGATAATGAATCCTTTCGCATCAGAATAATCGGATAATGACACCATTTTGTCGTCGATATTTTTGAGTTTAAAATCCTCAATGGTATCACCAACTTTATAACTACCATCAGTAGGTACAGTAAACGCAAAAGCAACTGCAGCAACCACAAGCACCAATATTGATTTGAAATATTTCATAATTTATAAACTTAAAAAGGTTTGTAATTCTTTATGTAGTGTTTCTCGAGTAAAAGACTGCTCAAAAAACTTTCTATTCGATTTATTGTAAAATAGTGTTGCTGGCAAGGCACCCGACCATGAATCATCTATAGCTTGAATCCAAACATCCTCATTAGGATCATTCAAAAGAACAACTCTACTTTTGATGTTTTTCTTTTTAAGGAATGGTAAAAGTTTGGTGTTTTTTTTATTTGGAAAGTCTAAACTAACGAGTAAAACCTCAACATTTTGATTCTTAAACTTATCTTCTAATTCTTCAAAATACGGTAACTCTTTTACACAAGGAGCACACCAAGTCGCCCAAAAGTTTACAACGTAATTCTTATTATCTTTTAATTGAAGTAAAGGTTCTAATTCATTGTAATTCAATGTTTTAACAACTGAAGGTTTTGTTGTTATATTAGATTGAATTTCTTTCTTTTCTGATTTACACTGTGCTAATAAGAGCACAATAAAAAGAAGTACACTGTTTTTAAGCATGCCTAAAGTTAACTTTTAAATCGGGTTGACTGACCAAATTAACGATACATTAACAGAAAGTGGTGAGCGGTATTTATCCGAAAATATCGTTCAATATTTTAGCTAGACGTAATCCGCCTTTCTGCAATTGTTGACGAACTATTGGGAAATACAAGTAGGAATATCTGTATCTCAATTTTTGACCAACCTGAGCTGAATTATAAACCTTTACAGTTAATTCACGAGTCTCGTACATCCAGTCCGTAACACTCCCTTCTTGAATCGCCTTAATCTGATTTTTCGAAAGTTCTTTCGCATTGTTTGCCAATTCGATATAACTCATATTGAAACTCTCAATCATTTTTGTATCCCAAACACTATGAAGGTTCGTACCGTCATTAAACCAACGCACCTGAATATCATTACCTCCTTTATCTTCTGCTCTTCCTATGTGTAATGGCTGATGCAAATCACCTACCAAATGCACCAACATTTTAAGATGAAATATCTTGTCTTTTTCAGAAGTGGTCTCATCTTTTAATACTTTCGAACAATACTCGATTGCGTAGATAATATCTCCTGCCGGATTTCTTTTCGACGGATTGTACTTTTCTCCTATTGGAAAATTAACGTAGTGCCAAGGACTATATTTACGGTAATCTCTATCGGATTTGATTTCATCAGCATAGGTAGAAACAAAAGCTAAACTTTCTCCTTTTAGTAATTTATCAATATTTCTTTTGGCTCTATTGGTAAGATGTTTTTCAGCGATTTTACCCGTAACGCGGTGTCCATTTTGACCCCAGAAATCTGTTGCAAAAATGGGGTTTGAAATCAAGCAACAAAGAATAAACAGGCTATATATTTTTTTCATAGTTAAAGAATTTAGAAGCAAAAATAATTAAAATCTCAAGGCAAAATTTGGAAAATTAAAATTTATTTTTATATCTTTATGATATCATTTTAATATTTATATGAATCATGAAAGAAGAAAAAATCATTAAACCTGCCAATGGTTACCTTATGTTATTGGTAACACTCGTCTTATTTTTCGGAAGTATATTTTATGCTTTCAATCAAGAAAATCCGCTGTACCTTATTGTCACGGCAATAAGTTTTTTAGGTTTTTTTGGTTTTATTCTTGTCAATCCAAACACGTCAAAAGTTGTATTACTATTTGGAAAGTATGTTGGAACAGTAAAAGACAATGGCCTTTATTGGGCAAATCCATTCTACACCAAGAAGAAAATCTCTTTAAGAGCTTCAAACTTTGATAGTGAAAGACTTAAAGTGAACGACAAACTAGGTAATCCTGTAATGATTTCTACCATTTTGGTTTGGAGAGTAACGAATACTTATAAAGCCGCCTTTGATGTTGATAATTATGAAAATTTTGTTCGCGTTCAAACCGATGCAGCAGTGCGTAAGTTGGCTAGTATGTATCCGTACGACAATTTCGCTGATGAAGGCCATGATGAAGATATTACCCTAAGATCAAGCGTAAATGAAGTTTCTGAAACGCTAGAGAAAGAGCTTGAAGAGCGTTTAGCTATAGCTGGAATTGAAGTTTTAGAAGCAAGAATCGGATATTTGGCTTATGCTCAAGAAATTGCTAGTGCTATGTTGAAACGTCAACAAGCTACTGCCATCGTTGCGGCCCGTCATAAAATAGTAGAAGGTGCCGTGAGCATGGTGGAAATGGCTCTAGAGGAATTGAACAAAAAAGATATTGTTGAACTTGATGAGGAGCGTAAAGCTGCAATGGTAAGTAATCTTATGGTTATTCTATGTGGTGATAAAGAGGCAGCTCCAGTAGTAAATGCGGGAACATTAAACCATTAATAATGAACGATAGAAAAGGATTAATATTAGGTCTCGGCGTCGCTCTCGGTGCATCCATTGGTGTTTCTATTGGAACAATTATTGGTTCTGTTAGTGGTAAGGTAGCACTTGGCGTTGCTTTCGGCACACCTATTGGGTCGATATTTGGTTTAATCCTTGGTTTACTAATAAATGAGGTAATTCAAAAAAAAAGAAAGGATGAAGGAATATAAAGTTGTAACCTGGAAAATGGGACTAACTAAAAATAATGAACGGTTAGAAGACACTTTAAATGAATATGCTCGTAATGGATGGATAGCGATTCAAATAGCTGAACAATCAGCAAGAATTGTATTTGAAAGAGACAAAAATCGATAAATGAGGATTTTTAAAGAAGAACAACGGTTTACGCAAACATGGCTTGTTATAGTAATGCTGATGAGTACATTGGTTCCTTTTGGCATAATAGTCAATGAGTTTACAAAGGAAGAAAGCACAATGACCATCAACGAATTATTCCTAGTAATGACCATAATGCTAGTAGCTGTTGTTCCTATTTTCTTTTTCAAACTATACACACGCATCGATGAAAAAGGTGTTCATTACCGATTTTTCCCGATACATTTCAATTACAAATCAGTGTATTGGAATGAATTAGAGAATTGTTTCGTTAGAAAATACGATGCAATTTCAGAATATGGCGGATGGGGATTTAAAGGCGGAGCATTATGGAAAAAATCCAATGGAAAAGCAATCAATGTAAGTGGAGAAATTGGAATTCAATTGCATTTTAAAAACGGTAAAAAACTTTTAATTGGAACACAAAAAGAGGCGGAAGCCAATAGTGTACTAAAAACATATTCTGATAAAATTGAAAATTAAGGACGAACTTTTAAATAAATATTTCATCATGGCAGGATTTCTATTTACAATCCTGGCATGGGGTTATGTTGCCATTAATTTTTCTGATTTACCAGATAAAATTGTTGGACATATGGATTTAAACGGAAACATAAATCGATATGATTCTAAAAACACCCTATGGTTCTTACTGATTTTGTTTACCGGATTACAATTTGGTTTTGTTAAGTTTAGCAAGTATATCACTTCATTGAATCCGAATCAGCATAGTAGAACTCCACTACTCTCTTCTATCCCCTTTCTAGGTTTAGTTCTAATTGGAATGTGTTACATGATTATTCAAAAATCAAATAACCTAAACTACAACACAAATACAATGATGATTAGCCTGGCGATAGCTACAGTGGTGTTACTGATTTTTGTTTTTAGTTATTCTTTAAAATCACAGAAAAAATGATCAGAGTTCTATTCATCATATTCTTATCAGTATTCAATTCTGTGTTAGTTTTTTCTCAAATTACATCCGAAGAAATAACAATTAATAATTATGAAATTCAGCTCCCTGGCACATTAACCTATTCCTCTGAAACATCTCCATTGATTATTTGGGTGCATGGTTCTGGCAATGTTGATCGAAAGGGGTATCAAGCCGGTACACAAGTTGGCGCAAATTACATTCAACAGGTTCGGGAAAAATTAAATGAATCAGGTTTAGCTTTCTTTAGTTATGACAAACGAACAGCCAATCCGAAAAATATGCGCTTCATCCAACAAAACGGTGTTTTAATTGGCGATTTTGTTGATGATGTCAAAGAAGTTATTAACCATTTTAAGAATAAAAAGAAATTCTCAAATATTACGTTAATCGGCCATAGTCAAGGTTCTTTAATATCGATGCTTGCATCAGCAGATGTCGACAAGGTTATTTCACTTGCAAGTCCAGCAGAAGCTATCGACAAGACCATTATCAGACAAGTTTCTGGTCAAAGCAAAGAATTGGGCGAATTATGCGCTTCTTACTTCAAACAACTAAAAGATTCGGGAGAAATCAAAAAGGTAGACCCAAGGTTAATCACATTATTCGCAAAACCCAATCAGCCATTCTTCAAATCATGGATGGAAAAAGACCCGGTCAAAATAATTAAAAACCTTAATAAACCAATTCTCATTATTAATGGTGATAAAGATTTACAAGTTCCTTCATCAGAAGCAATAACATTACATGAAGCGAATTCAACATCAGAATTGGTGATTATTAAGAATATGAATCACGTATTAAAAGAAATAGTAAAAAGCGAGGACAATTTAGCTTCGTACAGGACCCCAACATTTCCGATTTCAAAGGAATTGATAGTTAATATTACAAGATTTGTAAAAGAGTAAAATGGCAAAGAAAAAAGCATTTGCGTTACGCGTTAACGAAGACATGTTTAAGGCTATTGAAAAATGGGCCTCAGACGAGTTTCGATCTACCAATGGACAGATCGAATGGATGCTTATGAAATCTCTGAAAGACGCAAAAAGAGAACCAAAAAAGAATGATAAAGAAAATAGTTAATTTATAAACTCCTTAGCTCTTAAATACAAATCGCATGAAAGCACTCAATTTTATTGAGTGTTTTCTTTTTGGTATCTTAGGCATCAAATTTTTTAGAATTCAGAAAATGAGAAAAATACTTTCTTTAGTGCTGTTAATCTTTACAGCGACCCTATTCGGACAGAAGCTGAATATGGATTTAGTTAACAACCTCAAACCGAGAAATATCGGACCTGGAGGTATGAGTGGAAGGGTGACTTCTATCGATGTTGTGCACTCTAACCCTGATATCATTTATGTTGGTACTGCCTCTGGTGGAGTTTGGAAATCTAAGTCTGGTGGAATTAAATGGACACCGATTTTTGAAAAGGAAGTTACAGCTTCGATTGGTGCAGTAGCTATTCAGCAATCAAATCCAAGCGTAATTTGGGTTGGAACAGGTGAAGGAAATCCACGAAATAGTTTAAATGGAGGTTATGGAATTTACAGATCCTTAGACGCTGGAAAAACCTGGCAACTGATGGGTCTTGAAAAAACGAGACATATTCATAGAATTATTGTAGACCCTACCAATCCGAATGTAGTTTATGTAGGTGCCATTGGTTCACCTTGGGGTGAGCATGAAGAACGTGGGGTATATAAAACTACGGATGGTGGAAAAACATGGAGACGTATTTTATTCAATAATATCAAAACGGGGACTGCTGATTTGGTGATGGATCCATCGAATCCAAACAAACTTTTTGCGGCTATGTGGGAGCACAAAAGAGATCCTTGGTTTTTCAAATCAGGTGGAAAAGGCAGTGGATTATATTTGACACATGACGGTGGTGAAACCTGGAAAAAAATCACCGATAAGGAAGGTTTTCCGAAAGGAGATTTAGGTAGAATTGGAGTTGCCATTTCACGGTCAAATCCAGATGTTGTGTACGCCTTGGTTGAGGCCAAGAAAAATGCACTTTACAAAAGTGAGGATGGTGGATTTTCTTGGAAAATGATTAATAACAGATCAGACATTGGAAATAGACCTTTCTACTATTCTGAAATTTATGTTGATCCGCAGAACGAGAATCGTGTCTATAGCATATTTACTTATGTAAATGTGTCTACAGATGGTGGAAAGTCTTTTAAACAACTGATGGGTGCTTACGGAGTTTCGAACGGAGTGCATCCCGATCATCATGCTTGGTGGATTCATCCAACGGATGGTTCATTTATGATTGATGGTAACGACGGTGGATTAAACATCTCAAAGGATAGAGGTAAAACTTGGCGTTTTATCGGAAATATTCCGGTAGCACAATTCTATCACATTGCGGTAGATAATGAATATCCCTATAATGTTTATGGTGGTCTGCAAGACAATGGTTCTTGGAGAGGGCCAGCCTATGTTTGGAAAGATCAAGGAATTCGCAATTCCTATTGGCAAGAAATTAGTTTTGGTGATGGATTCGATGTTGTGCCAGACAAAGACGATTCTCGCTACGGATGGTCTATGAGTCAACAAGGAAATGTGGTGCGTTACGATTACATTACTGGAAATAATTATGGTGTAAAACCTACTCATCCGAATCCGGATGTGAAATTGAGATTCAACTGGAATGCTGCAATTAATATTGATCCTTTCGATAATAGCACACTTTACTTCGGAAGTCAATTCGTTCACAAATCAACCGATAAAGGTTTGACTTGGGAAGTGATTTCTCCAGATCTAACGACGAATGATCCTGCCAAACTTAAACAATCAGAAAGTGGTGGTTTAACCATGGATGCAACTGGTGCAGAAAACCACTGTACAATTTTAGTAATCGAACCCACACCTCTTGAAAAGGATGTGCTTTGGGCGGCTACGGATGACGGGCAAGTTCATTTAACCAAAGACGGCGGTGCAAACTGGACGAATCTATCGAAAAATTTAAAGGATCTACCCGCAAATAGTTGGATTACACAGATTAAGGCTTCGAACAAAAATAAAGGTGAAGCATTGTTAGTTGCGAATGACTACAGACGATTCAATTATGCGCCTTATGTTTATAGAACTACCAACTATGGAAAAAGCTGGACAAGGATTGTTGACGAAAGTGACGTTGCCAGTTACGCATTAAGTATCATTGAAGATCCTATTGAAAGAAATTTGTTGTTTTTAGGAACTGATGATGGACTTTATATCTCTGTTGATGCAGGTAGAAACTGGCAAAAATGGACTAACGGTTTTCCGACAGTATCTGTGAAAGACTTGGTAATTCATCCTAGAGAACACGATTTGGTAATTGGAACATTTGGTAGAGCTGTTTGGGTATTAGACGATATTAGACCGTTAAGAGCCATTGCAGCAAATTCTAAAGTATTAGATAGTAATATTGAATTGTTTGAACCGCCAGTGGCTTATCAGGCGAGATATCAGCAACCAACAGGAACAAGATTCGGTGGTGACGCATTATATAATGGTGAAAACAAATCGAGAGGTGCGCTTATCACTTATTACTTCAATCCGGAGAAAGGTAAAAAGGGCGCATCGAAAGCAAAAAAAGATTCTATTTTCCTTGAAATTTACAAGGGTAATAAAATCATTAGAACTCTTAAATACAAAGCTCCAAAAGAGCAAGGAATGTATAAAGTTCGATGGGGAATGGATGAAAAAGGAGTTAACAGACCGTCGAGAAGAATCCGAAACTCAAATAGAGAACCTGGAGGTGTACAAGTTATTCCTGGTGAATACACTTTAAAACTGAAATATAAAGATCAGGTATCTGAAGAAAAGATTACTGTACAATTCGATCCGAGATTGCAAATGTCTGACGAAGCCATCAAACAAAAGTATGATGCGCTAAAAGAGTTGGAAAACTATCAGGCTAACATTACAAAAATGGTGAAGCAATTGGTAGAAAATAAAAGTGCTATAGCATCTTTTGAGAAGAAGTTATCTTCTGAAGACAAAACCAAATACAAAGAAGAGATTAAATTATCTAAGGAGATTTCAAAAAAATTAGAAAGCCATATCGCTTTGTTTATGGGTAAAATTGACAGACGTCAAGGAATTACTCGAAATCCAGAAGTTACAGTCTTACAACGCCTAAGAAGCGCCAGTAGATATGTAGGCTCAAGATTTGGAGAACAAACCAAAACAGAGAAGCAACTTGTGAATCAGTTCAAAGATTCGTACAAGGCTGCAATGGATAAATCAAACAACTTTTTAAGCTCTGAATGGAATGATTACATTACCAAAATGAATGGTATTTCAATTACAACATTTAAAAATGTAGAAATCATCAAATAAATCAACCCATAAACAAAAGAACTTATGTCAGAACCCTTATTTACTAACGATGCGATTGTATTTGGAATCTTAATGGTTTCATTAGGGTTTGTCTTTTACACAGAAAGTATTAAATCAGGGTTCTGGGCTAAGTTTTACAAAATCGTTCCAGGCCTATTCATGGCCTACTTTGTTCCTGCCTTATTTACCACCTTCGGAGTTATCGCACCAGAATGGGAAACCACAACTGAAGGAATTAAAACAGCGCACGAATCGCAGTTATACTTTGTCGCTAGTCGTTATTTGTTACCTGCAGCTTTAGTGCTGATGACCTTAAGCATCGATTTAAAAGCAATTTTCAATCTTGGCTCGAAGGCCTTAATTATGTTTTTTACAGGTACGGTGGGAATTGTAATTGGGGGCCCAATTGCAATTTTACTCATTTCACTTGTTTCACCCGAGACTGTCGGAGGAGCTGGTTTTGACGCAGTCTGGAGGGGTCTATCGACTCTTGCGGGTAGTTGGATCGGTGGTGGCGCCAATCAAACAGCTATGTTAGAAATATATCAGTACAATCCGTCGAAATATGGCGGAATGGTGATTGTAGATATCGTTGTGGCGAATATATGGATGGCAATTTTATTAATTGGGATTGGACGAAAAGACCAAATTGATAAATGGTTAAAGGCAGATAATACGGCGATTGATGAGTTGAAGCAAAAAGTTATTGATTTCACAAAAAAGGTAGAGAAAAACCCCACTTTAACTGACTATATCATCATTTTGGCAATCGCTTTTGGAACCGTGGCCTTCGGACACTTAAGTTCAAAATTTTTAGGCAATTTTTTCAGTGGATGGGTCAATGGGATGGAGTCTCAAACCACCAAAAATATTTTCTCATTTATGGGATCGAGTTTCTTCTGGTTAATTAGTGTATCGACTTTGGTTGCTATAATATTATCTTTTACAAAAGCCAAAAATTATGAAGGTGCAGGTGCTAGTAAAATCGGAAGTATTTTCATTTATGTCTTGGTAGCAACTATTGGGATGAAAATGGATTTGAATCAGGTGTTTGAAAATCCCGGATTAATTATTGTCGGACTAGTATGGATGACAATCCATGCAGGACTGCTTATCGGTATCGCCAAATTGATCAAAGCCCCATATTTTTTCCTTGCTGTTGGAAGTCAGGCCAATGTGGGTGGAGCAGCCTCTGCTCCTATTGTAGCTCAAGCTTTTCACCCCTCATTAGCGACGGTCGGAGTGCTGTTAGCTGTATTCGGGTATGCCATCGGAACAATTAGTGCGATTGGTTGTACTATTTTGATGGAATTAGCGGCAACCCTTTAGAAAAAAAATCATCATATTTGCACTCCTAATTTAAGTACTCATGAAATTATTTTTTCAATTATCTATTGCTGGATTATTATTAGCTTCTTGTTCAAAAGAAGCACCTAAAAACATGTTTGTAAGTGGAGAAATTTCCGGATTAAAGAAAGGAAAACTATACCTACAAAAAATGAAAGATACTGTATTGGTTTCTGTAGATTCAATTGCATTGCTTGGCGACAGTAAATTTGAATTATCAGATCGAGTAGAGTCACCAGTTTTATACTATTTAACTTTTGATGGAAATACGACTGATAAAAGAATTTTGTTTTTTGGTGAAGAAGGTAATATTACGATAAACGATAAGGTTGAACAATTCGGATTAAATCCTAAAATAACAGGTTCTAAAAATCAAGAGAAATTAGAGAAATTCCAAGCTGTAAATCAGAATTTTAATGGAGAACGACTAGATTTAATTAAGGAAGAATTAGAAGCGAATCAAAAGGAAGATAAAAAAGCCTTAGAAACTGTTCAAAAAAAATATCAACGTTTACAAAGAAGACGAGTTCTTTACGTAACGAATTATGCATTATCTAATTCAGATTCTGAAGTTGCTCCTTACCTTGGATTAACGGAAATGTATAATGCTAATGTTAGACTGTTAGATACGGTTTATAATTCATTATCAGAACGCGTTAAATCCTCTGATTACGGAAAAAGATTTAAAGAATATATTTCTGAAATTAAAGTATCAGAAAAGAAATAACTTCAATTGAAGAAAATAAAAAAACCGGGCGAATTGCCCGGTTTTTTTTTATGAAATGTAAGTATATGTTATTGTTTAACAAACTTAGTCGTTCCTACTTTATTATTGATTTCATATTTCAATAAATAGATTCCAGCATTTAAATCAGAAATATTGAATGATGTTGAAGTTGTATTCACATTGAACGATCTTACTTTTTTACCTAAGATATTATATACCTCAGCTTTCGTAATCGTCTCATCTGCTCTTAAATTAACAACACTACTCGCTGGGTTTGGAGAGACACTAACATTAAATAATTCATTAGTTCCTACTCCAGCAGTTCCAGACTTATAGAAATACATATTATCAATGTAAACTGTTCCAAAAGGATCAGTACCTCCGGCACCAGTCAATTGAACTTGGCTAATAGCTGTTTTCGAGTCAGATCCATTCGTTGCACTAGCTAATTCAATATCCACTTTAGTCCAGGATACATTTGCATTCTTGGATGCAGGTAATGTGATTGTATGAATGATATTAGCACCTCCACCTTGAATGTTTACATTAATCACTTTACCAGTACCTGTGGCTTCGGTATAGTAATAGAACAATAGGTGGGTATGACCTGCGGCTTCTAAATCTTGGCCTGCAAATGCGAAGTTCATTCCTCCACCTGGGTTAGCAATTTCTAATTTCTTAACATCTTTTCCATCGATTTGTACGGTTGACTCAGTAGCACCTGCATAGGAGTTAGTTACTAATCCTGTAGCTAAATTTGAACCTGAGAAAATTGTAGAATAATCAGCAGCAGCATCAAAAGTTACCTCAGGAGCAGTAGTTGTTGGACCAGATGCAACTGGAGCTGTAGTTTCAACTAAAGAAACATTATCTATTACTACATGACCAACAGCAGCACCTAGGTCAAAAATAACTCTTGCATCTGCATTTGTGAAATTTGCTTGTAAGGTTAACTCATAAGTTTTCGAGTCTGAAGTTAAGTCGATAGATTCAGTTTGACTTGTCCATGGCTCAGCGCTTAGTCCGATACCAACAATCGCTGTTCTTGACACATTTGATGAAGCCGTAAATGACAACTTATAATAAGTTCCTTCAGTCAAGTTTAATCCTTTTTGACTTAAGTTAACGTCATATGCGTTTCCTGCAGTTTGAACATCAGCAAAATAGTAGTTGCCACCACCATCATTTCGAATCTCACCAGCACCATACCATGCACCGCCGACAGCGCCAACTGTCTGTGCTTCAAAATCACCATCTGTTAATAATTCAGAAGTAGTATTACCTCCTCCACCAGAACCAGAATCCGAATAAAAATAAATATTATCAAAATAAATAGTCGCATCATCAACAATATCAACTAATACTTGATCAACTCTAGCTTGAGCAGTTGCATCCCAAGTACCTTGATTCTGATTAAATGAACTTACTGGAATATCAATACTATTCCAACTGCCAACAGTTATACTTGAATTTGGGTGAACATAGTTACCCTCATGTGGTCCATTTGCTGCATCTAAAAGTTTAATTAATAAACCCGCTCCAGCAGCTGGAAGTGTCTCAATCCAAAAGTCAACGTGTAAAGTTTTACCAGTAATATCAATTGGTGATGTTAACTGAAATGGTAAAAAATTATCACTTTTAATTACGTTGTTACCGGCATGTATCTCTTCTGCAATGGTCTCTCCCCATCCGGGGTTTTTATTACTAGCTACATCAGTGTATGCATCACTATATAATGAGATAACATCAGAGGCATTTGCAGTTGGTGCCGCAGGAGCGTCAGATGGAGCAGCAACAGTAGCATTAGAAGATAAACCTTTAAGATTTTTTATATAAAACTCCCTTCCATCGGGTGTTCCATAATTATTACTATTCTTGTCCCAGTTGATATGGAGTGCAAAATCACTGTATGTGCCATCAGCTGCTCCTTTATTATCTAAACTTTTATCAAAAGTGAAAGTTAAAGTTTCCCAACCACTGCCTGAATGATCAGCAAAGGTAACTGAATCTGGTGCACCGGATATTCCACCTTGTGCTTTTGGTGCAATTGTTATGGCTGCAGTTGAGTAAACGTCTAATTGCATAGTTAACTGTGTAGCCGCTGTTAGTGTGTAGTTTCCGCTCAACGTAACATTAATACCTTGCCATATTTCGCCTGAGCCATTTGTACTAGTTATTTTAATTGCCTGTATTGAACCATTAGTTGGGTCAGCGTCATAGACAGCAGTCGTACCACCAAAAGCCCCCTCTAAACCTGTTCCATCAAATGATTCAAGCAAATCATAGGTTTGAGAATAGCCTATTGAAGAAATCAAAAAGGCTAAAATTAAAAAAGTAATTTTTTTCATAATTGAGTTTTGTTAAGAGTTTAAAATCTAATATTACGACAATTATTTCTTTGTTAAGAATTTTTCACCACAACAATAGTTATACAAATGAAATTTTTATTACCTGAATAAAAGCATTCATTTTAGGTAACTAATTAAATGTCTGCGATTTAAAGTTTAAACTGTCATTTATTGTTAATTACTATCATCCATACAGATGACTTTCAATTTAAAATTTTAGGTTTTCGTGTTTATCCCACAATCCCCAATATGCACCAACATCACCTTCGGCTCCAACTTTCCAAGATTCATCAAAAGATGAGAAATAGAACATCTCTATATTTTCTTTTGCAGACCAAACTTGAGAATTAATAAAGTACTTCATAGCATTTTCTGCATTCGAAATTGCACCACCTAAGCTTCCACCTTCACTCGGCCATCCTGTTTCGGTAATGATTACTTTTTTTCCTCCTCCGGCTGCTTGAGCTCCGTAATACATAGATTGCATATGCGCCAATGAATACTCTTGATTACATCCTTCCCAATACGGATAACAGTTGGATAAAATTACATCACAAGCGTTTGTAATAGCCGGACGATGGCTAAATTCATAATAAGCGTCTACATAGCCAACTTCAACATCTGGAAGTGCATATTTTACTCGATAAATGTATTCAAGTAATTCTTCTTCAGTTAATTCATTTCGATACAATACTTCATTTCCAACAGCAGCGATATCTACACATCCTTCTTTGGCTAATTGAATTAAGCCTGCGATTTCTTCCTCGTTCTTTTCTTTATCGTCACCAAGCCAAGCTCCAACCATAGTTTTCATACCATGTTTTTTAGCCATTCTTGGAACGAATTCATTGCCTTCAATACAAGAAAACGATCTTATCCAACCTGCATAAGGTTTTAAAATCTTGATCCTACGTTCAACCTGCTCTTCAGTTATCGTATCACCAGGACTCTGACCATCTTCATACATACTAAAACAGATTCCATGCATACCTTTTTCAAGAGTCTCTCTCCATAATTTCTTTAGATCCCTTAAAGAGTAGTTACTAAAATCTACTCCTGTTTCCTTCGAAAAATTTGCTAACTCTAAGTCAAATTTTCTTTCTTCTCTATATGACATTTTAGATTAATTTATTTTTAATTTAATTTTATAATTCTCCTCTTCGCTTCACTAATTCAGCTTTGATTTCTTTAGCTCTTTCTTCATTTAGACTGTACTTCCACATTACTACAATTGCCAAACCAGCAGTGGCCGCCGGTATAACGATATCAGCAATTCTTAAGTTCATCAATGTTTCCGTAGTTTGCGTTGCAGCATTCTGATCGAATCCTACTAGTTTTAATACCAGTCCTCCTAATACTAAGGCTAAGGCTTGTCCTAATTTTACCATCCACCAATAGATTGCTCCAAAAGTACCTTCTTTCCTTGGCATACCATTCTTCAACTCATCTAAATCACAAACATCGGCTGTCATACTCATCATTAATGTGAATAATCCTCCTAATCCGAAGGCCATAAATGGAATTGGCATAAACAGCAACCATGGATTTCCTGGATCAAATCCCCACCACTTTAAAATATATCCTACAATTGAAATTGCTGTTGAATAGATAAATGCTCTTCTTTTTCCAAAATTATTCGCCATCCAAGTAATGATTGGAATCACACAAAATGCTGTAATTACCGCGGTGATGGTTGAGAACCATGCTGGCCAGTTTCCTGCAGCCTCATAGTTACCATTGTACATATAGAATACGATAATGAAGAAACTGAAAGACGCAACCAATTGGAATCCGTTAAATACAAGGAATGTAGCCCCGCATAATTTTAAGAATGGAATATTCTTAAATACTTCACCCATACTTCTAAACAAGTCGATTACATTAGAAAACAGTGTTTTGAATGTTATTCTTTTACGATTTTCCATATGACCTGCATCCATTCCTCTACAGAATAGCGCTGGAAGAACACCCAAAACAATACATATTAAACCAACTATAATTGATAATCTTCTAACACCGACTGCTTGAGTAGCAAATAAATCTTTATCTGCAATTAGTACCCAAAACCATGGCACAACCATCCATGCTACTTGACCTACAGTTTGTGAAAATGCCATTAAACGAGTTCTTTCATTATAATCGGTGGTCATTTCATATCCTAAACCTACAAGAGGTGTAGCGAACATGGTATTACCAATTAGGAATACCATTGACATGATTAAAAAATACCAAAAGTTATAGGTTTGGGAATTTTCTGCATCCAATTGCCATAGTAACATGAAAAACAAACCACTTAAAATGGCACCTACAAAAATATAAGGACGTCTTCGACCCCATCTTGATTTGGTATTGTCTGAAACAAAACCCATGATAGGATCGGTAATGGCATCAAATATTCTTGGTAAACCACCCAAAAGACCGGCAAGGAATGGATCCATTCCAAAAGCAGTTAATAAAAAGAACATAAAAATTCCTAATGCTCCTGGCAATAGATTTAACACTAAGTGACCGGCACCGAATGCGGCTTTCTGACCCAATGGCACTTTATCCTTAGCTGCAGTTACATGTTTTGACATAGTATTGTTTTTAGTTATTTTGATTAATCTAGTTTAGTTAATTAGTATGGATTGAATAGCTTTCGCTTCTATCTGAATTGTAGTTTTCTTTCCATCGTGATTGATTGAAAATGATTTGGCTTCATCATTCGGATTAAAAACAACTACAGCTATACTTCCATCAGGATTTTTAGCAGCCGTCGCCATCACTTTAGAATCTGTCACATCAATTTCAAACACTTTAGCATTTGGTCTGATGAATTTACTGAAGTGACTCAGAACATAGTAGATGGGCGTAAAATACACCTCATCATTATCAGGATCAACAATAACAGGTGCTACACACCAGTTTTTGAACCAATTTGGTCCTCCTTGACGGTCTAAAACCATATTCCAATCTACCCATCCATCAACCCAATTATTTAGGCATCCAATGATATCACGAGCGTATCTAAATGTTGGCACATACTTGGGATGAAGGTATTTTTTACTTTCTTCTCTCCATGTATATCCCCAGTCTGTTGCTTCTTTGCTCCAATACCAGTCATCCTCTTTCCATTTCGGAACCTGAGCATCGACGCAAGCTTCTGTCTGAATTAAGTATTTGTTTGGCGCTTTATTATGAGCATACTGAAGTTCTTCTGGGAAATAATCATAAGTGCTTTCATACCAATGCACTGCCACACCATCAAAATATTTAGATGAAATTTCATCTCTAAACATTTCATCAACCCATTCTTTTAGTTCTTGTCTATTTTGATCGTAACCCAAAACAATCAAGTCACCTTTACCATTTTTTTCAAGTGTCGGCCCAAGATGGTTTACAACAAAATCAGTCATTTCTTTAGGAGAAAAATGCATGCTCTCCCAGTTATTTCCATTTCCAAGTGGTTCATTTTCTACTGTGAAACCCCAGATATCAATTCCTTCTTGTTTGTAGGCATCAACATACTTTGAAAAGAATAACGCCCAAGTATCATAATACTTCGGAAATAGCTTACCTCCTACCCAGCTATTATTATCTTTCATCCAAGGAGCTGCAGTCCATGGTGAAGCAAAAATTTTAAATCCGTCTTCAGAAATGTTCTGAGCATCTTTAATCATTGGAATCAAGTCGTCTTTGTCTTCCTCTATGCTAAAATGCTCTAAATTTACATCACCTTCAACAGGTGTATAAGAATAATTAGAAACCGAAAAATCACAAGAATTCATATGAGTTCTTGTTAACGAATAATTCGCTCCATTACGACTGAAATAGGCATTAAGAATCATATCTCTATTCGCCTTACTCAATTTATTCAATAGGTGTGCAGATGCCTCTGTAAACGCACCTCCAAATCCTGTAATCGTTTGTTTCTCTTTTTCCGGATTTAACGTAATTGAGAAATCAAGATTTTCGATTTCGGATACAGCGATTTTAGTCATTTTATGACCTGAGGCAGATGTTTCAAAAACATCAATTGTTACAACTTCTTTGTTTTCCTTACACCCTACTATCAACATAAAAGCAAATAAAAATATTAAGTTACGACCCATTCTTTGTTGATTGATTTGATCTATTATCTATGATAATTTGTATTTGGTACCATCACCTCTGTCATTAACTTTTTCTTATTTCCACCATAAGTTTTGGTAATTTTCTTTCCGTCTCTCGTTAAACCATCGAAAACACCCTGATCGACCAAATCCCAAATCGGGTATTTCGCCTCGCCATCTAGAGTAATTAATCCGAAATGATTTTCGGACCCAAATTTATTGTGAGCATCTTTCCATTGCTCATCAAAAGCCTCAAAATAGAAACAAGAAATGTTATTTTCTTTCGTCCATTCACGCATCAGCTTGTGAAATAATCCTTGCTTATATTCATCCGTTGCACGAGATCCTCGCGGTCCGTAATGACCATTGGAAACCGTAGCCCAGCCAGTTTCACCGATATGAACTTGTTTGGTACTATCAATACTTTTTACATACTCAGAAACAATCTTGTATTGATCCTTAGAGAATTCCAATGCTCTCTTCATGGCATTATCAACCTTTTCAACATCTGAAAGATTCATTTCGTTATCTGGAACCTTCCAAAATGCCGGGTTGTAATGTGAGTTATGATACGGATACGTATGCATAGAAACGTAATCTACGGCCTTAATCAAGTCTTCCAAATCTTTCACTCGATACGTAGGATCTCCACCACCCCAAGACGCATAATCGTCTGAAGATGTAATCCATAAATCTTTAGGAAGTTTTCCTTCCTTTTTCAAATTTTGAAGGTAATTTACCCATTTAAGAATTACGTTTGGTCTTACGAAATAGCTTGTCGCCCAACGCACCATAGCTTCATTACCAACAGCGATTACTTTAACGATATCCGGATATTTGTTCGCAAGCGCTACCGCTCTTCCGATTTCACCTTCATTTTGTGGACTTTCCACTTCATGATTTGGTGCCTGATCCGTCCAAGCATTTAAACAATCAATCCAAGCACCCAACATCACATGCATTTCAAAAGATGGATCTTCTTTCTTTAATTGATGAATTGCTTCTAAAACATTAGAAGCATGTGGTAATTTAGGTTGAACATTATATGTCCTAATCATTCGGATTCCCATTGCATGCAGCAATTTCATATCCTCCTTCAATTGTGCAATTGTTGGTTGTACCTCTCTAGTTTTTTCTCTGTATCCGCCGTATGAAATAGCAGTATAATTAGGGTTACCTAAAATTTTCTCAGCTGTCATTTCTTGATTCTCTTTATTGCTGTTACCGTCATTCTTATTAGAAACACAACTTGATCCAATTATTAAAATTGATACGAATGCTATTTTTAATTTGTTTATCATGGTCAAATTTTTTAGTTTCTAATGTCGTTTTATGCTACATTTTCTTCTAAGATTGTAACTTCTAATTTTTCGATTTTACCTGAGCGATTGAATATCTCATTACTCAGAGTGCTATTCACGCTTAATCCATCGATAGATTCTGAAGTACTACCGTTAAACTTAACTTCAATAGATTCTGAAGTACCTAAACGATAAACAACAGGCACCTGACAGAATGTAAAGCATAACGAATTCACTCCTAGGGCAATGGATTGATTTTCTCCATTCACATCGATGTAATTGAAGTTTTGTTCAGAGGTTAAGAACTCGTCTCGTCTCAATAATCTTGGATTAAATCGTAATTCTCCTTCTGAAACTAAAATCCCTAGCTCTCCAATTCTACTTAGAATATCCTCTTTTACTTGCCCAGTCATTCCAGGTTGTTGAGCTCCCTTTGTAGCCGGAGTATGTGAATAGGCATCAGTTGGGAAAGCCCCATATAATTCTGGAGACTTTTCAACTCCGATACCTGCATTTATTTCATAATAATGTTCAAGTAGTCTACCAATTACTTCTGGAGTTTGATTGGTATGTACTGCTAGCCAACAATTTTCTTGTACAGCAAGAAGTAATTTGGATACCATATGCCAGTAAATTGAGCCTAATCCTTCATAGCCAAAGAATGTTCCAGAACGACCCGTAAAGGATTTATGATCGAATATATCTTCATAAATAGCTAGAAGCTTCTTTCTATCTTTTTCTACTAAGTCACTGTATTTATCATCAAGGTTAGACAATGCTACTTTCAGGACTTCAGCATTATTGAAATTTCCATTAAAGTGGCATTCTCCATTCACATCAACCTCAACAATTGATAAGTCTCCATCCTTAATCAAAGTTTGAAGTAATTCAGAAGATTCAACAGCCTCTTTTGAGATGTTGTTTTTGTCTAAAAACCTAGGTAATTGTTTATCTGGATACAGAATATAACTATACTGATCTGGTCTAAACAATGCACTTGCCTTTAAGCCGTCTAGTAGTTCCAATGCCTCTGTTGGAGATAAATATCCAGAACTTAAGGCAGCCACCTGACCTTCTAGCATTTCCGATAGATAAGAAATCGATACTTCCTTATCATTCTCTACAGTCATCAAATTGTAGGCATGATACATATTATCGTCTCTTTTATTCTTAGAAATTGTCTGGTCTAAGTATGCTAAAAGTGTATCACAAAACTCTACAATCGCATCTTTTGAAATTGTGTCCTTTTCTCCAGTGAAGCCATTTTCGTAAATGTTTACACGATAATCGCTTCCGGCGATTCCCAATCCGTCAAGAACTGTTTTGCGCTGTTCATCGGTGATCGTGCCGCTTAAAATTGATTTGTTGGTATTCAACGTAGTTACGACACTATCAAAAAAGCCTTGGAATTCTTTTGATATTAAAAAAGTATCATGAGTAGAATTCGCGACTGCATTTTTGAAGAAGGTTGTGAACCTTCTTAAGTAGTATAAGGTCACCATAGAAACACCATTCCCCACCAAAGCATTATTGGCATCATTCCATTCAGGTCGTTGGGTATTTAACCAAATTCCACCTTCAGGAATAAAGTTGGATACTTTTGCCAGCATGGTTGCCAATAATTTTTCCATCATATTTACTTTATGGATTTGATTCTGCTGATTTTTAATCAGTGCACCATCAGCACCTAAAACTGCTTTATCTTTATTGATTTGTTGATCTAAAGGATGATCAAAATCGATTGTATCTTTTGGATTGGCTACAATATCATTGTAACTCTTGATTTTATATGGAACATTAGCATATACAAACAAGTTATCTGCAAATGAACTAGATAATTGACCAGGGTAATAATTCTCGATAAACTCCAAGAATTTTAATAGATAAATGATCTGATGATCACCCCAGTAGCCAATGTATGACCATGGATCATCCGGTTCGATTACTTCCCAATCGAAACCATCTTTTGTTACACGATATGGGTTATATCCGTCGAAAGTTGATGCGTTTAAGAACTTATGAATCATACCTTCGATAAAAGCTGGATAAGAATGTGCTAATGCTTCCCAGTTCTGGAAAATATCTCTCCAGTTACCTTCGTAATCTAGAATTTTTGAACCATTTACCTCACTTCGCGTATTGATTGAAAATTTATTCCAAGGTCTGCTTGGATCACCATGTCGACGACTAAATTTTAGTGGTAAATATTCGACACAAAGTCTTTTAAAGTCTGTATCATTATTTGGTGCCAATTCTTTTAATGTATTCACATCAAAAAATTCAGGTAATCCTTGGAGAAGGCTATTTTGATTCTTGTAAACTGAAGAATTTGCCTTCTTAATATATTTTAAGAAATCGTCCTTTTCTATTTGATAGTTGTTATCGAATATACCTCCACGCATGATATTAAATAGCGTATTGGAGAAATGTCTTGCATTACGTAATGGGCTATCACCTAACTGCATTCCGTCGGATGCCCCTACTAATTCGATCAAGTTTTTCGTACCAGCTTCGATATCGGCCAATACTTCTGATTCTAGGTCATTCGTGTTTTTGATGATATTTGCAACTTTCTTAATATCACTAACAGTAACATTTACTTCTGCAACTGTATACCAATGACTTGTAGCGTTTTCTTTTAATTCGAAAACTTGAGATGTAAAATAGGCTCCTTTTTCTGCCTTCACATCAATTTCTTCTGCAACAGAACCGGTAGTTCTGAATTTGTCTAATTGTACAGATGAAGCTAAATATATAGGATTGGAAGTATTGAAAGACCAAGCCATATTCGCTTTTAAGGCTTCACTTGGCTCTGCTTTATCAACAATTTTGGCACTTAAAGCATAAATACCAATTCCGTATTCCTTTTCAATTTCGCTCTTTTTGTAAGCATCAACCAGGTTACTTCGAATTCCTTGTAGTGCCTCTGAAACTCCGTAAGGGAGAATATTTTGTATTCCGTCTAAAACTTTTACGAGTTTTTCATCAGCAGTTAAATTTGTAATCGTTGATTTTTTAACAAAACCAAATCGATCACTGCTAGCCCACTGATACGTAAATTTGATTCCTAGGGTTTCATTGATTTCTTCGAAAACAATTTTATTACCCCAAATGTTTTTGTAAAGATTTCTTTTAATTGAATAAGCACCAGTTATGCGATCCGAAAATGGTTCCCACAGCAACCAGTTACCATCTTTTAATGTTTTAACAATGGTTTTACTTCCTGTAATATCGAAAGATTCTGTAATCTTATCGTCCGTATAATATGGGAACAATGAATATTCTGAGTTCTTTCTTCCTGCGGATAATCCTCCATTACTCGAGATAAACATCCAATGATCAGAATTACTTACCAAACTGATAAAGAATGGACGCATTTGATTTGAATTGGAAATCTTAAAATAATTCTCCCCTTCAAATGATAATAATTCACCCTGGATTTGTAAATCTTCTTCTTGAATCATATCATTTTCCTTGTAAATACTTGAATTGTTCATTTCAATTGAAATTATAAATCTGTAGATTACCTATTAGATAATTGTCTAAATAGGTTAAATTTTTTAGCTCTTTACTTGTTAAAAATTGCCCGCGGAAATAGTTATTCCGCGGGCTTATTTAATTTTTATTGATATACTCTTACATAATCCACTTCCATAGTTTGTGGAAAAACAGTATTGCTATCTGGAGCAGCACCAACAAAAGTACCTCCAACTGCAACGTTTAATATGATGTAAAACTCATTACTATCGAACACCCATTTCGTTCCGGCCGGAATGTCATGCGGTGTAATTTGATTGTATAATACATCATCTACGTAATAATTGATGAAATCTGGGCCCCATTCAACTCCGAATACATGAAATCCAGTATCGAATCGATCATTAGTCAATTCATAAGATTTAGTCACTGCATTTCCTCCTGAATATCCTGGTCCGTGTACTGTCCCATGGGTAATTGTCGGCTCTTGCCCTCTATACTCCATGATATCAATTTCGCCAATTTCTGGCCAAATCACACTACCGCCATAGTCATCACCTAACAACCAAAATGCTGGCCACAGGCCTTGACCCCAAGGCAATTTAATTCTTGCCTCGAAACGACCATATTTTGTTTGGTATTTTCCTTTGGTAAGCACTCTAGCTGAAGTGTAGCTGGCTCCCATATAACTTTCACGGTTTGCTGTGATAACAAGATTACCACCTTCCACTTTTACGTTTTCCGGTCTATCTGTATAATACTGTAACTCATTGTTACCCCAACCTGGAATCCCCTGAGCAGTACCATCTCCAATTTCTAAAGTCCATTTAGAACTATCTGGAGCACCAGCTACATCAAACTCATCTGCCCAGACTAAGTTGTCAAAAGTCGTAACGGTTTGTGTTTCATTTAAATCACAACCTATATTCACTGTCATCGCAGCGAATAAGGCGATATATATATTCTTAAATTTTAAATTTATGTTTTTCATAGGTACTCCTTAATTATTTTTTGAAATAGATATTATCTAAGAAAATGTCTCCATTTCCATCAAATTTCAATTGGAAAACATTCGTCATATCAACAGGAGAAAAATCTGATAACGGAATATCAACACTGTTCCATCCAGCTGTAGTAGGCACACTCAACGCTTTAGGTGTTTCAACAGGTCCAGGACTAATTAAATACACGTTAAGTGCTGTTGAAGTCGCGCTGTAATAATCTAAATGGAAGAAATTCATTCCAGATACATCTTGACCTGAAGCAAATTGAGTTCCTTGATAGTTTAATCCAGCATACTTTAAAGTATTGTTACCTGCAATTGAAACTTGAGAAACCTGTGTAGCCTGACCCCAGTTTGGATTGAAATCCGTTCCGGCAACATTTGTATAGGCATCACTAAAGATTGAAATAACATCTGCTGCAGGATCAGTTGGTGTTGGAGCCGCTGTTGAAGGCTCGGTTGGCACCTCATAGAAATAAATGTTATCTACTAGAATATCCGTAATGGTAGCATCAGATACCATTACGATTTGTGCCATATTAGCTTTGCTCGTTAAGGTACCTAATGTGCTTAAGGCAATATCAAAACTTGCCCAGTTTCCTTGACTTAATTGGGATGCTGTGATTCGAACCTCACCAGATGAGTCATCTCCACCGTTGAAGGCGTTATCTCCACCAAAATCAACTAATCTCACGATTAAATAGTCTCCTGGATCAAGAGGTTCTTGCACTCGCACATCCACATGGAAATGCGTCATGCTTGAAGCATTGATCGTAGGCTGAGAAAATTGAATTCCAACAAAGTTTAAGTTAGTATAGTTGATAATATTATCGCCATTGATAGTTATATCATTTTGACCTAATGTTGTTTGCCAAGGAGCCCAGTATCCGTTATAATACTCAACAGGAGCATTTGTGTATGCATCACTAAAAATTGAGATTACATTTGCCGCAGCCTGCGTAGGTGTTGGCGCTGAAACAAATGACCCTTTAGAATTTACAGTTAATGATCCAGCCGCATCGATTCCATTCAATTTTGCAGTAATGGTTGCTGTTCCGGCCGACAATACTGACACTCTTCCAACGGCATCCACAGAAGCTACTGATGGATTTGATGACGTAAATTCAAAATAGTTAGGCGAAGGAGTTACTGTAATATCTTCTCCACTTGCCAAATTCCATGTTTGCGCTAAATCAGTTACATTGATAATTGATCCATTAAAGGTATCTTGGTTTAAATCCTGTCCTCCAAAAATCGATGGTCTTGGTTGTGCCACTGTTCCTGTTTTCAGGAATCTAATCTCATCCATCCAAAAGGTAAATCCAGCACCATTTGTACTTTGCGTACCTGCAGCAAAGGCAAATACACCTTTTTCTTGTTTTAATTTTGACGGATCTGGAATTGGAATAAGTACTTGCTTCCAGTAAGTTGCCATTTCTACATCCGCTACATTTACAGGGAACTCATTCCCTTCAAAGTTTGTTCCAAAACCAAAACTTGCTGTAGCCGTAGTCGTTGCTTTTACCCAAAAAGTTAAAGCGTCAAATCCTGACAAATCTCTACCGGCACCTCTATCTTTAAAGATACCTCCAATGTATCCACCATTTGGATCCGTCGGAGAAGGAACACCGATTTTAATTGATGCAGAACCTACATAGGCTACACTATTATCTGTATCGAATCCATCAGGATTAGCTCCTGAAGCTGGATCGAATGATATAAAAAACTCATCTGTAAGGTTTACAGGATCATCAAGGTAAACATCTCCTATTGCTGGGAAAGTTGCAAGAGTAGCATCTGAAGACAGTTCTCTCTCACACCCTTGTAGTACGAATAAACTGGTTGCAATAAGCAATCCAATTTTTTTACTAAAATTTCTTCTAAAATTCATTTCTCTCACTTTTATTTTCCGATGTTAATATGAATATACGTTCTAATTTCCCACTCCGAACCGTTAGGGAACCCTACAGGGCTAACCGTTGGAGTTGTTGAAAAGGCAGTAGACGATTGCATAGGCAAATATCTCGGAGAATACTGATCTAAAGATCTCCAAGTTCCTCGTAAACCAATTCGTGTGTCAGGCAAAATAAACCAGTCTGGCTTACCTACCGAAGTCGATAAGTCTAACATTAACTGTACAGGGAATGTCAAGTTGAAGTCTCTGTGGTAATCAAAAGGACCCCAATCGTTCAATTTTACCATACCTGTAATCTTCATTTTGTTGTAGATCATTCGTAAATCAGCGCCAAATCTTTTGATAGTTCGGTTTACCGATGCATTTGGATTGGCATCACCACCATTTGCTTGGCCTGTTCCGAAATAAATGTTTGAAATAAATCCAAATTCTGGTCTGATTTTCGATACGATTCTTGAGTTCACCTCCCATAAATCAGCAGCTGGTGCAGATTTCGCGAAGGCAAAAGATTGACGATTCGCTAAGAATCCGATAGCAGCATCCTGAGTAGTTGGTAAATGACGGAACACAAATCCTAAGTTGAAGGCAAATTTCGCATCTTCTGCTCTATCATTATTCCACTCATACATATATGTCCCTGGAGTTGGATCGTAGGTAAATAAAATTTCACCGGCTGTCATGTTTCGGTTTCCATTTCTTACAACGAAAGGATCATCAATAAAGTTTCTTAATCTACCTGGTGCGTTCACATCATTTGGCATTGCCTGAACTAAAGGTCTTTGCCACATGAAGTTTGGAGCAATTTGGAATTTACCTCCAAAGTTATACGCTATACCGGTAAGGAAATTTTGCATATTTCCGCTTCCACTATCTTTTAATTTCCAACCTGTAAACGTTAACGTCTGGTCGAATCCTCCGTTGGCTACAAGCCCCATTTGAGAACCTTGGGCATACCAGTTAAATCCGCCATTTGTATAGGTTATCTTGGCTTTAGCACCCCAGTTATCTTTTGATTGAATTTTATCATTGAAAACTGTGTAGTTACCAGGACCACCCACAACATCTTGATACACTCTACCATTTAAAGGTCTACCACCCCAGATACCACCAACTTGGATACCGAAATGTTCTCCTTTTTTCTCAACAGCAATTGTTGCTCTTTCTGTAGGTAAGGCTGGAATCACACCCGTTCTTAACTGAACTGGATCTAATACACGATTTCCATTTTCATCGATACCATTACCAGAAACGATATCTTTATGGTATATCGCGGTTACATCATAATGACCAACTTTTCTGCTATACTTTAAGAGTACAGCTGGGTTAGCTCCCCACCATAACTGTGGACCAAATGCTGCTTTTAAACCTTCTAAAGCACCTTTACCATCAACTTCAATACCTGAAATTTCACCGTTGTAAATGTCTAAGTTAGGTCCGTAATTTGCTTCAGGATATAATCCGAAGAAATCACCTTGATAACCCCAGTGGTAATGACCAGTTCTGAAGAATCCTCTCATTTCAAACTCTTCAGCTTTCCATTCGAACGATGCGTTATAAACACGTAATCTGTTTACATCTCCAAAAACTATATCTCCGTTCGGGCTACTAACTGTAACAGCTCTACCCACATTTTCGTAAAAAATATCATCGATTGGATTTCCTGCAACATTACCTAGGATATTGAAGTTTACTTCAGCCTTCATATTTGAAGTTGGCTTTCCAGTAACACCTACGTAGTACGACTGCATGTGATCAAACCCTCTTCGGTCTGGGAATGCTAATCCTGTTCCATCAGAAAATTCTGGTGTTGTAGTTAAAGAACCTCCAGTATTAAAAGTTGTAAATTCGGCTCTTAGCGAACTAATGCTTAATTTTTCATCTCCTCCTGATGCAGCTTTATCGCCTCGCGCTCTCAATACTGCATCCATTAAGTTAATGTTTTTGAAGTAATTCTGAACAAAATCCAAAGTAACTCCTTCTCCATATACATCTAAAGCATGTGCTTCTTTAAGCGCATAATAAGCAGCTCTTGGATAAAGGCTATATAATCCTCTGTTATCTGTCGGACCCTTAGCACAAATTCCAAACCACTCCTCATTCATATTGTTCTTACCAGCAACAAAATCACGGTCATAACCACCATTTGCCCAAGAAGCATTGTTATCGTGCTGATCTTCATATCTTCTATCATTGAAACCATACTTCCACCATCCATCACTGAATTGGAATGTAAAACCACCAATTGAATTTCCAGCCTTTCCTAAACCAGCAGCATTCTCATAAATTTCTTTCCAGTTTCCAACCATGTAATATGCTTGGGATTTCTGATCTTCTTTGTTGGTCTTAGCATTAAAAGCATCTGCACCAAACTCAGTAAACATTAATGGCATATCTAATTTTTCCTTAACAACTTGGAACATATTAGTAAATGATACACCACGATACGTATTGGTACCAAAAATATCAATGTCTTTACATTCTTCTGCGATGATATCAATAAACAACACATCACCGTTACAAATAGCAACTGGGTGATTCATATCTAGAGCTTTCATTTTTTTAGCAGCCTCGTTCATTAAACGATACATTGGTCTACCTCTTTTCTCTCCGATAAATTGTTTTTGCTTTTCATCGTCTGGGAAATCTTCAGTTTCTGCACCAGCCCAGAATAATCCGTAATTATTCTCATTTCCTAGCAAGTACATCAAAAGTCCAGGAGTATCTTTATATTCCTTAACTAATTGATCGATTTCATTTAATAAGAATTTCTGAGTTCTAGGCTCTGAATAATCTGTAACAGGAACCCAAACCCCATCTAAAGTTAGTCCATATCTACCAAAAGAATGGTTTAACATGGTATAAATACCATAGTTCTCATAAATATACTTAATCCATCTAGCTGGAACACCGGTGTACTGTCTAATAACATTTACCCCCATATTTTGAAGTAAGGACATTTCTTCCTCTAAACCAGCTTTGATGATATCATCTGGCTTTTCCCAAAATTTTGAATTAACGGTATTTGTACCAATTGGAATATAATCCCAATTCATACCGTTAATCATAAAGTCTTTACCATTTACAATTAACTTCTTTCCTGAATCATCACTCTTCACATAAACCTTATCGGTTTGAGCGGAAGAATTCAGCGCAAAAACTAAAAGCAAAAAACTTACAAAAATGTTTCTCATAGTTTAATGTTTTGTTGATTAATAATGGTCACAAATAAAATGTATGGTTGACAATTTTTTCGGACGTATTTTTTCAGATTAATAAAAATATGTTAAAATATTTATTGACTAGGCAAAAAAGCACACTACAAAAAGCATACATCATAAAATTAAATACGAAAACTCAATAATAGTGGGGAATAGAGAAGTAAATATTCGAAAGACCTATACCCAAATAAACATCAATGTATGGGTGATGTTTAGGTCAAAAACACAACTTGTTTTTTTTGTATTGGGATAATCAAATTCTACCTGGAAATGATATCTTTTAAATTTCATAGAATAATAAAGGGCTGCATTAAAATGCAACCCTTTATCAAATTAAATATTTGTAATACCTTACTTACTCAGCAACAATAATAAACCACCAATCAAACTCGGCGTTACCATCTGTAGTCTTTAACAAGAACTCATTAGCAACTGATCTATCAAAAATTTGATATGCATGGCTACCTCCTGTATAATACCCAATAAATCCAGTACCAGATATCGTGATGGTTTCAACACCACCAGGAGCAGTTAATGAATAATTAGCTGTATAATCTCCAAACGGATAGTTTTCAATATCAGCACCATTTACATTTCCTGAAGTATTTGGACCTAAATCATTTTCAACATATGGAATTCTTCCCATAATATCTCCATTTGTTACATGTGTATATGTACCATCAGAACTGAAAGTGATTCTATCGTCATACATTCCTAATCCAGCTTTTTCATCGATTCCTGCACCATACCATTCAGCAGGAGTTGTACCGCCTACAGGACCTAATCCGAAGTGACCAGGTTTAGCAGATTGAATCTTGAATGTTCTGCTCGTAACCGCCGTTGGATTCGCAGCATCAAAACCGAAAAGTTTTGATTTTAAATCTGCAGGAGGTGCATAGGTAGCTAAAACATCAACCTGAATTGAATTACTTGAAGATACACCAGCTGTTCCAGATGCAACAACCGTTACCGTGTATGTATTCAATCCTAAATCACTAAATATTACAGTTTGTTCTCCAGATAAAGAAACTGCCTCTCCGCCCTTGTAAAAGAACTTATAGGATACAGCGTTATCTGCAGTTGCAGTGAATTTCACTTCACCACTTCCGTCTCCATTTGGATTTGCAGCATCGGCACCAACAATTTCAGCAGTAATCTGAATGTTAGACGGTGCGATGATCTCTCCAAAGGAATAATCGTTTTCTTGACACTTTGTAAAACTAATTACAATAGTCATCAAGAATAAGAATTTTAAGTATTTAAAAGATTTCATTTTGCTCTTTTTAATTAGTTAAACCAAATTCGTCATAGTAATAAATCGAATCATCTCCTGCATTTCCAAAGTCGAAGAATATTACAACTCTATCATACGTAAAGTTTTGTGCAGCTGATAAATCAAACACCAACTCTTCCCACGAATTTGCTACAGTTGTAGTCGCATCGATTTCGAAAAATTCCTGATTATTTGCTTGATTTTCGATTTTTAATCGAACCGTTGCACCACTTTTAGGTGACCAAGTCTTCACACTTAACTTCGAATAATTCGTTAAATCAAGTGGCGTTGAAACATCGAAGAATGAGCCCGCCCATACTTCAGAACCCGAAGTCTTGGTCATTTTTGCTACCATCGAAGTTGTGTTAGCTCCAGTTGCATCCGGATTACTAATAACTTCTATATCTGCAATGTTTCCAAACACTGTAAAAGCAGGTGGAGTTCCCTCAAAATCTTGGAAAATACTAACCGCATTTCCTGAATCATTTACTAGATTAAATTCATCGTAGTAGTAAACAGAGTCATCTCCTGCATTACCAAAATCAAAGAATATTACAATTCTATCATAGGTAAATGCTTGTGCTGCTGATAAATCGAATGTAAGTTCCTCCCAGGAGTTTGCTACGGTTGTCGTTGCATCAATTTCGAAAAACTCTTGATTATTTGCTTGATTCTCAATTTTAAGTCGAACTGTTGCGCCGCTTTTGGGTGACCAAGTCTTTACACTAAGCTTTCCATAATTATTCAAATCTAAAGGCGTAGAAATATTAAAGAACGAACCTGCCCAGACTTCTGAGCCAGCAGTTTTTGTCATTTTCGCAACTTTTGCCGTTGTATTTGCTCCATTTGGGTCAGGATTATCGATGACCTCAATAGCCGCAATGTTTCCAAAAGCAGTAAATGCAGGTGGAGTACCTTCAAAATCTTCAATGGTCGAAGTCACAACTCCAGAAGGCGCCTTGTAGAAATATATATTGTCAATAAATACAGTTCCAGTAGCCCAAGGAGTACCAACGAATTTCAATTGTAAAATTTCATCAACAGTTAAACCTTGACTTACATAGTCTGCAATTGGAATATCTAAGCTAGTCCATGCATCTGCAGTTAAGTCTTTTGTCACAGGCTTTTCACTTGCTGCTCCACCACCTGCTGGAATATTAATTAAAGAAGTTTCTAACTGCGTTACTTTAGCAGTCCAAACATCTAAGTGTAAAAATTCCATTCCGCTCACATCAATCTGAGAACCAAATTGAATACCTTGGTAACTTAAGTTCACATACTGTAGCATTTTATCACCATTTAAGTCGAATTCAGCCCAGCTAGAACCTTGACTTGCCTGTCCCCAATCTGGGAAGAAATCAGTCCCTGTTGCATCTGTATAGGCTCCGTCGGTATAAATTGCAATTACATCTCCAGCACTTCTAGTTGGCACTGCAGGTGCAGAAGCAATTGGCGCTAAGATTTCTGTTACTTCAAAAGCAACTGCATATTCGGTAGTTGCAATCGCACCACCTTTTGCTGTAACTTTCACATTATAAGTACCTGGATCAGTATATTGGTAAGAAACCGTTTCTCCAATATTTGCAGACACTACTGGTTGAGTAACACCAGTCTCACCTGAATCAAAATCAAATGTCGCTGCGAAATCTGCATTTGCAGTAATATTAACCTGCTTAGAGATTCCTGGATCATTTTCAATAGCTACCACTAAATTTTGAGGTGCAATAAATGAAACAACTAAAGTTTGTGTTGTTCCTGCTTCTAGACCTCTTACGTTTGAAGCGCTAATTCCAACTGTGTATGTTCCTTCGGCATAAACATGATCTACGCTTTCACCATGAGGAACTTCTACAGTATCACTACCATCACCAAAAGTAACTTTGAAAGCAACTGCTCCATCAGCTTTCGGTGTAATTGTAACTAATCCTGTATTATCTTGTGTAATACTATACGTTGCAGAAATATTAGATGGATAAGGAACACTATCTAAGAAAGAAATGTCTCTTAAATTATCTGTACATGCAACTACGAACAAGACAATTAAAGAAGTATACTTAACTAAATTTTTAATTTTCTTCATAATTTAAATGTTTAATACCCTGGATTTTGAGCCCAAGTATTACCAGCCAATTGAATCTCAATTTCTGGAATTGGGAATAATTCATGTTTACCAGCAGTGAATCCTGGGATTGCCTGTGCTGCTTTTCCTGTTCTTACTAGATCAAAGAATCTATGACCTTCACCAACTAATTCAACTCTACGTTCTGCCCAGATATTTTCTGTCAAAGTAGATCCTGTTGAAGTTAAGTTGTTCGCCGTTCCACCAAAAGCTCTTTCTCTTACTCTATTCAAGTACATTAAAGCCTTTGCATCATCTGCAGACGATTTCCTATTATTCGCCTCAGCTGCCATTAATAAAACATCTGCAAAACGAATCGCCCTGTAGTTGTTTGGGTTTGTTAGGTTTCTATCACCCTGAGCTGCAGAACTTCTAGTTCTTGGGATATATTTTCTATTGAAGTATCCCGTATGCTCATAACCTGTTCCAAAAGTAGCTCCTGTTTGTGTCGCCCAAGCATCGATGTCTAAAATTGCAACATCTCGTCTTAAGTCTCCGTTTTCAAACGCATCATATGCGTCTTGAACTGGTACACTGAAACTAAATCCTGATGAGAATAAAGGACCCACGTAAGCTCTTACTCCTTGGAATCCAACAGCTACGTTCCCTTCACTACACTGTAAACAACCAAATCCTGCTCCTTCTTGCTCAGAATACTGAACTTCAAATACAGATTCAATATTGTTTTCACCTGCATGTTCGAAGATTGAATTATAATCAGTAACTAAGTCGTAAGGACCATTATTGATTACGTCTTCTAAAACTGCTGCAGCTTCATCAAACTTATCTTGGTATAAATATGCTTTTCCTAATAAAGCCTGTGCCGCACCTTTAGTCGCTCTACCTACTTCTGCTTGGACATATGGTAAAACTGCCGCTGCTGCCATTAAATCAGCCTCAATTTGCGCATATACCTGAGCTTTAGGTGTTCTTTCGATATTGAATTGCTCACCAAATTGGATACGCTTATCAACTGCTAATGGAACATCTCCAAACCACTTTACTAATTCAAAGTAGTAATACGCTCTTAAAAACTGAGCCTGAGCAATAACTTGATCTTTTCCTGCAAAGTCTGTTTTGTCTTTGAATTCTAAGATATAGTTTGCTCTATTCACACCTGCAAACATCCAGCTCCAGATATCTCTAAGCTGTTGGTTTACTGGAGTATGAATCATATCATCGACTTCCTGAATACCAATTACGTCTGTTGCACTTTCACCTCCGGCTAATGTATTGTCTGAAGCAATTTCTCCTAACATTACATTTAAATAAGTAGAGTGTAACAAATCATAAGCACCAATAAGTGCATTTTGATAGTCATCTTCGGTATTGAAAAAATCTTCCGAGTTTTCAACTTCCGCTTTTACATCTATATAATCATCACAAGACACATTTAAGGTCATTGTCACGATAAATAAAGCTAGTATTTTATATAAATTTTTCATCTTCAATTAATTTAAAAATTAATGTTAGCACCTAACAAAAATGTTTTTGGATTTGGGTAGAATCCTTGATCTATACCTCCACCAATTGGAGCTCCAGAAGACGCTGTTGGATCGTAACCTCTATACTTGGTTAACGTAAACAAGTTTGAAGCAGACACATAGAAACGAATGCTATCAAAGTTGATTTTCTCAACCAATGATTCGTTTAGCGTGTATCCTAACTGTACACTTTGTAAACGTAAGAATGACCCATCCTCAACGTAGAAATCAGAGAACAAAATGTTATTTGTTGCACCTGTTGTTACTCTTGGGAATGTATTACTTGTTCCAGGACCCGTCCAACGATCTAAATAATATGTTGGTCTGTTCGTTAATGGTAGGTTTCTTTCGTAGTTTCTTACGATTTCATTACCAATTGAAGCAAACGCATACGCATTAAAATCCCAATTCTTAAAGTTAAATGACATGTTGAATCCCATTGTAATATCTGGGATTGGATCACCGATATTTGTTTTATCGTTGTTATCGATAACTCCGTCACCGTTCACATCTACAAATCTGATATCACCAGGAGCTGTGTTTGGTAATGCAGGACTTCCATTAATCTCTCCTTGCGTTTGGAAAATTCCATTAGTTCTATATCCGTAGAAATATCCTATTGGGAATCCAGCTTCCATTCTAGATGGTGGATCTTGCCCAATTCCGAAAGAACCTCCCTCTAAAACTCCAGTTGAGTTACCTACAAATAATACTTCATTCTCTAAAGTAGTAAAGTTGTAATTCAAGTTGAATTTGAAGTCGTCAGACAATTCATCAGAATATCCGATAGAGAATTCTAAACCACGGTTTTCAACCGTACCAGCATTTACAACTGGACCAGCTGCACCAGGTGCCGCAACCCCTAAGATTCCAGAAACTTGTGGATTCACCAATAAGTCTTCTGTTTTCTTATAGAAGTAATCTGCAGTAATATTTACTTTTCTATCGAATAAAGTTGCATCAATACCTCCGTTGAAGTTGATGTTCTTTTCCCAACGAATTTCTGGGTTAGAAATCGCTCCTAAAGCAACACCATATTGCAATTGGTTATTGAATACATATGTTCCTTCTCCAGTCAGTAGAGAAACGAATCCGAATGATGGAATCTTATCATTACCGATGATACCCCAAGATCCTCTAACCTTTAAGTTATCAACGAATTTAACATCACTCATGAAATCCTCTTCAGAGATAATCCAACCAGCAGAAACTGATGGGAAAAATCCAAATTTATTCTTAGGACCAAAGTTAGAAGAACCATCACGTCTGATTACACCAGATAATAAATATCTGTCTTTAAACTTATATTGTACTCTTGCGAAATACGATAAAAGTCTACTATCGAAGAATCTTTGTGGTTGATTGTTAATCGCTAAGTTATCTACAGATCCTGGAGTAGTTCCTACTGCCCATAAATCTCTAGATGTTGTTCCAAATAATTGTAAGTTATATAAGTTATACCCTTGAGTTCTGAACACCTCTGTACCTAACATTGCTTGAACATAATGATCATCAGCAAAAGTATTCTCATATCTCAATAAGGCATTGAATGTAAAATCCTTATAGATTTGTCCAACTTCCTGAACATTCGCTTGAGCCGCAGTGGTATTGAATACACTACCTTGACCGAAGAACGCCTCAGGTCTTAAGTTTTTCGAAAATACATCTGCATAATTAAACTGATAACGTGCTTCTGCGCTGAGGTTATCATTTACCTGGTAGCTTAATCTGTAAGCACCAGCAATTTTATTCGTTATAGCAATATTAAATGTATTATCTACCTGTGCTAATGGGTTAGCCACCTCGATACCTGTACCGATCGCTGGTGGGAGAGAGAAATCACCATTCGCATCTCTTACAGAAATCGTTGGAGGCATATTTAATGCATTAAATAAAACAGATCCTAACGCATTTTCAATTAAATTCTTTTTATTGGAATTTGTAAAAATTGTAGACGTTGTCAACTTTAATTTCTCAGTAATGTCATACGTGTAGTTTAATCTAGCAACACTTCTGTTAAAGTTCGACTTGTCTCCTCCAACAATACCGTCTTGGTTTAATACTGATAAACCAAACGATAATGTTGATTTTTCCGTTCCTTTGTTTAAAGTATAATCAATACTTGAAATTGGCGCCGTTTCAAATGCATTTCTTTGCCAGTTTGTTCCTTGACCAAATCCACTAACACTTGGGAAAGGTAAAGGCTCACCATTTGCCGCAAAAGCTTCATTTGCTAATAAAGCATATTCAGTTGCATTTAATAGCGGAATTTCACGAGTAGTCTGCTGGAATCCCATATACATATTTAATGTATTCTTCACCCCAGTATTCTTTCTACCTGTTTTTGTCGTAATCAAGATAACACCATTCGCACCTTGCACACCATAAATACCTGCTGTTGCATCCTTTAAGATATTGATCGATGCAATATCTGATGGGTTAATAGCACTTAAGTCTCCAATACGGTTTCCGTCAACAAGAATTAATGGGTTGTTATCACCGTTTGTGGTGATACCCCTAATTCGAATACTTAAACCAGCACCTGGAGATCCTGAAGTAGAAGTAATATTTACTCCTGCTACCTGACCCTGAAGTGCTTGCTCTACCCGAACAGGCTTAATTTCTTCAAGTGTTTCACTCGATACTAACGAAACCGCACCCGTAACTTCTTTCTTACGTTGCGTACCATAACCCACAACAACGATTTCATCTAATTGCTGAGCGCTTTCCTCTAAAGTAACGTCGATCACCTCTTTGTTGGCGACAACCTCTTTAGTCTGCATTCCTAGGTAAGAAAAAACCAAAATCGATCCTTTCTTCACTTTTTTCAACTGATACATACCGTCAAAATCGGTTTCTGTACCAACGGCAGTACCCTTTACAACGACGCTCACCCCTGGTAAGGTTTCACCAGTCGCCGCATCTTTCACAACTCCCTTTACATTAATTTCCTGCGCATGAAATGCCAAAGAAAATAGCATAAGGAGTAAAGTAATAGTTCCTTTTTTCATCTAATAAATAATTGAGATTTAATTGAATTACAATTTAATCATAAATATTAAGAAATTGTTAATTAATTACTATACATTGAATATACAGCAATATTGAAGACCTAAAATTTAGTGCATTATTAAAAATACCCTGTCATTCCTACGAATACGACAAATACAACAAAAAACAAAAAGAGGTGTGTATGGGTTGTGTATAGGAATTATATATCAATGATGTAGTTCGTTAAGTTGATGTCGTGGTCTAACTGCATCTTCTTTCGTAGGCGATATCGCTTAACTTCAACACTTCTAGGAGAAATATTCAATAATGGCGCTATTTCTTTTGAAGATAAATTTAAGCGCAAATAAGCACAAAGTCTTAGATCATTTGGAGTAAGGTCTGGATGTTTGGTTTTAATTTTACGCAAAAATTTCTTATCCGCATTATTAAAGGCCTCTTGAAACATCTTCCAATCGTCCGTATTATTTAAATCCTTATCAATGATTCGAATTACTTTGGAGATGCTTTTTTCTCCTCCATTCATCAATTCATTTTTAATATCATTTAAGAACTCATTCTTTTTAATAATACTCATTGTAGATGTCGCCAACTCTCGATTCTTACCTTCAATATCGTTTCGAAGTTTTTCATTATTTAACTTAATGATCTGCTTGGAATTCTCTAACTCTTTCATTTCCAACTCTTTCTGAGTATTTTCTAAAATCTTCTCTCTTTGTTTTTGATAATATCGTCTAGTAACTAAATGAATTGAGTATAACAGAATTCCGAATAATATCAAGTATACTACATATAGCAAATCAGATTCAAACCATGGCTTCGCAATGGTAAAATTATAGGACGCTTCATTAATACTTTTTGAATCATTTAGGAATGCCACAACTTTAAAAGTATATTTTCCAGATGGTAAATTTTTGTAAACGATTCGATTCGTATTTGACAATTCGTTCCAAACTTCATTATAGCCTTCGAGTTTGTATTGGTATTTCTTTAAATACGTTTTATTGAAATTAGGAACATTGCAATAAAAAACAAGATTATTAAACTCTGGTAAAAACTGATTTCCATTCTTCAATTTTACGATTTCCGGATTATTATCCTTTTGATATTTCTCAATCCCACTAAGGTTAACATTAAAATTTTCTTGAGTCTTCTTTTCATCCAATTCTAGGGTAACATAGCCTTCAGAAGTACCCAACAAATAGCGATTATCAGATAAAGACATGATATTTTCATATCCAGAAGCGCCTTTAATCAATGCTCCTGAAATTGGTATCGTTTTAACTTGGTAGGAACTACTTAATGTCCCTGGCGACAGATATTTTAGTCCATGAGATGTAAAGGACCACAATTTATTCTGTTCATTATCAAAAACTAATTTTGCCGATTCGAATGACGACTTTGGAAGCAGTAAACTATATAATGAATCCCTCTTAAAAGCATCATTATTCTGATCATAAACAAATACACCATCTCTTGATGCGTATAATAATTTATTATTGTACTGAGATATACTAGAATGAATACCTTTTTTTACATCTTGAATTCTCTCGTTTTTAACTATCGATTTGAGATCATCTGACAAGGATAATTTGTAAACTCCTTTATATTCATGATTGACAAAAATCGTTTTCTCACCAACCAATTCAAATTGTTTACTTGAAGTACTGTAATTCTCAATTTTATGAGAATAGATCCATCGATTACCTTGTTTTGTTAAAATGTGCAGTCCGTCATAATTACCCTGAATGACGGTATTTTTCCGAATTTTCCGAATCATCCATGTTCCCAATACATCCGATATAATAGAAGCTCGATTTCGTTGATCAATCAGTAAAGTTCCTTTATCATGCCCACAAAATAATTCATTATCAATAACCGATAAACTCCAAACTTGACCGAGTGTATTATCCATTAGTTGATATTCATCATTCGAACCTTCTGACTTGAAGAATAACCCTTGATTGGTTCCTAAGTAAATTCTTCCATTAAAACGTTGAGATGCATATACCGTTCCGAATGAACCATTTTTATCATTAAAAAAACGGAAAGAAGATTTCATATTAACTATACCTACCCCCTTATCAAGACCTAGCCAAATATTTTCATCTAAATCTTCAAATATAGATAATATAGTATTGTTAATTAACCCTTTATTTTGGTTGATTTTGTACCTAATTTCACCTGATTTATTCAGGTAAAGCAAACCATTTGTAATGGTTCCAATGGCAAAATCACCATTATTCAATTGCTTAGCACTATAAACTGAATATCCAGATAATATGGTATTTAATTTAGAATCTGATGGGATAATTCTACTACCCACTATTTTATATATACCCTTAGATTGGGTCACAAAATTTAAATCTCCGTTGTCGTCATAAAATTGTACGATCTTGTTGTTTTTCAAAAAATTATCGTCTGACAACAAAACCGGTTCTCCGTTTTGAATCTTATAAACTCCATAACTATAATCCTGAAAATAAAACCCATCGTTAACCTTGGATAACTTGGTAATATTATTTTTCCCTTCAATTACTTTGGTTTTCTCCTCTTTAAGATTTATCAAATAAATTCTTTGAAGCGATTTAAACAACAACCAACCATCAAGCTCATATATTTCCCAAATTTGCTCATCTTCAAGCATTTGTATTTGAAAACGATCTTTTAACGAAGTGAAATTTAGGTTTCCGAAATCATCTTTTTCCCAGTAGCCAAAATCATTATAAAATCCAGAAAATAGTTTTCCGTCCAGATAAAATACGGATCGCATAATGGATTCGTTAGGCGTTTCATACAATTTCCAATCATCTCCATTGAAAGTTAATACCCCCTTGTTATTGGCAATATAAATGTTCTTATTTGGGTCTTGAGTGATCGACCAATTCTGATTCTCAGCATTGTAATCCATTGGAAAATAAGCCCGTACAGGCGGAACTTCCTGAGAATAAAGTGAAATTTGAATAATAAAAACTATACCTAACAAATACCTCATAAATCGAATTTTACTAAACATGTTGTGGGACTAAAATATAAAAAATAGCGCTATTAGGTAGATTTCAATATTATTTCCACTTTTTGTATAGTTCTTAAATGTTGTGTTTTTGTTGTACATAACAATAAGATATATCTATCGAAAAATATATATCATTAACCAAACAAATATTCATATCTTTATAGAAATAGGATTTCAGCAGATGATTAAAAAACTAGGAATAGCAAATTTACTGATACTAATTTTACTTTTAGCCATTATTATAATTGCAGAATGGCTGTTTTTAACAGGACATAAACTTCACGGAATATTTATCGGATTGTGGGCTCCAACCCTATTGGGGATAGTAATTTATTTAAAACTAATCAAAAATGAACGCAGATAGTATTGTACTGTACTTTTCGATTTTCGTAGGCTTCTGGGTTTTTATTTGGGCATTTTACATGATTCGAGAATTTGATCGTGTAACGCGAAAATAATTAATCCGGGATAATACTTATCGCAAATCCTCCTCCTTCGGCGAGTTCTAACTGCAGAACATCGGATTTCTTCAATTTTCTTTCTTCGATTATTAAATCCAACGGGTTTTTATCCCATTGAGCATTTTTCCCGTCTCTATAAACTTTGGCCGAATAGGTTTTATCTGGGTCTAAAAAGTCAAATGATATTTGAATGGATCTAGAATTCTCATCCGTAATTCCTCCAACAAACCAATTATTTGTAGATCTTTTCTTTCTCGCAAGAGTAACGTAATCTCCAACTTCCCCATTTAACACCTTGGTTTCTGACCAATCTACGCCCACATCCTTTATAAATTGCAAGGCTGCAGGATTTGCTTCATAGTGCTCAACAAGATCAGCTGCCATTTGCACAGGAGAGTAAATAACCACATAAAGTGCTAACTGTTGAGCCAGAGTTGTATTCACTTGATTGTCCTCGCGATATTCGTCGAATTTAATATTGAAAATACCTGGAGTAAAATCTATTGGACCTGCCAACATTCTGGTAAATGCGACAATCGGTAAATGTTCTGGCGGATTTCCACCGTCTCCAGACCATGCATTGAACTCCTGCCCTCTTAATCCTTCTCTGGAAATAATATTTGGATATGTTCTTCTAAGACCCGTCGCCTTGATTGGTTCATGTGCATTTACGGCAACTTGATATTTAGCTGCTTTGATTGCGGCATTGTTATAATGGTTAACCATATATTGCCCATGATGATATTCTCCTTTCGGCAGAATTTTTCCAACATAGCCGGATTTTACCGCATGCATTCCGTATTTCTGCATTAAACCGTAAGCGGCATCCATTTGTTTATCGTAAGTTTCTGTGGCCGCGGATGTCTCATGGTGCATGATAATCTGAACTCCTTTCGATTTCGCATAAGCGGTTACCTCATCAATATCATAATCAGGATATGGTGTAACAAAATCAAAGACTCCTTCACGATCTTCAAATCCAATCCAGCGTTCCCAACCTGTATTCCATCCTTCTACTAAAACTCCACCAATATTATTTTTCGCAGAAAAATCGATGAATTGTTTCACATTTTCTGTTGTTGCCCCATGTTTGCCATGCGCTTTACCTGTATCTTTCCATTTTCCATCAACCAATTCCATTCCGTAATCCCATGAAGATTTTCCTAGGTGCATCTCCCACCACACTCCGGTGTATTTCATTGGAGTAAACCAGGATACATCGCCTAACTTATTAGGCTCGTTTAAATTGACTATTAAATTGGATTCAATCAATCCAGCAGCATTCTCTGAAATTTGAATGGTTCTCCATGGCGTGTGAAAAGGTGTGGATCGTTTTACTTTATAATCATGGTTTCTAGAACCTACCAATTGACTCTTAAACGAAAGATTTTCAGTATCAACTTTGAGTGTCATTCCTGAATAATCAACTAAAGCAGCTTCATGGAAACTCAAATGAATTCCATCTTCTCCAACCAATGTTACTGGAGTATTCACCGCATTATCTGGAATATAGGTTTGGGCTAAATTTGTCTTTGGGATGTAGGATTGGGCATCAATCTCAGAGAGTTTGGTAGTGCTGTACAAATGCTCATAAATATCCCAATCACCCGGAATCCAAAATGTCTTATAATCCTCAGTTAAATTAAACTCGGTGTTTTCCTCTAAGATTAGCACTTCTTTTAAATTCGGTTGTTCTGGGAATTCATATCGAAATCCGACTCCGTCATTATACACTCGAAATGTCAAATTGACCTTTCGTTGCAAATCGAATTTTTCTTCAAGTTCTACCTGAATTTGATTGTAATGATTTTTTACATTTTTTTGTTCTCCCCAAGGCATTTCCCATGACTCTTCAACCTCAATTGGCTTCCTGACTCTTGCGATAAATCCTTTTTCTAAATTCGGAGCATTCTTCAATTCGAATCCCACATAGGAAGTATCAATAATAGCTCTATCCTTGTATTTGACGGTATAAAAAAACTGTCCTTCTGATGAAAGAAAGAAATTTACCTGAACATTTCCATTTGGGGATTTAACCTTTGACGAATCAACGGCACATCCCATGAATAGCGAAATACAAAGAAGTAGAACTAAATTTTTCATATTATAATTTTTCGAGTAAAACAATTTCAAATTCGCTTGTCATGTTCAGCTTTCCATTTTGTACGATAGATTCCGTGCCGCTGTAGGCATCTCTTATTTTTGCACCATTTTCGAAAACTCCTTCTACATTAATTGATTTCGAGTTTCCTTTTAGATCAATCCCTACTACGACCTTATCTTGATCTAGCATTCTTGAAAATACAAATCCTTCTGAATTTGAAATTTCATTATGAATACCAGCACCCACCGATGTATGTCTCGCTCTAAATTGACCTAATTTTTGCCAATGAGACAGTACTGATTTTTGCTTGTCATTTTCAAGTTCATCCCAATTCATAAACGATCGTAATGTTGCATCCCCTTCTGTTCCTTCTATAACTAAAGATCTGGCAGATTCATCACCGTAATATACTTGCGAAGCTCCAGGAGCCAATAATAATAAGGTTCCGGTTCTTTCTGCATTTTCTCTTTTCGGATCAAATGGCTGACCATCATCATGTGAACTTAAATAATTCAAAACTCCGTAACCTTTCAAATCCTTATTTAACGTAGAATTATATTTAGCAAAGAATTCATTTACAGGCATTTGCTTTGCATTCCATTTGAATTCAAAATTGATCAAGCTATGAAAAGCCTTGTCAAAATAATTTACTTTTTTATCACCGAAATTAAAATATTGACCTCCACTAATTCCGTAGTTATACACCTCTCCCACTAAAAAGAAGTTGGTGTTATCTATTACTTTATCCGGATTATTTTTCTTGAATTCAGCAAAGGCATAATCGCAAGCCTCTCTGAACTCCTGCCATACAAACTCCTCGGTATGTTTTACCGTATCAACTCGATAACCATCAATTCCGAATTCGGTAATGTAATCGGTTAACCATTTCATGATATAAAACCTAGGAGCTCTTGGATGTCCTGTTCTTTTAAAGAACTCATCCAATTCTGCAACCTCTTGTTCAAATCGTCCTTCTGCTTTCCATTTAGCAACCAATTGAGGTGGTAGTTCAACCTCCTCATTACTTTCAGTTTTAATATCTGGAAGGTTTTTCACCAAGGTACACGTGATTGTATTTTCATAATTGTCGTAACGACATTGTGGACTAGTGCGCACCCAATCTGATGGCCACACAGGATCTTTCTCCGTCACAGGACCCGTATGATTGATTACGGCATCCAGTAAAATTCGAATTCCCTTACTATGAGCTACTTCAACCAATTCTTTTAAATCTTCTTTTGTACCATAATTCGGATCAATTGCGGTCCAATCACTTGTCCAATAGCCATGAAAACCATAAGATAAACCAGTTCCTTCATCAGTAGCACCGTGAATTTGTTCAACAATTGGAGTCATCCAAATGGCATTAATTCCTAAATCGGTAAAATAGCCTTCTTTTATCTTCTCAGTCACTCCTTTGATATCACCACCTTCAAAACCCCTCAATTTTCCAGTCTTTGCAGTTCTATCAAAATTGACATCATTTGACGGATCTCCATTATTGAATCGATCTGTTAAAAGAAAATAAACGTTTGCTGCATTCCAATTGAACTGCTTTTTATCAGTAGCGACCACTGCAGTATCTTTTTTTGGCATCTCCTTGCAGCTCAAAAAGGCTAATAAACTAATGAATACACTTAATTTTTTCATCTTTATGTGTTATTGTAGCTTTAAAATAAATGATTCAAGGGATTCTATTTGAATATCTACAAAAGCTTTCTCCCCTTGAATAAAAAGCTTAAATGATTTTTTCTTATACAACTGATCTGCTAATTGGTATTCTCCATCATTCAAATTCCATTTTGCTAAAACCGATGGTGATAATGTAAATCTAAATCGATGTGGTCCTTCTCTAAAATTAGAAATGATTATTAGTTTCTCAGTATCATTCCAACGTGCGAATGATAAAATTTTATCATTGTAATTCAACGTATTACGTCGATTATGCAAGTGTAAATCTTCATAATTACCCATTAAGGCATCCGAAGAAATGGTAAAGTTTAACAATCGCTTGTAAAAATCGCGTAGTTCGAGTTCAACCTCAGTAGATTGGCCACCATCGAACGCTTTGTTGTTCACCCAGCGTTGTAAAGCAGGCACACCAATGTAATCGAAAATGGAAGTTCTTGATGGACTACCAAATCCAGCATTTTCAGATCCGTCTTCGCCTAACTCTTGCCCAAAATAAACCATTGTTGGAGCCGTTGAAATCGTCGCAGAAACAACCATGGCTGGTTTACCCTTACTGGCTTTTCCTGCAAATTCCGGACTAGAAATTCGCTGTTCATCATGATTCTCTAAGAAATGTAACATATGATGTTCAATATCTTTTAATCCTTCCTGAATAGGAGGAATATGATCAGTTAATCCGTGTCCTTGCATTACATGTTTAATCGTATCATACAATTCTACCTTGTCGTACAAATAATCCATCTTTCCTTTATGGATGTAATCTCTGTATAAACTAGGATTATATACTTCTGCCAATAAAAAAGCATTCGGATTTTTCATTTTAATGGTCGAATTCATGTAGCTCCAGAATTCCACAGGAACCATTTCTACCATATCATACCGGAAACCATCAACCCCTTTATCGATCCAATAAAGAGCTATGTCTTTAAATTTTATCCATGAATTTGGAACAGTTTTATCTTTCCAAAACTCGTAGTGTTTTTTATAATCCTTATTTTCAAAACCTTGAGGTAATTCGTCAAAATCTTTACGACCATCAGGACTAATTCCGTAATTGACTTTTACAGTTTCATACCAATCATAAAAACTTGGTTTGGATGCTCTGGATCCATTTCCTGTCCATTTTGCTGGATTTTCATCAAATTTTCGGTCAGAGAGTGGATGTTCGTCTCCCCCTAATGGTTTATACCCATTTGAAAAATCAGGAACTTCAAATGCCTCACCAGGATTATAATAAAAGTTATTGTTCACATCATATTGAACCGTCTTATCATCGTCAGCTCCAAAATCTTTTGTTCCCTTCGGATTAGAAATACTTTGATAATTTCGGGCAACGTGATTTGGTACTATATCGATGAGAAGTTTCAATCCGGCCTTGTGTGTTCTCTCAATCAAAGCTTCAAATTCCGCTAATCGGTTTGCAGGATTCACAGCCAAATCTGGATTCACATTATAATAATCTTTCACGGCATATGGTGATCCGGCTCTACCTTTCACAACATCTGGATCATCATTTGAAATTCCGAATTTGGTATAATCTGTAATAACATCGTGATGAGGAACCCCGGTATACCAAATATGAGTCACACCTAGATCTTTAATTTCTTGTAAAGCTTTATCGGTGAAATCTTCAAACTTTCCTACTCCATTTTCTTCTATGGTTCCCCAAGGTTTATTTGTTGTATTGGTATTCCCAAACAATCTTGTAAACACCTGATAAACAACTACCTTTTTTGATTTCGAATCTATATCCTTACTCATTGTTTTTTGCTTTTTGCTATCACAATTTTGAAAAACTGTCATTGCTAGAACCAAACCTGTTATAATTACTTTTCTCATCTTCTTATTGTCTTAATGAGACTTTTATTTTCATTTCTTTATGAGTATTCCAAACAACCGGAATCGTTAGTTTACCCCCATTTCTATTTACTGATATTGATTTTCCGTTCACTTTTATACGTTTCGGGGTCCATTCAATATTGTGTAAAATCAAATTGATATTCTTAGTGGTGGCTGTCCAATTTGACCCTTGCTCAGCTTCAAAATCAATCTCTAGCCATTTTCGTTCCGATTCGGCTTCAAATTCAATCAGTTCATAAGCACCTTTTTCATAGGCTCCTGCGAGTTTACCATCATCATTGTAATAAACCCTTTCGCTTTCTTTCACGGATTCATCATAGTAATAATGAACATTCCAATCATTACCAGAATAATTCATTATGGTTTGAACGACATCAGTTAAAACGACAAAAGCACCTCCTCTAACATAGGTAGGAATATAATCCTTTGCAACATTAACAGATTTTGTTTGCCCCCCTTTAATTTTAGTTCCATCATAAAAATCAAACCAATTATTTCCCGATGGAAAAGTAACCTCTTTGGTGGTTATACTATCTTTTAAAATTGGAGTTACTAAAAAGTCCTTACCCCATAAGTAAGTTGATGAATTTTCTTTTAAAACTGCATTGGCATCCTCATAGAATAAAGGCCTCATTAGAGGATATCCTTTTGAATGGTTTTCGAATGCTAAATTGTAATTATAGGGTAGCATTTGATATCTAAGTTCAATTGCTTTTTTGGCTTTTGCTTTTGCTTCCGTACTTCTAAAAACGGGTTCACTAGCTACATCTTCATGGGCGTGAGGCCTGAACACAGGCTGAAAAACACCGTATTGCAACCATCGTGTGTATAAATTATCGTCTAGATTTGCACCTGCAAATCCGCCTAAGTCAGAATGCATAAAGCCCATTCCCTGCATTCCCATTTGCAATGCTATTTCTGGCTGACTTTGCAATCCTCCCCAACTTCTACTCACATCACCAGACCACGGCACAATTCCATAGCGTTGAGAACCTGAATAACCAGCTCGCATCAAAATAAAGGGTCGTTCATTGGAATACTCTTTCAAGTACCCCTCATGAATTAATTTGGCCCAGTTATGTCCGTAGATATTATGGATTTCATCGGCAGTAGCTCCGGTGAATTTCACCCAAAACGGCAATACTTCTGGTTCACCTAAATCACCCCAAATTCCTTTTACTCCTTTTTCTCTTAATCCTTTATAGATATTCCAAAACCAGTCTCGCCCGTCTTTTTTAAACACGTCAATAATTCCAGTATTTCCGAAATAAAAATCGTATTTAGCTGGTCGCCCAACGCTGTCTGTAGCCAATATTTTCTTTTCTGATGCCTCTTTCCATTTAGTTGATGTTGTTAATACAAAAGGCTCTGTAATCAGTACGGTTTTAACTCCCTTCTGATTTAAGTTTTTAATCATTTCCTCTATTTTCGGAAATGAATCACGATCGATTTCAAGATTACCCATAGTTCCTTGGATGGTCTTTCCGAACCAATACAAATCAAGAATTACCGCATCTACCGGAATTTCATCTTCTTTAAATTGTTGAATGGTATGCTCAACTTCCATTTGTGTATGATACCCAAAACGGCTTGAGAAATTACCTAAGGCCCAACGAGGCAATAAAGGTTGTGTACCTGTCAATTTAGAATAAGCTTCATTAATATCGTACCATGAATCTCCAGCTATAATCTGATAGGTTTTCCTTCCTGAAATAGTCTCATAAATGAGAGAATTATCTTTTTTACTATCTAAATCCAAATACCCAATAGCCGGATTATCAAAATGAATCATATATCGATTCGAAGAAAGGACAATCGGCATCGAAAAGTTGAGCAATTTTGAATAGGTTTGATACCCATAATGAGCGCGGTTGTATAAAGGTAAACGATTACCTCTTCGGTTCATTCCTAGAGCTCTAGCTCCTCCACCGTATAAAACTTCATCAGTTTGTAATTCGAATGAAATTTTCTCAGTGGTTTCAGCCACTATATTCCCTTGAACCATCTCCATGGGTTCATGTTTGGATTTGTAATAGCCTTCCTTTTCAGCGATTAATTTTTTGCCTTTATAGAAATAGGATACTTGAAATGGTCTTGTTGTGATTTGGACCGAAATTCCATCGGTTCCATACTCAATTATTTCACCTTGATAATTGTAATTCGCTTTTTCTTTTTTTGGCTGAATAATAATGGCATGAGAAGTTTCATTCGGAAGTTCACCTTTCGGTAGAAAAGTGGTTTCTAAGATGGAATTCGAATAAATTTTAAATAGATAAGTTCCATCTGTAGTTGTCACCTCAAAAACTCCATTCTCCTCTTTATGAGATTGATATTCTCTAGCTTGTTTTTGTGAAAATCCAACAGTTGTATAGCATACAAAAAATAGAACAAGGATTCTTTTCATATTACTTTCCTAATAAGAACATGAATGGTATACCTAAACGCTGATTCCAGGAATTTTCCGAATGGTCTGCCCCTTTAAAAAATCGATTTTCAAAGTTTGACGCATCATATCCTTTCCCTTTCATAATGGCATCTACTCTGGATGCATATTGCGGATAATATTGATCTAAGGTTTGGTCACCATAATCATAATAAATTCTATGCGTATCTGGTGATGGAATATTCTCTTCCATATACTTGAAAATGGCATCTGGTAAAGGATTGTCATCAGAAACACCTGCTCCTGGCCAATGGGTCGAAATACAAGCCGCAGCACCAAAAACTTCTGGGTATTCACTTATCGCATACATTGAAATTAATCCGCCCATACTAGAACCGGCTACGGATGTATTTGCAGGGTCAGTCTTAACCGAATAAACCTTTTCGATTAAAGGTTTTAGCTCTTCTACAAGAAACTTTAAATAGTTGTCTGCATATAAATCAGTATTGGCATTATTACGATGTGCCAATGCCGTAATTTTTGCTTTGTCTTCTTTACTTACAAAGTCCATCGCTTTTGCGGGAAAATAATCGTTCCAACGTATTTCTGAAATATTATGAACTGCAACTACGATAAAATCTTTAGTCTTTTGTTCTTTTTGCAATTGTCCTGCAATTTCATCAACCTTCCATTCTTGTTTGTTCCACGTTGTAGCCGCATCAAATAGCATTTGACCATCATGCATATACAAAACGGCATATTCTTTTTCTTTTGAATATCCCTCAGGTAACCAAACATCCACTGGACGAGGTTTGATATATTCTGATGGTAATCCTGTGATTCTTTGAACACTTCCTGATCCTAAATTAATAGAAGTCAGATCATCGATATTGATACGGACTTTAGTTGAATTATCAACTTTATTCTTTTCTTCTTTGACTTCTTTTTTCGTTTCGGTCTTACAAGAGAAAAGAAGTGCTAATACGCAAACTAATGCAATCTTTTTCATATGCCTTTATAGTTTAGTCGTTAATAGTGTTATTCCATTCGAGTTGACAGTAAGTGTATTGCTCCAAGTAAACGATTCACCAGAAACGATATTCTTCATTTGTTTTCCTTCCAAACCAATCTCTTTCATTACTTCTGTTCCAATCGAAGTCGCATCAGATTTGTTCAAAATCACTACAACAATTTCATCTTCGAGTATTCTAAACATAGCATAAATTCCGCCTCTTGGCGCAAAATGCACAGTTTTTCCTTCGTGGATTGCTTTACTTGATTTTCTATAATTCAAGACCGTTTTTAGGTAACTCTGCATGCCTTTTTGGTCTGCAGTTAATCCTTCGCCCGTAAATGCATTTACGGTATCACCGTGCCATCCACCAGGAAAATCGGTACGAATCAATCCATGATCTCCGGGTTTTTCAAAATCATCCATTAAAATCTCCGTTCCGTAATAAATTTGAGCTGTTCTTGGCATTGCTAAAAGATATCCTAAAGCCATTTTTGTTTTCGCAACATCTCCTTTTAACTGAGTAAAGATTCTACTCATATCGTGATTGTCTGGAAAAACTAAAATATCCTTCGGATTATGATATGCAAAATCATTTGCCAATCCTTCATAAATTTTTACAAGTCCGGTATTCCAATTTTCCTTTTCATTCAAGGCATCAACAATATTTTGCTGCATAGCAAAATCCATTGATGATCTTAAATTTGAATCATATCCATCTTTATTTTTATGACCATCCTGCCAATAGGCAATTAGCAGCGGATTATAACTCCATTCTTCACCGACAATATTGAAGTTCGGATACTCTTTCATAATTGCTCCCGCCCAATTCGCCATAAATTCCTTATCTGGATAAGGATAGGTATCCTGTCTTATTCCACCTAAATTCGCAGCTTCAATCCACCAAATACTATTCTGAATTAGGTACTTTGCCATAAACGGGTTGCGCTGATTTAAATCGGGCATGGTGCTTACAAACCATCCGTCTGTCATACCTTTTTTATCAGCTTCTGAAGCGTACATATCTTGATTGCTTGTTCTTCTGTGATTTGAAGTACGAGTGGTTTTCCAATTCCAATTATCAATATTTTCTTCGTAATTTTTTTGATCATTTACCCAATCTTCGAAGGGAAGGTCTTTCATCCACCAGTGATTTAATCCGCAGTGATTTGCAACCTGATCCATTACTATTTTCACTCCCTTTTTAGCTGCCTCATCAGATAGTTTTCGATAATCTTCAAAAGTTCCAAAACGAGGATCAATTTGATATAAATCTGTGATTGCATAACCGTGATAAGATCCACTAGGCATATCATTTGTCAATAAAGGACATGACCAAACCGCCGTGAATCCCATATCAGAAATATAACCAAGACTATTTGTAATCCCTTCAATATCTCCTCCATGACGTTTGTAGTCATGATCGCGGTTTACCTCAGTTTCTAACAAACCTTCAACACTGTCATTCGCAGGATTCGCATTCACATAGCGATCTGGTGCAATCAAATAAATGACATCAGAACTATTGAAACCAACATACTCATCTCCTGACTTTTCTCTTGATTTTAATTCGTAGGTGTGCTTTAAAGTTGCTTCACCTTCTTTCGAAAAACTAATGTTGAATTTACCTGAAGGAGTTCCTTCTGAAATCTCTAAATCGAGAAACAAGTAATTCGGACTTTTAGCCTTATGTTGTTTTACAATGGTAATCCCAGGATAATTTATCGATGCTTGATATGAACCAATTCCGTCGTGCTTAATTAAAAGCTGTAAACTTTTGCTTTCGAATCCAACCCACCAATTTGGTGGTTCTACACGCTCAATTTCTGAGTATTCCTGATCGAGAACAGGAGCTTCTTTTACCGACGGATTACATCCAATAAGGATGGCTAGTCCAAAAAGGACTAAAATAGCATTGATTTTTTTCATGAGGTTTTGTTTTGGTTGATGACTAAACCGTTACTAATTTATTCGGAGATACCACTACTGGTTTGTTATTCACCAAAATGGTAAGCTCGTCTCCCTTATCCAATTCAAAGTGTGTATGACCCTGGCATACATTCACCTTTAGAATTTGATTTCTAAAATTGATTTTGAATGAAAAACCTTTCCATTGCGATGGAATTTGAGGCGTAAAAGACAAAGTACCTTCCTTTACACGCATTCCTCCGAAGCCTTCAACAATACTCATCCATGTTCCTGCCATAGATGTGATATGCAGCCCTTCATGCACTTCATGATTGTAATCATCTAAATCCAATCGAGACGTTCTTAGATAGAAGGTATAGGCTTGCTCCATTCGTCCAAGTTTTGCGGCCTGAACACTATGTAAACACGGAGAAAGTGATGATTCGTGAACCGTAAATGGTTCATAAAAGTCAAAGTGTCTTTCTAATTCTTCATTTGAAAAATGATCTTCGAAAAAGTAAAATCCTTGTAATATATCTGCCTGTTTGATGTAAGGCGAACGTAAAATTCGATCCCAAGACCAGTGTTGATTAATCGGACGTTGTTTTTGATCTAAATCGGCAACCGTAATTAATTCTTTATCTAAGAATCCATCTTGCTGTAAGAATACTTTGTGTTCATCGGAATACGGAAAATACATATTATCAGACACTTTTTTCCAAACCCCTAATTCTTCATCTGTTAAGTTGGTTTTTTGCTTTATACGAATGAAATCTGAAATGTGATTCACTTTCACGTTCTCAATACATTCCAAAGCATAATTGATACACCATTTTGCAATGTAATTCGTATACCAATTGTTATTTACGTTGTTTTCATATTCATTAGGACCCGTAACACCCAAAATCACATATTTGTTCTGATTCGTAGAGAAATTCGCTCTCTGATGCCAGAATCTTGCAATTCCGATTAATACTTCCAATCCTTTTTCTGGGATGTAAGAATAATCCTGAGTATATCGCTCATAATTATAAATGGCGAATGCTATTGCTCCATTTCTATGAATTTCTTCAAAGGTAATTTCCCATTCGTTATGACATTCTTCTCCATTCATAGTTACCATCGGATATAGAGCTGCTCCATTGGTAAAACCAAGCTTTCCTGCGTTTTCGATGGCTTTATCTAAATGACGATAACGGTATTCCAATAATTTTCGAGCTACTTCCTGATCTTTAGTAGCCATGTAGAAAGGAATACAATACGCTTCTGTATCCCAATAGGTACTTCCGCCGTATTTCTCACCAGTAAATCCTTTTGGACCAATATTCAAATTGGCATCTTTACCTAAATAGGTTTGATTTAACTGGAAGATATTGAATCGAATTCCCTGTTGTGCTTTCACATCACCATCAATGGTAATGTCTGCCATACTCCATATTTTCGACCACTCTTCTTTTTGAAGTTCCAATAAATTATCAAAACCGAACGAAGTAGCTTTTTCAATTACATTCATTGCAGCGGATACCAATTCATCTTTTGGATGATTGTGATCTACAACATAACCTCCAAACTTTTGAAGAGTTGCGGTATCATTAGGTTGAACGGAAATCGTGAATGAAGATGTAATTTTGTTTTCTGATTGATTGTGCTTAATTGCTGATTTGATTTCTTGACCATTTTTATACAAATGTGATTTCATAAATGTACATGTATAAAAATGAGTTTTCATTGTTTTCGCTACAATGAAAGAGGCATCTTCTTTTTGACTGATTTCTTCGATATTCCAAAACTGATCATCCCAGTTGGAATCTTCGTTCGTTATTCCTGCATCTACATAAGGTGTAAATTGAATTTCGGCAGCTGAATTGATGGGTTTAACCGAATATGAAATAGCGCCAACCTCATCGAGGGCAAGGCTTAAAAATCGAACTGATTTTACCTCAACCTGAATTCCGTTCTGAAGTTTAGCTTCAAAACTTCTGGATAACCATCCTTCTTTCATATTCAATTCCCGACGAAATTTTGAAACTGATTTACATTTATTTAAATCTAGTTCTTCGCCATTCACCGTTATGTGAATTCCAATCCAATTTGGTGCATTTAATACTTTAGCAAAATACTCTGGATAACCATTTTTCCACCAACCTACCCTAGTTTTATCTGGGTAATACACTCCTGCTATATAACTTCCTTGAAAGGTGTCACCAGAATAATCTTCTTCAAAATTGGCACGTTGCCCCATGGCTCCATTCCCAATACTGAAAATACTTTCTGATGATTTGATATTTTGTGGATCAAAACCTTCTTCAATGATGGACCATTCGTTAGGAATGATATAATTTTGATTCATTTCAAATTAATTTAATTACTACAATAAATTGTAAATACGTTAATTCATTAACGATTTTAAGAACTCAATCGAGAGCTCTGTAAAGTCTTTAAAGACGTAATCTGCCTCATGTAAGACTGTTTGTTCTCCAATTCCGATCGAAATCATATCAGCGGCATTAGCCGCCTGAATACCGGCAATGGAATCTTCAAATACGATACATTGCGTTGCAGGTACATGTAATCCGTCGGCAGCTTTTAAAAACACCTCCGGATTTGGTTTACCTTTAATCACACTGTTGCCATCTACTATGCATTCAAATTTGCTGAGTAGATTGATTTTTTCTAGAATCGGAACTGCATTTTTACTTGCAGATCCAAGAGCAATTCCCTGATTATTCTGAATTAAAAAATCGAGAACTTTTTCAGTATCTGGAAGAATTTCACTTTCGTCCATTTTCGATATATACTCCAAGTATTCTTCGTTTTTCTGAACTAATAGTTTTTCAAATTCATCAGCAGAAACGATCTTGTTTCCCCAATTCAGAATCTTCTCTAAACTTGTTATTCTACTTACTCCTTTTAATTGCTCATTTTGCTCTTTGGTAAAGTCAATATCTAAGGAGTTAGCCAGATTTCTCCAGGCTAAAAAATGATATTTTGCAGTATCTACAATAACACCATCTAGATCAAAAATAAATCCTTTTCTTGTCATTAAACGCTTTGTTTTTAAGCAGTTACTTCGTCATCAATATCTGTTACTCTATTCACCAATAAGGCAGCAATTATAAATGAAACCCCACTCACAACTAAGGCGAAAATCGGTTGATCATTATATAAATACTTCACCATTGGACCACCGATAAGTGCATTCAAAATTTGAGGCAGAACAATGAAGAAATTAAAAATCCCCATATAAACCCCCATTTTTCGAGCTGGGATTGATCCGGCTAGAATAGCATATGGCATCGCCAAGATACTTGCCCATGCGATTCCGACTCCGACCATTGATAAAATCAATAAGTTTTTGTCTTGAATCACATATAGTGACAATAACCCTAAGGCACCAATTAGTAATGAATAGGAATGCGTTTTCTTTCTTCCAAATTTCTTCGCGATAGCTGGTAAAAAGAAGGCATAAATAGCTGATACGAAGTTGTACACACCAAATAAAATTCCAACCCAGTCTCCTGCATCTTGAAATCCTTTACTGTGCGTATCGGTAATATCTAAACCATAAATGTGTGACGCAATTGCAGGTGTTGAAAACACCCACATTCCAAAAAGACCGAACCACGAGAAAAACTGAACCCATGCCAACTGACGCATCGTCGTAGGCATTTTGACAAAGTCTGAAAAGATATTCATCAAACTTGATGATTCTTCTTCAATTACCTTTTCACCTGATGCTTCATGGATGAGCTTCATCTCCTCTGGCGAGTATTCCTTTGTCGTTATTACAGTGACTAGAATACTTCCTATAAGAACGGCAGCACCAATAAAAAAGGACAGTAATAAATTCAGTGGAACTTCTCCAACAGCAGCTTCATTCGTAATGCCAAACCAATTCGTTAAAACATAGGGTAACCAGGAACCAATTACGGCTCCAATACCAATAAGAACAGTTTGAACACTAAATCCGAGTGTACGCTGATCAGAAGGTAAAACATCAGCAACTAAAGCGCGAAAAGGTTCCATAGCAATATTGAATGATGCATCCATAATCATGAGCATCCCTGCACCAACCCATAAGGCAGGCATGAATGCGGTGAACATATCGGAATTTGGCATTAGAACTAGACCAAAAGAAGCCAGAATTGCCCCTACTAAGAAGTAAGGTCGTCTTCGCCCTAATTTAGTCCAGGTTTGATCACTGTAATGCCCAATAATTGGTTGAACAATTAAGCCAGTTAAGGGAGCTACAATCCAGAACCATGATAGTTCATGAACATCTGCTCCAAAAATTTGTAAAATTCTACTTGCATTGGCATTTTGCAGTGCAAAACCCATTTGAACTCCTAAAAATCCGAAGCTTAAATTCCAAATCTCTAGAAAAGAAAGTGTACGTTTTTTCATTATCGTATTGAGTTAATTCATACGACAAGCCGAGACTTATCAATTGATTCTGTGTGAAGTGAAAATTATTGATAAATCAAATTTCGGTCTTCAAATATAGGATTTCCTAAGAAAAAGTGTTAAAAAACTAAAGGATTTCTACGACGACGTTTTCGTGGACTCTCTTACAATCAGATCTGACGAGATCACATTTCGCTTTGGCTTATAGTCTTCCGAATCATTTTCAATGTGATGAATTAACATCTCCACAGCCTGTTTCCCCATTAAAAATCCATGTTGCGCTACAGAGGTTATAGAAGGTGTAGAATATTCTGAAATTAATCCGTCTGTAAATCCAATAACCGAGATATCATTCGGTACATCAAATTCCCTCTCTTTGGCATAACGAATACATTTCGCAGCATAAATCTCGTTGACCGCTAATATGCCATCAATGTCTTGCTCAAAAATATGGGCAATTTGCTCATTAAAATCCTTCTCATCATCAATCTCTACAATAAGTGAAGATTCTGATTTGATGTAATTTTCAATTAGAGCTTTTTCGTAACCTTGGCGACGTAAAGCACTCACACTAACGTGATTGGGCGTTGTAACTAAAGCTATTTTCTTACATCCATGTCTAAATAGATAATCGGTCGCTTTGTAGCCTCCACCAACATCATCAACAACAACCTTATCACACATGATTTCGCTTACCACACGATCAATTAACACTAACGGGATCTCCTCTGAAACTAGGTCTTTAAAGTGAGAAAAGTCTTTATTTTCAAGCGTTTCATTAGCAATTGAAACGATAAGTCCGTCGACACTTCCATTAGAAAGTACACGAAGGTTTTCATACTCTTTTTTGTAGGACTCGTTAGAAAAACAAACCATGATATGGTATCCTTTTTCGTTAGCCACCTCTTCGATACCCTTGATAATTGTAGAGAAAAAATGATGAACGATTTGAGGAAGAATAACTCCAATCAATTTCGTTTTCTGATTTCGTAGCTGAAGTGCTAAATTATTGGGTTTGTAGTTGTATAAATTGGCGTACGCCTGGATTTTTTGTTTCGTTTCTTCGCTTATTTCATGGCTGTCTTTAAGGGCTTTTGATACTGTAGAGGTAGAAACCCCCAACTCTTTGGCAATTGTCTTAATTGTAATTTTCTGCTTCATTTATTACAGTATTGTAAATAATCACTACGAAATTTTACGAAACTTACGATTTTTTAATTAAAGTTGTCAACACGAAACCGTTTTCGTAAGTCCGAAAATATTGATTTTTCTACGGTTATCACATATATTTACGAGGTGAAGTGTAAAATTATTGTTAAAATTTCAAAAAGCAATAGTTATTAATTAACAATGTATAAATGAGAAACTTTAAATTACTTTTAATTGGAATGCTTTTATGCTCCTCATTTACCATGTTTGCCCAACAAACAGTAAAAGGTGTCGTAAAAGAAAAGGCATCAGGTGAGCCTTTACCTGGTGTTAGCGTTGTTGTAAAAGGCACAACCAAAGGATCCGAAACGGACTTCGACGGTAAATTCTCGATTAGTGGTGTAAAGACAGGAGACGTTCTTGTTTTTCAATACTTAGGATATGCCGACAAAGAAATCGCATTAGGAACCAACTTCAATCTCACCGTAGAACTTGAAGAATCTTCAGAACAATTAGACGAAATTGTAGTTGTAGGTTATGGTACAACCACCGTAAAGGATGCAACTGGTTCTGTGGAAGCTATTACAGCAAAAGAAATGACTAAAGGTAACATTGTTACTCCAGAAAACTTACTTAATGGTCGAGTTGCAGGGGTTAACATTGTAACTAGTGGTGCGCCAGGATCTGGATCACAAATCCGAATTCGTGGTGGTTCATCATTAAATGCATCTAATGATCCTTTAATTGTAATCGACGGATTACCATTATCTGGAACAGCGGGTGGTTCTAGAGGTGTTTTAGCGAGTATTAACCCAAATGATATTGAATCATTTTCTGTATTGAAGGATGCATCGGCAACTTCTATTTATGGTTCAAGGGGTGCAAATGGGGTAATTATAATTACCACTAAGAAAGGTAGAAACGACTACTCTTTAGATTACGATTTCCAAATTGGATTTGGTGAGATTAAAGATAGAATCAATGTTTTTGATGCTGATTCTTTCAGACAAGTAGTTGCTAGCAGAATGCCAAGTATGGCTGGTCTTTTAGGATCTGCAAACACAAACTGGCAAGATGAAGTATTACAGAGATCTGTTTCTACGCAACACAACATGACTGTAAGAGGTAAAGTGTTCAATAGAATTCCAACAAGACTTTCTGTTGGTTTTGCTGATATTGAAGGTAACATCTTAACTTCACAGTATGATAGAGCGAACGTATCCTTATCTATGAACCCATCATTTTTTGATGATCATTTAAAAATTGGATTAAACTATAACAGAGCATTCGAAAACAACCGATTTGCAGATGCAGGTCAAATCAATGCTGCTTTACGTTACGATCCAACTCAACCAGTATACGATCCATCTTCTCCATTCGGAGGATTCTATCAGCACATTACAAATACAGCACAGGGAATCATTGTAGAAAATGGTACAAGAAACCCAGTAGCTGCATTATTACAGAATAATAACTCTTCTAATGTATTCAGACATTTTGGTAACTTTAACTTAGAGTATAAGTTCCATTTCTTACCTGAATTAAAATTAACTGCAAATGCTGGTTTTGACAGTTCTAGAGCTGTAGGAACAGGTGTTGGTTCATTAGAGAGTCCTGCAAGTTTCAATGACTTATTCGTAGGTTATGAATCTGCATATACAAACCGTGTAGTGAACGAGTCATTCGACGCGTACTTAAACTACAACAATACATTTGGTAAATTTAAAACTGATGTAATGTTCGGTTATTCACACCAGTCTTTCAACGGATATGGTGACTCAACTGGTAATATTAGAAATCCGAATGATGTAGGAAGAACTTCTTACTTCAATACTCCAGTAGTACTGATCGGTTTCTTAGCCAGAGCAAATATTACGTTTGACGAGAAATACCTTTTAACATTAAACTACAGACGTGACGGAACATCAAGATTTGGACCAGCGAACCGTTGGGGTAACTTTGGTGGTGCTGCTTTCGCATGGAGACTTAGTGATGAGGATTTCTTAAAAGACAGCAAAGTAATCTCTGATTTAAAGTTAAGAGCAAGTTACGGTGTTAACGGTCAGCAAGATATTTTTAGTTCAGATATCTACTTAGACATCTATAGATTCGGTAACCAAAACTCTAGATTCTTATTTGGAGGTTTACCAGTTCTTTCTACTATTCCTAATCCGAGAAACGACTTGAAGTGGGAAACAGTCAGAACTATCGAATTTGGTGTTGATTACGGATTATTTGATAACAAGATTAGCGGTTCTTTAAGTGTATACCAGAAGAATGCTACAGATCTATTAAGTGTTGCTCAGGTTGCGAGTGGTACAAACTTTACCAACAGAATCGAGCAGAATATTGGAGACTTACAAGTACAAGGTGTGGAATTCAGTTTAAATGCTGATGTTGTAAATACTGAAGACTTCAGATGGGACTTCAACTTCAATGCTTCTTACATTGACAGAGAAATTAAAGAATTAGCTTTAGGTCAAGATATTGACGTAGGTGGAATCGCTGGTGGTACTGGTAACTTTATTCAGTTGCACAGAGAAGGATTTGCTCCAAACTCATTCTTCGTTCACAAGCAATTGTACGACAGTGCAGGAAATCCAATTGAAGGTGCTTATGCCGACTTAAATGGTGACGGTATCATCAACACGGCAGATAGATATATCAAAGGAAATGGGTTACCAGATTTTACATTTGGTTTCCAATCAAACTTCAATTACAAGAATTTTGATTTAGCATTTAACTTAAGAGCAAACATCGGAAACTACGTTTATAACAACGTAAATTCAGGATTAGCTCAATATGATTTGTTACAAGATAACGCTGTATTAGGAAACATTCCTTCTTCAGTATTAAATACGAACTTTAATAGTACAAGTGATGTTATTCTTTCTGATATCTATTTAGAAAATGCATCATTCTTACGAATGGATAACATTACTTTAGGATATACATTCAATAACCCAATAAACAAGTATAACAGTCACAGTATTCGTTTATGGGCTGGTATGCAGAATGTATTTACCTGGACAAATTATACTGGATTAGATCCAGAGTTGACGACGGATGGTATCGATAATACAAATTATCCAAGACCAAGGACTGTTTTAATTGGTGCAAATATTAAATTTTAATTCTTAAAAGTAAGAACATGAAAAACATAGTAAAGAACAATAAGATAACACTACTGTTATTATCGTTATTTGTTGCATTTGTTTCGTGTACAGGTGATTTAGATATTACTCCACAAGATGATCAAAATTTATTAGGAGAGGACTTCTTCAAAGATGAGGCCTCATATGAAAGATTGTTAGCAGGTGTGTATGGAAATTTGTCACTAACAGGTGTTGACGGACCTGGTTCATCAAATATTGGTGGATTAGATGCAGGTACCAGTCAATTTGGAAGGGTTTTATTATACCTTCAGACATTATCGGCAGATCAAATGATTTGGTCTTATGAGAATGACCCAGGTACAAGAGAATTGCAACGTAATATATGGAACGCGTCAAACCCGATTATCTTGGGTATGTTCGATAGAACTCACGCTACCATTGCATTTGCAAATAATTTCTTGAGAGAAACAACTACCGAGAAATTGGATGCAAGAAACGTATCAGCTGCTACTAGAACTGATATCGTAAGATTTAGAGCTGAAGCTCGATTATTAAGAGCTTTATCGTATTACTATATGATGGATTTATTCGGACAAGCAAACTTCATTACAGAAGATAGTCCATTAAATACCAAGCCAGAAGCGTACAACAGACAGCAATTATTCACTTTTATTGAAAGCGAATTAAATGCCATCGAAGGAGATTTAGCAGATCCTATGATGAATGTGCACCCAAGAGTTGATAAAGGTGTAGCATACATGATTTTAGCAAAAATGTATTTGAATGCAGAAGTTTACATTGGTCAAGCAATGTATACAGAAGCTATTGATAACTGTAAAAAAATCATTGCTGGTGGATATAGCTTAGCAACTGATTACTTGCATAACTTCATGGCTGATAACGATTCAAACTCAGCTAAAAATGAGATTTTATTCGGATTAGTATCTGATGGTACTTACGTACACAACTACGGACCTACTACCGTTATGATTAATGGTGAAGTTGGTAGTATTGAGCAAAACGGAGTTTCACTTGGTGTTGGTGCCGGTGGATGGGGTGGTGCTCTAAGAGTACGTGAGCAATTTGTTGAATTGTTCGATGCAAGTATTTTTGCTAGTGATGCAAGAAATACCTTAATCAAAGGAACCAGCGGTCAGCCAAGAGATAGAAGGATTACAGATATCTCAGATCGTGATCAAGGATATATCATCGCTAAATATTCTAACAGAACTTCTACTGGTGGAAATGGTGTTGACCAAACATTCGTTGATACTGATTTCCCATTATTTAGATTGGCAGATGTATACTTAATGTATGTTGAAGCTCATTTAAGAGGTGGTTCTGGTGCAAACCCAACAGATGCTGTTGCGTATATGAATGCATTAAGAACAAGAGCGAATAACCCACAAAACAACTTGACATTAGGTGATTTATCACTTGACTGGATTTTAGATGAAAGGTCTAGAGAGTTGCATTGGGAAGGACACAGAAGGCAGGATCTTATCCGTTTCGGTAAGTTTACTGGAGGTTCATACAACTGGGCTTGGAAAGGAAATGGTACGAATGGTATTTCTTTACCATCGACTATGAAATTATATCCAATTCCTGCGGCAGCCTTAGCTTCTAATCCTAATTTAAGTCAAAACCCTGGATACTAATAAAAACATTAAAAAATGATAAAAACAATAAAGAAATATTCAGTTTTAGCATTTTTAGGCGCCTTTATTCTGGCATTTACTTCCTGTGATGACAATTCGGAGTTATTTACGATTTCATCATCGCCTACAGCCGCTGCTCTTGAAGAATTGCCGTTTACGCAACTTCAATTGGATGCTGTAAACACAAATAACCCTGCTGTAACCTTAAACTGGACGGCAGCAGACTATGGAAGACAAGCGTCTATCGTTTACGCAATTCAGTTTGCAAATGATGCTAACTTTACAAGTCCTACTACCACTGCAACGGTAACTGGACAAACTACGATTACGTTATCAGTTTCTGAGATTAACTCAGCAGCAGGTAGCGCAGGACTAAACCCATTCGAATGGGCAGATTTATACATTAGAGTAGTATCTAGCTTAGGTACTAAAACTTCTCAAGAAGTTCCTTCTAATGCGGTTTCAGTAAGTGTTTATCCATTCTTTAATTATGCTTTTGATGACTACTACTTAGTAGGAGATGCAACGGCTCCAGGATGGAATAACAATAGTAACAATCCAGCTTTATTTAGAGATGAGACTGATAGCAATGTATTCCATTACACAGGTCGTTTCTCTGCTGGTGGACACTTTAAATTGTTACAGACTAAAGGATTATGGCACCCACAATGGGGTACTGATGACGGCGCTACAGTTTGGAATACAACTGCTACGAATTCTAGCCCAGAGCCAGAAAGATTCCCTTACGGAGGTGGATCTGGAATTCCAGAAGGATACTATACATTTACCATTAACTTCGCGACAAACACATTTACGTTTACGTCGTTCGACGAAACTGGTATCACAAGTCCGGCATCATTATCTGTCGAAGGATCTAGTACGGGTGCGGTTGCAATGACTTCTTTAAGTCCTTTTGACGGTCACATTTGGTATGCAAATAATGTAAGATTAACTCCAGGTAACGTAGAATTTGTTACAGGTGGAGGAGCAAGATGGGGAAGCTCAACTTCGTTCTCTGGTGTTGCTACAGACGGAGGTGGCGCAATTCCAGTTGTTGTAGAAGATGATTATGACATCTGGTTTAATGATTTAACTGGAAGATATATTTTGATTCCATTAAACTTATAATATCAACATATTAAAAACAAAAAGATGAAAATATTTTTAAAGAAAATAAGCTATTTAATCTTATCCTTGACATTGTTTCTTGGGTCTTGTGAGGTTGAAGAAAGCTTGATCATTACATCTCCAGACAAAGAATTTGTATTAAATACACCTGGAATCAGTAATATCTTCTTGAACTTCGCTTTGCCTGATAACCCGGCATTTACAATTACTTGGAAAGATGAAGTAAATAATGGCGCTACTTATGCGGTAGAAATGTCATTAGACCCAGAATTTACAACTCCAGTTGAATTAGGCAGTACAGATAAATCGATCTTCTCAATTACTGTTCAGGAATTAAACGATGCATTAGATATTCAAGATATAAAATCGTTTACTCCTACTGCAATCTATATTCGTTTGAATACAGGAAGCTCAATTAGTAATTCGATCTTATTCTTAGTTTCTAAGTTCGCTGTTAAAGTACCAGAAATGCAGGTACCAGCTTCAGGAACATCTGTAGTTTTATCTGACGTAGATCCAGAATTGGTAGCGTTAACATTAAACTGGGATGATCCAGAAATCACCTCTTCAAGTTCGGTTGAAGTTTCTTATGAGTTACAAATGGCAGAGGCTGGAACTAACTTCGCTTCTATTACAACTTTAGGAGAAACTACTGAGTTAACTTTAAGCGTAAAACACGGTGAATTAAACGAAGCGGTATTAGTTGCTAACGGTGTAGCTGGAACAGCTAAAGATTACGAATTTAGAATTAGAGCTACAGCTAAGACAGATGCTGGTGACTTATACAGAACTGCAGATGCTTTAACATTATCAATTACTCCATATAGCGTTGAATTGCCAACTTCATTATTCGTAGTTGGAGCTGGAGCACTTGATGCAGGTTGGTCTTGGGATACTCCAGTTGAGTTAGTATTACAAGGTAAAACTTACTCTGGTAACATCAGATTAACTCCAAACAACGGAGGTAACTTCAGATTCTTTACTGTAAAAGATGATTGGGGTTCAGGACAAAACTATACGTACTATGCAGATAGAGGATATACGTTTGATTCGAACTTAACTGATGCCATGGACGGTGACAATAACTTCTTATTCACTGGAACAGAAGGTGAATATTTTATTGAAATTGACACGTTCGCAGAAACGATTACTTTGGGCCCACCAAGAGTTGGTCCAAACTGTAACTTCGATCAATTATGGGTTGTAGGTGCAGGTGCTGCTGATACAGGATGGGACTGGACTAATCCAGGAAAAATCATCTGTACAGGTAATGGTGTTTACGAAGGTAACATCAACTTAGTAAATGATGCATTCAGATTCTTTACAGTAAGAGACGACTGGGGGTCTGGTAGAAACTATCCATTCTACGCGAATGATGGTTATACAATCGATCCATTATTAGAAGATGCGATGGACGGTGACAATAACTTCCGATTCAATGGTACTCCAGGTGAATACGGAATCACAATTGACGCTGTTAATAAAACGATCACCTTAGGTGCTCCAATTCAATTCTGTGATTACGATCAACTTTGGTTAGTTGGTGCTGCTACTCCAGGTGGTTGGGATTGGGCCGCTCCGACAGCATTGCCATGTGTTGGAAAAGGAATCTATTCTGGTGATGTTACATTGACTAATGAAGCATTCAGATTCTTTACAGTAAGAGATGACTGGGGATCTGGATTAAACTACCCACACTACGAAAATGAAGGGTACACAATCGATGGTGATTTTGAAAACGCCATGGATGGTGATAGTAACTTCAGATTCATCGGTGCCCCTGGTACATACAAATTAACGGTTGATACAAATACCAAAACGATATATTTCGGTAATGGTTGTGAATTCGATCAGTTATGGGTTGTAGGTGCAGGAGCTGTTGATACTGGTTGGGACTGGGCTAACCCAGGAAAACTTGAATGTACAGGCGTTGGAGTTTATGAAGGAACAATCAATTTGATTAATGATACCTTCAGATTCTTCACCACAAGAGACGACTGGGGTTCAGGTAGAAACTTCCCATACTATGTAAATGAAGGTTACACAATTGATGCCAATTTTGAGGATGCTCTAGATGGAGACAATAACTTCCGATTTATCGGAACTCCAGGCAGTTATACAATTGTTATAAATACCAATAACAAAACAATCACATTACAATAATGTAAAACCCAAAAGGCCATGCAAAATCTTTTGCATGGCCTTTTTTTTATTCTTACCGTGAAAAAGTTATTACTCTCTTTTCTAATTCTATTTAGTTCTTCAATCTTAGCACAGGTAACTATTAGTCCTAGTGCTTTTGAAGTTAATCAAAGCATTACCATTACTGTAGATACGAATAGCAGCGCTACAGATTGTAATGGATTTAATAACCCAACCAAAGTTTACATGCACTCTGGTGTTGGACCAGATTCCAATCCTTGGACTCATGTAGTTGGTAATTGGGGTCAGGATGATGGTGTTGGAGAAATGACTAGCAATGGTGATGGTACTTTTAGTATCACCATTACACCAGAAAGTTATTATTCTCTTGACGCTCAAGAAGCAGCTACAATTACTCGAATGGGTATGGTATTTAGAAGTGCCAATGGAAGCCAGGAATTTAAAGATAATGGCTGCCAAGACTTCTTTTTTAATGTAGGTAGTTTTCAAATAATATTGAATACCCCTACTCCTTCTTCAACTATTATTGATGGTGGAAGTAGTTTTCCTATTTCTGCTACCGCTAGTCAAACCGCAGATTTCACCTTAAAAGCAAATGGTGCAACAATCAATCAACAAAATGGGATTACCGGATATAGTTTTTCTCCGGTTCTTAATGAAACCACTCAGTTCGTTTTAGAAGCTAATAACGGGTCTGAGACCAAATCCGTTTCTTTCGAAGCAATTGTGAGACCAACGGTAACAGAAGCACCTGTACCTAATGGAATGAAAGACGGAATTAATTTAAACGCTAGCGACAACACAAAAGCTACATTAGTTTTCTATGCTCCAGGTAAGGAATTTGTTCATGTTATTGGTGATTTTACCAACTGGGGAACTAATGATACCTATTTGATGAAAAAAGACAGCTCTACGGATCGATTCTGGATCGAATTAACCGGATTAACGCCGCAGAGTGATCATATGTATCAATATCTAATTGAAGGTGTTTTACGAGTTGCCGATCCTTACTCTACATTAATTTTAGATGAAAACGAGGATCAGTATATCGACGATACTCGATTTCCAAACTTACCCTCCTATCCGACAGGAAACACGAATCATGCAGTAACATGGTTGCGTACAGGAGATGCAGCTTACAATTGGCAGGTAACTAATTTTCAAGCGCCTAAAAAAACGGATTTAATCATTTACGAATTGTTAATTCGTGATTTTGATTCAGACCAAACGTTTGATGCGATTAAAGCACGGTTGGACTACCTGCAAGACCTAGGAATCAATGCGATCGAGTTTATGCCACTAAACGAGTTTGACGGAAATTTATCTTGGGGATACAATCCTTCTTTCCATATGGCATTGGACAAGTATTATGGAAATCCAACTGCCTTTAAGCAATTGGTAGATGAGTGTCACGCTCGCGGAATGGCTGTTATTGTAGATGTTGTATTTAATCACGCTACAGGACAAAATCCATTTTATAGAATGTGGAATACCAACAACGGCGGTTATCAAGGTGTAGCTTCTAACGATAGTCCATTTTTTAATGCCTCAGCCACTCACGATTTTAATGTATTTAACGATTTTAATCATGATAGTCAGGCCACTCAAGATTATGTGAAACGAGTTACGCAATATTGGATTGAAGAATATAATATCGACGGATTCCGATGGGATTTATCCAAAGGCTTCACGCAAAAAAATTCGGTAGGAAATGTTGGTCTTTGGGGTCAATATGATTCGAATCGTGTTGCACTTTTAAAAGAATACGCAGATTATCAATGGGATATAAATCCTGATTTCTACGTCATCCTAGAGCATTTTGCTGATAATTCCGAAGAAACTGAACTTATCAATTACCGTTTGAACGAAGGCAAAGGAATGATGGTTTGGGGTAATCATCACGGGGCTTATAAAGAAGCCGCTTTGGGGTATCACGACAACGGGAAATCGGATTTCTCATGGATTTCATACAAAAACAGATCTTGGTCTGCACCTCAAAACGTAAGCTTCATGGTAAGCCATGACGAAGAGCGATTAATGTATGAGAATATCAATTTTGGGAATTCAAGTGGTAGTTATGACACCAAGTCATTTGTTACCGCTTTAGGACGAATGAAAATAGCAGGAGCATTTATGTTTACCGTTCCAGGACCAAAAATGATTTGGCAATTTGATGAATTGGGATATGATTTCTCAATCAATAGATGTCCTAATGGAACCATCGACAACAATTGTAGAACGAGTGAAAAACCGATTCGTTGGGACTATTTCGCAAATGGATTCCGAAAGGATTTATACAATACATGGTCTAAATTGATGAAATTAAAAACAGGTTATGAACTCTTTGAAACTTCAGATTTCACTTTAGATGTAGCCAACACAAATGGCTTAAAAAGAATTCATTTAACAGATACTAATGCTTCTGATCTTCAATATGTTACTATTATTGGGAACTTCGGTGTAACACAGCAAAATATTGTTCCAGATTTTCAGGTTACAGGTACTTGGTATGATCTATTAGACGACAATGCGACAATCAACGTAGCATCGTCAAAAACTTTAATCACACTTGAACCAGGAGAATTTAAAGTATATGGTAATATGCCTGTGTCTTTATCGACAGAGACCGAAGAATTATTAACGTCAGAGGTTATTATTTATCCGAACCCATCGCAAGACTATTTCCTTATGAATACCAACATCAAAAAGGTTGAGTTATTTGACATCAGAGGAAAACGTGTGAAATCATTCCATGATAAATCAATAGGTACAGAATTCCCAATTTCTGATTTGAATAGTGGAATTTACTTCGTAAAAATAACCACCGACCTCAACCAGAAGGTCGTTAAAAAACTGGTAATCAATTAAACTTTAATTGAGATTTTAATTGGTGAAGAGAATAATCAATGTCCTCCTTGGTCGTGTACCTCGAAAAGGAAAAGCGAACGGAGGCATTAGATTGTTCTTGTGCAGTTAACACCTCCGCTAAAACGTGTGAAACTTTCGAAGCACCACTTTGACAAGCACTTCCTGATGAAACTCCTACCCCCATCATATCTAACTGGAATAAGAGCATGTCGTTTTTTACTGGAAAGCGAACATTCAATATCGTATAGGTAGATTGTTCTAAGTCATCACTATTTCCATTAAATAGAATTTCTGATGACCAATCTTTCAATTGTTCTACAAAGTATTTTTTAAGGTTCTTTACGTAAACAATATCATTTTCTAAATGCTGTAAAGACAATTTTAATGCCGATTCTAATCCAACGATTCCATGAACATTTTCGGTACTTGAACGCGCTCCTTTCTCCTGATCACCTCCTAAAAGCACTGGTTTAACAGTATATCCATTTCTAAAATAAGCAAAGCCAACTCCTTTTGGGCCGTGAAATTTATGAGCACTTGCTGTGATGAAATCAATTGAAACTTTTTGTAAATCCAATGGGTAATGACCAATCACTTGTACCGTATCAGAATGAAATAAAGCATCATGCTTACGACATAATTCGGATACCTCCTCAACAGACAATATAGATCCCAACTCGTTATTAATCATCATTAAACTTACCAAAGTCTTTTCATCTGAATTGGAAAGTAATTCCTCCAGATGTGATATATCAACGTGACCATCAGCATGCAATCGAACAAAATCCAATTGGATATCGCCATTGTTAGCATAATGTTCACAAGGATGTAATACCGCATGATGTTCAATCTTAGAGGTAATTATCCGTTTTACTCCGTAATTATGAACGGCGTTAAATAGTATCAGATTATTTGCCTCGGTACCACTCGAGGTGAAAATGATTTCTTTTGAAGAAACATTAAATGAAGCGGCAATTGTTTTTCTAGCCTTTTCAATCAATGCTTTAGACTTTCTTCCCGCCTGATGCGTGGAAGACGGATTTCCATATGAATTTTTCAAAGATTCATGCATAACATCCAATACCTCATCTGCAATTGGTGTGGTAGCTGCATTATCTAAGTAAACAAATTTCATGGGGCAAAAATACAATTAATTCGCAGCTAATTACAAGTAAACTTCGGTTGCTCCATAACCATATTTCTTAAAGGAACCGTCGGAAAAACGAACAGGATATCGTTTTAATAAGCCTAGAAGCTCTTTTTTCAAAATACCATCTCCTACTCCATGAATAAAGACGATTTTTGAAATCCGCTTCGCTAAAGCCCATTCCAATTTGCTTTTCGCATGACGAATCTGATAATTCAATATATCGAAGGTATCCATATTTCTGGTGGAAGGCACTAACTGTTCAATATGAAGATCTACCTCCAGAATAACCTCATTCTTATCTTTTTTGAAAATAGACTTTTTCTTGGTGTTTTCTTTCAACTTATCCTTAAGCAACGGATTATTGATATCACTGAATTTTGATAACTCTTTTTGGTTTTCTTTAATCACGATAATTTCTCGTGGTTGAAATTCAAAATCGAAATCATCAGCGGTATGAATGGTTATTCCCTGAGAAGAAATACTGACAATTTCGCCTTCGATGGCTTCATCTATAACCCTCACAATATTACCAATTTGGAAACGCATTCTTAACAATAAATTAAATTATAAGGAGATTTTTGATAGTAATTTTGCGCCCTAAAGGTACTAATTTAGATACTTGACTATGACAAAAACTGCTACAATATCTATAAATGAATTCTTTGAAAAAAGTTTCAAAAAATTGGAATTAACCAAAGACAGAAAGGATTTACTACAATCAATGGCGACGGCGATATCTGCCGAATACAGCAAATCTAAATTTGTAAACCTTAATTTCATTTGTACGCATAACTCAAGAAGAAGCCAATTGGGACAGGTTTGGGCCCATATTGCTGCTGAGCAATTCAACCTCAATATTGCTTCTTTTTCTGGAGGAACTGAAGTTACCGCTTTTAACAGAAATACAGTAAAAACACTTCAAAATGTGGGATTTTCATTTAAAGTAAAAGAATTCTCTCATCAAAATCCGGTGTATTCTATTACTCATGAAAATAGCAATAGTCCAATTATTGGATTTTCGAAAATCTATGATGATCCTCAAAACCTAAAGCCTTTCATTGCGATTACTACCTGTAATAGTGCAGATCAAAATTGTCCTTTTATTCCTGAGGCTACCTTTAGATTTCACCTACCGTTCGTAGATCCAAAATACAGTGACAACACTGCAGAACAAGACGAAATTTATTTAAAAACGAATCGTCAAATTGCTGGTGAGGTTTATTTCCTTTTTAAAGAGATTAAAAAGTTATTGTCTTAAATTTTTAAGTCTTTATCGTACGGAATCATATGAAGAATATGATTGATGACATTTACTCGTGCCTCCGTCTTTCGATTTGCTTTAATGATTTTCCAGGGTGCTAATTCGGTGTCTGTTTTATCAAACATCGCATTCTTATATTCTGTGTATTCATCCCATAGATCCTGAGCTCTCTCGTCCAATTTGGTCATTTTCCATTGCTTTAATGGATCGCTCTTGATATCTTCAAAACGTTTCGCCTGCTCTTTTCGTGAAATTGACATATAGATTTTAACCAGGTGAATTCCTGACTCTAAAATCATTCGTTCAAAATCATTCACCTGATTCATAAAAGTATCGTACTCTGCCTGGGTACAAAAACCATTAACAGGTTCTACCACTGCTCTATTGTACCAGCTTCTATCAAACAACACGATTTCTCCTGCCTTAGGAAATTGTTCCACATATCGTTGGAAGTACCATTGGGTTTTCTCGTCTTCATTTGGTTTGGGCAAGGCAACAATTCGCATATGACGCGGATTAATACGCTCTGTAATACGGCGAATTGCACCACTTTTCCCAGCTGCGTCGCGCCCCTGGAATAAAATGATAATTCGTTCATTATTTTCAATGGCCCAAGTTTGCAAGCGAATCAGTTCGACCTGAAGTTTTCTTAACTTTCTCTCGTAGTCGAGGTATCTCAGCGTCTTTTCTATACTTAGGTCTTCATTCGAAAGCAATGCCAATAGCGCCTTTCCCTTATTCAACTTTTTTACTTCAATATCTTTTAGTTTTTTGTCCATAATTAATCGATTTGAAGGTTAGAACGATAAAATCGCATTACAATATTTGGATCGGGAGTTAGCAAGTTATCTTCATTGCTTTTACCCTCGTAATCAAATCTTGACAATACATAACGCATGGCTTCTAGGCGTGCAATTTTCTTATCATTACTTTTAACAATGGTCCACGGACTATAGGTGGTATGTGTTTTGGAAAACATTTCCGACTTGTAATAGGTGTATTTGTCCCATAAGATTTGACCTTTTTTATCGACCGGACTGAATTTCCATCTTTTTAGAGGATTCTCCATTCTGGCGTCAAATCGTGCCAATTGTTCCTCTTTCGAAATGGATAGCCAGAATTTAATGATTACCAAACCATCTTCGTACATCATGTGTTCAAATTCAGGAACCTGAAGAAGAAACTCTTTGTATTGTTTATCGGTACAAAATCCCATAACTGGTTCAACTACAGCCCTATTGTACCAGCTCCTATCGAAAAATACGATTTCTCCTAGGTTAGGCAACTCTTTGATGTACCGTTGGAAGTACCATTGACCACGCTCAACATCCGTAGGTTTATTCAAAGCAACTAACCTCGATGACCTCGGATTCATATGCTCCATGAATCTTCGAATTGTACCACCTTTACCGGCGGCATCTCGTCCTTCAAAAATGATGGCTACTCTCAATTTTTCTTTTCGAATCCAGCGTTGAAGTTTAACCAATTCAATTTGCAATAATCGCAATTGGCGCTCGTAATCTAAATTACGCATTACTTTAGGGTACGATTTCTTTTTCTCCTTCATCAGAGCCATTAGCTCTTCTTTAGATGCTAAGGATTCAAACTCTTCGGCGGTTATTAAGTTAGGGTCTACCATGATTACAATTTATTTATAAATCCTAAAATGAACTTACCACTAAAAAAAGATACAAATTCTCTTAGTTCGGTTATATTTGTTTTCATGAACAAATTGACCTTTTTGGCCATCTTTTTCTTCGGTTTGGCCTCCTACGCTCAAGAATCGTATTCCAAGCAGTTTTCAATTATAACAGACAATGATCTCTATACTTCTATCAATAGAGATAAATATTACACGAGTGGAATATTCTTGTCTTACAAATATGCCTCTAAAAAAATAAAAAACAGCGAGATTAAGCGAATTTATGAGTATAAAATTGGTCATGAAATGTTTACGCCTCAAAAAGCAATTGTAAGAACCATTCAGGAACACGATCGACCTTTTGCAGCATACCTGTATGGAGAATACGGAATAACCCGAGTATTTAATGATCAATTTTTTTCGACAAATTATCAATTGGGAATTATTGGACCTGGCGCCTTAGGAAAGGAAATTCAGGATTTTATTCATGATATCTACGGATTTCGAAGAGCAGAAGGATGGAAATATCAAATTCAATCTGCTATCGGACTGAATGCCCGATTAACTTATGCCAAAACATTGTACAGACCACCTTCAAACTTATTTGATATTACCTGGTTAAATCAAGGATCAATTGGGACTGTCTATACTGATGTCGCCTCCGGATTTTACACACGAATCGGATTTAAAACTCTAGCACCAATTAGTAATACAATGGCGTTTGACACCCATTTGAATCGCGGATCAGCAAAGAGAGGAATAGAATCCTTTTTATTCATCAATCCGATGTTTCGATTGGCCATGTACGATGCTACCATTCAAGGAAGCTTCTTAAACACCTCGAGTGAAGTTACTAAGGAATTAATTCCACTCGTATTTCATTTACAAGCTGGACTTTTATTTTCTACCAATCGTTTCAACTTTGGCTACATATACCATTTTACAACAAGTAAATCCAAAGGATTGGTATTTGATAATGGGAATGTTTACGGTACAATCGCGATTAATTATCTCTTCCGTTAATCGTTATCGATAAATTCATCAGAAAAGCCCAGTAAAAAAACTTTTTCACGGGCACGCGTAAGTGCAGTGTATAGCCATCGATAATATCCTATTGAGGGTCCGTCTTTTAAATAAGGCTGTTCGAGAAATATGGTTTTCCACTGACCCCCTTGCGATTTATGGCAAGTTAGAGTATAAGCGAATTTTACTTGAAGCGCATTAAAAAACTTATTTTTCTTGATAAGTTGATATTGTTTTGCTCGATTACGCTCCTCCAAATAATCTTCTTTAACTGCCTCATATAACTGAGATTGTTGTTCATACGTGAGTGATGGATGATCACTATCTAAAGTATCAAGGAAAACAATTGTCTCAAAGGGTTTCATATTCGGATAATCGATCATACGAACTTCCACTTCTGCGAATTCGAATCCGTAGATGGATATAAAATCAATAATGCGAATAACCTCACAAACATCACCATTAGCAAAAAATCCAGCCTCACTATTGGATTCGAGCCAGTAATAGTTGTTTTTAACCACCATTAAAAGATCACCAGTTGCTAATTTATTATCAAGTCCAAGCACCGAAAAACGAATCTGCTGATTGTATAAATTTGCTCTCTTATTGGATCTTACAATACAAATACTATCTTCTAAAAACTCACTATCAAATGCCGAAACAAAGGCATCTTCAATATCATATCGATCTGTGAGCAATTCAATATCTGGAAAGTTTAAATTAAAACGGAAACCAACCATTTTATTCGCAATACACTGACGAAGCCAGGTGGCATTATTTAAAATACCTGAGTCTTGATGCTGACGCATTACCTTTTTTAATTCAATTTCTGTAACTTCCTTATGAAATCTATTTCTTAAATACTCGGTATTTAATGCAGGACTAACTTCAAGTTTCACAGGCGGTAACTGAGCTGTATCACCGATAAAAATCAATTTGCAATTTGTTCCTTCTTTCACATAGTCGACCAAATCATCTAATACAGAATTTTTATATAACCCGACGTCTTGACTATTATCCGAAATCATAGATGATTCATCTACTATAAAAATGGTATTTCGATGTTTATTCGTTTTTAGTAGGAATTCAATTTTGGAATGTTGCTGACTTTTGGGGAAGTATATTTTCTTGTGAATGGTAAAGGCAGGTCGGTTGGAATACACAGAAATTACTTTAGCAGCACGTCCTGTTGGCGCCAATAAAACAGATCGGTAATTGGTAAATCTCAATTTATTAACAAAAGCACTTACGATGGATGTTTTTCCCGTTCCGGCATAACCTTTTATGAGCAATAATTTATTTGAACTTTGATCAAAGGTAAATCCGCTCAAAATATGCAGTAATTCCAACTGTTTCCGAGTAGGAATGAAAGGCAAATTCTGTTGTAATTCTAGAAAAAATTCAGACGGATTTTTGATCATAAAAAATTAAAAATCTAAAGATATTCTCTTTTGAAAATAAATGTTTCTATCATTGAAAAAAAATTGTAGATTTGCGAATATACTATTAAAACGACTTTAAAAATGACTTTATTATTGATGATTTTAGGTGCTGCTGTTGCTTCTGTGTTAGTAGCCATTCTTATAGTTAAATTTTTACCATTAAACCTAAGATGGATTGCATCAGTTTTACTATTAATCTTAGCTATTTTCTTAGGGTATAAAATTTACCAAGGAATCATGGAACCTATCCAATTTGCTAAAGAAAAAGTTGAACGTTACAAGCCTGTAATTCAGAAATTAAAGATCATTAGAGATGCTCAAATGAAGCATTATGAAGTAACTGGTAACTATACGAAAGATAAGCAAGGATTAATTCAGTTTGTTGATACAGCTCAATTAGCGATTACGGAAACTAAAACAATCGTTGAGAAAGTAAACAGAGGTGGTGGAATTATCATCGACGTTGAAAAAAGAGTTACCGATACAATTGGTTACGAGCCAGTAGCAAAGTATTTCGAGAACAGAGATTACAAAAATATGTGGCAAGTACCTGGTGTGGCTGGAAAAGAATTTGAGGTTGAAATTGGTACTGTTGAAAAAGTTGCCGGATTAGTTGTTCCAACTTTCTATGTTAAAACTACAAAAGAGGACATCCTTCAAGGGCTATCAAAATCTTTAGTCAAACAAGAAAAAGAAGCAATTGAAGCTGATCAAATTAAAGGTGAATTTGTTTCTGTTGGATCTTTAGACGAAGTAAGTACCGGAGGGAACTGGCCACCTTCGTATGACAAAAAAGATGGAGCTAAAAAAGAGTAAAAATCTTATAGATAATTTCAAAAATTTAGAATTATCCATCCAATTTAGTTTGGATGGATTTTCTTTTTTGATCAAGGATATTTCTAGAAATAAAAGTGTTTATTTTTCAGAATACACCTTTTCTACACCTGCATCTAAACCAGAAGATTTATTACAAAATATCGAACCTATCTTTAAGTCGGATAAACAATTACAATACGATTTTAAAAAGATACTGGTTTATTATAAAAATGATTTGTACACTTTGGTACCAAACGCCTTTTTTGATGAAGGTAATTTGGCCTCGTATTTAAATCACACCATTAAAACCTATCCCACAGATCTATTTGCTTTTGACGAACTAGATAGCATTGATGCCAAGTTAGTATACATTCCTTATATCAACATCAATAACTTCTTATTCCAGAACTATGGTGAGTTTGAATTCAATCATTATCAGTCGCTTCTAACGGAGAAACTGGTTCGAATCAATCCGCCAAATGCGATGTATATGTATGCTGACGTTGAGAATAACAGTTTAAACATTACTGTGCTAAAAGGCAAAGAAGTGAGCTTAATCAATTCTTTTCAAATTACTTCTGCTACAGATTGCTTGTATTATATCTTATTTACTGCAGAGCAATTGAATATTGATAATTCTGAATTGCGATTATTCTTGACCGGATCAATTGGTAAAAACGACGAAACCTATCAGTTGTTCTCAAAATATATTAGGCATATCGAATTTTTAGAAGCGAAGAATGAGCTGAATTCTTCTTTAGATTTCCCAAAGCATCGTCATTTTACTTTGTTGAACTCATGAGAATTATTTCAGGTAGACTTAAAGGGAGGAAAATTCAGGCACCAAAAAATTTACCTGTAAGGCCAACAACAGACATGGCCAAGGAATCACTATTCAACATCCTAAACAATCTATATTATTTTGATGGAATTTCTGTTTTAGACCTATTCGCCGGAACAGGAAGTATATCCTTAGAATTTGCTTCGAGAGGAACGTCGACGATTTATGCAGTTGATGCTAATTTCCACTGTATAAAATTCATTCAAAAAATTAGCGATCAATACAAGGCAGGAATACAAACAATTAAATCGGATGTATTTAAATTTTTAGAAAGTTCGAAACTTACTTCGGACGTAATATTTGCTGATCCACCTTACGACTTTGAAATCGAGAAATTCAATCAGATTGTTGACTTGGTTTTTAACAATGCCCAACTAAACGAGGGTGGAGTTTTGGTTGTAGAACATTCCAAATACACGGATTTAAGTGAACACAAACACTTTAGCTACAACAGAAAATACGGTGGATGTATGTTTAGCTTCTTTGAATTAGAATAAAGAAGTAATAATTTCTTTTACACTTATTCCTTCAGCTTCCGCTTTATAATTCTTAACGATTCTATGTGATAATATTGGAATAGCCACAGCTTTCACGTCTTCGATATCTGGAGAATACTTACCATTAACAACAGCATGCGCTTTCGCAGCGAAAACTAAGTTTTGAGAAGCCCTAGGCCCTGCACCCCAATCCACATACTTTTTCACAATCTCGGTCGCTTTAGTTGAATCTGGACGTGTTTTTGAAACTAGATTTACCACGTAGTTGATCAAATTATCTGTAACAGGCACTTTACGAATCAAACTTTGGAAATGTAATATCTCTTCTGCAGAAAAAACTGATTCTACCCTAGCATCACTATCCTGAGTTGTATTTTTTACAACTTCTACCTCTTCGTCAAAAGAAGGGTATTCAAGAAAAATGGAGAACATGAATCGATCTAATTGTGCTTCCGGTAACGGATAGGTTCCCTCCTGCTCAATCGGGTTCTGAGTTGCTAAAACGAAAAAGGGTTTATTCAATTTGAAAAACTGTCCAGCAACGGTAACAGACTTTTCTTGCATAGCTTCCAATAAAGCAGCCTGAGTTTTTGGTGGCGTACGATTAATCTCGTCTGCAAGAATGATATTTGAAAAAATAGGCCCTTTAATGAATTTGAAATTCTTATTCTGATCCAAAATCTCACTCCCTAAGATATCCGAAGGCATCAAATCTGGAGTGAATTGGATACGCTTAAATTGCAACCCTAAGGCCTCTGCAATTGTATTTACCAATAAGGTTTTTGCTAATCCTGGTACACCAATTAATAAAGAATGTCCGCCGCATAAAATAGAAAGCAGGGTAAAATTTACGGCATCCTCCTGGCCAATAATTACCTTTCTTATTTCTTGTTTAAGGGAATTAAATTTTTGAACGAGATTATTAATTTCTTGCACCTCAGACATTATTTATTGGTTTCTTTTTTCCAATTTTTTTCGAAGGAACATTTGTTATGACCGCTTGAGATTTTAATGTATGTATCATTAATTTTCTCTTTTGCCCATTTGCTGATAGTTTCCTCTTTTTTCTTTTGAAGTGCCAATTCCTGAATTTTTACGTAGTCAGTTACTAAATCGGCAGTGTGGTTGTCTGTTCTGTCTTTAACAAGAATGAATTTATACATCTTCTCTCCCGTCTGATTCTGATCGAAAAAGGCATCTGTGATTTCACCCTTTTTCAACTCCGTAACTCTAGCGTATAAATCTGGATCCATGCGAGTTAAGTCAAAACGATGCTCACCAGTATATGGATTAACGATTAACCCATCATTATTCTTGGTGTCTTCATCATCTGAGTATTGCTTTACAGCTTCGGCAAAAGTCATTTTACCTTCTCTAAGTTTCTTAACTACCTCCTGAGCTAAATCTCTAGTCTTCTTCAGTAATTCATCCGGAATTTTTGGTTGCATCAAAATATGTGAAGCTACTCTCGCTTCTCCTTTGATGGCATTTAACTGCATGATATGATATCCAAATTGCGATTTAAATGGCTGTGAGATTTGATTTAAATCTAAGCTGAATGCCATTTCCTTAAACTCTTTAATGAATGGAGATTCTTTGGTAATTGTATACTGACCACCGTTCTGAGTAACCCCTGGGTCATCAGAATTGATAATGGCCTTCATTTTGAAGCTCGCTCCATCTTCTAACTGCTTCTTAATTTCATTCAACTTCTTAAGAATTCTTTCGTTTTCTTCATCCGTTGGTTTCGCCTTCATTACGATTTGGGATAACTCAACTTCAGCAGAAATTTCTGGTAATTCATTCTTTTCCTTTAATCCGTTGTAGTATAAACGTACCTCTTCTGGAGTTACATCAATTTTTTCAGTGATTTTAGTTTGTTCTTTTTGAATCAATAGGTTTTCCTTCTGAACACTATACAATTCTTTTCTAAGATCTTCGATATCGTTAAACCCGTACACTTGAACCACTTTCTCCTCAGATCCGAATTCTTTCACAAAGAAATTGATACTATTTTGAACATTAGATGAGATTTCAGCATCAGAAACCGTTACGGAGTCAATTACAGCGTGATGCGCAATTAATTTTTGCAACATCAATTCCTCAAGCATTTCACAATCTGAAATGGTAATTTTTCCTTCACTACGTTGCTCTACCTCTCTTTTAAATTTATCAATATCAGAATCAAGAACTATATTTTTACCAATCACCACGGCTACCCCATCAATCTTAATCTGCTGTGCATTAAGTGATAATCCGAACACTAAGCACATCATTGTTAAGGCAAATTGTTTAATATTTCTTGAAATTGTTGTTCTTAACAGCATCTTGTAACAGTATTTGTTCTATTTTTTTGATCAATTCGATTTTGCGTTTGTGCAAAATGATTTGTTTAATTTTTGATCGAATGTAACTTAATGGCGCAATATCATTCCGCAATAAAACGTCATTAACAGCCACCAAATATAAGTCTAATGAATCTTGCTTAGAAGTGAATTTAGATTTTTTTAACAATTCATCCTTTTGAAATGGAAGTTTTAACAGAATGTTATCTACAGGCTTCCAAATTGAGTCATTTAAATCAAAATTTTTGAAGCTTAATTGTCGTCTTGCCAACTCTTCGGCGTCTTCGATATCATCGGATTTAAACAACTTAACAAAGTCATTTTTACTAATGATATTATCTTCAAAATGCAAGTATTTAACTTTTATCAGTTCTTCATTCAGTTTGAAATTTTCCTTACTATTTTCATAAAAAGAAGCTATTTCTTCTTCACCAATGACGGTATCTAAACGCTGAAGAATTAATTTGGTTTTGTAATTATTGATAAGCAGGCTTGATCTATAATCATTGACCAAATCTTGAATTTCTTCCAATTCAGGTTGTGAAATACTCGTCTGAGCTTTCTCCAACATAATTTGATTGATCGCCCAATCATTAATAAAATTTGTCACGAAGACTGCGCTATCTTTACTACTGATGTTTTTTGGAAGAATCTGAGCAATATCTTTTTTAAAGAGTTTACTCGTATTTACAATAGCCACAATGTTGCTTGAATTCTCTTCTACTTTAGGAAGGTTGATTTTATCACAAGAAACTAAAATCAGAAGGAACCAAGTATAGCGAATAAATTTCATTAGTTTTTTTTGTAAAATGTAACAAGCTTCTGTAGCTGATTCTTATCGATTTTAATATCGCTATTTTTTCTCAAATCAGCAACCCAAGTAGAATCCAGGTAATTTTGATAATCATTCATTACACGGCCTCTAATTGCTTTTAACGGTTTGCCTTCGTACTTTTTTTGATGCGTTCCATAATATTCCTTTAAACCTAAAGTATCTTTAGCGGATTTGTCCCAAACCTTCCGCTGCATCAGTTCAAACAACAATAATCCGTCTTTGTATTCCTTTAATGTTTTTGCATATTCTGGTTCGGATTTGTCCAAATTATATTTGTAATAATCGATAATCTGCTGATCCTTAAAATCGCTAAATAGATCAATTACGGATTTGTTTTTACCTTTAGCATAGGCCAAAAACTCATCTACGAATATTTCTTTTTCATTAATGCTCAACAACGCTTTCTTTTTGAAGTTTTCTGGGAATGAAGAAAGATTTCCAGTACTAATAATTGTTTTTAGGGCGTCTTTTTCCTTTACCACATATTTGGAATTCAATTTTGCAATCACAGCCTTTTCAGACAATTTTGCGATAGGACTACTTAAAATTCTATTGCGTAATTGTGGCTCTAACTCTTCAAAAGATTTCACCGGGTGTTTCTTAATCAACTTAATAATGTGCCATCCATATTTCGTTTGAAACGGTTCTGAATATTCATCCTCTTTCTGCAAACTGAAAGCGACATCTTCAAATTTTTTCACCATTATTCCCGATCCAAATTTCCGAAGTTTACCCCCTCGTTTTTTTGTGCTAAAATCATCCGAATAGTCCCGCGCTAAATGCTTAAAACGTTCGTTTTTCTCTAATTTCTCGTATACCAAATCAATTTTTTTCTTTGATTCGGGTGTATTTCCACGGACCAAAATATGAGCGACTTCAAGCTCTCCTTTTGACGGACGGATGGTATCAACCTTCACAATATGATAGCCAAATGATGTCCTAAATGGTTCAGAAACCTCTCCCACTTTTGTGTTATACGCTGCATTCTCAAAAGGATACACCATTCGGAAGGCTGTAAAATACCCTAGGTTTCCTTTATTGGCTGGAATCCCTCTTTTAATATCCCCTTTTGCCGATGGATCTTCTGATGTTTCTACAGCTACTTTTTCAAAATCCTCACCTTTTAAAATTCTATCTCTGATTTTCGAAATACGATCGAATGCATTCAAGGTGTCTTTGGGGGTAGTGTTTTTAGATAATCGAATTAAAATATGTTTAGCTTTAACTTCGTATTTGGTTCTGTAATAGGCATCTGCAATCATTTTAGAAATCTGAGCTGAATCTTTCAAATACGGAATCGCTAATTGTTTTTTATAGCCCTCGATCTCCTTGCGATACGTCGGCAACGTGTCAAACTTTAAGCGATATGCTTCCGCAACCTTTAATTTATAATTGATAAATAATTCTAAATTCTTTACTACATCCTTTCCGTCTTCGTTATCAATCGCATCCAAATTTCGCTCGTATATGGACCTAAAATCGGAAACTGTTATTTTCTCACCATTCACTGTGGCAATGATCGCGTTATTTTCTTGTGCAATTGTGACCTGTGTAAGGATTAATAAAAGAATTAAACTAATTGATTTTTTCATATTACAAAGAAATAACTCCTTCAACACTTTCTGCTTTTTTGTAGTATTCAATAACTTTAGAAGAACTTCCAACCTTCAGTACAATAGAAACGCTAGTGTACTTGCCTGTTTTAGACTTTTTTGTATTGATTATTGCTCCGGTATTATTGAAAATATTCTCAATTTGGCTCGATTGGTCTCCTGAAGAAGGAACAATGAATTTATACATATAATCGGAGGGAAACTTTGTCGTTTCATCCAATTGTTTTTTCAGTTTTTGATAAAATGCTTCTCTGTCTTTCATGAACTCCTATAATTAAGCGTAAAATTACACTAAATATTATTTTATTGGCTGCTTCTTAATAAATTTGTAGCTTCACTACATATTAAAAAACTAATTGATTTTTTTGGAGCAAAAACAACAAAAAATAGTCTTTTTTGGCGGCCCTAGCACCGGTAAAACTACAATTATCCAAGAACTCAAAAGTAGAGGATTTTATTGCATGGATGAAATATCCAGACAAGTGACGCGGGAGGCTCAAGAAAAAGGAATCGACCAATTATTTTTAACAGAACCGCTGTTATTCAGTAAAATGCTGTTATCTGGTAGAGAAAATCAGTTTATTCAGGCCGAAAAAAGCTCAGAAGAAACCGTCTTTTTTGACCGAGGGATACCAGAAGTGTTTGGCTACATGGACTATTTGAAAACTGAATATCCATCTGTTTTTATTGAAAAAAGCGAGCAATATCGTTATGATAAAATCTTCTATTTCCCTATTTGGCGTGAGATTTATGAGAGTGATAACGAACGATATGAATCCTTAGAAGAGGCGCAACTAATTGATAAATTCCTGATCAATGCGTATAAGAAATTAGGATACACCATTACCACTGTACCCTTCGGATCTGTTGATAACAGAGCAGACTATATCTTGAATTCTATTAAAAAATAAATCAATTTGATTGAAAAGACCTTACAGCAATATTGGGGTTACCCAAGCTTTCGATCTAATCAAAAGGAGATCATCACTTCTGTTTTAGAGGGTAAAGATGTACTTGCTGTATTGGCCACGGGAGGTGGAAAATCGATATGTTATCAACTGCCGACTATCCATTCAAAAGGAATTTGTGTGGTTGTCTCACCACTCATCGCCCTTATCCAAGATCAGATTCAGGAATTATCCAAACGAAATATTAAAGCCTTAACGATTCCTTCCGGATCGTCACCCGATGATATCATCAGAATACTTGACAATCTTGAATTTGGAGGGTATTCATTTTTGTATATCTCTCCAGAACGCCTACAATCGAGAATTGTTCAGGATAAATTAAGATCGATCGACATCAAACTAATTGCGGTTGATGAGGCACATTGTATATCTGAATGGGGACATGACTTTAGACCATCTTATCGAAATATTTCGACTTTAAGAGAAATTTGTCCGGATGCCAACATTATCGCCCTTACGGGAACGGCCACCAAAAAAGTTATTCAGGATATTTCCAAAAATCTAAATTTGAACGAACCTACGATTTTCAAAGATTCTTTGATTCAGGATCATATCGAATACAGAATTCTTGACACTGAAGATAAATACGGTAAGCTATTTCGAATATTACATAAGGAAATTGGCGCAACGATTATTTATACGAATTCGAGAATTGGTTCTGAAGAGTTAAGTAGAACACTGAATTCTAAAGGGATAAAAAGTACGTTTTATCATGGTGGAATGTCACCTACCGAAAAGGATAAAAACTTCAAGATTTGGATGAATAATGAGACCCCAAATATGGTCGCAACATCGGCATTTGGAATGGGTATAAACAAACCAGATGTTCGGTGTATAATTCACTTCAATTTACCCTCAAGTATGGAAGCTTATATCCAACAAGTTGGAAGGGCCGGAAGGGATGAAAAAAAAGCATTCGGAATTTTATTCAAAAATGAAAATGACATTCATCTGCAGAATGAATTTTTAAATCAATCTTTACCAAATATTGAAGAGATAAAAAATTTCTACCGAAAACTTTTTCAATACTTTTCAATTTCGAAAGGACAGGCATCCGAAAGTTATAATTATTTTAATCCAGAAGAATTCTATAATCACTATGAAATTGATTCAAAAAAGGCGAGAACAATTTTTCAGTTGCTGCAAAATAACGGAATCATAGTATTTGATTCAAATCGTTATGAAAAATCGAGTGTACAATTCATAACTGATAGCAAAACAGTTCAAAACTACGCTATAAGAAATATCTATATTAAAAACTTTATTAACTCTTTATTAAGACTTTATGCAGGTTTATATAAACAAAAGGTTTATGTTAATGAATTTGAGTTAGCTAAAAAAAATTCTATCGATATTTCGGAAGTTTTTCGTCATCTTGAGCAATTAGACAAAGACAAAATCATAGATTTTGAACGTAATTTAGAGGGCGTAAAAGTACGATTTCAACATCCTAGAGAAGACGATTATACTATAAATTCTATTGCTAAAAACATCGAAAAATACCTTCACCAAAAACGGTTAAAAACGAAAGAATTTAATCATTTCATCACTAACAAATCAGTTTGTCGAGTGATACAAATTGGTCAATATTTTGATGAAAATATAGAAAACGAATGTCAAAAGTGTGACGTATGTATTTCAAAAAATAAGCAATTTAAGACTGAAATTCCACAATTAATTTTGACTCTTTTGAATAAAGAAACACCATTATCTTCGGATGAAATATGTACAAAAATTGAAGCAGAAGAGTCAGACATTTTAATACATTTGCAAGAGCTATTAGCAAGCCAAAAAATTACTTTAACATTTGGCAATAAATATCAATTAAATGAGCAGTAAAAAAGACCTTAGCATTGTCTTTATGGGAACCCCAGATTTCGCCGTTACCATATTGAAAAAATTGGTAGAGGAATCATTCAACATTGTAGGGGTAATTACTGCTCCAGATAAACCAGCAGGACGAGGAAGAAAATTAAAATCGTCTGCTGTAAAAGTATATGCCGAGGATCAAAATTTAAATGTACTTCAGCCCACAAATCTTAAAAGTGAATCTTTTATTCAGGAATTAGCATCACTTCAACCCGATTTACAAATTGTAGTTGCTTTTCGAATGCTTCCAAAAATAGTTTGGAGTCTACCTAAGTATGGTACATTTAATTTACATGCTTCTCTCCTTCCTGATTATAGAGGTGCTGCACCGATACACTGGGCAATCATAAATGGAGAAACAAAAACTGGGGCAACAACCTTTTTTATTGATGAAAAGATAGATACAGGAGAAATTATACTTGCTAAAGAAACAACCATATCAAATAATGAAACGGTTGGTAGCCTGCACGATAAATTGATGCACTTAGGAGCTGATTTAGTTACTGAAACTGTAACAGCAATTATAAATAAAGAGGTTTCCACAACGAAACAGCCAACGAAAGCACCGAAACTTGCACCAAAGCTTACTCGAGAAAATACAAGAGTTGACTGGAATAGACCTACCAAAGAAGTATATAACTTCATCCGGGGGCTAAATCCATTTCCAGCCGCCTGGACCTCCATACTAAATGGTGAAGAAGAAACCACTGCCAAACTATATAAGGTAACAATGAATCTGGAAGACCAGAAAGTGACCCCTGGTTCGATTATTCAGTCCAAAAACAATTTAAGTGTTGCCACTTCTGATGGATTCATTCATATCCACGAAATGAAAGTCGCCGGAAAGAAGAAAATGGCCATCCAAGATCTACTGAATGGATATTATTTTGAAATAGGGTCAAAAATGCTCTAAAGCCTTGTACAGACTGAAATTATTGACTTTTTCGACCTTTTAATTCGTTCTTATTAACAAATTGATGTCATTTATTAACAAAAGACCCTATTTTCAGGGCCTAAATTTGCGTAAACCCTTATTACGTCTATATTTGTTAAGCATATAGCAAAATTTTTATTCAATTAATTTTAAAATCAGTTTTATTATGAACAAATCAGATTTAATCGAAGCAATGGCGGCAGATGCAGGAATTTCTAAGGTAGCAGCTAAAGCAGCTTTAGAATCTTTCACAGGAAGTGTAACTTCTGCATTAAAAAAAGGAGGTAAAGTATCTTTAGTAGGATTCGGAACTTTTTCAGTATCTAAAAGAGCTGCAAGAAGCGGTAGAAACCCACAAACTGGTAAGACTATCCAAATCGCTGCTAAAAATGTAGCAAAATTCAAAGCTGGTGCTGGATTAAGCGATGCTGTAAACTAAGAGTATCTAGATTAAGCTTACAACTCTCTAAAGCAATTTAGAGAGTTTTTTTTTGTTCTAATTTTAAGTACATTTACTTATGCCAATGTCTGTAATACATAAAGGTCAATTGCTCATCGCTCAGCCATCCATATTGAATGACAATTCGTTCAATAGGAGTATTATATTGATAACTGAGCATACGGATTCTAATTCGGTTGGATTCATTTTAAACCGACCTTTAGAATACACTTTAGGCGAATTGCTTCCAGAAATCGATTGTGACTTTAGAATTTTTGAAGGCGGGCCTGTAGAACAAGAAAATCTTTATTTCATTCATAAAGTACCTCACTTACTTTCCGATAGCATGGAAGTTGCAGATGGAATCTATTGGGGAGGAAATTTTGAATCGTTGAAAGTGCTACTAAACAATGGATTACTGCAAGAAGATGAAGTTCGGTTTTTCTTGGGTTACTCAGGATGGGGTAAGAATCAATTGAAAAATGAAATTCACACGAATTCGTGGTTCGTTTCTGAAGATCCGTTGTACGGTATTTTATCATCTGACAACACCTCATTGTGGCGAGAAAAGATCCTTAAAAAAGGAGGTTCCTATAAATTATGGGCTAATGCTCCGAAGGATGTTAGTCTTAACTAACCTGTTATTTCCTTAACTTTTAGTGTATTTCGCAATGCCAAAGATACCTTAGGTATAAATATTTTCTTTTTGTAATGAGTTACAGGCTGAATTCCGACAATGGAATTGGTAATAAAGACCTCATCAGCTTTTTGAATTTCAAAGGGAGAGAATGATTCTTCAACGAGGGTATAATCAGCATTCTTTTCTAGAATCTCGATTAACTTCTTTCGAACGACACCTTTTAAGCAACCATCTGTTAATGGTGGAGTTTTAATCATATTTCCTTTTACTACGAATAGGTTACCATTGGCGACTTCAACTACGTTCTTATTCTCGTTGACTAAAACACAGTTATCCAATTCATTTTCTTTTGCAAAAATACTGGCTAAGGTGTTTAAAATTTTATTATTGGTCTTCACGGTAGAAAGAAGTCCAGAGTACACATAAAAGTCTTTAAAAACATCAATTTTATACTCTTCCTTATCTAATATATCAAGAGTTTCGGCCTTAATTAGATAACTAATAGTATTTTGTTCTGGTGTATAATATCCACCTTCATTTCTAAATACACTTAAGCGGACTCTGTAATTTTCTGATTGATCTTGCACCTTCACAGTTTTTAAGATCTCCTCTTCCATAAACTCTAAAGTGAATTCCATTGGGATTTTCATTCGAAGCATACGCATAGAGGCCATTAAGCGGAAATAGTGATCTTCTGCAAATACAACCTTATTTTTCGAAACTTTCATGGTCTCAAATACAGAATCCCCATATAAAAACCCACGATTATTTATCGATAAGGAAACATGTTCTTCAAACAACAACTCACCATTAAAATTTACCATATCAAAAATTTAAAGTGCAAAATTACAACATAAAACTCAGGGTATAAAAAAACTCAGCACTAGGCTGAGTTCTTTGTATGAATTGAATTTGAATTTGAATTATGCTCCGATTGTATGTTTTAAATCATCGATCTGGTTTTCCCACAACTGCTTTGTTTCTTCTACTTCGTCCTCATCGGCAAAATCAGTAATAAATAACGATACATCTTTAGTTAATGCATCAACAATTATTCTAAATTCGAAATAGGTATCATCATCTTCACTTTCTAACCACTTGAATTTAATGCGCTCATCACTTCTTTTTAAAAGTACCTCAGCTTTTTCCTCTTCTCCATCCCAAATAAATGAGAAGATTTTTCCTCTTGAATTTACCTTATCAGCGAACCACTCTTGAAGATTGGAAGGCGATGATAAATACTGATATAAAAGGCTTGGTGATGCATGAATTGGTACCTCAATTTCAAATTTAACTTTGCTCATTATATTTGTGTTGGTTGGCCAATATAGGCAATAATTCTATTTAAAAAAAACTTATTTATGGAAGTTGAAAATCTGTAAATTTGATTTATATTTGCAACCTTAAAATCCGGCGAGGTAGCTCAGGTGGTTAGAGCGCAGGATTCATAACCCTGAGGTCGGGGGTTCAAGTCCCCCCTTCGCTACAAAAGCAGCTTTCGAGCTGCTTTTTTGTTTTTCTAGAGTTGCTTTAATCGATCGCCGAAGAACAAAACCAATAGAATTGGAATCGCCAAAACCACAATTAGTGCAGTATTCGCAGAAAACAACACTGGATTCAAAAGTAATGTCACTGCAAATCCTCCTATTGCTCCACCTAAGTGCGCTGCATGACCTATATTTCCCAATTGCTTTTTCATTCCATAAATGGAATAGAGAATATACCCAAGCGCAAAAACATATCCTGGAATCGGAATCGGAATAAAGAATAAATACAATTCCATAGCCGGATACAGCAGAATTGATGAATAAACAATTCCAGATACAGCCCCTGAAGCACCTACAGCACTGTAATAGGGTTCATCCTTGTGATAAATCAAGGAATATAAATTTCCAGCCAATAAGCTAACTAAATAGATAATTACAAAGTCATTAGTATCCAGGATTTTTGCAACGATATTTCCGAACAGATACAAGGCATACATATTAAATATTAAATGCATCCAGTCCACATGTAGAAATCCCGAAGTAAACAATCTAAATTTTTCCTCTCCTAATGCCCTACCCACTTGAAATTTATATTTATCCAAAAATGCATAATCATTAAATCCTTTCGCAGATACTAGGACATTTGCAAGTATAAAAAGTAGAACAACCGCTTTTACATTTTCCATCATAAAGCAAATTTAAAATTTAAGAGAGTAATAAAAGTCTTGTTGTTAAAAATATTGATATTTGCAGCAGAAATAAGACTATGGGTTTATTATTATTTGTGATTGTTTATCCATTGGTATGGCTTCTATCAAGTCTACCGATGCGTCTATTATACATTCTTTCTGATTTCTTATATATTTTAATTTACTACGTTTTTGGTTATCGCAAAAAGGTTGTATTCGAAAATATTGAGTTATCATTTCCTGAGCTTTCAGACACTGAACGTAAACAATTGGCGAAAAAATTCTATCATCATTTCCTTGACCTAATGGTAGAAAGCATGAAAGCCTTTACGATCTCTAAAAAAGAAATCCAAAAGCGATACGTTTATAAAAATCCGGAATTGGTAAACAAATACGCTGCCGAAGGAAAAAGTATTGCGATGGTTGGAGCTCATTTAGCCAACTGGGAGTGGTCTATTGCTATGGCTTTATCGGTTGATATTAATTGTTTTGGAGCGTACACTCGACTAGGAAATAAATACTTCGATGGCGTAATGTTGAAAACGAGACAAAGATTCGGTTTCATTGGATACCCTACTACAAATACCATCAAGAATATGCAAAAGAACTTTGCTGATGGTGTTCAAGGGTTGTATTTATTACTTAGCGATCAATCTCCGCAATTACCTAAAACCTTTTTCTGGCATGAATTTCTAGGGGTTAAAGTTCCTATACATACAGGTGCAGAGTCACTTGCAAAACGCTTTGATATGGTTGTCATCAACTATCATATCACAAAAGTGAAAAGAGGCCATTTTGAAGTAGAATTTGAGTTGGTTACAGATAAACCTCAGAAATTCGAAGATTATAAAATCACTGAGAAATATTTAAAAATTACGGAGCGAAATATCAAACTACAACCAGAATGTTATTTATGGTCTCACCGCAGATTTAAACATCGTAATGCCTATAAAGAATGGGAAGAAAATTTTGCGGCTAAGAATAAAACCAAGAAGTAACCAGTTTCTTTTCTATACCAGGGTTACTTTTATGAACATAATCATTTTTATCATCATCATACACATAGTCTTTAGACCATTCATCAATATTTGATGCCAATTCTGTTAATGATTCACAGATAAATTGAACTTCCGCATCAGTCACAGTTGGATGTAAAGATAATCTCACCCAACCTGGTTTATCTGTGCTGCAACCTTCCAAAATTTGATTTTGAATTTTATGCGAAGTTTCGATATCTACATTTAATAAGAAATGACCATAGGTTCCTGCGCAAGAGCATCCGCCTCTGGTTTGAATACCAAATCGATCGTTCAATAATTTCACAACCAAATTGAAGTGATAGCGCTCAAAGTAGAAAGAAAAAATAGTCAATCTATGTTTTTGTCTTGGTGCTAAAATTTGAACTCCTGAAAGATTTTCTAAGGTTTCAAAAATTACAGGATTGATTTCTTGTTCGCGATCCAGCATATTTTTAACACCCATTTTCTCTTTTAGCTGAATTGCTAATGCGATTCTAATTGTTTGCAAAAACGCAGGTGTTCCTCCGTCTTCTCGGGTTTCCACATCATCAAAATAATCGTGTTCTCCCCAAGGATTGGTATACAAAACGGTTCCTCCTCCCGGATTATCTGGAACCATATTTTTATACAATTTTTTATTAAAAATGAGTACACCTGAACTACCAGGGCCACCTAAAAATTTATGAGGTGAGAAAAATACAGCATCCAAATAGGCATCAGAATCCTCTGGATGCATATCTATGGCAACATAAGGTGCACAGCAGGCAAAATCAACAAAACACAATCCATTGTATTTATGAATCAATTTAGCCACTTCGTAAAATGGTGTATGAATTCCTGTCACATTAGAAGTTGCAACAATAGAAGCCATTTTAATCGGTCTATCGGCATAAGCTTGAATACATTTTTCAAATTCTTCCAAACAAACCAATCCATCAGCATTTGATGGCACCACTACCACATCAGCAATCGTTTCATACCATGATGTCTGATTAGAATGATGTTCCATGTGGCTAACAAAAACCACAGGTTTTTTCTCTGCTGGAATATCCGTATGCTCCTTTAAGTTTTCGGAAACCTTAAGACCAAGAATTCGTTGAAACTTATTGATAACACCGGTCATCCCGGACCCTTCCGTAATCAACACATCATCAGAAGAGGCATTAACATGACGTTTAATAATGTTTCTAGCCTCATGATAAGCTAAGGTCATAGTCGCTCCTGTTGTACTAGTTTCTGTATGCGTATTTGCCACAAAAGGCCCGAATTCATTTAATAATTTATCCTCTATTGGGCGAAATAAACGACCACTTGCCGTCCAGTCGGCATAAACCACTTTTTTCTCTCCATAAGGAGACACGAACGATTGGTCAATCCCAATAATTTGCTCTCTAAACGAGGAAAAATAGTGTTCTAAACTCATAGACTAAAAATCAAATAATTGCTTTTATTTCTCCAATAAACCGTTCAGCAAGAGCATCAGCAGCAGCTTGAGATTTGGCTTCGGTATAGATTCTAATAATCGGTTCGGTATTTGATTTTCTTAGATGGATCCATTCCTCCGCAAAATCAATTTTAACTCCGTCGATTGTATTTACCTCTTCATTGGCGTATGTACTAGCCATTGTTTCAAGAATGGCATCGACATCAATTTGAGGCGTTAATTGAATCTTATTTTTACTCATAAAGTAACTAGGATATGATTCTCTAAGTTCTTTACAAGATACTTTTTTGTGCGCTAGATGAGACAAGAACAATGCAACTCCAACCAAAGAATCCCTTCCGTAGTGTGAATCTGGATAAATGATTCCGCCATTTCCTTCTCCACCAATAGCAGCATTAGTTTCTTTCATTTTTACTACTACATTCACCTCACCAACCGCGCTAGCTTGATAATTTCCTCCATGCGAATTGGTAACATCTCTCAATGCTCTTGAGGATGATAAATTAGACACCGTATTTCCACCTCCTAATCGTCCTAAAACGTAATCAGCGCAAGCTACAAGTGTATATTCCTCTCCGAACATGGATCCGTCTTCACAAATCAATGCTAAACGATCTACATCAGGATCGACAACAATACCAAAATCGGCTTTTTCTTTAACAACCAATTCTGAGATGTCTGTCAAATGTTCTTTTAATGGTTCTGGGTTATGCGGAAAATGACCGTTTGGTGTGCAATACAATTCGACACACTCAACATTCAACTCCTTTAAAAGCGCCGGAATAAATATCCCTCCTGTAGAATTAACACCGTCAACCACTACTTTAAAGTTTGCTTTTCGGATTGCATCTGCATCTACCAATTCTAAATTCAATACTTCTTGAATATGTTTTTCTAAGTAGGAACTATCTTTCGTGTAGGTACCTAAATCGTCTACCTCTGCAAAACCATAATCATCTGCCTCTGCAGTAGCTAAGATTTCTTTTCCGTCATCACCACTTAAAAACTCTCCTCTTTCGTTTAATAATTTAAGGGCATTCCATTGCTTCGGATTATGACTAGCGGTAAGAATAATACCTCCATCTGCTTTTTCTAATGGCACGGCAACCTCAACTGTTGGAGTGGTAGACAAACCTAAATCAACAACATTGATTCCGATTCCTACTAATGTGTTGGCAACCAAGCTACTGATCATCTTTCCAGAGATTCTTGCATCTCTTCCAATAACAATAGTTAAACTATCTTTATTCGGGTTTCTTGTCTTTAAGAATACACCATAAGCTGATGCAAATTTAACTGCGTCGATTGGTGTTAAATTATCTCCTGGATTTCCTCCAATTGTTCCTCTAATTCCAGAGATTGATTTGATTAGCGTCATTTTCAATTTTTGATGAACAAATATACTTTTTTACATCAGAATTCGACCACAAAAAAGAAAGATAAAAGTCGGAAAATTAGACGGTAACATATTTTTTCTATCTTTAGTAAAATCAAACTAATGATTCAGATTTTTAAAAAAATCCGAAGAAAGCTATTGGAAAACAACAGGTTACGCAGTTATTCCATTTACGCTCTCGGAGAAGTTTTCCTTGTCGTTATTGGTATTCTATTAGCCCTTCAATTTAACAATTGGAACGTTGAACGCAGTAATAACGAACGTGAGCGCTGGTACCTCATTAATATTGTGGAAGATATTGAATATCAAAAAGGTGACCTTAAGGATCTTCAATCAGATTATAAAATATCTATTGAAATTGCTCAGGGAATTCTGAAAGATTTTAAAAGACTCGGTAGTTTTTCTAAAATCGACAGTTTAAACGAAAAAATAAGCGATATGTTGGTCGCCGATAACTTTCCAAACATCAATAATACTGATCAGGAATTGGTGAATTCGGGTCAGCAAACACTAATAAAGAATAAGGATTTAAGTATTGATGTTATTGATTACTATCTTTTTTGCAACGACAACTATATAGATGTAAAAAACAACAACGATAATATTTTTTATGAAGATATCTATCCAACATTTTCTGCACTGCACCAAACAAATCTTCTAGGAATTGATTTAGAGGACAATAGCTTAGATTTTGAGGATGAGAATACCAATATTTACATCAAAAGAAAATTAGAAGATCCTGAAAATGTTCTTAGTATGTTAAACGCCTTACGTAAATATATTTTAATAAACACATTTCATCTAGAAATGGTCGAGAAAACACTAAAAATAAGCTTAGAGCTAGACAATCCGCAAACTTTGAGCGTACTTCTAGGAATATCAAATCTGATTTCGAAAACTTACTTTTGGACATTGAAAAATACTTAACTAACGATTAAATTGAACATCAAATAACACAACTAACCCATGAAAACTATCAAAATTCTTGTCATTTGTTTGCTATTAATTCCAGTCACTGATTATGCACAACGAAGAAAAAAGAAGAAAACTCCGCAACCTGCAATCGTCCTTACTGACTCCATATTTCACGGATTAAAATGGAGAAATATTGGCCCTTTTCGGGGTGGACGAAGTGTTACTTCAACAGGCGTGATTGGCCAACCGAATGTGTATTATATGGGTTCCACAGGTGGTGGCGTATGGAAAACAACAGACAACGGAATTACATGGAAAAACATTTCCGATAAGTTCTTCAACACAGGTTCTGTTGGCGCCATTGCAGTGGCTGAAAGTGACCCCAATATTGTAGTAGTCGGAATGGGAGAACATGCCGCCAGAGGCGTAATGACATCAATGGGTGATGGGGTTTACAAATCTATGGATGCTGGTAAAACATGGAAGCACATTGGCTTACCCAAATCAAGACATATTTCTGATGTCATAATCCATCCAAAAAATCCAAATATCATTTATGTAACAGCCCAAGGGGCACAATACGCTCCGTCTGAAGACCGAGGGATATATAAAACTACCGATGGTGGAAAAACTTGGAATAAAGTTCTATTTGTCAACAACATTACTGGACCTTCTTCCCTATCAATGGATATGAATAATCCACGGATTCTATATGCTGCTATGTGGCAACACCGTCGTTTTCCATGGATTATTGAATCTGGCGGAAAGAACTCTGGATTGTATAAATCAATTGATGGTGGTGAAACCTGGAAAAAAATGACAGCTGGCCTTCCTAAAGATTTTGGTAAAGCCGGAATTTCAGTGTCAAGAGCCAATTCTGAACGTGTTTTTACAGTCATCGAAGCTAAAGACAAAAAAGGCGGTGTATATCGTTCTGATGACGCCGGAAAAACTTGGAAACAGGTAAACAACAACCGTGTAAATATTGCTCGGTCTTGGTATTACATGGAAATCTTTGCCGATCCACAAAATGAGAATGTAGTCTATGTTTTGAATGCACCAGTCATGAAATCGATAGATGGTGGAAAAACATTTTCCGGTATTGCTGTTCCGCATGGCGATAATCATCATCTATGGATCAATCCACATAACAATAAAAACCTCATTAATTCTAATGATGGCGGAGCCAATATTTCGTTTAACGGCGGAAAAAGTTGGAGCACTCAACAAAATCAACCCACTTCTCAATTTTATCGAGTAATTACAGATAATCTTGTTCCTTACAATGTTTATGGAGGTCAACAAGACAATTCTGCCATAGGAATCGCTAGCAGAACAAATGATGGCGGAATCGATTGGAAAGATTGGTATTCTGTAGCAGGTGGAGAAAGCGCATTTATCGCCTTTGATCCTAACAATCCAGAAACTATTTACGGTGGTACTTATCAGGGAAATATCAGCAAATGGACAAAGTCCTCAAGAACCCAGAAAATGATTAAACAATACCCTGAATTAGGATTGAGTATTGCCCCAAAAGATGCTAAATACCGCTATAATTGGAATGCCCCTATAATTTCATCTCCACACAATAGGAAAACAATTTATCATGCCGGAAATGTGGTTTTCAAAACTACGGATGGTGGAATTAGTTGGGATGTAGTTAGTCCAGATTTAACGAAAAACGAAAAAGACAAACATGGCCCTGGAGGAGGTCCTTATACTAATGAAGCTGCAGGTGGCGAAAATTACAATACACTTACGGCATTAGCAGAATCACAACATGAAGAAGGTGTTCTATATGCTGGAAGTGACGATGGATTGCTTCACGTAACCAAAGACGGTGGAAAAACCTGGAATAATATAACTCCGACCGAAATAAAGGATGGAATCATCAATAGCATTGATGTTTCTCAACACGATCCAGCGACAGCTTATGTAGTGATTTTAAGATACAAGTCTATGGATCTTAATTCGTATATTTTTAAAACCTCAGATTACGGTCAAACATGGACTAAAATAGTAAATGGATTAAATGATCCAAACGGATTTGCTAGAGTAGTTCGAGCTGATAAAAAAGTTAAGGGTTTATTATATGCAGGAACAGAAACGGGATTATACATTTCGAACGACGATGGCGCATATTGGCAAAAAATTTCACTAGGATTGCCTACAGTCACCATCAATGATTTAATAATTCAAGATAATGATCTGGTTGCTGCGACATCCGGTCGAGGGTTCTGGATTTTAGATGATTTGGGAGCTTTACAACAAATGTCAAAAGACAATGGTTCCATAGCCATATTCAAACCTAAGGATTCCTATCGAATTTTTGGCGGAACATCAAAAGCTGTTGGACAAGGTCAAAATCCGAAAAGCGGAGTAACTTTCGATTACTTCATCAAAGACAAAATTGATTCGATAGCCTTAAAATTAGATATATTACAAGGCGTTAAAGTCATCCGAAGTTATTCAAGTAAAAAAGTGAAAGGATTTAAAACTTGGCCTGGAGGCCCATCCAAACCTCAAGTTTTACCATCTAAAAAAGGATTTAACCGATTTACCTGGGACTTTAAAAGAGAGGCTCTTCCAACTATAAATAAAATATTTGTATTCGGTGGCTTAGCCGGTTCAAATGTAGGACCTGGAGAATATACTTTGCGTTTAACTTTAGGAAAAAAATCTGTAGAAACTATTGCAACTATTCTTCCGAATCCGGTAATCAATTCTTCTGTAGATGACTTTAAAGAACAGCAAGAATTCTTAGTTTCAATAGAAAGTGTTCTTAGAGATATGCACTCTTCAGTAAATAGGATGCGATCGGCAAAATCACAATTAAATCATTATGCTGTTTTGTTAAAGGGAAATAATGATGCCAAAAGTCTTTTAGATAAGGGGAAAGCCTTATTAAAAAGAATCAATAGCTGGGAAGAGAATCTGATCCAGGAAAAACAGAAGACTTTTCAAGATGTAATCAACTTTAATAATAAGTTAAATTCACAGTTAATTCGTTTGATGAATTATATAGATCAAGCCGATCCAAAGGTTACTAAAGGTGCCAAGCAACGATACGAAGATCTTATGAAGGATTGGAATGTATATAAAAGTGAGCGTGACGAAATTATCAATATCGAAATGAAGGCATATAATGAACTCTATCTTAACTTGAAACTGCCAGCATTGATTTTGAAAAAAAATAAAGGATAACTACGTTAAGTTAGATCAAAATATGCTTTATCTAACGCTTCGCGATGATCGGGGTGCGCAATATTAACTAGTGCCTTTACACGATCTTTAATTGTCTTTCCGTAAAGATTGGCAATCCCATATTCAGTAACTACATAATGTACATGAGCTCTGGTAGTCACTACGCCTGCTCCATTCTTTAATGTTGGCACAATTCTACTAATGCCCTTTCGGGTAATTGATGGTAAGGCAATAATCGCCTTTCCACCTTCACTCAGCGATGCACCTCTAATAAAATCCATTTGCCCTCCCACTCCAGAGTACATTTTAGATCCGATAGAATCAGCACAAACCTGACCTGATAAATCCACTTCAATGGCCGAGTTTATGGCCACCATCTTCGGATTTAATTTAATATTGGAAACATCATTCACATAATCGGACGAACGCATTTCTACATACGGATTATTATCAACATAATCGTATAATCTTTGTGAACCAATTAAAAAGGTAGCCAGTGCCCTTCCTGGTACTACACCCTTATAATTTCCTGTAATTACGTTGGACAATATCAAATCGAGCACGCCATCAGAAAACATTTCAGTATGCAAGCCTAAATCTTTATGATTTGTCAATCTGGAGAGAACTGCATTTGGGATATTTCCAATTCCCATTTGCAACGTACTTCGATCATCAATTAAGCTTGCCACATAATCCCCTATTTTGATTTCTGTTTCTGTCGGAATTGTAACAGGATGGGTAGGTAAATCTTCATCAACTTCAACAAAAGCATCTACTTCTGTGACATGAATAATTCCATCACCAAAAGTTCGAGGCATTTGTTTATTGACTTGGGCAATTACATAGTCTGCATTCTGAATAGCAGCGAGGGTCGCTTCAACAGAAACTCCCAATGAACAATATCCATGTTGATCTGGTACTGATACGTGAATTAGAGCTACATCTATATCAACAATATTTCTTTTAAAAAGAAGAGGGAGCTCACTTAAAAAAACTGGTGTATATGACCCATTTCCTGCTTGTAGTGTGTGCCTCACATTACGACCAATAAAGAATGAATTTACATGAAAACTGTCTTTACACTTTACATCGGCATAGGGCGCATCACCTTCTACATGCAAATGACAAATCTCCACATTTCTTAATTCCTCATGACGATTGGTCAAAGCCTGCAATAGAACTTGTGGAACTGCTGCCGCTGCTTGTACATATACCCTTTGATTTGATTTGACAACTTTTACGGCATCTTCTGCAGATATTGTTTTATACATTTACCCTTTTTTATAAGACAAAATTAGGACTATGTCTAATAGTAAAATATGCTTTTTATCATGTTTTAAGAGGTTGATTAAATCAACAAATAATAAGGAAAAGAGATTCTATTAATTGTAAAAATTAATACTAAATCATTGATAATCAAATACAATATTAACCTAGGTTAATTTTCTTTAACATTTATTTAACTAAATTTGAGAGCATAGAAACGGCTCAATCACCATTCCCCTCATTTGTTTTTTGAGAATAATCAAAAGGAAACATGACTATCCAATTCATCAACAACAACTTAACCCAAGCTTTCGAAGGGTTCAATAATCAAATGTTATTTACGACTATTGAGAACATCATTTTATTCATCTTTTTGTCTAGTGCCATATTTTTGATCGTTTCCACTCCATTAGCATTACTTACTGGAATGGTTGATAGCTTTTTTAAACAAAGAAAATTGAGCAGAGAAATTGATGCATGTAGTTGTTGTGAAACAAACACGACTCATAAAGTTTACGATTATAAGATTTGTACGGGCTTTGTAAAACAATTCTCAATTTTATCCAGTAGTATTTTAGCATTAACCATTTGGATTGTATTATCTGTTCTTTATATCACTTTATACTTCGAAAGTGCCTCTTTAGGTATTATGAGTTATTTCAAGTTCCCTTTCGATGTGCTAAGTTCTTATGACTTTAACAATTCCATCTTATCGCTGACTACCTATCAAAACAACTGGTATTTTATGTTTGGCATATTTGTAGTAACTATTTCTAGTTTTGTGGTTGGTCAACAAATTGCACCTAGTCTAATAAAAAAGAGTATTACCGACAAAACGGAAGAATACGCTTTTGTTTAGTTATTATTAAATTCTACAACTCAAGCAAAAAGAAAAACTCCGAATAAAGGCAGTAATTAGTCTTCAAAAAGAGTAAGAGAATAAATTGTCTTTTTTATTACCTGTCATGGAATTGGACAAAAATAACTTCCTGTTATTTTTTTACCTATCTTTAATAGCTTTTGAATTTAAATCAATTTAAAATGAAATATTGTTCCCAACTTAAACGTAATATTTTCTTTTTTTTATGCTTAGTAACAACAATTAACGCCCAAGAAACTAGGCTATTACTACAACCAGATATTAGCAAAACCCATGTAGTATTTGCTCATGGAGGTGATATTTGGATTCAAGCTTTGAATAGTAGGGAGGCAAAACGAATTACTAGTACACCAGCTGTGGAATCTCATCCGCATTTATCACCAGATGGAAATTGGATAGCGTTTTCATCGAACCGATCAGGTAGTAATTCAGTATATATGGTCTCGATTAATGGAGGTGAACCAAACAGACTAACATGGCATCCTAATGGATCTGAAGTCAGGGGGTGGACTCCTGATGGAAAACACATTTTATATGCCAGTACCCGAGAAACTGCACCTCGACCATATAATCGATTATGGACAATTTCTGTAAACGGTGGAGTTCCTAAATTACTAAGTAAACAATGGGGTAATGACGGAAGTTTTTCATCTAACGGAAAACAAATTATTATTGATAAAATGGATCGTTGGGATACCGAATGGAGAGCCTACCGAGGTGGTCAAAACACACCTTTAATCCTCCTAGATTTAGAAAACTTATCAGAAACGCTTTTACCTCATACCAACACGACAGATGTTCAGCCTTTTTGGCTTGGAAATGACATTTACTTTCTATCAGACCGTGATTTAGTAATGAATATCTGGAAATACAATACTTCCTCTAAAAGCCTTTCACAGGTTACTAAATTTAGAGGTTCAGATATCAAGCATTTATCTGGGAATGATAATACGCTAGTATATGAACGCGACGGTTATCTGCACACTTTTAATCTTTCTGATAATAAGTCAACTCAATTAAAAATTCAAGTTATTGGAGATTTCCCTTGGGCCGAAACTAAATGGGAAAATGTTTCAAGTCGAGCAACTTCTGCTTCACTATCACCAAATGGGAAGCGAGCTATTATGGAATCAAGGGGAGAAATTTTTACGGTCCCATTGAAATATGGGGATACTCGAAATATTACCAAGACGTCGGGAGCAGCAGACAGAGCTCCAATTTGGTCACCAAAAGGCGATAAAATTGCATGGTTTTCCGATAACGATCGTAAGGATTATGCATTATTCACTGGAGACCAGGATGGGGTTTCTAACCTTAAAAAATATAATATTCAGCCCTCAAAAATGGCTTGGAATCCGCAGTGGTCACCAGACGGTAAGTTCATTGCCTTTGTAGATGATGATGTACGAATGCGAGTACTCAATTTAGAAACTAAAAAAATCCAAACCATCGACGTCGGAGGTCTAAATATTGATCGAAGTTCTACAACTTTACGTTGGTCACCAGATTCAAAATTCATTGCCTACAATAAAACTGCAGGAAACAATTTTAGTCAAATTTATATTTGGTCAATAAATACTCGAAAATCAACGGCTATTACAGATAAATTTGCAGACTCTTTTTCTCCTTCATGGGATCTAGATAAAAAACATATTTACTTTTTAGCAAGTACGAATGTCGCATTAGGTTCTGGATGGGCGAATACAAGTGCCATGACTGCTGAGCCAAGCTATGCTGCTTATGTTATTAATTTGGACAAAAATGATCCTTCGCCGTTTGAACCAAAAAGTGATGAAGAAGAAATCAAAAAAACCGATAAAAAAGAGAAAAATAAAACCAGTTCTGAAGCTGGTTCTATGTCAATTGATTTTGACAATATCGGTAGACGTACTTTCTCTTTAGGAGTACCCTCAAGAAATTACAGATATCTAATTGCCGGACCCAAGGGAACTGTTTTTATGGGAGAATCTGTTCCAAATCAAAGAGGGCTATTGATAAAAAAATACTCATTAAAAGATAAAAAGGCCAAAGATTTTGTTTCGGGTGCAGGAAGTGTGTCTATAACTCCCAATCGTAAACACATGCTTGCCAGAATTAATGGTTCGTGGAAAGTGATTAATCCTGCTGGAGCAAGTGGAAAATCAGGAAAACCATTAAAGGTTAATCTTCAAATGAAATTAGATCGAAGGGCAGAATGGGAACAAATGTTCGAGGAGGCTTATCGATATGAGGAAGATTATTTTTATGACCCAAATATTCATGGAAGAAACTGGAAAACAGTATATAAAAGATATGCTCCTCTAGTACCTCATATTAAACACAGAGCAGATCTAAATTACATTTTAGATCAGATGAATGGAGAGTTATCAGTGGGTCACAGTTTCGTAAGAGGTGGTGATTTTCCTAGAACTGATAGATCTCAAGTCGGATTATTAGGAGCTAATTTAAGTGTTGTAAATAATAGATATCGAATAGATCGCATTTTGACAACAGAGCGTTGGAATCCAGGGTTGTTCGGACCATTAGATGCACCAGACTTAAAAATTAAAGAAGGCTATTACATTGTTGGTATTAACGGTAGAGAACTAACGGGAATTGACAATATTTTTGAATTCCTTGATGGTACTGTAGATAAACAAACGACCTTACATATAAATAGTTCGGCTTCTTTTGAGAATTCTTGGACAGAAATCGTAAAACCCATTCGAAGTGAGAACTCAATTCGACAAAGAACCTGGGTAGAAGACAACCGACGAATGGTTGATAAATTATCAAATGGTCGTTTAGGCTATGTCTGGGTCCCAAATACAGGTGGTCCAGGATATGTATCATTCAACAGATATTATTTTGCCCAACAGGACAAAGAAGGGGCAGTAATAGATGAACGATTTAATGGTGGTGGTTTACTAGATGACTACATGGTAGACTTAATGACTCGAAGCCTAAGAGCGTCATTAACGAATGAGGTGCCAAACGGAAAGGCAATGCGCCTTCCAGCAGGAATTTTAGGCCCTAAGGTTTTATTGATAAATGAATTAGCAGGGTCTGGTGGAGATTTCTTCCCTTGGGTTTTTAGACAGCAAAAAGCAGGAAAATTAATCGGTATGACAACATGGGGCGGATTGGTAAAATCATCTACTCATTATCGTTTGATAGACGGCGGTTCATTAACAGCCCCAGACAATGCAGTTTTTGATCCAATAAAAAATGATTGGATTGCAGAAAACAAAGGAATTGCACCCGACATTAAAGTACGTCAAGATGCCCTATCGTTAGATGATGGAAGAGACCCACAACTCGAAAGAGCAGTTCAAGAATTGATGAAAAAGTTACCAATAAAAAAAGAAATTACACATCCACCTTTTTCAAAACCTGCAAAAGGGAACTAATTTGAGGTATTTTTTCATAACATTAAATTTAACGTGCAATAATAAAAAAGCCAATGCAAATGCATTGGCTTTTCTTATGTGACAAAAGAAAAATTATTTTTTCTTCTTTTTGCTATCAGCTTCCATCTTCTTTTTTAAATCTGCAAGACCTCCGATATCACCTAAAGTAGTTTTTTCTACTTCTGCAGCTTTCTTAGCAGCGGCTTTAACGTTTTTACGCTCTTGCTCTTTAAAGATAGATGTGTGAGATACAACGATTCTTCTGTATTCTTTAGAGAATTCAGTTACGATGAATTCTGCAGTATCTCCTTTACCTAATTTACCACCATCTTCTTTATCTAAAAAACGAGTTGGAGCAAATCCTTCAACACCGCCTGGTAAAGTAACAGTAGCACCTTTATCATTCTTATCTTTGATAGTACCGGTATGCTTAGAACCAATTGTGTAGGTCTCTTCATGAGCATCCCAAGGATTCTCAGTAGTTTGTTTGTGACCTAAGTTTAACTTACGTCCTTCAACATCTAATTCTAACACTTGTACTTCAAATTTATCACCAATCTTTACAAACTCTGATGGGTGCTTGATTTTCTTAGTCCAAGATAAATCAGAGATGTAAACTAATCCGTCAATACCTTCTTCTAATTCTACAAATACACCAAAGTTTGTATAGTTTCTGATAGTTCCAGTATGAGTTGAACCAACAGGATATTTAGAAGTGATGTCTGCCCATGGATCTGGTTTTAATTGTTTCATACCCAATGACATTTTACGCTCTTCTCTATCTAACGTTAAGATTTGAGCTTCAACTTTGTCACCAACTTGTACGAAATCTTGAGCAGAACGTAAATGCGTAGACCAAGACATTTCAGAAACGTGGATTAAACCTTCCACACCTTCTTCAACTTCTACGAACGCACCGTAGTCGGCTAATACAACAACTTCACCAGTTACTTTATCTCCTACTTGTAATTCAGAGCTTAACGCTTCCCATGGGTGAGCAGAAAGTTGTTTTAAACCTAATTGAATTCTTGACTTATCATCATCAAAGTCTAAGATTACAACGTTTAATTTTTGGTCTAATTCAACAACTTCATTCGGGTGATTAATTCTTGACCAAGATAAATCTGTAATGTGAACTAATCCATCTACACCACCTAAATCAACGAATACACCGTAAGAAGTTACATTCTTAACAACACCTTCTAAAACTTGACCTTTTTCTAACTGGCCAATAATTTCTTTCTTTTGCTCTTCAATATCAGCCTCGATAAGTGCTTTGTGAGATACAACAACGTTTTTGAATTCGTGGTTGATTTTTACAACTTTGAATTCCATTGTTTTTTCTACATAAGCATCGTAATCTCTAATAGGCTTCACATCAATTTGAGATCCAGGTAAGAACGCTTCAATTCCGAATACGTCTACAATCATACCACCTCTAGTTCTACACTTAACGAAACCGTTAACTACTTCACCAGTATCGTGTGCATTGTTTACGCGATCCCAAGCTTTAATTACTCTTGCTTTTTTGTGTGATAATACTAATTGACCTGTACTATCTTCTCTTTTATCTACAAGCACTTCAACTTTATCTCCTACAGATAAATTTGGATTGTATCTAAATTCGTTCAAAGAAATAACTCCTTCAGATTTTGAGTTGATGTCGATGATAGCATCTCTATCAGTGATACGAGTTACTGTACCTTCGATTACATCGCGCTCATTTACAAATCCTACAGTTCCTTCAAGGGCACTTTCGAACTCTTTTAACTTACCTTCATCTACAGCTTCAATACCTTGCTCGTATTTATGCCAGTCAAAGTTTTCTAAAAATTCTTGTGGATTTACAGTTTCTTGAACAGTAGTTTCAGCTTTCGCTTCTTCTACTTGAGCAATTTCTTCGTTTTTGTTTTCTTCAGACATTTCTGAATTTAATTTGTATCTTTTTGTTATTCAGATTATTAACGGTCATAACGCCAAGAGATATTATACTTAAAAAATTAAATCTTTCCTTTTTATAATCTGTTACCGTAAAAAGGAGTGCAAATGTACATATATTTACTGATTATTAGAAGTTTATGTCATTAATTTTCTAATTTCACTTTCCAAATTTTACTCAAATGAAAAAATCAATTCTTTTCTTTCTCACTTTTAGCTTTTTCATATTGTCTTGTCAACAAAATCAAGCTCCGGTCTATTATATTTCTAAACGAAATATTGAGAACAAAACACCTTTTTCAGACGCTGTCATTTCTGGAAACACATTATATCTGACAGGGCAAATTGGGAAGGATCATAAAACCGATAAAATTGTAGAAGTTGGTATTGAAGCAGAGACTAGACAGGCCTTAGAAAATATCAAAGCCGTATTAGAAGCGAATGGATCAGATATAAGCAAAATAATGAAATGTACGGTCATTTTGAGTGATATCAGTAATTTTTCAAAGATGAATGGTATTTATCGTACTTTTTTTACTGAAAATTTGCTCGCAAGAACTACTTTTGCAGCTAGTTAAGTTGGTGACGCTCAAATTAAAATTGAGGTCATCGCTTCGAAGTAAACTATGGATCAAAAAACGAGCGAACTTGTAGATAAAGGAATAATGCTTCCTTTGATGGAAGAATTCTACACCATTCAGGGTGAGGGTTTTCACACCGGAAAAGCAGCTTATTTTATTCGTATCGGCGGATGCGATGTTGGATGTCATTGGTGTGATGTCAAAGAAAGTTGGAACGCTAAGCTACATCCTCCAACTGAGGTTGAGGAGATTGTGAAAAATGCCAAGAAATATAGCGATACGGTAGTAATCACAGGAGGTGAACCTCTTTTGTGGTCTATGGATTATATTACGTCTACCTTAAAAGAGAATGGCATAAAAACACACATTGAAACAAGTGGAGCATATCAATTTTCTGGTACTTGGGACTGGTTTTGTCTATCCCCTAAAAAAAATAAATTGCCTTTACAAGAATCCTATGACAATGCCGATGAATTGAAGGTTATTGTATATAACAAAGATGATTTTAGATTCGCTGAAGAGCAAGCTGCAAGAGTTGGTGAAAATTGTAAGCTTTTCCTGCAACCTGAATGGAGCAAAAGTGAGAAAATCACACCACTTATTGTAGACTACGTAATGAAAAATCCGAAATGGAATATTTCGTTACAAACCCATAAATTTTTGAATATACCTTAGGAAGCTAAGAGATTGGTAATCAAGCTACAAATCCTATCGAATTGTTCTTCAATAGTCATATGAGAATTGTCGAATTCGATCGCATCTTCTGCTTTTACTAATGGAGAGTCTTTTCGACTTGAATCCATTTCATCTCTGTTGATGACATTCTGTAGGACTTCATCATAAGTTACTTCCTCTCCTATATCAATCAGTTCTTTAAAGCGTCTTTGAGCTCGAGTTTCTGCGGATGCAGTCATGTACAATTTTAACTCGGCATTTGGAAAAACCACAGTACCAATATCTCTTCCATCCATAACAATACCACCTTTCGCACCCATTTTTTGTTGTTCTTTAACAAGTTTACGACGGACTTCTGAAATGGTCGCCACTTTACTTACCAAATTTGAAACTTGAAGGGTTCTTATTTGCTGCTCAACGTTTTTACCATTGAGGTACATTTCAGCGAAGCCTTTTTTCTCGTTATAATGGAAATCTAAATCAATATCATCAAGATTTTCGATAAGCTTCTCCGTTTCTAGAAAATCCTTTCCTACGAACTTGTTTTGAAACGCATATAAGCTTACGGCACGATACATAGCGCCAGTATCAACATAAACATAATTGAATTCCTTAGCTAGGAGTTTGGCAATGGTACTTTTTCCTGTGGATGAAAATCCGTCTATAGCTATGGTAATTTTTTTCTCCATTAATATCTATCAAAGTCTATTTGCATACTAAAAGTACTGGCATTCGTCGCTGTGTGATACTTTGAAAATGCATAATTGAATTTAAAGCGATTCATTTTGATACCAAATCCAAATGAAATCCCTCCAAAGGTACGCACATTTTGCATCTTTAATTCTGCGGCTCTCCTAAAATTATAACCCACTCGTAAATTGATGGGACTTTCAGGGAAAAGTTCTGCACCAACCACAAAATGTCTAAACGCATTGGTTAAAAATGAAATATTTTCGTCGGTGGTATCCCCTTCCAAACTGGTAGTTTGGTTCGACGGATTCGGAACTGCCAAGTTCCAACGCTGGAGGTTGTCTAAAGTGAAATACCACTTCAAAGGGACATATTCCAACTGGTACGATCCTCCTAAAGCCATCTTTAATGGTAATTTTTCTGAGGTACCTGTGTAAGTTGAAATTTGAGTTCCAAGATTTCGAACAACAAGCGCCACCGAATAGGGTTTATACTCGCTATAGTAGAATAAACCTAAATCTGTTGCAATCCCGGTAGATGTGTAGGTATCAATGTTTGAGGTGATAAACTTTGCATTCGCACCAACATAAAAATTTGTTCTAGGTATATTGATTGCATACCCAACAGTTAATGTTAAATCATTGGCAGTAAAATTACCCGTTTCATTTCCAAGCTCATCTGCTCCTATTAAGATTCCGTAGTTCACAAAGGTGATGCTTCCATGGATTACTCCAAATCTTCTAGTAACGATTTTTGCAAAGGAAGCAGAACCTAAGTTAATACCTGATAAATAGCTCGTATAATTGACAGCTAATTTATTATCCATTTCAGTATTAATGACTGCAGGATTCCATATCCCTTGATTCACATCATCGACCATGGTTAAAGACTCTCCTCCAAGTGCAATTTGTCTTGCTGAGGTAGAAAGATTAAGGAATTGAAAGATATTCTCACCACCAACCTGGGCGGAAATTGTTTGATGAAACAGGAAAAATAAAGAAATGAAGAATACCTTTTTCATTGATCACAAAGAAACAAAGACTACAGGTAAAAACGAAAATATATTGAATGTATTATAAATAAAAAAACCTCATTACGTTTGTAATGAGGTTTTGTTTATAAAGAAAGGCAGTGACCTACTCTCCCACCAGTTGGCAGTACCATCGGCGCTATTGGGCTTAACTTCTCTGTTCGGTATGGGAAGAGGTGAGCCCCAATGCTA
>JBMHDU010000020.1:0-387076 GCA_049889235.1 Polaribacter sp.
AAGTCAATTGACAACTCAGGATATTGATGCTTCGGTCGCTTTTATTTTTGAATTGCAAACCAAATTTGATGTCATTCTGATTGACAAACTTAATGTCTGTTTTAAACAAGGGGAATTTGTTCAGTACAAAGATTTGAAAGAGTTTAAAAAACTGATCAAACAAAAATCTGTTTCGAAAAAAACCATCATCTTTGACAATCTAGTTTCGAATATTGCCGATTATACAGAAGTTTGGGAAATCCCAATTACTGAAAGTTGGTACAACCGATTTTTCTAATTCATGGAATCCAATACGCTTAAAAATTTAGCGATTCTTCTTACCGCTTCTATCCTGATTAGTACATCAGGGGCTTTGGGAAGGTATATTGCAATGCCGGTTGAAGTCATTGTTTGGTTTCGTGCTTTTTTCGCGATGATTCTGTTATACGGATTTTGTAAAGTTCGAAATCAACCCATGAAAATTCAATGTCAGAAGCATAAAGTTCCATTTTTATTAGGCGGAGTTTTTATGGCCGTGCATTGGATTACCTATTTCTATGCCTTAAAATTGTCTAATGTTGCTTTGGGTGTATTATCGCTTTACACATTCCCAATTTTCACAGCAATCCTAGAACCCTTCTTTTTAAAGATAAAATTCAATCCAAGATATATTGTTTTAGGAATCATTGTATTAATAGGACTGTATGTTCTTACACCTGATTTAGATTTTCAGAACAGTTATGTTCAAGGAATTTTAATAGGATTGTTTTCTGCCTTGTGTTATGCCATTCGAATTCTGATTTTTAAACAATACGTGGATGCCTACAACGGAACAGTATTGATGTTGTACCAGACGATGGTAATCAGTGTCATACTGCTTCCAACGTTGTTCTTCATGGACTTATCAGCTTTTAGAAGTCAGTTGCTCTATATCATCATTCTAGCGGTTGTTACAACGGCTACCGGACATAGTTTAATGCTCCACGCACTTCAATTTTTCTCAGCTACAACGGCGTCCATTATCAGTAGTTTACAACCGGTTTTTGGAATTTTCTTGGCTTTTATTTTCCTTGGGGAAACTCCGGTTCAAAATACCTATATCGGGGGAGCTATTATTTTAGTTGCAGTCGTCATTGAAAGTTTTAAAAGCAAAAAGGCTTAACAAATTTCAAACTGTTTTCCGGGTAAAGGTTTCACAATTCCTTTCAATTCTAACTCTAGCAATAAGGAGGATAATCTGTAAATAGGAATGCTGGTTTTCAAAGCAATAATATCCAATAGTTCTTTTCCGTTTTCAGTCAAAAAATCCACAATCGACTGCTCCTCATCTGAAAGTTGAACAAATAGTTGTTTTTGAATTGATTTCTGAACAGTAGTTGATTCTATATCCCAATTCAGCATTTGGACCACATCATCCGGTTCTGTTAATGCAATTGCTCGATTCTGTTTAATGAGTGAATTACATCCTTTGCTAAACATATCAGTTACTCTCCCGGGAACGGCAAAAACATCTCGGTTGTAGGAATTGGCAATATCGGCAGTCACTAAAGATCCTCCTTTTTCTCCGGATTCAATTACGACAGTGGCTTGCGAGAGACCTGCAATAATTCGATTCCGACGAAGGAAATTCTCTCGAAAAGGTTCATCAAATTGATAAAATTCGGATATGAATCCGCCATTATCCTCAACTTCGGATACATACTTTACATGGGCTTTCGGATAAGTTAATTGCAATCCGCTCGCCAAAACTGCAATCGTTTGTAAATTGTGTTTTATTGCTTCCTGGTGTGCACAAATATCAACTCCGTAGGCAAATCCACTGACAATAATTGGGTTGTAATCTTTAATTTGCTGAATTAATTCCTTGCAAAAATCTCGTCCATATAAAGTCATATTTCTCGTTCCGACAATGGCAATTACAGGTCTTTTATCAAAATTGATGTTACCCCGTTTAAAAAATAAAGCAGGTCCATCGGAACAGTGTTTGAGATACTCTGGATAATCATCATCTAGAAAATAAGCGTAATCAATATTTTGATTGAGAATAATTTCTAGTTCACGCTCTGCGGATGGCAAGTTGCTTTCATCCGTTAGGTAAGATATGAGACGCTCTCCAATACCATCAATTTTCTGTAATCGAGTGGATTTTTCTTCAAAAATTCCAGATGGACTGCCGACTAGAGATATAAGTCGTTTGGCAATAGTGTCGCCAATATGGGCGCACTTCTTCAATCGCAAAACTGCGAGTAAATCTTCTTTTTTCATAACAATTCAATAGCCGAATGAAGATAGAAAATTTTTGTTGATAATTTTTTCGACGGAACAAAAGTTCGCATGGAGATTTTTCTAAATTTGTTTATATGACATTGGACAATTACATCAGCGATTTACTTTACAGACACGATTGTGTTATCGTACCTGACTTTGGAGGATTTATTAGCAATAAAAAAAGCGCAAGACTTGATTCTGAAACGCACGCATTTCATCCGCCATATAAACAAATCGGTTTCAACTCGCATTTGAAACACAATGATGGATTGTTAGCGAATTATATTGCTACCAAAGAAAATATCTCTTACCAGAAAGCGACATCTGCTATTTCTTTAGCCGTGATTAAATGGCAAAACAAATTGCAATCTGAAGGGGTAGAAATCAATAAGATTGGAACATTGTCACTAAATGCTGAAAAGCAAATTGAATTTACACCAGGACAAGGGTATAATTACCTTACCTCTTCATTTGGGTTGAATAGTGTTAATGGATCTCCTGTTGTAAGAGAAACGAAAGTAATTCCGATTGCGAAAGAGAAAAAATCGTATGGTAAAATTGCGTCCTATGCAGCAGCAGCAGCAATTGTATTGAGCCTAGGTTTTATCGGATTGCAGGAATACAATACCAACCAGCACAATAAAATTGTCGCAAGTCAACAAAAGGCACTAGAGAAGAAGATTCAGACGGCAACTTTTGTAATTGACAACCCATTACCAACTTTAGAATTACAAGTTTCAAAAGCTAAATTGAAGCCTTATCATGTGATTGCAGGTGCTTTTCAATTTCCAGAAAATGCCAAAAAGAAATTACGTCAGTTAAAAGCGAAGGGTTATGACGCGAGTATCATTGGTAAAAACAAATGGGGATTAACTCAGGTAGCCTACGGAAGTTATGAAGACAGAAATCAGGCTATCAATAACCTTTACCGAATCCAAGACAATGTTTCTGAGGATGCTTGGTTATTAGTGAAAAAATAACCGATTCTTCTTTTTCTCGGCTATCTTTGCATAAATTTTTAATTTGATGGAAGCGAAAACTCCAAAGGATTCATTGACTATTCTTACCGATCTAGTCTTACCTGGTGAAACGAATTATTTAGACAACCTTTTTGGTGGTGAATTACTGGCTCGGATGGATCGTGCGTGCAGTATTACAGCTCGTAGACACTCGAGAAGAATTGTGGTTACTGCCTCTGTAAATCACGTTGCATTCAACAAAACTGTTCCGGTGGGGAGCGTTGTCAATATTGAAGCCAAAGTATCACGTGCTTTCAGTTCATCTATGGAAATTTATGTGGATGTATGGATTGAAGATCGCCAATCTGGACAGCGCACCAAGGTGAATGAAGGAATTTACACTTTTGTTGCAGTGGATGAAACAGGTAAACCAGTTAAAGTTCCTCAAATTATTCCTGAAACTGAACTAGAAAAAGAGCGTTACGACGGAGCGTTAAGACGTAAGCAATTGAGTCTTATTCTCGCTGGTAAAATGCAACCAAGTGAAGCAACAGAATTAAAAGCTTTGTTTAATCAATAATTAATCATGGAATTTCAGCAGTACAAGATTATTTGGACTTTAATTTTTTTAGTTGCCGGATTTGCTATAAAGTATTTGGTGAGTAATTCGCTGCGCAAAATTCAATTGAAATTCGGATTTCAAAAGACGAGAATTGTTGTTACCAATAAAGTGATTTCAATTTTATTCTATGTGACAGAAGTTGTTCTCATCTCATTTATTTGGGGTGTAGATCAAAAACAACTATTGGTATACATTTCTTCCTTTTTAACCATACTAGGAGTTGCTTTTTTTGCTCAATGGTCCATTTTATCAAATGTGACGGCAGGACTAATTCTGTACATCAATTATCCTGTTAAAATTGGTGACACCATCACCATTCTTGAAAAAGACAATAGCATTACTGGCGAAATCCGAGATATTGGTGCTTTCTTTATCACCCTTAAAACTCCTGAAAAGGAATTGATTACAGTTCCGAATGCCATAGTGCTTCAAAAGAACATCTGTTTCAAGTCGGACGCCTAATCCAAAATTAAGATTAGTATCTTCGCGAGAATCGATCCAATCAACTTCTCATGATACAATCTTATAAAAAGAATCCAAAACTCTTATCACATTACGACGCTATTGTTATTGGCTCTGGAATGGGTGGACTAACAACAGCTGCTGTTTTAGCAAAAGAAAAACAGAAAGTTTTGGTGGTAGAGCGACACTATACCGCCGGGGGATTCACCCATGTTTTTAAGCGAAAAGGATTTGAGTGGGATGTAGGTATTCATTACATCGGAGAAGTTCAAAGACCCACCTCAGTTATTCGAAAAGTATTCGATTATATCACTAATGGAAATTTACATTGGGCAGACATGGGCGAAATCTATGATCGTATCATAATTGGAGAAAAAGAATATGATTTTGTAAAAGGTGTCAAGAATTTCAAAGAACAAATGACGTCGTATTTCTCCGATGAAAAAGAGGCCATTGATTCTTATGTCGATTTGGTTTTTGAAGCGGTAAGTAAGAGTCAGAAATTTTACATGGATAAAGCCTTGCCACCATTTATAAGTACGTTTATTGGATCAAGTTTACGAAATCCGTTTTACAAGTTTTCTGACAAAACTACCTATGAGGTACTTCGATCACTTACAGATAATGATGAATTAATTAAGGTATTAACCGGTCAATATGGTGATTATGGATTACCTCCTAAAGAGAGTAGCTTTGTAATGCATGCAGCCGTAGCAAGACATTATTTCGCAGGTGGAAACTTCCCGATTGGTGGATCTTCAAAAATTTCCGAAACCACAGATCAGGTAATTGAGAATGCGGGTGGAACGATTCTTATTAGTGCCGAAGTTGATGAAATTATCATCGAAAAAAACAAGGCGGTCGGTATCAGAATGAAAGATGGTAAAGAATTTAGAGCGAATAAAATAATCTCTGGAGCAGGTATCATGAATACGTATGAGAAACTATTACCATCCGAAGTTGGGAATAAATTTAATTTGAAAAGTAAGCTTCGAAAGGTAAATCGTTCTGTGGCTCATGCTTGTTTGTATTTGGGGCTTGACGGATCTCCGGATGAATTAGGATTACCAAAAACGAATTACTGGGTTTATCCTGAAAAAGTTGATCACGATACCGCAGTTCAGAATTACCTGGAGGATATCAATAATGAATTCCCGGTAGTCTATATTTCATTTCCATCGGCTAAAGATCCCGATTGGAGTAATCGATATCCCGGAAAGAGCACTATTGATATTATTACACTTGTTCCTTATTCACTTTTTGAAAAATGGGATGGTACCTCGTGGATGAAAAGAGGTGAAGACTATGAATCTATAAAGGAAAATATTACGAATAGATTGTTGGATGTTCTTTACAAGCATGTTCCATCAGCAAAAGGAAAAATTGTTCACAAAGAATTGTCATCTCCATTAACTACGAAGCATTTTGTCAATTATGATGAAGGCGAAATCTATGGTTTGGATCACAGCCCGAAACGATTCAGACAGCGATTTTTAAAACCTAGAACTCCAATTAAGAATCTATTTTTAACGGGTCAGGATATTGTATCAGCTGGAGTAGCTGCAGCATTGTTTTCTGGAGTAATTACAGCATCAGCAATTACTGGAAAAAATATCATCAAAAAAATAATGAAAAAGTAGGTTATCGTCGTAGCAACCAGCTTTGTGGATTCAAGCGTTTTGTATTCTTAAATAGAACGAATACCAAAGTCGTTTTTTGAGTTACTTTATTGGTAAAAATCTTTCCGATAGCTTGTCCCGTAGTTACTTTATCTCCTACTTTGACTAATGAATTTTCTAAATTCTTATACGTGCTGATGTAATTTCCATGCTGAATAAGCACATTTTTCTTTCCGCCAGATGTCCTTTGAATTCCGAGGACTTCTCCGTCGAAAATGCTTTCTGCCATGGAGCCCTTGCTCGTTGTAAAATGAATTCCCGTGCTATTGATGGTTATCCCACTAAGTGTTGGATGTGGTTGCACACCAAACCTTCTCGTAATGATACTTTCATTTACTGGCCAGGGTAATTTTCCTTTATTCAATTCAAATTTTGCCGCTAAAGCCTTTGCTTCCGGACTAAGAATAAATTCATCTTTTTTAGCCTTTACTGTTGTTGATTTTGCCTTTCGATTGGCACGAGCTATCGCTTCTTTAATCAACTTATCAATCTTCTGAGCAATTACTTTTTCTTCTTTTAACTTGGTTTGAAGTTCACGCTTGTACCTTTTCTCTCTTTTTTTGATGTAGGTAATCAACTTTAATTGTTCTGTCTTGTCATCTTCAATTAGCTTTTTCTGCTCCTGTTCCTGTTGAATTAACGAATCCTTTTGTAATTTTTGGAACTGCAACGAATCTTTAATTTTTTCCAGAATATCGGTTTGAACGACAATTTCTTCACCTTGCTTTTTTCGAAACGAAGCGTATTGCTGCATGTATTGAACCCGTTTATAAGCCTGATAAAAGTTCTGAGAAGACAATAAAAACATCATTCTACTTTGTAAGCTTTTACTCTTGTAGGAACGATAAATCATATCGGCATAATCCTTTTTAAGAACGTCAAGATTTTTTGAAAGTTTGTCAATTTCTTTTTCTTTCCTATTGACTTCTTTTCCCAATAAAACAGATTCTAGATTGACCGTGCTAATAAACTTATTTCGAACATCAATTTTAAGATTGATATCCTTCAATTCCTCTAGTGCATTTCGTTCTTTTTTTTGTTGGGTAACGAGAAGTTTATTGACGCGTTTGATATCGAGTTGTATTCTTTTCCGTTGCGTTTCCAGCTCTTTTCTCGTTTGACTAAAACCAGAAAAACTTGAGGCAATAAGGAAAAAAATGACGATATGTAACGTCGATTTCTTCATTACAATGTTAACTGTTTGTAGCCTCCAGGAATTCGAAAAGGAACTTGTAATGGTTGATTGAACTCTACAGATCGAAGTGTAAAATCTATCTCTGTATAACTCTTTTTACCCTTTGACTTTACAATAATTTTCGTGGGGTAGATTTCATCCTGCACTAATTGATATGACGGATAAACCACATCCATTCGGATATTGTTTTTTGTATCAATTACGAATTGGTTATCAAGTTTAAAATGAGACGGATTTAAGGTGAAAAACAAGTTAAATAAATCTGACTGTTCTTTGGGCGACATGAGATATTTATTGTTCTCAATTTTCAGGTCTTGTTTAACTTCTTTCAAGTTCTGAATCGCCTGCCCAAGAAATAGATTTTGAAGCTGTTCAAAATTTACTGAAACCCCAAGAAGATTTTCAATCATTTTAAAGTCGCCAACAAAATAGTTCTTTGCTACTGGCGAATAATATTCAACAGAATTTGGAGTGATTTTCGCTTTAAAAACAGTAATCAGCTTAGAGCCTTTTAACCAGATAAATTTATCTTTTTCCATTCGCATAGAAACCGTTAATCCTTGTTTGGTTTTACCATTGTTGAAATTGACTTTGAATTTGCTATCGACTGTTTTTTTATCCAAATAAGTCGCCAAGTGTTTCCTAGCAATTTTCTTTGCCGAAGTTTCATTTGCAATTGCAGAATCGTCAATCATATTTTTTTTGACTTTACAGCCCGAAACTAAAATTATCAAAAACAAAACAAATACCATTCTCATCTTCTTTGTCATTTAATTTTATTGTATTTGGATTTGTACTTATCGCTTTTTTCTTTGTTCCCAATGGCATCATTCGATTTGAATAAAATTTCATAAAAACCCTTCATCATAGAATCATCTAAAACAAAATCAATACCATTCTCTAAAACTTCAATCGCATTTTTATATTGCTTCTGATTGTAAAGGATTTTTCCTTTTTCTAAATATAAAATAGCTTGAATCGGAAATAATTGTAATCCTTTGTCAATGAATTTTAATCGATCGTTAGCCTCAGTAAGTTTGTTCAATAATTCGTTAAGAGACTGAAACGATTTATTGGATTCAAATCGTTTTATTAGGGAAGCCACATCGGTTGAGGTTTTTTTCTTTTTTACGGGAGCCGTCCTTTTTAGGTAAAAACTTTTGAAGTACTTGAGTTTGGGCGCCAATCGTCCTTCTTTTTCAATTTCATTAATCAATTCAAAAGCAATTTTATAATCTCTATTCTTGATATATAAATCTGCTAATCCTTCCTTTTCCTTACGATTTAAATCCACCACTTTTTTCTGAACCTCAATCGCATCCAGATAATTTCGTTGCTTATCAAATACAGCTACCAAATGTTTCAGATACCAAATATTCTTTGGCTCTTTTTCGATAGCTCTATCGATATATTCTTTGGCTTGTAAATACTGATTTAATTGCAGATAGTTTTTCGAAAATTCAAAAAACACCGAAGGATCATCGGGTAGAATCTGATTACAATTTTCTAAAAACTGGATGGCACTTTGATGATTCCCAATAGATTTTTCAGAAAGTGCTTTGAAAAAAAACTGTTGAAACTCCAGTTCTTTTTCTTCGGTTAAATCCTTCGCAATCGGAATACTATCCTGTGCAAGAATTTGAGGAGTAATCACAAAAAAGAAGAAAAGAGAAAGCACAACAACCCAAAAATTAGATTGCTGGGAATTGTCTTTTCTTCCAAATGTGATGTTGCATTTCATGCATTTATGTTAATTCTGTGTAATCTCCTATACTCACAGAAGTAAAGTTACCATTGAACTTTGCGTGATTACCAATCATTGCATTGTGTAAATTGGCATCATTAATTTGAACATTGGTTTGAATTAGAGAATCTGTAATTGTCGAATTCGTCACTACACTGTTTTCACCTATAGAAACGTAAGGACCTACAGTGCTATTTTTCAAGGTAACATTTTTCCCAATAAAGCAAGGCTGAATAATTTCTGAATTCTCAAGACCCACATCATCAGAAACTAAGTTATTTCCGTCCTTCTGCTCGTAAATCAAAACCTGCTTATTGGTATCGACTGTTGGATCTTTTTTACCACAATCCATCCAAGCATTCACTTTACCAGGAATGAATTTAGCACCTTGTTGTTTCAAGGATTCAAGAACATTGGTTAATTGATATTCACCATTTTCCTTTAAATCATTTTCAATTAAATACTGAATTTCTTCTTTCAATTTATTTCCATCCTTGAAATAGTAGATTCCGATAATGGCTAAATCAGAAACAAAATCTTTCGGCTTCTCCACGAAATCAGTGATATATCCGTCTTCCAATTTTATCACTCCAAAAGCACTAGGATCTTCAACTTGCTTTACCCAAATTGCTCCATCGGCATTCGTATCTAATCTAAAGTCGGCCTTAAACAACGTATCAGCATAAGCGACTACACATGGTCCATCTAAAGAATCCTTGGCACAATAAATAGCATGAGCCGTACCCATTGCTTCTTCTTGGGTATATACACTTCCTTTTGCTCCAAGTTCGTCAGCAATTTTGAGAAGTTTATCTGCTGTATCTTTTGGGAATCCTTTTGCTAAAGGCCCTATTACAAAAGCAATTTCATCAATTTCTTCTTCAATTACAGATGCAATATCTTCTACCAATCGTTGTACAATTGGCTTACCGGCAATAACTGTTAAAGGTTTTGGGGTGGTCAATGTGTGGGGTCTTAATCTCGAACCAACACCTGCCATAGGGACAATAATTTTCATGCGTTTTTCTTTCAAATTTAAGCTGCAATATACACTTAATTAAGGGCACTAAAAAATAGTTTTATATGCCTATTTTTGTGAGAAATTAATCAGAGACAACCCACCTTCGTGAATTACCTAACTGTCGAAAATATTTCAAAATCTTATGGAGAGCGAACGCTTTTTCAGGAGTTATCCTTCGGGATAAATAAAGACCAAAAAATTGCGTTTGTCGCTAAGAATGGAAGCGGAAAAACTTCAATTCTGAATATTGTCGCAGGCGAAGATGATCCAGATGAGGGACAAGTGGTAAAAAGGAAATCAATTACCATTGGATATTTATCTCAGAAAGACAATCTGAATCCAGAACTCACCATCGAAGAAAGCATTTTTGCTACTGAAAACAAAGTGCTGTCCATCATTCATGAATATGAAAAAGCACTCAAAAACCCTGATGATTCAGATGATTATCAAAAGGCGTTTGAACTGATGGAGCGTCATAACGCTTGGGATTTTGAGACACAGTACAAACAGATATTATCGAAGTTAAAACTGGAGGATCTCAATAAAAAAGTACAGCACTTATCTGGGGGGCAAAAGAAACGATTATCGCTTGCAATTTGTCTGATTAACAAACCCGATTTACTGATTTTAGACGAGCCGACGAACCATTTAGACTTAGAAATGATTGAGTGGCTGGAGGATTATTTTGCTAAAGAGAAAATTACCCTCTTTATGGTGACACACGATCGCTATTTTCTGGAACGTGTGTGTAATGAAATTATAGAATTAGATAACGGAAGGTTATACAAGTACAAAGGCAACTATTCTTATTATCTGCAGAATAAAGAAGAGCGGCTTGCATTAGAAGCCACGAATTTGAGTAAAACGAAAAGCTTATTTAAAAAAGAATTGGAGTGGATGCGTCGTCAACCAAAAGCACGAACTACAAAGTCGAAATCTCGGATTGATGATTTTTTTGAAATCAAAAAAAGAGCACATCAGCGAAGAAAAGACCATGTTGTCCAATTGGAAATCAACATGGAGCGTTTGGGAAGCAAGGTTTTAGAACTCCATAAACTTCAAAAATCCTTTGGTGAAAAGAAAATTTTAGCCGGATTCGATTATGTTTTCAAACGAGGGGAACGTATCGGAATTATTGGTAAAAACGGCACCGGAAAAACATCATTCTTAAACATCATAACTAGACAAAATCCGTTAGATGGCGGAAAGGTAGTCATTGGTGAAACGGTGAAATTTGGATACTATACCCAAAGCGGGATCCGAATTAAAGAAGGTCAAAAAGTAATTGAAGTGGTTAAAGAATTCGGTGAATATATTCCTTTAACGAAAGGTCGAAAAATATCAGCTGCACAACTTTTAGAGCGATTTTTGTTCGACAAAAAAAAGCAATATGATTTTGTAGAAAAACTATCAGGAGGAGAACAAAAACGATTGTATTTGTGTGCGGTTCTAATTCAAAATCCGAATTTCTTAATTCTAGATGAGCCTACGAATGATTTAGATGTAGTTACATTAAATGTCCTTGAAATCTTCTTATTAGACTACCCTGGAAATTTATTGGTAGTATCTCACGACCGCTATTTCATGGATAAAATTGTAGATTCTTTATTTGTGTTTCGAGGCAATGGGATTATTGAAAACTTTCCAGGAAACTATTCTGATTTCCGATCTTATGAAGACTCCAAACCAAAGGAAAAAGTCGAAAAAAAGGTGGAAACCGTTGTAGCATCAAAGCCAAAGAAAAAAAGCTTGAGCTACAACGAAAAACGTGAATTTGGTGCCCTTGAAGCTGATATTGAGCGTCTTCAAAACCAAAAACAACGAATTGAAAATGAATTTATGAATGTCGAAATTCCGCAAGATGAAATTCAACAAAAATCTGAAGAACTTCAGGACATAATTTCAAAATTAGAGGAGAAAGAAGATCGTTGGCTCGAGCTTTCTTTAAAAATGGACGACTAGATTTTTACAATATTGTCCTCTTCTAATATTGGTTCGTTATTCATCCGAAGTAAAATCTGAGCTACAGCGATAGTGTCTTTCTCGCAATAATTGACAATTCGATCGATGCTTCTTTGCTTGTAATACACCTCCGCAACATGACTACCATCGATATCATCTTTGGGTGTTGGAATTTTGAGAGTGACTGAAAGTAAATCCAGAGAAATATAGTTCTTGTAATCACCAAATTTCCATAACTCCAAGGTATCCAAGTGTGGAACCTCCCAAGGCTTCTTTCCAAATAAGTTTAGCTTTTTAGGCAAATCTATTCCATGAACAAGCATCCTTCTCGCAATAAATGGAAAATCAAATTCCTTTCCGTTATGAGCGCAGAGTAGATGATTTGGTTTTGAAAAATGGGTATCTAATAAATCTTTAAAATTCTGAAGGATTTCAATTTCATTGTCGCCATAAAATGATCTCACTCGTAATTGTTTTTCTTTTGAAGCCGGATTGAAAAATGCCACAGAGATGCATATTATTTTCCCAAATTCGGCCCAGATTCCGGCACGGGAATAAAACTCCTCGGCAGAGATTTCATTCTTTCGTTGATAGGCAGTTTTTTTATCAAATAGTTCTTTTTCCTTTTCGGAAAGTTGCGACCAATCCTCTTGTTTCGGAACAGTTTCTATATCCAAAAAAAGAACTTGATCAAGTTTAATATTTAAATTCATAGCATGTTATTTTCACTAAAAGTAACAAAAGAATATGACAGTTTAAATGAAAAATTTTCTTAGACATTTCGTTTTCAATTTTACCTCAAAATTACCTCAGTATTAAATGATTGTAAATAAATTCAGATTTTAATATTTATGATTATTTTTGATTACTTACACATTACATCATGAAGAAAAAGGACATTAAAATTTTATTGGTAGACGATGAACCAGATATCTTAGAAATTGTAGGATATAATTTAAAAAGTGAAGGATATCAAATTTTCACTGCAAATAACGGTGTTGAGGCCATTGCATCTGCCAAAAAAATCGATCCACATTTAATTCTTTTAGACATCATGATGCCAGAAATGGACGGCATTGAAGCCTGTGAAAAATTCAGGAAAGTTCCAGCTTTAGAAAATGTGATTATCGCTTTCTTAACCGCCAGAGGTGAAGATTATTCTCAAGTGGCAGGATTTGAAGCAGGCGCAGATGACTATATTACAAAACCAATCAAACCAAAAGTTTTGGTTAGTAAGATTAAATCTCTTCTGCGACGATTAAAATCAAAAGAAGAAAACATCGAAGCGACATCTATCGGAGACATCATCATTGATCGTGACGAATACGTGGTTCATAAAGCGGGTAAACGAATCAATCTACCTAGAAAAGAATTCGAATTATTATCACTTTTAACTTCGAAACCTGGAAAAGTATTTAAACGGGAAGTCATTCTTGATAAGGTTTGGGGTAACGAAGTTGTTGTTGGTGGACGAACCATTGATGTACATATTCGAAAACTTCGCGAAAAGATAGGTGATGACCACTTCAAAACAGTTAAAGGAGTCGGATATAAATTCGTTCTGGAAGGAAATGACAAATAATTAATGTTCGAATGAAGTTTAAAACAAAAACCTATTCCTATGCTTTTTGGTCAGCGTTATACCTGACTCTGATTAGTGGATTGGTTTTATTTTTAGCTCATTTTGTATTTGATGAAATTTTAGGGGCTATTGGACTTGTTATTGGTTTTATTCTTCTTTTTATCATTTCTTTTTTCATCATTCAGTATCGAGCAGAAAACTTTATTTATAAAAGACTTCGAAAAATTTATGAGGAAATTTCATTTCTCGATGTTGAGGATTTAAACAAACAATCTACGACAACCGATATTGATGAAATCTCTAAAAGTGTACGAGAATTTGCAGAAGATAAAAGACTGGAAATCCAAAGTCTAACTGAAAGAGACTCGTTCCGTAGAGACTTTATGGGAAATGTGGCCCATGAATTAAAAACACCTCTTTTTACAGTTCAAGGTTATATTTTGACCTTACTTGAAGGCGCTGTTAATGACAAACAACTTCGAAATAAATATTTAAAACGAGCCAATATAGGAGTTGAAAGACTGGTTGCCTTAATTAAAGATTTAGATATGATTTCTAAATTAGAAAGAGACAGTATCAAGTTGAATATTGAAGTGTTTAATATCTTAGAACTCGTTCAATCTGTTTTTGATTTGTTCGAAATGAAGGCTAAAAAACGTGGAATCACATTGCAATTTGATAGAGTTTATGAATTCCCAGTTTTCGTTAAAGCTGATATTGAAAAAATAGAGCAAGTTTTAATTAACCTATTGGTAAATTCCATCAAATATGGTGTTCCAAATGGAACAACAGTTGTGGGTATTGAAGATTACAATCCGCAAAAATTCATTGTTAAAGTTATAGACAATGGGGAAGGGATCAAACAAGAACATTTAGGGCGTTTATTTGAGCGATTCTATCGCGTAGATACAAGCAGATCGAGGGATCAGGGAGGCTCTGGATTAGGGTTATCAATCGTTAAGCATATTGTAGAGGCTCACGACGAAAATATCCTTATTAAAAGTACCTACGGGAAAGGATCGGAATTCTCTTTTACGATCCAGAAAGCACAGTAAATTACGTTAAATCAAAACCGATGTCACGGCGATAGTTGATTTTATCAAAATGAATCTTATCGATATTGTTATAACTCTTAGCTAAGGCTCCCTCAATTGAGTCTCCAAATGAAGTAATTGCCATTACACGACCACCACTCGTCACCACCTCATTGTCTTTCAAAGCCGTACCTGCATGAAAAACTAAAGAATCTTCTACGGTATCAAAACCAGTTATCACTTTACCTTTTTCGTAACTTTCAGGGTAACCTCCAGAAACAAGCATTACGGTAGTCGCTGTCTGCGGGTTTACTTTTAATTCTATTTCATTTAAAGTTTGATTACCAACAGCTTCAAATAAATCCGCTAAATCCGTTTCGATCCTAGGCAACACAACTTCCGTTTCTGGATCTCCCATTCGAACATTATATTCGATAACAAATGGATCTCCAGCAACATTCATCAATCCGATAAAAATGAAACCTTTATAATCAATATTTTCAGATTGAAGTCCGTTTACCGTTGGCTTTATAATTCTTTCTTCAACTTTATTGATAAAATCTTCATCCGCAAAAGGAACAGGGGAAATAGCTCCCATCCCACCAGTATTTAATCCGACATCACCTTCGCCAATTCTTTTATAATCCTTTGCTGATGGCAATATTTTATAGTTTTTTCCATCGGTAAGGACAAAAACAGACAATTCAATTCCCTTTAAAAATTCTTCGATTACCACGGTAGCTGAAGCTTCTCCGAATTTTTGGTTCGCCAGCATTTCCTTTAATTCAGCCCTAGCATCGTTGATATCGTTTAAAATTAGCACACCTTTACCGGCAGCCAATCCATCAGCCTTTAAAACAAATGGCGGATTTAACGTTTCCAAAAATGAATAACCTTCTTCTAAATTATTTGCTGTAAAAGATTGATATCTGGCTGTAGGGACTCCGTATTTTTCCATGAAAATTTTAGAGAACTCTTTACTTCCTTCAAGCTGAGCACCCTCTTTTGACGGCCCAATAACTGATATTGACGAAAGTTCTTCATCAGATTGAAAATAGTCATAGATCCCATCCACCAATGGAGCTTCTGGACCAACCACAACCAAATTGATATTATGTTCTAAAACTGCGGATTTAATTCCGTCAAAATCAGAAACTGAAATTGGTAAATTGGTTCCTAATTCTGAGGTTCCTGCATTCCCTGGAGCAATAAAAAGTTGATTTGTTTTATTACTCTGTGCGATTTTATACGCGAAGGTATGTTCACGTCCTCCCGATCCAATAACTAGAATATTCATAAGTAATCAATGAAATGAGCTGCAAATATAGCGGTTAAAACTGGGCTTTTTAAAAACCCCATTTGAAAAAATATCGAAAAGAGGAATAGAGGTGAGTGAAAAATAAAAAGATGTTTTTTTTGGAGGCTCTTCTATGCTGATGAACGATGCTAACTTTTGGATAATACTGAATTTTAAATCCGGACTCCCAAACTCTTTTACAAATATCTGCATCTTCCATGTAAAGGAAGAATGATTCGTCAAATCCGTTTAAATTCTTAAAAACTTGAGTTTTAAACAGCATAAAGCATCCATGAACAAACTCAGGATTGAAAATATCATTTTCCAAATCCAAACCTCTGTATTCTGAAGCCGTAGTTCTGGATTTTGAAAATTTTAGCAGTCTGTTGGCCAAATCTAGAAATGAAGGATGTTTACGACATAAGTATTGCAAAGACCCATCGGGATAATAGACTTTCGGTGTAATGATTCCAATTTGATCATCATTTTGTAATTGCGCTACTAAGTCAGACAAAGTATTCGGATTAAAATCAACATCCGGATTGAGTACTAAATGATAATCAGAAGTTATTTCATGGAGAATTAAGTTATGTGCTGTTCCATAACCCAAATTCGCTCCATTATAAATATAGGTTAGCTTTTTGTGAAAGATAAAGTAGCCGGAAGTTGGTTTTGGAGAATTATCAATTAAAAAAATATGAAGATTTAATCCGGCATTAAGAATTGAATTCAATCTCTTTTTTAGAAGCGTCGAATCTTCATTGTAAATGACAATCGAAATTGATATTTGAGGTTGGGTGCTCATTAATAAGCGTTTTCATCACCCTTAAAGATATTTAAAACAGTTTGAAAAATGATTTTAAGATCTAATAAAAAAGACCAATTCTCAATGTAAAAAATATCAAGTCGCACCCGGTTTTTGATGTCTGCTTTCTTTCTAATTTCACCCCTATAACCGCTAATCTGAGCTAATCCGGTAATTCCTGGCTTCATCAGATGACGTTTTAAATAATCTTCTACATCTTTTTGATATTCAAGTGAAAGACTCTCTAAATGAGGACGAGGACCCACTACGCTCATGTCGCCCTTTAAAACATTTATAAACTGAGGTAATTCATCTATGCTTGTTCGTCTTAAAAAAGCTCCGATTTTGGTAACGCGATCATCATCTTTTCTAGCATGAACTTTGTCTGAAAGTTCATTACTACGCATAGATCTGAATTTATAGCAAACGAAATGCTCAACGTTTAACCCTTCTCTTTTTTGCTTGAAAATTACAGGTCCTCTGGATTCTAATTTGATGAGAACCCATAGGATTGGATACAACCAGGAGAGAATAAAAATGATGATGATTAAGGAGAAAAAGATATCGAAAAACCGTTTGATGTAATAGTTTTCCTCAAACTCGAAAGGTAACTTCTTCACATTTACCACCATCAAGGCGTCATCATAATACTCGATTTTTTGATCCTTGCTATAGAGTTCTGTGGTGTCTGGAATTAACTTAATAATGATGGTTTTCTCGGTTGCTATTTTTTTTAACTCAGTTATTTCATTAGCGCTTAAAGAGGATAAAGAGCAGTAAATTTCATCTACGAATTCCGACTCTAAATATGTTTTAATGTTTGAAACCTTTCCTAAATAATCTGAATTCTTGTACGGCCGATTAGCAAAGAATCCTAGAAATCGATACCCTAAATTGGATTTACTTTTAAAAAGCTTGATGATGTTTTTTGATGGTTCATCATAACCAGCCACGATTGTTATTCTGTAATTTTTACCAAGTGCTCGATATTTCTTTAATAAGACAAACCAACTAATTTTTACTATAGTTATTGAGGAAATAATCGTTACTAAAACCAAAAATTGATTCCCGACTAATTCTCCTTCTCTAAACAATCCGAAGTAGGCGAAATATCCTAGAATAAAAACTACAAATTGTCGAAATAGAAGAGTGAAAATTCGAAGTACTCGGTTAAATCGATGAACCTTATAAAACTTAGAAAAGTAGGAACTCACCATCCAATACACCGAAATGTAAATGAGGTATGATGGATTTAAAAAATCATTGTTAAAATAAAATGAAATAGCAATGATTAAAATTAAATCGACAACAAGTTGTATAGGCCTTATGAAATGGGAGTATCTGTGCTTCAAAATGTGTACCTGAAATCTACAAACAAATATATTTGAATTATTCCAGTATTCTACCGACCATTTGCTGTATTGTAAAGAATTTCTCAGCAATCTTTCTTTGATGTGAATAACCAGTTGTTGATTGAAGTAAATTTTGCAATGTTTTGATCAAGCCTCGAATTTCCCAACTGGTTGCAACAGTACTTAAATTTTGCTCTTTGAAGAATCGATATAATTCGCTCTCTGGGTCTGTAATCAATAAAACTCTAACATTTGCAGCCAATAAATTGGGCAGTTTGGACGGTAGAGAACCAATAGACGTTCCTTCTTTTTGAGGTACTACCTGAACATGACTTTTCTGATATAATTCCCGAATATTCTCTTTTGGGACTAAGGGATAGAATTTAATTTTTGAATTTTTATTTTCCTTTTTTAATCCTTCAAAAATATCGCCCTGAGAAAAAATATGAAATTCGGAATCTTCAATTTGTTTTGAAGCCTGATCAAAAAACTCATATAATTTCCATGGATTCTGCTTTTCACCTAAGGCACCTGAATAAGTAATGTGAATTTTATTTTTGGTGAAAATGTGGTTCAAATCATCAGTCACTTTATCTTCAAGAGTGATAAAAGGATATTGAACGAATAAGCGATCAGGATTTAATTGATAGAGTTCCTGAGCTTTTGTTTTCATTTCTCCTGAGAGGAAAATGATCTTATCACAAGATTGATAACATTTCTTCTCAACATGATTGATAAAACGCGAAACTAATTTGTAAACCGATCCTTTATTTTTTTGAGAATACACCTCTTGGAGGTCATGAATCATCCCGACCTTATGAATTGATTTTGATAATCTATTACGTAAAAAATAAAATGCTAAGCTTGGTGGAAAAACAGGAAGTATGATATCTACATTCTTCGTTAGTTTCTTATAATTCAATAGGACATTAATCGCATAGGAAATTTCTAAAATTAATCGGATTAAGAATTGTTGTTTTGGAAGGTAGACCCTCTTCCCCATTCGATGAATTCGAATTCCTTCTAGCTGTTCATTCGTCGGATTTATCTGCCAACCTGGATAAACAGGATGATAACACAAGACTGAAACCTCATACCCTTGATCTCTTAACGAAATGGCTAATTCCGTATTGAACTTGCCCGTCGAAATAGGCTCAGGGAAAAAATGAGGAGATAGTATAAGGATTCTCTTTTTATCAGGCACTTCTATCTCTTATTACTTTTGCAGGATTCCCTTGGCAAAATTTATGTGCTGGTAAATCCTTGTAGACACTACTTCGAGAAGCAACAACGGTACCCTCACCAATTGTTATTCCTGGGGCCACAAAAACATCGGCCGCCAACCAACATTGATTTTGAACGGTGATTTTTTTAGCAAAAATTGGAAATTTAAGATCTTTATAATCGTGGGATCCAGTACACAAATAGGATTTCTGGGAAATTACTACATGTTCTCCAATCTCAATTTCCCCTAAGGAGTACAGGTTTACCTCATCACCTATCCATGAATAATCGCCTATGGTAACTTTCCACGGATATGTGGTTTTTACAGATGGTCTTAGTATTACTTTACGACCAATCTTTGCTCCAAAACAACGCAATAAAAAACGTCGGAAACCATACATAAATTGAGGCGAATTTTTAAAAAATATACTCTGTACAATCCACCATATTTGTACCACAAAAGCACTACGACCTCTAAAATTTTTTTGCAATTTAAACTTACTTAGATCTTGATAGTTCATTCTTCTAGTATTTGCAAAAGCCTGTTTTCAAACTTACTTTGTGAAAAGTTATTTAAGAAATATTCTTTATTAAAAGACGTAATTTCTCTAATTTTTTCTTTGTTCTCTGAAAGGTACATTAATATATCCTGAATACTTTTCCAATCCTGCTTATTGACAAAAAAACCATTCACTTTTTCTTCTATTATGTCTGGAATCCCTGCATGTCTCGTGGATATAATTAAGTTTTGAGTTGCAAGAGCTTCTAAAATTGATATTGGTTGCCCTTCCATTTCATAAAAGGTTGGAAGTATAAAAATATTTCCCCACTCTAATAGTTTCTTTTTATTTTTTCCTTTCACCACTCCAAGATAAGAACAGCTTCGAACATTTGTTATGCGTTTCTGTAGCTCTTCTTTAAATTGAGGATCAATAGCTCCTGCGATTCTGGCTTCAAACTTAACGCCTTTCTTTTCCAGATAATTTAATGCTTTTAAGAACTGAATTATTCCTTTTTCCTTCATTAAGTTGCTCAAGAAAATAATTCTGATTTCCTTTATCTCGGGTTCAAAATCAGACAAAAGATAATTCTGGGCGAAATTTGGTAGAATATAAATCTGTTCTGCTTTTAAAAAGGGTTCCAAATTTTGTCTTAAAGTCTTTGATAGAACAATTCCTTTATTGAATTTTCGAATAAGAAAAGCAAACAGTCTTTTTTTTATTCCTTTAAGGGTATTATATGATTTTGATAGATAATTGCCATGAACATGAATAATAAGCTCTTTATTAAGTAATGATGCAAGAATAATAAAACAACCATATTTGACAACTCCAAAAAAGGTTTGGCCAGGAGTTAAATAAACTTTGTCGCTGATAAAAACTTTATACAAGTTAAGGTTTAAGGATAAATAAAACAAAAGTTTTCTAAATGAGAAAATTCCCAAGTTTTCCCTAAAATAGGGAAAAGAGGTATTAATTTTTAACACCTTAAATTTCGTTTGATTTGATAAGAATTCAGCACTAACATAATTTGCTAAAGAAACACCCGAAATTGGATCTGGAAAGGGCCCTATCATTAATATCTTCTCAATCTTCAAAACAAAATTTTATTTTTGGATAAGGATGTAAAAATAGAAACAATATAAAACTATTATGGGATATAATTACACTAATAATTCCATTACTTAATCAAAATCAATCTCAAAGGTTATTTTCATTTTGAACTATATGACGATTCAAGAGCGAGAAGAGGTTCACGAAGAGCGAAAAGTATAGAACGCCATTCTCTCTTTCTAAAATATTTTCGACAAATAATAGCACCGCGTAAAAAATGAGTAGAAGTATGAGTATTATGTTATTATGGATAAGAGCATAACGGAATATATTTCCGATAAATAAAGCAAATGAAGTCAATAAAATGATCCCCCCAATTAAAATAAGACTTAAATATTGATTATGTGAATTATAGGTTACTTTTAATTCAGTTGATATTTTCCTATTGTTTTTATCTAAAATATCATTATAATCTCCAATTCCATAACCTATTATCGGAGATTTTTTTATCAATTCGATAGCACTGTCAAAAGTGATTAACCGAATTGAAACAGTTTCAGAAACAAACCCTTCGTTTTCATTAATTTGAAACATTTCACCAAATCTCTTTCTTGTTTGCGGAAAGGCGAAAATTAGAAAGGTGACACCTACTAATATGGCTATTTTATAAGTTGTTTTGAAATTTTGCTGAAAAAAAAATAACCAAATAGCTAAAACTAAAAAGAGACCTAAAATAACGCCTTTTCTCGCATAAAGAACCAAAAAAAGAAATAAAATGATATTTAAGAACAATAATACTATTCTATCTTTAATTCCTTCTGAATTAAGAAATAACTTCCAAGAGAAAAGAATCGCCAAAGCAATTAAGGTTGACATGTAAATTGGCGTAATTGAATATTGTCCTATATCAACAACAATAACTTCGGGGAAGTGTTTTACAGCCTCAAAGAATTCGTAATTTGTTATCCAGAACCATAAAAAAGGTAATAAATTAAATAAAAAAACACTGATAATAAATACCCATAGATAAGTTTTCATGTTGGTCAATATCTGGAGGATATCTTTTTGGTCTAACCATGAAAATAGTAGAGGAAAAATGAATAAAGGTGACATTGTTTGAATTTTGTTTACCCCATAATCTAAATTATCCGACAAAAATAAGGTCATCAAGATTAGGAAATAAGGAAAGGCTCCGTTCAAAAAATTACTGAAATTAAACCTTTTTCTCTCTGTGATTCCTAAATATATTGTAGTTATACCAAATATTACAATAATAATGGTTCGCAATACCCTAGGAAACAAAGGTAAGGCAAATAGAAGTCCAAGGGAAACCTCTAAAAAACTCCAATTTTTAGGTACACTTTTCACCATCATTTTTTAATGCTGCTAATTCTAATGTTAAATATTCAATAAGCTTCGGAACATAAACAATTGCAAATAATGGAGCAATATAATATGCAAATCCATTGGTAAAATCGCCTCTTAAGAGAAAAATCAAATGCATTGCAAAATAAAAGGCCATTGCCTTTTTCAAATAACTTTCGCCATTTAACCACCTTATCATGTAAAGGATAAAAAATGCAAGAATGATAGGTGTTACAAGCACTCCAAAGAGTCCAAAATTAATGTAACTTTCAGAAACTAATGGATTCGAAATGTTCGCAAAACTAAAATCGTAAAAATCGATTAAGTATTCACCTATTACTTGACCAGATGAATAGGGCTTCATTGTCCAAAGATTTCTTGGAATAAAAAATAACAACCCTCCTAGTAATTGATAACCAAGAGAAAAACCATGTTTATCAACATATTCGATTGTTACACCAATATTGGCAAACGCATCATAGTTTAATGTATTAAAAGCATTAATAATTCCTCCCCCCTTCATTTGTTCAATAATAATATAAGGATTATTATAGGCCTCATAAAATGAAACATCGCTATGAGTTAGCATTGCGATTAGAGGGAAGGCAACAATCATTGAGAAAAACAAAAAAGACAAGGTCTTTAAATTAGAATTTAATAATTTTGGAAACACCAAATACAATAAGCTTAAGAAAATAGGTCCAAGAGCATTACGCTTTTCGGTAAATGGATTTTTGAACCAAAAGAAAACCAGAAGTAAAATCGAGAAAAAGAGTACTATATTTAAGTAATTGTTCCTTAATTTCAATTTTTTATCAAAGTACTTAAGGCTTAAAACAATTCCTCCAAAAGGAATCATAAATAGTAATTTTTTCCATGTCAGCAGTTCGCCTACTGAAACTCCAGATTTCTGCCACGATGCACGCACAAATTCTTCTTGTACAAATGAAAAACTTAGAATAAAAACGAATATACTTAAGGCAGTCAAAACGAAAATTGTAAATGGTATTAGTTTATTATTTTCATGGGTTATAACGCTAAGATTTGGGCTTGTATTTCCCTTTTTAAAGTGAACATAGGTTGTAATAAATATAATATTGAAGAGGCATATAAGTATATTTGAGTAAATGACTGTATTTTCTTTATAGGGAAAGGCATTTACAAAAATTTGGTTTTCTAGTTCGACAATTTCATTAATTTGAGCTATCGGTGATGCTAGAAGGAAGAGAAAAGTAAAAACTATGTAAGACGAAATAAAGGGTGAAAATCCTTTTTCGTAGTACAAATGATAAATCGTTATTATGAAAAGTATAATTGCACTTAAAAAAAAAGACATCCAAACCCAAAACGAGGCTTGAAAGGTAGTAAACATAAGAAACGTCACTCCAATATAACTAATCAACAAAATACCTTTTAAATTCACTTGACTAACTTTATGAATGTCTGCGTCATATTCTCCGCCGAATAATTCTTTTTACAGTGTTCAACTATTTTTTCTCTAGTTGAAACCCATTTATTCTTATTCTTAAAATACTTTAATATTTCAATTCCGCAACTATCAATATTATCGGTCTCAAAAAAGGTTGAATTCCATTCATTGACCGCCTCTATTTCTGGAGAGTGATTTTCATCTTTTGAAACAAGCATCGGAACCCCAAAGCCAAAACTTTGAATGGCAGACAATCCGACATAACCAGGTGAGGTACTAAACAAGGATTGGAAATATAACTTTTTAAGTTCTTCATAATTTCCAACATGACCCTTTAAAAACACTCTTTTCTCCAAATTATGTTCAATAATGTACTGCTGCAATTTCTCTGATTCGGGGCCTTCGCCAGCAATAATTAATGATGTAGTTTTTGGTAAAGATTCGATAATGGAATGAAAAGATTGAAGTAAAAAAAGTGGTTTTTTATCCGCTACAAGCCGACCTATAAATAAAATATTTTTTATTCCGTTTTCATCTGCATTGGTGGTCATGTCCTTAGATGAAATCACTGAATTTGTGGCGCTTAGAATTGTCTTGCTCGACATTACCTTCGCCAACTCATCCCTTTGAGTATTCGTGTAAACGACAATTTGTGAAGCGAGTCGTTGCATTATTTTTCGTAACCGATTTGTCTTGGAACTTTGCCCTTCTCTTGGCCATGCATGTCCCCAAAGAATAGTCTCCTTATTTGTAATTTTTCTAAAAATCAAAATAATCCAATTGGATAAAATACGTGGATTCATTTCCAGCACCAAAGCATCATTGTTGAATAACAAATGCATTAAGCCAAATTGAAACAATAACTTTCTTCCGAAGAAATAGAAATTTTTGATTGATCTTTTCTCAATTGAATTGTCACTTTTAATACTCTTTTGGAAATAAAAATCCCCAGCGTATAATTCAAAACGATTTCCTAAAGCCGCTTGGATGGTATCAAAAAAAACAGCTCTGTAATCTGGAGTAACGGTCTGAACAATAACTAATTTTTTCATACCACCACCTTTTTATAAAACCTGTAAGCAATCATCAGAATGAGAAATTCGGTAAAGGAAGCTGCAATCGCCACTCCGTAAATACTATACAATTGCGCCAAACCCACTACTATTCCCAAATGCAACAATCCGCAGAATGTTAAAATCTTCATGCGAAGTTTATATTTCTTAATAGAAGGGAAAAATAAGGTCACAAAAAGCATATTTAATGCTGAAAAAATAGCGATAAAAGATAAAATTTGAAAAACCTGGTAATACTCAGAAATTTCGGGTTTATTATAAATCAGTTCCAACAGAAAATCAGCAACAAAAAACAAAAATAACGTAGCTAATAGTCCGGTAGTAAAAACGGGTTTCATCAAGCTTTTTGTAATATCTAGAATTTCAGTTCGCTTCTTTTTAGACAGAAATGGAAAAACAGCTTGATAAAGCGGTGCATAAATACTCTTAATTGCTAAAACTAACTTTTCCATACTCGCATAGATACCTGCTATCGAATCTCCTCCAATCAGACCTAACACCAAAGTATTTGAATAGGTATACAAGTTAACTGCAAAGTTAGAAACTAAAAGGCTTGAACTTTCCTTCGAAATCGCCTTCATTTCTAAGAAATTCGGAGCTACCAATCTTACAAACTTTAAACTGTAAAGGAATCCAAAGAGGCCAGATATGATGAATCCGAAACTATTCAAAATCGGAACCCATAAATAATCTTTTGGACTAAGAATAAAAAAGAAGATGGATACCGTAAAAAAGGCTTTTGCGATGACATTAATTATGGTAATAACTTTCATTTTTTCAATACCCTGGAAAAACCAGGTAGGAAAAATTGCCTGACCTATCACTAAACCAAAACTTAACAAATATACTTTTGGATCCGAATTAAACTTTCCGACTATCGAAATGAGCAGGAGTAGGATTAAAAATGCAATTCCAATTAATAAGGTCTTTATAGCATAAATATTGGAAAAATACTGAGACAATTGTTTCTTATCTTCTCTCAAAATTGAGACTTCTCGTGTAGCGCTAATATTGAAGCCAAAATCGACAAGGATTCCTAGAAAAATAGCCAGTGATTGGGCTATCATAACCAATCCATACTTATCGGTATCTAGGGTAATCACCAAATAGGGTAAAGCAATTAATGGAAGAACAAAATTTGAAATTTGAATAAGAAGGAGGTATCCGTAGTTTTTGAATACAGTCGGGTCAATATTTTCTAAATAAATTTTGATCAAAATATATTACAAAATTGGATGTATTGGTTAAAATATTACAGATGGCTTTTCAATTCCTCAAAAGAGATTAATTGTTTATCTTTTTCAGATAATTCAACTTCAGATGGATTAATTTGCCAATCTATTTTAAGAGTTTCATCATCAAATCGAACCCCAATTTCTGAAGCTTTATGATAATAATTATCGCATTTGTAAGATAGAATTGAACCTTCTTCTAACGACGAAAAACCATGTAAAAATCCTCTCGGAATAAAAAGCTGTTTTTTGTTTTCTTCAGATAATTCACAAGAAAAAGTTTGACCGTATGTTGATGAATCTAACCTTACATCTACAACTACATCTAGAACTCTTCCTTTTAAAACCTGGACCAATTTTGCTTGAGCATAATCACCTTTCTGCATATGCAGGCCTCGTATTACAGCTCTTTTAGAAACACTGATATTGTTCTGAACAAAATCGATATTACTACCCGTTTCATTAAAAAAAACTTTCCGATTAAAACTCTCAAAAAAAAGACCTCTGTTATCTTCAAACAACACAGGGTCGATTACAAAACATCCTTCTAAATTGGTCTCTTTTATTATCACTAATACATCAGTTTAACTGTTATTACTTGCTTAATTTTTTCAGTTGATCTTTGGAAATAAATCCGCTTCGGTAGGCCGCCTCTTCAATAGAACCAACTTTGAGCCCTTGACGTTCTTCGATTACCTGCACAAATTGCGCTGCTTTCATTAAAGAATCCACAGTTCCAGTATCTAACCAAGCCGTTCCTCTATCCAAAATTTGAACCGAAAGATCATTTCTCTCTAAATAAACTTTATTGACATCAGTAATTTCAAGTTCTCCTCTATCGCTTGGCTTAAGAGATTTGGCAATTTCAACCACCTGATTATCATAAAAATAGATTCCCGGAATTACAAAATTAGATTTAGGATATTCTGGTTTTTCTTCAATAGATATGACATTCATATCGTCATCAAACTCAACAACACCATATCGCTTTGGATCATTGACATGATAGGCATAAATGACACCGCCTTCCGGATTGATATTTTGATGTAATAAAGACGATAATCCAGATCCGTAAAAAATATTATCCCCCAAAATGAGTGCGACCGTATCATTACCAATAAAATTCTCTCCGATAATAAACGATTCTGCCAATCCATTTGGATTTTCTTGAAAAGCATATTGAAAATTACATCCATATTTTGCTCCATCTCCAAGCAGCTCTTTAAATAGTGGCAAATCTCTTGGGGTTGAAATAATCAATATGTCTTTAATTCCAGCAGAAATTAAAGTCGAAACTGGATAATAAATCATAGGCTTATCGTACACAGGCATCAACTGCTTACTTACCACTAAAGTTAGTGGGTGTAATCTAGTTCCTGTTCCTCCTGCTAATACAATACCTTTCATTTATGAATATTTTTTAAGATACCAATCTACAGTCTTTTGTAATCCTGACTCAAAAGTTGAATTAGGTTTCCAATGCAGATCGTTTTTGATCTTTGTTGCATCAATTGCATACCGAAAATCATGACCTGGTCTATCTGTAACAAAGGTAATCTGATTTTTATAAGAAGATTCCTTTGGTGCGGATTTATCCAATATTGCACATATTAAATTTGCGATTTCAATATTGGTCTTTTCATTATTTCCTCCAATGATATAGGTTTCACCTAACTTTCCTTTCTTAAAAACCAATTCCAATGCTTCACAATGATCCTCGACAAATAACCAATCCCTTACGTTCTTCCCATTTCCATAAATGGGAATTTCATTTCCTCGGATAGCATTGCGAATAATTGTCGGAATTAATTTTTCATCATGTTGTTTTGGTCCATAATTATTGGAACAATTTGTCGTAACTACGGGTAAACCATAGGTGTGAAAATAACTTCTCACCAAAAAGTCTGATGATGCTTTTGAAGCACTATATGGACTATTGGGCGCATAAGGAGTGTTCTCAGTAAAATAACCATTTGGTCCTAGTGTTCCATAAACCTCATCTGTAGAAATGTGATGAAATCTAGCGGTTGAAAATCCATTTTTAAATTGGAAAGGAGCCTCCATCCAATATTTTCTTGCCGCTTCAACTAAACAGAAAGTACCGTCTATATTTGTTTTTATGAATTGATTTGGACTCTCAATCGAATTATCAACATGAGATTCAGCCGCAAAATGAATGACAGCATCAATTCCATATTCCACAAAAATCTGATCTACTAAAGCACTATCACAGATATCTCCCTCTATAAATTTAAAGTTATTGTGATCTAGAACTTCGGCATTATTCGCCAAAGAACCAGCGTAAGTCAATTTATCAAGGTTAACTAAGGTAACATTTGAATTATTCTTTAAAAAATATTCAATAAAATTTGAGCCTATAAAACCCGCACCGCCTGTAACCAGGATAGATTGCATTACTTTTTGTAGTTATTTAAGTACTGATTTAGCTTTCCTAATAAAAGTATTAACGTCATCAATCCAAATCCGAAACAACCTAACAAAAAGGCAAAATTCTTCGTAATTTCCTTAATCTCTGTTCCTACAGGTTGAAAATTAGAAATCACATTAATAACCTCATACTTTTCTGAGCGTTCCTTAGCTATTTCGCGGAGTTCATAATTTAATTTTCGATAGGTGTCGAATAATTCTAATTCTTTTGAAGTCTTTTTTTCACCTCCCAAATCAATGTTCGTTCCATTACTTTGTTTTTTAGCTTCCTCCACCAACACATTCATGTATACCATACGTAAAGAATCTAACTGACTTAGATTTTGTTGGTATAAAGAATCGGTGCGATTTAAATTCTGATTAATGATATTTTTTACACGATCGAAATACTTGTTTTCAATCACCGAACCAATAATCACTTCATCTAGCTTTTGGAACACATTATTTTTTTCCGCTTCTACTTCAATCTTGTGAACTTTGTAATCATAATCTGTAAAGGCATTTTTAAATTCCTCAAAAGAATAGCCTTTTAAGGCTAATGAATCAACTTCGAGAATTAATTCATTGTAAGATGAGACAATATCATTTGCCTTTCGGATAGGCGTGATTTCAAATTTTTTCAAAGAACCTGCTTCTTCCTTAGACAAATTGAATATCTTCTGCAATGTTGCTGTATCCTGTTGTTTAATCAATCCATAGTAAAATTCAAGATTGTTATACAACTGTCTGGTACTTTTAAAATTTGGTTCAACCAGCATGGTCGATACATATTTACTTGGAGCATTAAATTCAATAAAGACCCCAGCAGCAATACCAATTATTGTTGCGATAGATAACTTGACAATGTTCTCTTTTACGAATAAAAGACAAAGGATTAAAAAGTGGAAAATCCCTTTGAAAATTCCGATAATGAAGTTGATCAAATTAGAAATTCCTCTACCAATCATGGCGAATAAGGACCCTAAGTCTATCTCTTCCTCTTTTTGATTTTTTTGCGTTGACATTAGCTAAGTTCAGTTAGTTTATTGTTCTAATATTTGTTCTAATATTTTTTGTGTGATGGCATACGTCGGCACTACTCCCGTTAATCCTAATCCGCCAGATGCAAGTGTCGCCCCTGTTTCTAATGGATTATCCGATGCGTAATAAGCATATCGTACTTTCACATTCTCTGAAATATTTCCTCGAATTCGCGATGCCGATTGTATCGCTTTCTGATAATGTGCTCCTTCCATTTCAAGACCAACCACATTCCAAGTCGATTCATAAAAGAATTTCAGCAGATCTTTATTCTGCAATGAAGTACCTAACACCGTAATCATAGAGCCGTCGTAAACATCAACTCCGAAACCTTCAAGATCCTCTTTGCTCAATTCGTTTTTAAACGGATAATTATCTGCTGTCCCCTCAAAAATATGAGCACTCGGAATCATAATATCTCCTTTATCTCCTTCAAGAATACCTGCTTTACCCATAATCGAAACCGATTGGATATCAAGATATATTTTATCCGCATCGGTTTGTAAAGGCTTTAATAATTCATCCATCGTCTCATAGGCCTGCTCCCCAAAAGCATAATCCATAACCAAAATTACCGGATACTCTTTTTCAGATTTTCCTTCATAGAACGAAGAGGATAGATGTTTTATTTTTCGAGTATCGATGATTTGTACATCAATATTAGTTCCCGAGGTATCATCCAAATAATACAACCCATTATTCGAAGCATACTCTTCGACTTTTTTTCGCAAAGTTTTGCTACCCGAATCACTTAGTTTTTGAAACAGTTCAAATGGTTTGTTTTTCTTTTCCTCATAACCTAAAGCCTCTTTCGCATATATCGAATTCATAACGCTATGCATATTGGCACTTATGATATGAATTGGTCGGTCTATCAAATTTTTCTCGTGAAGAACTGCTTTTATATCATTTGCCCAAATCTCACCATAAATATGATGTCCAATTTCATCAACCAAAGCAGAACTAAAAGTGATTGTTCGTTTTTCGCCTTCTAGAACCTCATTGATAGCTAGTTTGCCCAGCCAGTAAATGATTTCCAAAAATCGATCTGGATTGGACGAATTTGAAAATGCCTGATGAGTTTTTACAATCTCTTCTAATTTCCGTCCTAATATATTGCCCAAATGCACAAGTAAAACCTGACGTTCTTCATCATTCATTGATTTTTTGTGAACCACAACATCTTCTAATATCTTCCATTCACGAATGAAATCCTCTCCCTCATTGATGGTAACTCTCTCCTGAATTTTGTGCGATTCAATAAATAAAAAGGTCAAATGGGTCAAAATATCATAAATCTCAGAACGTCCTCTAGTGATCTCAATATTCATCTGATCTTTATCAATACGATAGCAATTTCGTCTCCTTTTTTCCGGAACAATAGGCGTAAAATTTGATTCCTTGAAGCCTTCATCCGCAGTAAGATTGATAAATTGACATTCCTCAATTCCCTTTGGTAAACGTTCGATAACATAAACCAATCCGTTCAATTCAAGTTTATCTTCTGCAATAGAGCCATAAATTTCTGGCCTTAATACAAGTAGGGATTTTCGCAATGAAGCTCCCGATACCCCCATCGGTTTGTAAAATCCACGTGCAAATAAATGGCGCATTGAAATGTATAATTTCTCAATGGCATTTGTAGACTCTTGGGCCCTAGTGTATGTTTTTGGTGATTTTTCCATATAATTAGATACAAATATAGAACTAATTACCTGATAATATTTTTTGATATTCTGCTGGGTTATTCAGTAATTTACTTCCCTTCAAGAGTGTTAGATCTTTTTTCAAATGATACTGATAAACCCCTTCTTTATAATAATATCTTCGGATGATTTCGTCTTGTAAAACTGGAATCAATTCGTTTTTATTTTCGGTTATCTTTTCAATCTTTAAAGCTGATATCTTCTTGTTAATCTGATTTTTTTCCGATTCAAAATTACCCTCTTTTAATTCTTTAAATGCTGCTTTAAATAGCTGCTCCTCTTTAATAACAAAAGTTGTATCGGTAACCATATAATTTAGAAAGTCCTTAAAATCTGAATCCTTCAATTCAAAATTATCAAGAGTGGGTACCTCTTTCTGATTGTAGAAATATTTGGTCCCGAAATTATAAATAACTCTAGAATTGATTAGGCTTTTCGTCACTTCATTCTTCGGATTTTCAATCGTTACAACATCCGGAGTTACTCCTCCTCCATCATAGACTGTACGGCCATTTTTCGTCATAAATTCATTAATTCCAGCGTCCGAAAACTTCGGAACGATGCCCGTTTTGTCATCTCTATTCGCGTAATCTAATTCCTGAATACATCTTCCACTTGGTGTATAGTATTTTGAAATGGTCAATTTTAATTGGGTTCCATAGGTCAATTCACGATAGCGCTGCACCAATCCTTTTCCGAATGTTCGTGCACCCATAATCACTGCCCGATCATAATCCTGCAAAGCTCCACTTACAATCTCTGAAGCCGATGCCGATCGATCATTTACCAATACGACAATTGGGATTTCCAAATCTAATGGGTCATTCGTTCCTCTATAGGTATTGCTCCACTTTTTAATTTTGGCTTTTGTACTCACTATAGTCTGACCTTTCGGAATGAAAAAATTAGATATCGTAATGGCTTCTAATAAGGATCCTCCGAGGTTATACCTCAAATCAAGAATCAACTTTTTCATACCTCTCTTTTTTAAATCAAAAAAAGCTTTTCGAATTTCCTTTGATGCTTGAGTATTAAAGGTTGTCAAGGGAATATATCCAATGTCCTCTCCAATCATATCGAAAAAAGGAACTGGATTCACCACCACTTTATCACGCGTCAATTGCGTTGTAAACGTTTTGCCCTGTCGTAAAACGGTTACATCAACAACACTATTTGGCGTTCCTTTTAAAAACATGGATTGCTGGTCTCTTTCCATATTTTTCAGAGATTGACCATTCACACTTTGAATAATATCACCGGCTTTTAATTTGGCTTTATCAGCCGAATAGCCTTTGTAAATCTCCTTTAACTGAATGCCTTGAGGAGTGTAATACACTTGTACTCCAATTCCACCATACTCACCTTCTCTTCGAATTTTTGCGTCTTCAACATCCTGTTCGTTGTAGAAGTTTGTGTATGGATCAAGGTCTTTTAAGGTATTATTGATTGCTTTTTCGGTAAGCTCGGCCGGATTGATTTCATCTACATAATACATATTCAATGCCTTGAACAACGTATTGTAAATTTCTATTTGTTTCGCAACTTCAAAAAATTTCGACTGAAATGAAAAACCAAAAATGGCAATCACTACAATTGAAACTCCAATAAATCTTTTATTTAATTTCATCCTTTCTCTTTGAATTTAAGCCATCAATAAACTTACCTAATAAGTTGTCCATTACGTTTTCCAAATCAGCATATTTTGGCTCATTTTTACCAAGATACAAAATCATAAAAATATGAGATCGATCAATCTGTTCAACGAATTCAGGTTTACGCAATCTGTAGCACTCTCGTAATTGCCTTTTTATTCGATTTCGATCCACCGCATTTTTAAATTTTCGTTTAGGCACAGAAAAGGCCACCTGAACTTTTGTGTCAAGCTCAAAATCGATTGCCAGATATTTCATCTGCAACGGAAACGCATTGACAGATTTGCCTTCTGCAAATAGTTTCTCAATGAGTTTTCTGCTTTTTAAACGATCATTTTTAGATAAGGTTAACCTCATATTACAAACATACTGTAAATGAAAGAATTGATAGGATAACAATACCTTAAAATTTCGATGAACAAAGACCAAATTTTGAAGTTAATTTAAAAAACAATACCTAAATTTGGCATTATAATAATTTTGAATTCAATTATTCTAAATAATTAAACAATCACTATCAATTTGCTCATGAAGCCAGATTTATTTCAAGCCCCAGATTATTACAATTTAGATGATTTATTAACCGAAGAGCACAAGTTAATCAGAGATGCTGCAAGAGAATGGGTAAAACGGGATGTTTCGCCTATCATTGAAGACTATGCTCAAAAGGCTGAATTTCCAACTCAAATCATTAGCGGATTAGCAGAAATTGGTGCTTTCGGACCCTACATCCCTATGGAATATGGAGGTGCAGGAATGGATCAGATTTCTTACGGATTAATCATGCAAGAAATTGAACGTGGGGATTCTGGTGTTCGCTCTACTGCTTCAGTGCAATCGTCATTAGTGATGTATCCGATTTGGAAATATGGAAATGAAGAACAACGACAAAAATACTTACCAAAATTAGCTTCAGGTGAATGGATGGGTTGTTTCGGATTGACCGAACCAGATCATGGATCGAACCCAGGTGGAATGACTACCAATTTCAAGGATATGGGTGATCATTATTTATTAAATGGCGCTAAACTTTGGATTTCAAATGCGCCTTTCGCTCAGGTGGCTGTGGTATGGGCAAAAAATGAAGAAGGAAGAATTCACGGATTGATTGTCGAGCGTGGTATGGAAGGATTTTCTACTCCAGAAACGCATAACAAATGGTCACTGCGCGCTTCTGCGACAGGTGAATTAATCTTCGATAATGTGAAAGTTCCTAAAGAAAACTTATTACCCAACAAATCAGGATTAGGTGCACCATTAGGTTGTTTAGATTCTGCCAGATACGGAATTTCATGGGGAGCCATTGGTGCGGCAATGGATTGTTACGATACGGCGCTACGTTATGCAAAAGAACGTGTTCAATTTAATAAGCCAATCGCTCAATTTCAATTGCAGCAAAAGAAATTAGCCGAAATGATTACCGAAATTACCAAGGCACAATTATTAGCTTGGCGTTTAGGAGTATTGAAAAATGAAGGTAAAGCAACCTCTGCTCAAATCTCTATGGCCAAAAGAAACAATGTGGATATGGCATTGAAAATTGCACGTGATGCAAGACAAATGTTAGGCGGAATGGGAATCACAGGTGAATACTCTATCATGCGTCATATGATGAATTTAGAGAGCGTAGTCACCTATGAAGGTACACATGATATCCACCTTTTAATTACCGGGTTAGATATTACCGGATTAAATGCCTTTAAGTAATTACGACTTCGTAGACTTATTTTTATCGCTATTCATTAAAAGATAAAGGGCAACAACAAGCCCTACTGCTACAACAGCAAAAACACCAATCATTATGGTGCCATTTGCCCACGATACCAATGGTATATTTGAAAACATATTGTCCTAATTTTAATACGAATGTACTGGGCTTAGAAAAGAAAAAGTATGATTTTTATCAGGACTAAGAAACTCTTTGAAACGAAAGTTCTTCGAGAAGTTTTGGGCAACGCTTGCAATTTACACCCTTCTTTTTGTATTTAAAACAACACTTGCTTTTTGGTTTTAAGCAAGGGCTCGAGCAAACACTATCGCAAGACGAGGATACGTGAATTACTTTTGCCTTTGGTGTATGTGAATAAAATACAATCATCCTGAAAATCAAGACAAAAATATTATTTATTTAGAATAAATTAAAATAAAATTACTGCTTTTTAGACAATTTTATGAAAAGCTCTTTTCCTTGTCTACTTGGATGTGAATTGTAGCACTTTTCAAAGATTTCAAAATTGAAATACGGAGAAAAATAGTCAACATATTCATTCTTTGATCCTCCAAAAGGCGGCCTGTTTGAAAATAAAGGAACATTAAATAGCACCCCGACTAACTTGCCATTCGGATTCAGTAATTGATTCATTTTTACTGCATAATTGGGGCGTAGTTTTGGCAAAATGGCGCAGAAAAACGTTTGTTCGATGATTAAATCAAAATTATCCTCAACCTCAAAGAAATTTCCGTGAATTAATTGATCATCAGGAAAATCTTGAAGTCTCTTTTTTAAATTTTGAAGTGCCGTTTTAGAAACATCAACTACATGAACGTTTCTAAAGCCTAAATTAAATAAGTATTCTGCTTCGTATGAATTTCCTCCTCCCGGAATCAGAATGCGAAGGTTTTTATTTTCAAGTTGATCAAAATAAGCTTTTAAAGGAGGTGAAACATCCCCAAGATCCCAACCAATATCATCAACCTGATATCGTTTGTCCCATGCAGATCCAGATAAATCCAATTCAGCCATACTTAGAATGACACATTTAAAATATCACCGCTTAACTGAAGAATTTGCAATTCAATTAGCTTGGCATCAAACTTGGCATTATTTAAAGCGGTCCTTGCATTTAATAAATTAATTTGTGCCTGTCTGAATTCCACTGATGTAATTTGACCTAATTTAAAGCGCTCTTCTGTTCTATTGAAGTTGTTTTCTGTAGTCAAAACATTCTGCTCCTGAGCCTTTAGGATGAACAACTGATTGTTATAATTTTCCCAAGTATTCTTCAAGTTATTCTTAATCGTTACCCTCTGTTGCTCCAAAGCAATCTTCTGATTATCGAGTGCAATAACTGCATTTTTAACTCTGGTTTTTCGAGCTCCTCCATCAAAAATATTCCAAGATAGATTAAGTCCTGCATTTAGTCCGTTAGAAGTAATCAAACGAGCACCAAATGGATTGACTAAGTTTTCATTTTCAGTACGGTTGAATCCGTAGGAAGCATTGACGTTTAACGTCGGAAAATAATTCGCCTTATTAACTTTAATGTTGAACTCACTAATAGCAACGTTCTTCTCATTTTGCTGTAATAAAGAATTGTTTTTTAAGGTCTTTTGCTCAATCTCCGAGTAATTCATCAGCTTCGTATAATCGACATTGGTTTCAACGGTATAGGTTGTTTCTTTATCGATTCCTAGAATCACATTTAAGCCTCTTTTGGCATTACTCAATTGCTGTTTTGCCGTGATCAAATTGATACTATCGTTATTCACGTCAACCTGGGCGTTCAAAAATTCAAGTTTTGTCGCCTGACCATATTCATATTGATATTTTGCCCGTTGCAATCGCTTTTTAGAAATGTCTAATGCTTCTCTTAGGTTGTTTTTGTTTTCTGATAATCTTGCAATCTGAAAATAAATCGTAAACAATTGTAGATAGGTATTTTCAATTGTCTGCCTTGCCTGTAATTCAGTTAAATTATAGGTTTCCTTTAATTGTTTGTAATTATATTTTCGGCCCATTCCGTCAAAAAGGGTGTAATTTATCCCTAATGATGTATTGTAAGTTTTGGTGACAACCCCATCTCCTCGTCGTTCTGCATCATTACCGGAAGAAGGATCTGTGAACACAATCTTCTGATTATTTCTCCGGTAATCGGCTCCCGAATTAATTGCTGCGGATGGTAAAAATCGACTATTTAAAATGCTTGAGTTGTTTTTTGCAATCTTCACATTATTATTGGCGATTTTAATTCCGAAGTTATTTTTCAACGCAATTTCAAGTGCTTCCTGTTTCGTTAAAATCTCTTGAGAAAATCCAAGAAACGGTAGGCTTAAACAGATAATCAGTAGTAGTTTCTTATAATGCATTTTCGTCGTATTTTGTATCAATTACTGCGCGCTCAACCTCTTCTTTCGTAATTTCATTTCCGGTTTTTAGCCACTTGATGTTCACTTTAAACCAATTTGATGTTGATAGTAATAATGGCAACATTACTAAGGTTAATAAAGTTGCAATTGCAATTCCGTATGCAATAGAAATAGCCATCGGAATCAAGAATTGTGCTTGTCTACTTTTTTCAAAAATTAAAGGTGCTAACCCTGCAATAGTGGTTAATGAGGTTAAAAATATGGCTCTAAATCGTGATCGACCTGCTGCCACTAAGGCCTCATCAAAGGTCATTCCACGGCGCAGATAATTATTGAATTTACCAATTAGTACCAGTCCATCGTTCACCATAATCCCAATTAGGGCAATTATTCCTAAAAAGGATAATATTCCAATGGCGAAATCATGAACAAAGTGACCCCAAACTACACCAATCATACTGAACGGAATCATGATAATCAATAAAATCGGTTGTGAATAGGAACGGAATGTGAATGCAATTACAATATAAATCAATCCTAAAATCAATAAAGAAACACTTCCTACAGAATCTGTAGTTTTCTTACGTTCTCTATTCTGACCTTCGTAAATTGGAGTTACAGTCGGATATTTCGATAAAATATCTGGCATGATATTATTCTGAATATCGGCAAGAATATCTGTTGCACTTCCCTTTAATTCTTTTAGATCGGCAGTAATTTGAATCTCTCGTTTACCCTCTAGGTGGTTAATGGCGATATCTCCTCTTTCGATTTGATAATCTGCAATTTCAGAAAAAGGAATTCGAGTTCCATTCGGAGCGATAATTCGCATATCGTCTAAGTCCTTGATGGTCGATCTATCTTTTCGGTCGTATCGTACCCAAACTTTTATTTCGTCTTGACCTCTCTGAAAACGTTGTGCCTGAAATCCGAAGAAACCAGAACGAACCTGCGACATCACAGATTGCAGATTCAAACCAAGAACATAGGCCTTATCTTTTAATTGAATTCGAATCTCTTTAATACCTGCCGGATCGTTATCTGTAACATCCTTTAATTGCGGATTGTCCACTAAAATGGATTTCAATTCATTTTTCACCGCTTTAAGTTCGGCAATGTTATTCCCCAGTAATGAAATTGCCACTGGACTTCCTCCAAAATTTCCTCCTGAACCAAATACCAAACTCTCGACACCATAAACTTTTCCAACACGATCACTAATTGAGTTTGTGATTTCTGGCGATGAAAAATCTCGCGCTTCACCTGGTAATAAATTGACACGGAGACTCGCATTTGCGCTTCCTGGTCCAATGCGTTTAATTATGTTTTCGACGACTTGTAAATTCCCTGTTTGTTTTTTCGTGAATTCTTCATTCACCTCCCATACTTTCTTTTCAATGGACGAAATAATGGAATCTGTGATTGCCTCATTGGTACCCTGAGGCATCTTCAAATTAATCTGAACCTGATCACTCGCAATTCTTGGGAAAAACGATGTACGAACGATTCCGCCACCAATGGCCATCACGCTAAAAATCAGAATAGCAATTGGAAGACTGAATGAGAAAATTTTATTCTTTAATGAAAACTTCAAAAACGGAACGTAGTAGTTATCTCTGAATTTTGACAAGCCTTCATCCGCAGTTTTATTTATTCTTTTGAAAAACGCATCAATTCCGCTCGCTTTTGGATCCAATCCTTGGTCTCTTCTTTTTTGATCAAGGGCTTTAGAATGAGCGATATGTGCTGGTAAAATTATAAGGGCTTCTACTAGTGAAACCGATAATGTCAATAATACAACCGTAGACACTTCGCCAAAGAAACTTCCAATTCGTCCGTCAACAAAGAAGAAGGTAGCAAACGCAATAATAGTTGTTAGAATAGCAGACACAATTGGAGGAATTACTTCAAGAGTTCCGTCAATGGCAGCCTGTATTTTTGACTTACCTAAGTCATAATAATGATGGTAAATATTTTCTCCGATTACGATTCCGTCATCAACTAAAATACCGATAACGATAATCATTCCGAAGAGTGATAATACATTAATCGTAACGTTAAACTGCGCCGCAAATATGAACATACCGAAAAATGCAATTGGCAATCCGAAGGCCACCCATATAGCCAATCTTAAATTCAAGAAAAGTGCTAAAAAGAATAGTACCAACAGGATTCCAACAATTCCATTTTCGATCAAAAGCTGGGTTCTTCCGTTCAGCGTTGTACTTCGATCACTAGTAACTGCCAACTGAATATTTTGTTGCTTCTGATTGTATTCGTAAATGTATTCTTTAATTTTATCTGCGGATGAAATTAAATCTTCACTATTCGTATTACTCACTGTGATATCGATAGCCAAGTTCCCGTTGAAGTACAATCGATCCGGATTTTCTGACCAGGTATCTCGCACTTCGGCAATATCTTTCAATCGAATGATGGTTCCATTTTGCTGCGTACGAACAATTATATTTTGTAATTCTACCCCATAATAGGAACGATTACGAGCACGGATAAGGTAATCCTCTGCAGTGGTTTTGATGTTACCACCAGTGATCAATAAGTTCGAATTTCGAACCGCATTGGCAACCTCTGTGAAGGATAAATTGAAGGCTCTCAGATCACTTTCTCGAACTGCAATTTCAATCTCTTCTTCTGGAAAACCAGAAATCACCACCTGAGAAATCCCTTCAATTCCGCGGATATCATTTTCGATATTTCGAGCATACTGTTTTAATGATTTAAGAGAAACATTGTTTCCGCTTACAGAAAAACTAATGGTAGGACGAATGCTTTCAACCTTAGCAATAACAGGAGGTTCCATACCCGTCGGAAATGACGGAACACGGTCTACTGCATTTTTAACATCGGTTAAAACAATATCAATATTTTTTCCTTTCTCTACCTCAACACTTACAGTTGCAGAGTTTTCTCGTGATACGGATGTTACCCGTTCAACACCAACAATTCCTTTTAAATTATCCTCAATTTTAAGTACAACCCCTTCCTCCATTTCGGCAGGAGAAGCACCTGGATACACTAAATTAATTTGAATTAATTGCGAATCTACAAGAGGGAAAAATGAAGATTTCATATTGAGCGCACCAACGGCACCAAAAACAATAAACGCCGTAATTACAATATTTACAGCAACTGGGAACTTGATGAAATAACTGATTATTTTTCTCATCCCTAGAATTATTTATTGATTTTTACAATCATTCCGTCAAAAGCACCAGGCAAAGTTTGAGACAGGATTTTATCATTGTCTTGCAACCCTTTAATCACCACGTTTTCTGCTCCGAAGTATACTGGAATGATTTTTTGCAGAGTTAAAACGCTATCATTTCTAACTGTATAAACTGCATTATTGTCTACCAACAGTTTTCTTGAAATCTCAATAGCATTATCTTCAGATTTAGCCACAAGTTGTGCTTCTAAAAACATTCCTTCTTTTAGATCAGAATGTCTTACCTCGATAAATGCGGTAATCGTTTGCGAAACTTGATCAATCTTCCCATTAACACGAACCACTTTACCCACATAACTTTTAGCTTTATTCAAGCTGGTTAAGGTCACCGAATTTCCAACTTTTAATAAATCAGCAAACTCCGAATTGATAGAGACTTGCAATTCATATGCTCCGGTATCGATAAATTCACCCAATCGCTGGCCGGCCCTTACTAAGGAGCCAGAAGTAACTAAAGTTTCGGTAAGCACTCCGGTAAATGGTGCTTTAATTTGAAATTTAGATAGTCGAACTTCAAGGTTTTTAACATTGTAATATGAAGTTAAAATCCCTCTTCCGCTAATAAAATATTTTTCTTTGTCTGATGAAAACCCTGGAATTTCAGGAACTTTCTTTGTGATGTCAAATCCTTTTAGGAAGTTTTCCCATTTTTCGAATTCAGATGGATAATCCAATCGAATATCTGGTAAGATCGAAGTAATCAAATTAAAAAGATTGCTCTTTTGGGATTGCAAACTTGCTCTAAATTCATCACTGTTTACACTCAAAAGCGTTTCACCTTTGAAATATTTAACTCCTGGTTTAAATTCCTTTTTCGAAACTTTTAAAACACCTTGAACTTCTGAAAAAATATCAATCTTGTTCTTTGCTACTAAATTCCCATTTGCACTAAGTACAATTGGAACGGAACTGTTTTTTACATTTTGAACAAAAACAGTATTTACCTTCTTTCTAAACTTTGGCTTGGGCTTTTGGTTTTGGTCGATGAAATATTTCCCTAAAGCAATGGCTCCGAAAATAAAAAGGACGCCTAAAACGGCAAGAATAATTTTTCTCATAGTGGTTAGTTAATCTGTTGATGCAGTTGGAACTGCCATGTAATTTGCAAATATAGTTGTATTTTAAAGCTTTGGCTTTTTGATTATACCTTCAATTTTGTTAAAGAAAAGTTATAATTGGCTGATTTCTAATTTGTTTTCGTTCAATAAGGATGAGCATTGGGTTAATTCTCTAGAATTTAAGACCTTTGCTCACTCGCAAAAGTATTCTAAAAATTGCGTTAGGAGATAGTATTTATGACTTACACTTCAAGTACATCTAATGTCGAATTTTTTGGTAAAATAGAAGATATCCCAAATAAAATATGGGATGATTTGTGTTGTGATCAAAATGTCTATTTGAGTAAAGAATACCTCAGCTGTATTGAAAAAAACCATACTTCGGTATCCTTCTCATACATGATTTTGTACAATTCGAATCGTCGACCTATCGCCTTTTCAATCATTCAAATTGTAGATTTTTACTTAGATGGCGTAAATGATAGTATTGAAGATTTCGTCCTTCGGATAAAAAAAATTCTACGCAAACTGGGTGTTTTCCCAGACAAAAAACCTATTAAACTTTTAATCTCCGGAAACTTATTCGTAAGTGGGGAACATGGAATATTTATTAAACCCAAAGAAGATAAACGTCAAGTCATAAAACAATTATCTAAAGCACTTTTAGGGTTTGTAAGTGAGAATAAAAACTTAGCCAAATCCATTGATGCTTTTATGTTAAAAGACTTTTTAGACGAGTCTTTATTCATCACAAACGAACTCAAGCGTTTTAATTATCATCCGTTTTCTGTTGAACCAAATATGGAGCTTAAACTAAATCCAAAATGGTCCAACTTTGATGATTATTTAGGAGCCATGAAAACCAAATTTCGGGTGAAAGCAAAAAAAGCCTTGAGTCAAAGTTCGGATTTAGAAGTGAAAGATATTTCAGCCAAGGAAATTGATAGTTACCTTCCAGATATGATATCCTTATATGAGAAAGTGGCTAATAGCGCAACGTTTAATTTGACCCATTTTAATCTCAACACATATCAAGACTTAAAAGAGAAGTTTGGAGAATATTATTTTATCAGATGCTACTTTCTTGAGGGTAAAATGGTAGGTTTTTTATCTGGTATTGAAAATCACGATTATTTAGATGCGCATTTTGTAGGCATTGATTACAAATACAATCGTACCTATGCTATTTACCAAAGAATGCTTTACGATTACATTCAGCATGGTATCGCCAAAAAATTAAAAGGAATAAATTTTGGTAGAACGGCAAGTGAAATTAAAAGTTCGGTTGGTGCTGAACCTGAAAATTTGACCATTTATTTGCGTCACAGAAAACGTTTCACAAACAAACTTTTGAAGTTGTTTTTATTCCACGTTCAACCAACACCTTTTCATCAGAAATTCCCATTTAAAAATTCAATACATGAAAAATAGCCAAGAACTTGTCGATTTATTAAACCTAGAAAGAGTTGATGACGCCGTATTTAAAGGATTTAGCGTAACCATTGGTAGCCCTAATGTTTTTGGAGGGCAGGTATTAGCACAAGCTTTGCATGCTGCAACAAATACCGTTGATGAAAATAGATATGTTCATTCGTTACATTCCTATTTTTTAGAAGCCGGAAAATTAAATGAACCCATATTTTATCATGTGTCAAAATTAAGAAATGGAGGGAGTTTTTCTACGCGAAGAGTTACTGCGAAACAAGCAGATACTGTCATTTTTATAATGGCAGCCTCTTTTCATAGAATAGAAGAAGGTTTTGAGCACCAAATAGAAATGCCAAAAGACATTACTGACCCTGAGGATTTGCTTTCTTGGGAAGAAATGGCAGAGAAATTTGGAGATTTTATCCCTAAATCTACTAAATCCTTCTTAACCTTAGATCGTCCAATATCCTTCAAACCCGTATATCCCAGAAATCCTTTACAACCGAAAAATCTTCCGCCATCGGATTGTGTTTGGTTTAAATTAAAAGGTGAAGTCCCCAATGTGAGTAAGCAACTAAAGCAGCAAATCTTGACATACATTTCAGATTATAATGTTTTGAATTCAGCCTTTAATCCGAATGCCAAAAACTTCAGTTTTAGAAATACACGAACTGCAAGTTTGGATCATTCAATGTGGTTTTACCGCGATTTTGATTTTGATGATTGGATGCTATTCTCTGCAGAATCTCCAAGTACCTTTGGAGCAAGAGGATTCGTAAGAGGGAATATTTTTACCCGCAAAGGAAAGCTAATAGCATCATTCGCTCAAGAAGGATTAATGCGACCAATGAAGTAAATTTGATTAAAATTTAAACACTTATGACTAACCTGATTTATGTATTGTCTACCAATGGCGTATTATTTGTACTAAGTTTAGTTTTTTACCTAATTCCTCCAAAGAAAATCAACAATTGGTATGGGTATAGAACCTATAAAACCATGCAAAATCAAAAGATCTGGGATTTTGCTAATACTACCTTTAATAAAGCTTTTTTACTATATAGTTTTTTGTCACTGGCTGGCGGATTACTATTAAATTTTGGCGCAACTGGTACTTTGACATGGCAACCAATGGCCTTGGTTTTTTTAAGCCTGATTGTTTGTATTGTTAAAACGGAAAATCAACTAAAAGAAAACTTTACAGACGAAGGAAAGTCAAAGAAAAAGCGTTAGAAATTCGCAACCAAAGAAACGGATAAATTACGACCCGGTGCCGATACACCAGAAGCAAATTCAATGTAATGTTCATCCATTATATTGTCCAGTCTCGCTTGTACAGATAGATTTTCATTAAAGTCATAGCTTCCATTTACTCCAACAGTCATCCAACTTGGAGAGCCATAATATCGATCTGTAAAATGGGCCGCATTCGGATCTACAAAAGGAGTTAATTCCACATTATCAATTCCCTCTGTGAAGTTAAAGTCTTCCACATCCTTTTTAGAATTAAAACGGATATCTGCTCCTAACTGAAGTTTATCTTTTTGGTAATTAAACTCGAATTGACCAAATAGTGGTGGAATCGAAGATAAAGGCTCTTCGGTATCATATGTTCTTCCTTTGGTATAGGTAACAAAACCTGAGGTTGTCCAATTCTTAGAAAGTCTTCCAAAGTAATTCGCGGTATACCCAAAAATATAAGCTGTTCCTTTATTCTGATTGGTTACGGCATTTCCCAATTCTCCATCAAAGGTAACCTGAGTAATTGATCCATTTGGATCGTACACGAAATCTCTTTGGATGTAATTATCGAGAAGCGTATAGTACATATTGAATCCAACTTTGAATTTTCGGTCATTGAAGTACTTCAAAATGCCAATCTCTGAATTGTACGCAAATTCAGGTTTCACATGAATATTTGGAATAGTGATATTCCCAGCTTTTTCACGAATCCTTCCGACATCATCAATATTAGGTGATCGAAATCCGCTAGATAATACGGTATTGATTTGCCAGTTGATGTTCGGCTTGTATACATAACCTAATGTTGCAGTAATTGCCGAATTATTAGAGCTCATCATAGCCGTATTCGTCTGAAAAAAGGATTGATCAATCCAATTGGCCGTCATGTTGATGTTCGTAAAACGAATCCCTGAATTTAATGTTGATTTTGGACTCACATTCTGACGATACCCCACATAAAGCGAAGATGTTAAGAAATCACTTCCGCCATCTGGATATCGGGTTGAAACATTAAATGTATTCGAAAATCCATCAAATCTACCATTAGAAATATTCAAGGTTTGACCCAAAGCTGTAGATCGAATATCATTATGGGCTAATTCGAAACCGTATGATAAAACGCGTTTTCTATCATCTGTCAACGGCACAGAAAAATCTCCGTTAATACTAAAAATATCTACATTTTCATTTCTGGTAGACCGATTCAAACTACCGAATCGTCTTTGAATTCTACTTTCCTTGATGTTCTGATATGCGGCAGTAACACTTCCTTTATCCAACCAACTCTTCCCAGGATGTAATAAGAATTGTGAAGAAATCAAAAGTCTATTTTGCGGTCCATATTCCCATTCTGCAAATTTTAAAGAAGAAGGATCCGTCAAATCAGTCAACTCCGTTAATCGGTCAAATCGGGGAATATTTGATGAGGTAGAATATTGAATATTGATCTTTAAATCAGTGTTTTTAGAAAGCGAAACGAAGAATTTTTGCAACACATCGGTTTGTGTATATCCAGTATTTCTCAATAAATTCGGTTGATTGTTGACCGTTGGATCTGCTTTATAGTTATTCCCAGAATTCTCCGAATAATAATACACCTGACCCCAATCATCAAAACCATGAGAGCGTCGATTTCCTGCTCTCAAATCACCAAACTCCGAATATGAAATACTAGTAAATGAAGCCCATGTAGGCATACTTATTTCGGCCGAATAGTTTGAAGTTACCTCCTGATTGACGGTTGAAAATCTTCCAAAAAATTGACTTTTCACTTCTTTAGTTTCAGTCAATTTGGGTGTCTTAGTATAATAATGAATTACACCTCCAAGAGCATCAGAACCATAAATTACAGAGGAAGGACCAAAGACAACTTCCATCTTGTCCAATAAATTCGGAGCGATCGTAATTGAATTCTGTAAATGTCCTTTTCGATAAATTGCATTGTTCATTCGCACACCATCTACCACTAAAAGCACACGGTTGGATTCCATTCCGCGAATCACCGGACTACCTCCTCCAAATTGTGATTTTTGAACTTTCACTCCTGGCACAGTTGCCAATAAATCTGCGGATGTTTGTGGTGACACTTTTGCAATTCGTTGAATATTGACCAATTCAATGCGCTCTGCAATCCTTTTCGATTTTTCATCACTTTTAAATGATGATAAAACGATTTCATCCAATTGCTCTGAGCTTTTGGTTAAATAAACAACAAAATTCTGTTTTTGAATTTTTAATTTTTTAATGCGTAGCGTTGCATAGGATAAATGGGCGAAAACAACAATTTCATTCGATTTAAAGGCCGAAATATCAACAATTCCGTCATCGTTCGAACTCAAATTAATATCAAAAGAAGGGTTAAAAACAGCAACATTTCGAACAACCTTACCTGTTTCTTTGTCAAAAATTTTGACCTCTTGGGCAAAGGAAACGCATCCAATTAGAAGCAATATTGAGCACAAAAAATTCTTCATCATTAACTAAAAATAGTTTCTAAAATCGCTAAAGATTTGGGCGTTTTAAAATTGTTCAAATGTAATTGAAAATACGTTAACAACAATTGTAAACTGTCCCTCCGTTCCTTACCACTGTAAGAAATCTCGTTAATGTTATCAAAATTTATGCCTAATAGTTTTTTAAATAGGAAAAGTTCTTTCTCCCGAATGATGTAGTTTCCGATCACCGAATTGGTAAAACACCCTTCTTCTAAATTAAATCCTAAGGAATCCACTTGATTTCTGTCTGGATAAAATCCTAAAAATTTGGTGAGGTTCAGCAGAAAAAACAGGTGAAAGTTAGATACTTTATCATGCACATCTAACCATAAAAATGATGCTTCTAAGAATTCGTAAAAATCAATGTTTTGTTCTTCTTCCTGAATTACCACGTTCAGAATTTCGGACAGAAACATCACTATTGATTGCTTCTTAATATCCTTAAAAACCGACTGATACGGAAACTGAACATGAGCTTCTTTTATGGAATGTAATTGTTTATTTTTTTGATGATTGAATACAATAGAAAGTTGTGTTAATGGCTGAAAATACCCGGCTTTTAACCCCTTTTTTTTAGGCTTCAAAACACCCCTAACCAAAAAGGAAATTAGTCCGTATTCTTGAGTATAGCACTTAACTATTAAACTCGAATCACTGAATTTTAAGGAATGTATAACTATGGCTTTGGTGGTCGTTAGTGCCATTAGTTTACAATTGCAATTTTAGTGGTAGATGATTGTGAACCATCCTCATTCGCCAATAAGACCACATAAATACCTGAAGCAACGGTATTGCCAGCTAAATTGGTTTTATCCCAAACCACTTTTCCACCCTGTAATTCTTGTCCTTCAATCACATTCGATTCATAAACCAAATTTCCAGCAACATCGAGTATTTTAACATTCGTGCCTTTGGGCAAGGTTGTTCCATTTCTACCAGTTATGGTCACTTGATTATGATTCTTTAGTGCCGGATTCGGATAGGCATACACTTCCCCAATCTCATCTCCAAACGGAGCAACATTTGAGTTATAGGCAACCATTCCCTTATCTGTAGCAAAATAAACTTTACCTGTATTTTTAGCCACTGCTATTTTTATAATTCGATTGGAAGGAAGTGGTGAATTTTGAGTACTAAAATTAGCAATGGTTCTTCGTCCAGAAGGATTGGTATATAAAACACCGCCATTATCTGTACCAAACCATTTGTTATCGGCACCATCAACAACAATGGTATTGATATTCTGATCTCCTAATAATCGTTCTCCAATTCCGTTTTCTTCGATAATTACCGGATTCGCATTATAAACAGAACTTGTAAAAATAGAGCTTGGATTTCTAAAAACGACAAGCCCATTTCGTGTTCCAATCCAAATGACATTATTGGCATCTACAGCAACTGAATTTACATATGCATTTGGTAAGTTTCCCAAATTAGGGGTTGCAATCAATGCATTGGCAGTATTCGAATTTGGATGAAACGCAATAACTCCATTTTCTCTGGTACCAAACCAGATGTTGTTGCTGCGATCTACCAGTAATTCACTCAATCCATTTTTATCAGCAGTTTTGGCTGACGAAATATCAAAACTCGACCATTGTCCTCCTGATGATAATTTCTTTAGTTCATTGGTTCCACCAATATTAGTTACCCAAAGATTACCCTGGCCATCTAATGCAGTTCCACTTACACGAACCGTAACTCGATTGGGCTGATTGGCAACAATATCTTCAAGTGGGCTATTGGTGTGATTATAAAATTGAGTGACTACATCATTTTCGACAACTAACAAGCCGCCTGTTGCAACAGAATTAACATTTCCCGTGTCCCCTGTAGAACTGATAAATACCTTGTTTTCCGCTTTGGTATCAATGGTGATGTGATTCAAATCTGAATATGGAGTAGCCGGATCAAATCGTGTATTGATCCAATTTATTCCATTGTAATGGCTAAATCCCCGCTGTAATCCCAATGGTGTATATGTGTTATCATACCCCCCATAAACGACCCACACATCTTCGTTATTTGCCGCAATTGAAAAGATATCGTTGGATAAGGGGCCCTCGGGATGTATTTCCAGATAATTTGATGGATCGACTACATTAGATTGCAGAATACCATAGTTTTGAGTTGCCAAAAACATATCATTATCTATCATCATGGCAGAAGATAAACTAAAATCAAATTCAGCATTTACAGTAAATTGCTGAATCGCATTTAGGTTTGTATCAAAAGCTTCTGCATAATTTACCAATGTAATGGTAACTTGATTGGAATGTATTTTTGTATCTAAAATCGTATTTGGAAAGGTTCGAATAGTACTTAATGAAGAGGAATTTAATTCATGTAAAATTGAGCCTTCAGTAACATATATCTTATTCTCGAAACTGAAAATATGAGAGAAATTTCGACCGCTAAACAATTGTGTCCAACTGTTAAAATCAATTAAATTTGAAGTGGTCACATCGGCAGAAAAAACACCATCGTCGGTCGCGGCGTATATCATATTATTTTCAATTGCAATCTGATTGATAGCAACATCACTCGAACCATTTCCGATAAAAAAAGTATCTCCAAATTCAAGATTCTGAATATTGTATTCTATAATCCCAAAGGGAGTAGCAATGTAGAGGGTGTCATCAATTCCAAAAATATGGTTTATCCTTTTGGCACCACTTTGTGAAAAACTAACAATATCTGCAGAAATGGTAATCGCATCATTATTGTCTACTACTTCGATTAATCCATTTTCGTATCCAATAACCAACCGATTGGTAGGTTGATGGTAAAAAATAGAGCTTGTACTTTCTCCAGATAATCCCTGTATAGATGAAAATTTTTCTAAGTTTCCACTTTCAATTTCGTAGGTAAAAATTGCATTATCAGTTAAGGCGTAAATAACTCCGTTCTGCTGAGTCAGATCCTTTACATTAGTGTAGGAATAGAAATCTTCCCAAGCTTGACTATAGTCGGTTTGAGCAAATGAGAAATAACTGAGAACCAGCAGAAAAAAGATTAAATATTTTTTCATCTTTGTATTAACCTCAAAGATATTTATTTATTGTAAAAATCGGTTATAATGACCGACAATCATTTTAGTAAAAATAGGCATGGGAGTCGAAATCGAACGGAAGTTTTTAGTGAAAAATGATGATTTCAAATTGGAAGCAAAGCGAATCCATAAGATTCGACAAGGCTATCTAAATTCTAATAAAAATCGTGCTGTTCGAGTACGAGTATGGGATGAAATTGGATATCTTACCATCAAAGGAAAATCCAATGCCTCTGGAACTAGCCGATTCGAATGGGAAAAAGAGATTCCTATTGCAGAGGCTGAACAATTGTTACTGCTATGTGAACCCAGTGTATTGGAAAAAAACCGATACATCATTGAGCATGGAAATCATACATTTGAGGTTGATGTGTTCCTTGGAATCAATGATGGGTTGATTGTAGCAGAAATTGAACTTCAAGATGAATATGAACCGTTTTCAAAACCCAATTGGTTGGGAAAAGAAGTTACTGGAGATCCAAAATTCTATAATGCTTCACTGAGCAAAACGCCTTATTCAGAGTGGCTATAAAGTGTAGATGGAAATGAAATGACTCAATCCACCAAGCAATACAAAGACGTGAAAAACAGCATGGTTGTAAGGTATTTTATCCAATAAATACAATCCGGCACCAATCGTGTAAAAAACGCCTCCTGCAATCAGAAAATACAATCCATTTGGAGAAAGAGCATTCATCAGCGAATTAATAAAAATGACAACCTGCCAACCCATCAGCACGTACATCAACGTAGAAATTTTATCGTATTTACCAGTAAAAAACAATTTCAGAATCACCCCAATTAATGCAAATAGCCAAACGGCGATAAACATATACCATCCAAGATTTGAGTTGAGAGCTACCAAACAAAATGGAGAATAACTGCCTGCGATTAAAACATAAATCGCAGCATGATCAAAAATTTTTAGTTGCTTTCTTTTCTTCGGATGATTAGACGCGTGATACAATGTTGAAGCTAAAAACAAAACCATAAGGCTTGCTCCATAAATAATCAAACTGACAGTCATCCAGACCTGCGGATAAGAGAACGCTTTTTGAAGGATGTACGGAAAAGCAATCAGACTGAGTAAAAAACCAAATCCGTGAGTCACGATGTTTAAAAATTCTTCTCGTTTGGAATATCCGTCCTGCATTGCTCTTTTTTATTTCTTAAAACGATTGGTTGCTACCATATATTTTTCATCGGCAATCAAATCTTGATAAATGATATCAAAAACGTTTTGCTTCAATGATTCCATATCTTTTTGAGTCAAATTTTCTGTGTAAATAAATTTATGTTGCTTAATTCTGATGACTCCTGGCCCTCCTTTGAAAAAATTCCATGAGAAATATTGCTTGGCTTCGAAATAAATCTGGGTGACAATCGGAATTTTAAACTCAATGGCTAAACTAAATGCGCCATTTTTAAAAGGAGCTAAAACTTCACCTTCGTGCGGAACTAATCCCTCTGGAAAAATCCCCATACTTACTCCATTTTTCAGCCTCTTCTTTGCCCTGGCATAAACGTTTTTTCTGCTTTTCTCACTACTGCGATCAACCATAATTACAACACGTCTGTAGAAAAATCCGAAAATTGGAATTTTTACCAATTCCTTTTTTCCAACAAATACGATAGGATTTTTACTCAACGCAATCATTACAAATGGATCAATAAATGAGGCATGATTTGCACAGAACATGTAACTCTTATCAGATTCAATTTTTTGATCGTAATCTACTTTCAGCCTGAACCCCATTCCATAAACGATAATCTTACCCCAAACATGAATCATTTTCCAAAAGGAATGGTAATACGATTCTTTGGCGGTAAACACCAATAAAAAGGGAACCATAATAATAATTGTTGAGAACATCAGGATATAAAACCACGCTCTCCAAAGTAAAAGAAAAGGAATCTTTATGTATTTCATCGAAACCCAAAAATACTAATAATCTTTAGTTTGATTGATTATGTATTCTAAAACCTTATTTTTGTGTTCTTATACTATCAATTTTATTTCTAGTTCTATGTCTAGAATCTTAACAGGAGTTCAAAGTACAGGTACACCACATTTAGGAAATTTATTAGGAGCTATTTTGCCTGCTATCGAAATGGCAAATGATCCAAATAATGATTCATTTTTATTTATCGCAGATATGCACTCTTTAACCCAAATTAAAGACGGGAATGTCTTGCGCGAAAACACATATAGTACCGCAGCCACTTGGCTTGCCTGTGGATTAGATTTTGAAAAAACAGTTTTTTACAGGCAAAGTGATATACCAGAAGTTACTGAGTTATCATGGTATTTAAGTTGTTTCTTTCCCTATCAGCGATTAACGCTAGCTCACAGTTTTAAGGATAAAGCTGATCGCTTACAGGATGTAAATTCGGGACTTTTTACCTATCCAATGTTGATGGCAGCAGACATCTTATTATACGATGCAGAAATTGTTCCCGTAGGAAAAGATCAGCTTCAGCATTTAGAAATGACAAGAGATGTTGCCAATCGTTTGAACAATATTGTAGGTGAAACCCTGGTCCTGCCACAAGCCAAAATTCAGAAGGAAACAAAATTGGTTCCTGGAACAGACGGAGAAAAGATGAGTAAGTCGAGAGATAATATCATCAACATCTTTTTACCCGACAAAAAACTAAGAAAGCAAATTATGGGTATCAAAACGGATAGCACGCCGTTGGAAGACCCCAAAAACCCAGATACTGATAATGTTTTCGCTCTTTATAAATTGATGGCCAACGAGGAACAAATTGCAGAAATGCGCTCCAATTATTTAGGAGGAAATTATGGATATGGTCATGCAAAGCAAGCCTTATATGAATTGATTCTCGAAAAATTTGAAACCATCAGAACGCGTTACCATTACTTCATGGAAAATCGTTCTGAAGTTGATGAAATCCTTGAAAAAGGAGCTGTAAAAGCAAGAGCCGTTGCTTCTGAAGTATTACAGCGAACTCGATCCAAAATCGGATATTAACATAAAAAAACCTTACATGATGTAAGGTTTTTTTTATGTTATAGATCTAAAATATTAGGCCCACTGACAAATGATTCCTCCCATTAAAGCGAGCGTCAATACCCAGTAACCCACATTGATAAAAATGTATTTAGCACTTTTTCTTTCAAACAATGCCTGAATAGCTAAAATTGGAAGTGCAAAAAATGCTCCACCTAAAGCGCCGTGCAATGCTCCATGCTTAAAACTACGGTGGGCATCACCATACTTCGCCATAATATCATTATACAATTGCAGAGAGTCTCCAGTTAATTCTGTTGCTCCAGAAGGCATCAAAGTTCCCATAACACCTAATTGATGAATTACTAAAAACTGAACCATTAGGGCAAGAATAAAACTAAGTACAAGACTTAATCCCATAACCACAAACATATTTGCCTCCTTTAAAAACTCTTCTGTGAATCCCATTTGATCCATCCAGGTTTTACCAAAAAGTGGTCCGTACCACACGAAACCAATCACCATTGGCACCAATGCAGCTAACGCTAAAATTCCGAAATTCATTTCCATGATAAGTTGTTTTTGATTGATAATCAAATATATAAAAAATAGCTTCCTCATTATTTGAAGAAACTATCTCATTATCTATTAGGTATTCTTATTTGAATTTCATAGACCTACCTATGGCCTCTAATTCAAATAGGAATGCGCGTTTATTAATTGACGGAGCATACGTGAATCCCTCGAAAACAATTAATCTGTTTTTCTCTTTATCTACAATGGTATAATTCAAGAATGGACCAGCCATAAAATCATTTTTTACCTCCCATTTACCGCGTGTCTCAAACGCTTTCTTTCCTGCTATTTGGGTGTCAAAAGTATATGGTGTATAGGCCTCTTCTGTGATCATATACATCCCTTCTCGCGAACCAGGAATATAAACTTTTCCAATGCTATCACGTATTTTAGAAATATTTTCAGCAATTTTGTTTTCCTCCATAAGTGGTAATGAATACACCAAAATATTATTACTTCCTGTTTTTGCAATTCCACTTAACAGGTGTTGCCTTAACCATAAAAACTCACCCGTATCATCAACCGTTTTGAACTTATCATGAATGGTCAAGGATAACCCTAAGTTTTTAAGCGTTTTGTATTTTGAATCATCAAGGCGATCCTTTTCAAACAATCCTTGTACGTATTTAACATCCGAAGCTAAGAAGGTCTTAACAATATCTGATTTGTGTTTTTCGAACATATTTAAAATGCTCTGTTCATCAGTTCCTTGTAGATAAATAATCGTTTGAGGTCTGGCGAAAACATTCCTTTTTACAACAAAAGCCTCTTTTTCAGTTTTTGTAACAAAAAGTACATTTCTGTGATATTTCATCATTGATCCAAAACCTCTAGGGTCTAGCTGAGATACTGATAAAATGGGTTCTGGTTGTGGCAGACCTACTTGAAGTTCACCAAAGGTGTTTCGCATTGATTTACCAATATTTCCATCCCAATCAGTCGTTTTGGTAACAATCAGAATTTTGTTGATTTTACCTACAGAAGGATTTAAAATGTAAGCATCATTACCCTTACAAGAAAATAGTGCTAAAAAAAGTAGCGCGTATAGTATTCTCATCGAATTAACTTTTATAGATTTTTAATTTGGTTCCTGGTTTTAGACTTTTAGCACTCCAAATATTATTCCACTTTTTAATTTGATCCACAGAAACATTTTTAAATTTCTTGGCAATGATCCAAAGTGAATCTCCATTCTTTACTACGTAAATATCGTATTTCTTGCTAGTATTCCTGGTTTTAGCCGTTTTTGACTTTGGTTTAGATGTCTTCTGATAGCGTGATGCAGGAATTTTTCTCGGAAAAATATACAATCGCTGTCCTACTCGTAATCGACTACTTTTTAATCGATTCCATCGTTTAATCTGACTTATTTTAACTCCAAATTTAGCTGCAATTTTTCCTAAATAATCTCCACTTCGAACCCGATATGAAATGCGTTTATCCATTTCAAAATACTTTGGTAACGGCTTTTCTCTTGATTGGTCTTCCGCATCAGCCAAGGCATATAATTCCTTTTCTTTATCCAGGAAATCAATAATTCTGGTTCTTGGGAGCCTTACCGCATAATTTCTCCCTTCTACATAAGGAATGATATTCAATTTATACGATGGATTTAAAGCTTCTAACTTCTCTTCATCGATATCTAATACTTCAGATATTTGATCAAAAGAAACAGTTCTTTTGATGCGTACCGTATCTGTCTGAAAATTGAAAAACTCAGGAACTTCAGGATAAATCTTATGTTCATCTGCGTATTCAAAAATGTATAACGTCGCATAAAAGGCCGGGACATATCCGGCAGTTTCAATAGGTAAAAAAGGCCTTATATTCCAGTAATTCTTATATCCTCCTGATCGCTTGATCGCCTTGCTTACATTTCCTGGTCCCGAATTGTATGCCGCCAAAGCCAAATCCCAATCACCAAATGTTTTGTACAACTGACTTAAGTATTTACATGCTGCAATGGTTGCCTTTTCTGGATTATATCTTTCATCAACATAAGAACTTACCTTCAAATCAAATTGACGACCTGTTCCATACATAAATTGCCACATCCCCGATGCTCCAACTCTAGATCTTGCTCGAGGTTTTAATGCGGATTCTACAATGGCCAAATACTTCATCTCCAAAGGAATGTCGTATTGATCTAAGTATCTTTCGAACATTGGGAAATAGTATCTTGCCTTAGCCATTAGAGCGGGATAATACTTCTTTCTATACCGTAAATAACTATTAATTACCTTTTCTAGAGCAGGATTAAATTCCAAATTAAATGGAGTATCAGCATTTAACTTACTTAACCTCGATTTGAGTAAGTCGGTAGTTAAGATCAGTTGTTCGTTCCCTACAATATCTTTATCATCAATGATGTATTCCAACGCATCAATTAAAGGCGAAGAAAACTTCTCTTCAATTAACATACTATCGATTTTCTTTAAATCGGAATCGGTGAAAAACTCAGTTGGATTCGGATTTTTAATCGAATCTTTAGCAATGAATAGCGTGTCTTTTTGAATAGTCGGAATCGTATCTTTTTGTTGTTGGCAAAAGATTGAAGTCGAAAAAAATAGAACAAGTAAGTATCTTATCATTCTAATTAAAATTTAATTCCAAGGCTATCGGACAATGGTCGGAATGCTTTGCCTGAGTTAAAATATATGCTCTATCAATTGCATTTCTCAATGGTTCTGATACCATAGCGTAATCGAGTCGCCAACCTTTATTATTCGCTCTTGCATTTGCTCGATAACTCCACCAAGAATATTCCTGTTTATCAGGATTTTTAAATCGGAAACTATCAATAAATCCGCCATCGATAAATTTACTAATCCATTCGCGCTCTTCAGGTAAAAAACCAGAAACACCTTTCATTTTTGGGTTATGAATATCTATCTCTTCGTGACAGATATTATAATCGCCACAAACAATGACATTCGGAATCGTCTTACGTAATTCATTCATGTACTCCTGAATTTCATCCATATAATTCAATTTGAATTCTAACCGATCGAGGTTAGTTCCAGAAGGCAAATACATACTCATAATTGAACATTCATTATAGTCTACTCTTAGATTTCTTCCTTCAAAATCCATCGTTTCTATTCCAGTACCATATTCGACATGGTTGGGTTCTTTTTTACAAAAAATGGCAACTCCAGAATATCCTTTCCTCTGAGCAGAAAACCAATATTGGTAAGGATAACCCGCTTTGACAAACTCATCAGCATCCACTTGGTCTTTTTGTGCCTTTGTTTCTTGAATACAAATCACATCCGGATCTGCAGCTTTTAACCAGTCAATAAATCCTTTTTTCAAGGCCGCACGGATTCCATTTACATTGTAGGAAATTATTTTCATTAAAATAAGTTACATTTTAGATTTGAAGAATTATAAAACCATTTCGGGAATATCACCTTCTACAACCAATTTACCTTCAGTTGCTTCTTGAATTTGTTCAACAGTTACTCCAGGTGCTCTTTCCAATAAATGAAATGCAACATCTTTTACATCTAAAACCGCAAGATTTGTGACGATTTTTTTCACACAACCTACTCCAGTTAGCGGCAAAGAACACGATTTTAATAATTTAGATTCGCCTCTTTTGTTGGTGTGCATCATGGCGACAATAATATTTTCTGCGGAAGCTACTAAGTCCATAGCACCGCCCATTCCTTTCACCATTTTTCCTGGTATTTTCCAGTTAGCGATATCTCCATTTTGAGCTACTTCCATAGCGCCTAAAATGGTCAAATGAACATGTTTACCACGAATCATAGAAAAACTCGTTGCCGAATCAAAGAAACTTGCTCCTGGTAAGGTCGTAATGGTTTGTTTACCAGCGTTGATGATATCGGCATCTTCTTCGCCTTCAAATGGAAATGGCCCCATTCCCAAAACTCCGTTTTCACTTTGAAATTCGACTTCAATATCCTCACGAACAAAATTAGCTACGAATGTAGGAATACCAATGCCAAGGTTTACATAAAAACCGTCTTTTACTTCTCTTGCAATTCGTTTTGCAATACCGTTTTTATCCAACATAACTAATTTCTTTTTCTTACTGTTCGTTGTTCGATTCGTTTTTCGTAATCCGTCCCCTGGAAAATTCGCTGAACAAAAATTCCTGGGATATGAATTTGATTCGGATCCAATTCACCAAGCGGAACCAAATGTTCTACTTCTGCTACCGTTATTTTCGCAGCACCACACATATTGGGGTTGAAATTTCTAGAAGTTCCTTTAAAAATTAGATTTCCAGCCGCATCGCCTTTCCATGCTTTAACAAAAGCAAAATCGGATTCAAACGCCTTTTCAAGAACATACATCTTTCCATTAAACTCACGCGTTTCCTTTCCGTCGGCTACCTCAGTTCCATATCCTGCCGGAGTATAAAATGCTGGGAAACCAGCCTGCGCTGCTCTACATTTTTCTGCCAGAGTTCCTTGAGGAGTTAATTCTACCTCTAATTCTCCCGATAGCATCTGTCTTTCGAATTCATCATTCTCCCCAACATAAGAAGAAATCATTTTTTTGATTTGTTTCTGCTGCAATAATAGGCCAAGACCAAAATCATCAACACCTGCGTTATTCGAAATACACGTCAAATCAGAAACTCCCGATTTTACAAGTTGCGCAATTGCATTTTCTGGTATTCCACATAATCCGAAACCTCCAAGCATCAAAGTCATTCCACTTTCAACACCTTGAAGCGCCTCAACTACGTTTTTAACTTCTTTATTAATCATAATTCAGAATCTAAATTAAAATTCAAAATCATCAAGATTTTCTTTCTTTTTATCCTCCTTTGCATTTTCGTTACAATCCAAATTGATTGACAAAAACTCAGGCTTCTCAAAGTCTTCTTTACTAACTTCCAATGTTTTATCGGCATAACATTTCTTCATAAATAATGCCCATGTTGGTAAAGACATCGTAGCTCCTTGTCCTAAAGCAATCCCTTTGAAGTGAGTAGCTCTATCTTCCCCTCCTGTCCAAACACCAGTCACTAAATTCGGTACAATTCCCATAAACCAACCATCCGATTGATTTTGAGTTGTTCCTGTTTTTCCGGCAATTTCGTTTGTAAACTTGTATGGGAATCCTGTATTTGCTTTTGGTAATCCAGTGACATTAGTTCTTAAACGAATTCCAGATCCAGACATAGTAACCCCTTTCAATAAATCAATAATAACATACGCTGATTCTTCGCTTAAAACCTCACGGGTATCAGGCACAAATTCTTGTAAAACCGTTCCATTTTTATCCTCTATACGAGTTAAAATCATCGGGCTAATATGTAATCCTTTATTCGCAAAAGTGCTGTAGGCACTTACCATTTCATACAATGACAAATCAAGCGCACCTAATGCAATAGACGGATTCGCCTGAATTTTGGTTTCAATACCAGAAGACTCTGCCAAACGAACTACATTTCTTGGGGCCACCTGATCAATAAGGTTTGCAGTAATCACATTTGTAGATGTCGCTAAAGCATCACGTAAAGTCATCATTCCGCCATATTTGTCATTCGAATTCTTCGGAGTCCATTCTTCTGGAATTCCGTATTTACCCATCGGAATGGTATACTTAGTATTCGGAAGTTTATCACAAGGTGATTTTCTTAACTGATTAATGGCTGTTGCATACACAAACGGCTTAAAAGTCGAACCAACTTGTCTTTTCTGCTGAGCCACGGCATCGTACTTAAAATGCTTATTATCTATACCACCAACCCATGCCTTGATATGACCCGATTGTGGTTCCATAGCTAATAATCCGGAACGTAAGAAATGTTTGTAATATCGAATGGAATCGTTTGGAGACATGACAGTATCTCTATATCCCTTCCAGGAGAAAACTTTCATCTCTACTTTCTTCTTGAATACCTCATCGATATATTTTTTGGATTTTCCAGCTTGCTTCAATCGCTTATAGCGGTCTGAGTTTTTCTTTGCTCGATCGTAAATTCTGCGAATTTGATCTCGCTCCAAATCGTAAAATGGTGCCTTTCGATTTCGTTTGTGTTCTCTAAAGAAGTACCCTTGAAGATTCGCCATGTGCTCAGAGACTGCCTCTTCTGCATATTTCTGCATTCTTGAATCTATGGTCACATAAACTTTTAATCCGTCTTTGAAAATATTGTATTTATCACCATTAGGTTTCGGATTTTTATCTACCCATTCTTTTAATACTTTCTGAAGATGCGTTCTAAAATATGTTGCATAACCATCACTATGACTTTCTGGTGTAAAGTTGATTTTTAACGGTGAACTTTGTAGTTCCTTCTTCTCCATTTCAGAGATAAATCCGTTTTTAGCCATCTGCGCAAACACCACATTTCGACGTTGTAATGATTTGGCTTTCGATATTTCTCTATTCGGATTGTACTGTCTCGGATTTTTTAACATCGCAACCAAAATTGCAGATTCCTGAAGATCCAAATCTTTCGCTTCCTTCCCAAAATAAATTCTAGCTGCAGAACGGATACCTACTGCATTAAAAATGAAATCCTGAGTATTCAAATACATTGCGATAATTTCATTTTTTGTGTATTGTCTTTCCAGCTTTACCGCTACTACCCACTCCTTCGCTTTCTGTGCAATTCTTTTGAAAATGTTGCGCGAAGCACGCTTGGTAAATAAGTTTTTTGCCAGCTGTTGTGTAATCGTACTTGCCCCACCATCTCGTCCGAGCTTAATTACTGCACGGGCGGTTCCTCTAAAATCAATTCCAGAATGTTCATAGAAACGTTCGTCCTCAGTAGCAACTAACGCATTTACTAAACCTTGAGGTAACTCTTTAAATTGAATTGGAGTTCTGTTTTCTGTAGCATATTTCCCAATGGTCACGCCATCAGCAGATATGACTTCTGTTGCTAAGTTCGTTTGTGGATTCTCTAGTTCCTCGAAAGTTGGTAATTCACCAAAACCTCCATTAGATACAATAAAAAACATCAGAAGTACACCACCAAATCCCGCCAAAAGGATTCCCCAGAACCAAAGTATATATTTCTTAAAATTTCGCTTTTCTTGCTTCGCCATTATTGATTGATTTTTTCAAGGCTGAATCCAACTTCCTGTATTCCTTCAAGATTGACGGGTTCAATTTCACCTTGCTTTCTCATTGCTTGATATATTTTTATACTGAAACTTCCAGACACCGGAAAGATTTTCTGCTCTTTATAAAAAAGTTTACTCTCTTTAGTTGATGACATTCCATTACCAAGAAGTTTGCCATTCTTGTCTGCCATTTCATATTGCAACGTATCAATTACAACTTTGTTATCGGGAAATTGCAATTGGGTAATTACAAATAAGTTGCTAAAAGCATAAGAATTTGAATTTCGAACATGTAAAAACAAATTTTTCGGCTTTATCGTATCTGTAACCTGAAATTCAAAACTCAAGGTGTCTTGCGGCTTCCAAGTTGCATTGTCTAACGATTGAAAATCGATGAATTCAATTGAGGTATCACATGCCGTAAATACCAATATCAATGCCAATAACGCAATTTTAAAACGTTTAGTTTTTATCATTATTAGGCCTTCTTTTGGGTCTTCTCCTTTTATTTCTATGCTGCGATTTGCCCTGCGGATTCTGTTTCTTCTCCGGAGTTTTTACCGCAACCTTAGCTTCCTGATTTGGTTTTTTCTTCTTACGCTTTTTACGTCTTCGCTTAGGCGTATCAAATCGTGTTAAACTGTCTTCCCCTGCTGAATCTTCGAAAATCAAGGCATCCGTCGGAGCAACAGAATCTGATTCGTACTCTTCTAGTGGTGCCGCTTTTTTATTCTTTTTGTTTAAGTCAATAATTTCCAAAACCTGATCAAGCTTTAATCGATACCATTTGAAAGATTCATCCTTGTAAGTATACCACAGGTGCTTCTTGAAAATATCCATTTTTACAAACACTGCATTTCCATTCACAGTTTGCAAAACAACATCTTGTTTGGGAAAAGATTTCAAAGCATCTAAATACGTATCTAATTCGAAATTGAGACAGCACTTTAATTTACCACATTGACCTGCTAACTTCGAAGGATTTAATGACAATTGCTGATATCTAGCAGCAGAAGTAGTCACTTTTCGGAAATCGGTCAACCAGGTTGAACAACACAATTCACGACCACAAGATCCAACTCCGCCCAAGCGAGCAGCCTCTTGACGAGCACCTACTTGCTTCATCTCTATACGAATCGAAAATTCAGAGGCTAAATCTTTTATCAATTGACGAAAATCAACACGACCTTCTGCGGTGTAATAGAATGTTGCTTTGTTATTATCTCCCTGAAACTCTACGTCGGAAAGCTTCATTTCAAGACCTAATCTCTGGATAATCTCACGGCCAATTCTTTGCGTTTCCAATTCGCGGTTTCTGGCTTTTTGCCAAATATCAATATCCTTCTGACTCGCTTTTCGATATATTTTTTTAATATCCGGAGATTCCAGCGGAACATTCCTTTTTTTCATTTGAACTTTGACAAGTTCGCCTGCTAAAGAAATATGCCCAACATCATGTCCGGGTGAACTTTCGACAGCCACTACATCTCCGATGCGTAAAGACAAATTATTTACATTGTTGAAGAAATGCTTTCTCCCATTTTTGAATCGAACCTCAAAAATTTGAAATTGTTCCTGACCCGAAGGTAAAGTCATATTTGAAAGCCAATCGAAAACAGCTAACTTTTCGCTACCGCTTCCGCACGTTCCTGTACCGCAATTCCCATTACTTTTACAACCTCTTGGCACTCCATTTTCTGTTGTGCCACAACTTCCACATGCCATGTAAGTGAATATATTTTAAGAAAGCTAATGCTTTTCTGCGTTCATAATTGATTATCAAGCTTCTAAGTTTTTAAAACTGAAACTTGTCTTATCAGTAAAGATATAAAATCTAGCCGAAAAGCAGAAAAGATGTTAAGTTTAAGCTCGTCTATTTCTTAAATTTAAGCTTTACTGAACGCCCTTTCTTAAAAATTTTATTGCTGTTATGGATACCTTTTCGAAGTCTTTTTTGCTCTTCGTATGGCAAATGAATAATATTCTGACATTCTACAGAACAGGTATTTTCCATTTTCTCGGCACATTCATCACATTGAATAAATAGCAGGTGACACGCTTCATTGGCGCAGTTGGTATGTGTATCACAAGGCTTCCCACACTGATGACAATTTGAGATTACATCCTCAGAAATTCGCTCTGATCTTCTGTGGTCGAATACAAAATTCTTACCTATGAATTTGTTCTCCAATCCTTCAGCTTTCACTTGACGCGTGTATTCAATAATTCCACCCTCCAGTTGAAAAACATTCTTAAAGCCTTTGTGTTTATAGTAAGCAGAAGCCTTTTCACATCGAATTCCACCTGTACAATACATCAATAGGTTTTTGTCTTCTTTGTGTTCTTTCAGATCCTCTTCAATAATATCCAAAGAATCTCTAAAGGTATCTACATCCGGAGTAATGGCCCCATCAAAGTGTCCAATTTCACTCTCATAATGATTTCGCATATCGACACAAATGGTATCTGGATCACTAAGCAATTCATTAAACTTCTGAGCATTCACGTGAACCCCTTTATTGGTTATGTCAAATGTTTTGTCGTTCAGGCCATCTGCAACAATTTTGTTACGAACTTTTACCTTGAGTTTTAAAAATGATTTGTTGTCTTGCTCCACAGCTACATTCAAACGAATGTCTTTTAAAAATGAAATGCTGTCTAGTTGATTTTTTAGCGCGTTAAAATTTTCTGCAGGCACAGAAATCTGGGCGTTTATACCTTCATAAGAAACGTAGGTTCGACCCAAAACGTACAATTCATTCCATTCAAGGAATAATTTGTCTCTAAAAATCTGTGGATTTTTGATGTGATGATACTGGTAAAATGAAATTGTAATTCGATCTTCTCCAGCTTCATCAATTAATGCAGCTCTCTCTTTAGCGCTCAATTTATTGTACAGTTGCATGCTATACCAATTTAAATTTGCGTTAATACTTGATTGATTTCCTAAATAGGGCTACAAAATTAGTCTTTTTTTGAGAAGTTTAATTTTAAACACGAAGAATTTATTTGGTAAAATTTCTCATAATGACTTCAATTTATAGGATTTAGCAATTTTTTTCTTGACAAATTCGTCATCTTTGCAGTCTAAAATTAAAAATATGAAAGTAGCAGTAGTTGGTGCAACAGGAATGGTAGGAAATGTGATGTTACGTGTATTGGCAGAACGCAATTTGCCAATCACAGAATTAATACCTGTGGCCTCAGCAAAATCTGAAGGAAAAGAGATTGTTTACAACGGAAAAACGTTTTATGTAACAACATTGGAAAAGGCGGTTGCAATGAAACCCGAATTAGCATTGTTTTCAGCTGGTGGCGGAACTTCTTTGGAATGGGCTCCGAAATTTGCAGAAGTAGGTACTACAGTAATCGATAATTCATCGGCATGGCGAATGGAACCGGATAAAAAATTAGTGGTTCCAGAAATCAATGGTGATGTATTAACCAAGGAAGATAAAATTATTGCCAATCCGAACTGTTCAACAATTCAATTGGTGATGGCTTTGGCACCTCTTCACAAACGATACAAAATGAAACGAGTGGTTGTGTCTACCTACCAATCTGTTTCAGGTACTGGAGTAAAAGCTGTTCAACAATTGGCAAATGAAGAAGCAGGTGTAGAAGGTGAAATGGCGTACCCACATAAAATTGGTCGAAATGCATTACCACATTGTGATATTTTCTTAGAAAATGGATATACCAAAGAAGAAATGAAATTGGTAAAAGAACCCAAGAAAATCTTACGAGATGATTCATTCTCATTGACTGCAACTGCCGTTCGAATTCCTACAGACGGAGGTCATTCCGAAGCTGTAAATGTGCAATTCGAAAACGACTTTGATTTAGTTGAAGTTAGACAGATTTTATCAGACACTCCAGGAGTTATCGTACAAGATGACGTGGCCAACAATCTGTATCCGATGCCACTTTATGCTAATGATAAAGATGAGGTGTTTGTGGGCCGAATTCGTCGAGATGAGTCTCAGGAAAATACATTAAATTTGTGGATCGTTTCCGATAACCTAAGAAAAGGTGCCGCAACGAACACGATTCAAATTGCAGAGTACCTTATCAGTCATAATCTATTGTAAAAAGACAGAAAGAAGATGCCAGAATTTTATGATATTTCGATAAAAGAAATTCAACAAGAAACCGCATTAGCGATTTCTGTTTTGTTTGACATTCCGCAAAACCTTAAAGATTCATTTTCATTCACAGCAGGTGAATATTTAACATTAGAAAAAGAGATCAATGGAGAGCAGGTACGTCGTGCATATTCTATTTGTTCTTCTCCCAATTCTGGAGAACTTTGCGTAGCCATCAAAAAAGTACCTAATGGATTATTTTCTGTGGATGCAGTAGATAATTTTAAAGTTGGAGACAGCATTAAAGTTGCAGCTCCAGAAGGTCGTTTTTTATTAACTCCGGAGGCGAATAAGAATTATTTAGCTGTAGCTGCCGGAAGTGGAATTACTCCAATTTTATCAATGATCAAATCTGTATTGACATCCGAATCTTCATCAACCTTTACACTGATTTACGGAAACAAAAGTGTTTCTGATACCATGTTTTACGATGAATTGGTTTCGTTATCGGAAGGAAATGACAATTTCAATTTGGAATTTGTGTTTTCAAGAGAACGCAATTCAAATGCTAAATTTGGAAGAATCGATAAAGGACTGACAAACTTATTTGTAAAGAACAAATACCACAATATCAACTTTGATTCTGCTTTTCTATGTGGACCAGAGGCCATGATCGAAACTGTTTCTGAGACCTTAAAAGAAAATGGATTTAGTGGAGATGCAATTCATTTTGAATTGTTCTCTGTTTCTGTTGATGAAGACAGCACCGCTCAAATCGAAGATGGAAAATGTAGTGTTGAAGTGTTATTAGATGACGAAGTTTTCACATTTGAAATGGATAAATCCGACGATGTTTTGGCTGCCAGCTTACGCAATGATGTTGATGCTCCTTATTCTTGTCAAGGCGGAGTTTGTAGTTCATGCTTAGCAAAAGTAACCGAAGGAAAAGCAGTTATGACCAAGAATAGTATCCTAACGAATGCAGAAGTAGAAGAGGGATATATCCTAACTTGTCAAGCACATCCAACAACCTCAACTTTAAAAGTAGATTTTGATGATGTATAAATTCCTATTTTTGTAAGAGGATATGGAATTTTTTCATCTTAAAAATGCATTCTTAATAGGGTTTTTCATGGCTTTCATGATTGGTCCTGTTTTTTTTATGTTGCTTCAAACTAGTATTCTAAAAGGAGCTAAAGCCGCAATTATCTTTGATCTCGGGGTAATTTTAGGTGATATTACTTTTATCCTTATTTCTTATTTCGGAAGTCGATCGCTACTTGAAAAAATAAAAGATGATCCTCGCTTATTCTTTATTGGTGGGCTCGTCATGATTATTTATGGCCTCATCACTTACATGGACAAGGAAAACAAAAAGGAATCTCTGGAAACCTCAGAAATTATTGATGTGCCAGTGGCTAATAATTACCTGAAATTATTTATGAAAGGATTCTTTCTTAACTTTATCAATATCGGTGTTTTAGCCTTTTGGCTAGGAACCGTATTGGTTGTTGGTCCAACTTTAAACATGAATGAAAAATCAATTTTCATTTACTTCTCCGTTATTATTCTAGGGTATTTTGTGACCGACCTAGGTAAGATTTTTTTAGCCAAACAATTAAAGGATAAGCTGACCAACAATGTAGTATTCAGAATCAAAAGAGTGATGGGAATTATACTCATTATCTTCGGAGTCTTTTTAATGCTGAAAGGCTTTATTCCCAGCGAGAAAATCAATGAGTTTATGAACTAAAAAAAGCGAGTTTTTCAACCCGCTTTTCCTAGTATTATAATTTCTGAGATTTGCTATCTCGATGTTTCTCCAAATCTATTGTTTGACAAGTCAACATCTGCCATTAACCCGCTTTTGTCAATTATAACAGTCTTCACATTTTTAGTAGTTTCAAAACTGTAGGTCGGATAAGCCCAACCCCAATCTTTTAAAATTGTAGCAGACGTTGGTTTATTTCCGCGCATCATTTCAATAGCAATATTAAAGCTTTCTGTTGTTCCGTCTTCATAAGTTACCTCCAAATCAATAGGCATCGGCATTTGTCCGATTCGTTCTAATGTGATGGTTTTTCCCTCTACTAATTTTACAGCATAATCAATCGTGTGAGTCGTTTGTGTCCACTCATTCAAATACCAATCTAAATGTAATCCAGAAACCTTTTCCATGGATCTCTTGATATCATTTGGCGTTGGATGTTTAAAGCTGAAATCTGCAAAATATTTCTTTAATCCTTTTACAACATTATCCGACCCAATCACATATTCTAATTGAGATAAGAAGATGTTTCCTTTCGAATAGCTTGCGGTACCATATGCCCAATTCGTATTGTATCGGTCTGCATGTGTAGAAAGTGATTCTTCGAATCCGCGACTTACAATTGTTCTATAACCTCTATATGATCCTGCGTGGGGATTTGCTTTATTTTCATTCAAGATTTTATTTTCTGCCTTGTTTGAAATATAACTTGTAAATCCTTCATCCATCCAAGGGTGTAAACTTTCATTCGTAGCCAAAAGGAACTGGAACCAAGTATGTGCCATTTCGTGTGCAGTAACTCCAAATAAACTTCCAAAACTACGTTGTCCAGTAACTAATGTTGACATTGCGTATTCCATTCCGCCGTCACCACCTTGTACAACAGAGTATTGCTTATACGGATATTGACCTACATTCTCTGAAAAATAAGTCATCAGTTCTGCAGTCTTAGGCTGAACCTCTTTCCAGTTTTTCAAGTACTTTTCTTCAAGGGTTTTCTTGTAAAAAAAGTGCAAATCGATACCATTTTGCATTTTTAAAATGTCATGGTTGTATTCATTATCTGCAGCCCACATGAAATCATGCACATTTGGGGCCTTGAAATGCCAGGTTAATTTACTACCTTTTGGTAAGTTTAACGGTTTTGATTTATCCTCATAGCCATGTCCCACTTCCTGCGGATTCTGAAGATATCCAGAACCTCCGATAGTATAGTTTCTATCTAAGTGGATGGTTACATCGAAATCTCCCCAAACACCATGGAATTCTCTTCCAATGTACGGAGGTGTATGCCATCCTTCGAAATCATATTCGGCCAATTTTGGATACCACTGCGCCATAGACAGTGCAACGCCTTCTCTGTTATTTCTTCCAGATCTACGGATTTGGACAGGAACCTGAGCATCAAAATCCATTTCTAAGGTTACAGACTCTCCTGGCTTAATTGGTGAATTCAAAGCAACTTCTAAAATTGTTCCTACCGTTTCGAATGATACAGCAGAACCGTTTTGTTTTAAAGAATTCACTTTGATATATCCAATTTCATTTGGCTTTAATTTGCTGATTCGATCTCTTACTCTTCTGTCTGGATCACGAATAGTTCTTGAGCGAACATCCATTTGCGACCCCGGTTGAAAAGCGTTAAAATATAAGTGATAAAAAACCTTGTCTAACTCATCGGGAGAGTTATTGGTGTATACCAGTTTCTGTTTTCCTTTATACTGATAGTTATCGATATCAAAATCAATATCCATGGTATAATCAACCGCTTGCTGCCAGTAAGATGAATCCGAATTGCTAGTCAATTTTCCTTTGTTTGTAGCCTCTTTAGTTTGTGCGCAAGCCACAAGAGCTAGCCCTAAAAAAGCAATTAAAAACTTCTTCATTTTATCTAATTTTCAATTCAAAAATTACTTTCCATTTACGATTTGATCGGCCATTTTTAGGGCGTTATAGGCATTAACGATTCTTCCAGAAACTGATAAGTCTGAAAAAGACACCAATTCGCCATCAGGATTTTGTCTTGATTGAGAACCTGGCTTAATCACATTGAAATTGATTTTAGTACCAGAATTCATCAAAATGTGTTTTACCTGAGATGCCGATAACTGCGGATAATACGAACGTACTAATGCTGCAACTCCAGCTGCTGATGGTGCAGCCATAGATGTACCGCTTTTTTGAGCATACTCATCGCTAGGAATTGTAGAATAAATCTGCACTCCAGGAGCAAACACATCTACATTTCGCTTTCCATAATTTGTAAATCTAGCAGGAAGTCTTTTGTCATAAAACAAGCTATTCGCGCCTACGGTTAATACGTTATCTGAAATCTCATTGATCAAATCCTCAGAATCATTCGGATAGGTTTTCTCTACATCAATATTTTTTGAATCATTACCCGCAGCATTCACGATTAAGACGTCATTTTTAGCTGCATATTTGATAGCATCAAAAACCCATTGTTTATTTGGAGAATACGCTTTTCCGAAACTGGTGTTGATAATTTTTGCTCCGTTGTCAACTGCATAACGGATTCCTAAAGCCACATCTTTATCGTGCTCATCACCATCTGGCACTACACGAACTGTTAGGATTTTTACGTTATTCGCAACACCATCTAACCCTTTTCCATTTCCTCTAGATGCAGCAACAATTCCTGCTACATGAGTACCATGGCTTTCTAATTTTTTAGATCCGATCACGTTATTATTTCCGTAATTCGTATCTGTGATATCATATAAATCATCACCTAAAGACTGACGTGCGTTAAAGTTTAAATCGTAACTCTTCGCATTTTCCTGACTTTCTAAATATTCTAATAAGTCCTTTTTGTAGCTTAACAAATCAACCATTTTCATTCCGCGACCCATAATCATGGCCACATCATTAATCTTAGCTGTTGTTTGAGAATCATCAGACTTAACATTTTTTACATCGTCAAGGGTAAAATCACTTTTCCCGATTAATTTCTGAACAGCCGTAAAGCTTTCTTCCAACTGAAGGATTCTCGTTTTGGTAGCTTTTAAATTTGCGATTTCATTTTCTTTCGCTTTGGCTACTTTATCAAACTTTTCTTTGATTTTTAGATACTCCTCGTATTCTTTCTTGTCGGCATCAGTAATTTCAGAAGCTTTTTTATTTCCGAATTTGTCCATGCCGTTCTTAACAATACGCGTAATTTCCAGTTGGTCTGCATTAACGATTTTTCCCTCTTTATTTCCTAAGAAATTCCATCCGTGGATATCATCAACATAACCATTCTTATCATCATCTTTATTGTTGCCAGGAACCTCCTTCGGATTTACCCATGCAACTCCTTTTAAGTCTTCGTGCTCTACATCAACTCCAGAGTCTGCAATACCAACAATCACCTGAACTCCTTTTTTGCCTTCTAAAAACTTATAAGCTTTTACCAAACTCATTCCGGCGATAGAGTCGGTTTCGATATCTGCTGCACTCCATGCATTTTTTGCTTCTTCGGATAAAGGTCCTTTTTTGGCAGGAATGTCAATGGTTACATCAGAACCTGTCGGAACAGGAATCGAAGTAATTGACTTACAACTCGCAAACACAAATGCAACAAGCGTCGCATAAAAAACTGATTTCATTACTTTCATTTCGATCTTCTATTAATTAAATATATCTGTAAATTTAAACGTTTCATTGAGTCGAACACCCTTTTCTGTATGTTTTACCGTACAGATTTCATTAAAGGCATCATGCTCTAGAAACAGGTAATAATTATTATCTGCAGCTTCATTTAAAAATGAGGCTTTTTCTTTCAAAGTTAATAACGGTCTTGTATCGTATCCCATGACATACGGAAGAGGAATATGACCCACTGTTGGTAGCAAGTCGGCCATAAATACAATGGTTTTACCCTTGTAATTCAACTTAGGTAACATTTGCTTTTCGGTATGGCCATCAACAAAAACCACATCAAATCCAACATCTTCTAAAGGTTGATCAGCAATAAAATTCAACTGACCACTTTCTTTCATAGGGAGAATGTTTTCTTTCAAAAACGAAGCTTTTTCTCTCGGATTCGGATTCACCGCCCAATCCCAATGATTGGCATTTGACCAAAACTTCGCATTTTTAAATGCTGGTACTAACATATCATTCTGACGTTCAATAGCACCTCCACAATGATCAAAATGCAAATGGGTCAAAAACACATCGGTGATATCATCTTTATGAAAACCGTATTTGGCTAATGACGATTCTAAAGAAAAATCTCCAAACAAATAATAGTAACTGAAAAATTTCTCCGATTGTTTACTTCCGAGGCCGGTATCAACTAATGTCAATCGATCACCGTCTTCTATAAGCATGCATCGCATACTCATTTCAATCATATTAATGGCATCTGCCGGATTCGTTCTTTGCCATATAGACTTTGGAACTACTCCAAACATAGCGCCTCCATCTAACTTAAAATTTCCAGTCTCTATTGGGTAAATTTTCATGGTTGATAGCTAACGATTTTCATGAAAGGCTAAAATACCTTTAATATTCAGGGTATGCAAAAATGAATAAAATTAGCATAGATTGATGTTAATAAAAACGTAAGATTATTTTCCTTGAATTTCGATCCTTCTTTGAATTTCGTTTCCGAAATCATCAGTTACAGAAATCATATATTCTCCAGTTTCTAGTTTTATAGCCAATTCGTGCCTTTCAATCAAATAACCTAAAAATGTTTTCTAAGGAAAAAGGTATAAAAAAATCCTTCGTGGCTTACGAAGGATGATTTGAGGTGCCGAGCGGATTCGAACCGCTGTAGATGGTGTTGCAGACCACTGCCTAGCCACTCGGCCACGGCACCTTAAAAGGTGTGCAAATTTAAAGATTTTATTGATGTAAACAATAGTTTATCGTTCTTTTGTCAAGACGATAACCACGGCTTCCACATTGCCTCCAATTGGTGGGTTGATTTTCGCAACAGCTACTTCTGCTTTTTCAATCATTGGAATTTCCACAAAAAAACGATCCAGGATACGCTGACAAACTTCTTCTAATAATTTGGATCGAATTGCCATTTCTTCTTTGACGATTTTATTGAGGTGCACATAGTCCACTGTATCTTTCAATTCATCAGTCTTGGCCGACTTGTCCAAATCAACAGTAACCATAACATCTACACGATATTCCGATCCAATTTTAGCCTCTTCATCCAAACATCCATGAAAGGCATATAACTTAATGTTGTTTACTCTAATTATTCCCATTTCTTGTCTCTGTAGTCACCTCTTCCCACATCTTATCTGAATTCAATCGGAAGGCACCGATATAATCAAAATTACACTGCTCAGGAGCAATAATTGATAAAAAGGGTTCTTCATTTTTATCTCTGTACAAGAAGTAAGTTTCTCCTAATATCGGTTCAAAATTGTATTTCGCATGGTATAATAAGTCGTTGTTTTTGAATTTTTGAATCAGCGAATTATACTGCGCTTTGATCTCTTCGAATTCTGATGCCAATTTTTTATTAACCCTTTGAATTCCATCATTCTTCCAAGTAGCTGTATTTAAGGGTTTTATTACCGGAGAACTAGCCGAAGTTCCGTAAGGCTTCAAAGAAGCATCATAGGAATTGGTCTCCTCGTTAAAAACAACTAAATCTGGCTTTTTATCTTCTTTCATACGAGTTGCAAAAATACGACAAAAAGAACAAGTATTTTCTGTAATTTTGCGACCTAATTATTAGAAACACAATGTCTGAAGAAAAAAAATCACTGAATTTCATTGAACAAATCGTTGAAGAGGATTTAGCAAATGGAATGCCGAAGGAGCAATTGAAATTTAGATTTCCTCCAGAGCCTAATGGATATCTTCATATTGGACATACCAAAGCCATCGGAATTAGTTTTGGTCTTGGATTAAAGTACAATGCTCCTGTAAATCTGCGTTTCGATGATACGAATCCAGAAAAGGAAGAGCAAGAATATGTAGATGCTATTAAAAGAGACATCCAATGGTTAGGTTACCAATGGGCAGAGGAATGTTATTCTTCAGATTATTTTCAGCAATTGTATGACTGGGCTGTTCTTATGATAAATGAAGGAAAAGCGTATGTAGATAGTCAAACATCCGAAGAAATACGTGTTCAAAAAGGAACACCTACCGAACCAGGTACAAATAGTCCTTATCGTGATCGATCTGTGGAAGAGAATTTAGAACTCTTTATCGGAATGAAAGAAGGAAAATTCCAAGAAGGTGATCATGTATTACGTGCTAAGATTGATATGACCAGTCCAAATATGCTGATGCGCGATCCGATTATGTATCGAATCATGTACAAGCATCATCATAGAACAGGTGATGACTGGTGTATTTATCCGATGTATGACTGGACTCATGGAGAAAGTGATTATATCGAGCAAATTTCACATTCCTTGTGTTCTTTAGAATTTAAACCACACCGTGAATTATACAATTGGTTCCGTGATCATGTATTTGATTACAGCAAATCTGAATATCCATTAATTCCGAAACAAAGGGAATTTTCGCGTTTAAACTTAAGTTACACCATTATGAGTAAGCGAAAGTTGATGCGATTAATCGAAGAAGGAATTGTTGCTGGATGGGACGATCCTAGAATGCCAACGATTTCCGGATTACGAAGAAGAGGGTATACACCTGCTTCTATTCGCAGTTTCGTAGAAACTGTAGGAGTTTCAAAGCGTGAAAACGTGATTGACGTTGCCTTACTTGAATTTAAAATTCGTGAGGATTTAAATAAAACAGCTAACCGTGTGATGGCTGTTTTAGATCCCGTAAAAGTGGTGATTACCAATTATCCTGAGGACCAAGAAGAAATGCTACAGGCAGAGAACAATCAAGAGGATGAAAGTGCCGGATTCCGAGAAGTGCCTTTTTCAAGAGAATTGTATATCGAAAAAGAGGACTTTAGAGAAGAAGCGAATAAGAAGTTCTTCCGTTTGAAGTTAGGTAAAGAAGTTCGTCTTAAAAATGCCTACATTATCAAAGCAGAAAGCTGCACGAAAGATGAAAACGGAAATATCACAGAGATTCAATGTACTTATGATCCGTTAAGTCGATCAGGAAGTGGAACTCCAGAAAGCATACGCCGCGTGAAAGGAACCTTGCATTGGGTATCGATTAAACATGCTGTAGAAGCCGAAGTTCGTATTTACGATCGTCTGTTTTTAGATGAAGCTCCAGACAGCCATAAAGACAAAGACTTTATGGAATTCTTAAATCCGAATTCGTTAGAAACCATCACAGCTTTTGTGGAACCGAGTTTGCAATCTGCCAATATTGGAGATCGTTTCCAGTTTCAGCGAAAAGGATATTTTAATGTTGATGATGATTCAACTCCAGAGAAATTGGTATTCAATAAAACAGTGGGATTACGCGACTCTTGGGGAGGCGGAAAGAAATAAATTACCTTACGAATCTGTATGTCAATTTTATAAGAAATGTATCGTTAGCAGGAGCATTGAATACTTGATCGGTAACACTATCGATTAAACCATCTTCTGCATTTACGTTTCCAACCGATCCTCGCGCCCAGACCAAGAATAATTCAGAACCTGGAATATATTCCCAACGTGCTACTAAATTGGTTTGTAACTGAACAAAATTAAAATCTGGATTTCCGAACGAATAATCTACATTTCCGTCGATGTCTTCATCAACTAAATATTCATCATTTTGAAAGTCAATCTGGTTGGCCTTGTAAAAATTCACACGATCTGTAAATCGTTCGGCAGCCGCAATATTCACGTACTTAAAATCTGAAAATCTACCTCTAGATATAAATGGTTGTCCGTAAAACTGAATGGACATATTCGGATTTATACTATAGGTGAACCTAAAAGTGGTTCTCAACTGGTCATTTTTCAATGTCCCTAATAGATATCTGTTTACCCCTCCATAATCTCTTGCACTCACATACTGAGACCTATCTTTTGTTTTTTGAAACTCCATGTCTAAAGAGACATTGAAGGCATCAAAAGGTTGGTAATTGAATCCGACATTGAAACGATTCCTTGAGAATACATCCTCATCGGAATGCACATTTGTATACCTAATATTATACCTGAATTTTTTACCGTTATCAGAATTGAATGAGGTAAAGAGGTATCGACTATTTGCCGATCTCCATCTTGGACCTCCTCTAAGGAAAAAGTTATTGAATCGACTAAAGTTGGCTCCAATTCCAATACGAGTTCTTTCGTTATTAATCCAGTTGATATTATTTGCCAATTCGAAGCGAACGCGGTTTAAATTTCCGTCGAAATCATATTCTGTTGATTCCTCTAGATTGATGGACATGTTTCTATAGGTATCATTTGGAATTAACCACAGATAATCAACATTTGCATATTGAAGTACCTGATCTGTATTTCTTAAGAATCCGACATCATTTAATTCCAATTCTGGTGATCTCCAGATTACACCCGTATTGTAACGCAACTTCTGACCTCCTGCTCTACCGAATTCAAAACGACCTCCAGTACCTGTTAAAGAAGTGCGATTCGAATCGACCTCAACATGATTGGCTCCTGGTCTTTGGAACAATCGGGTAATCGATCTTTGTGTTTTTTCTATAGCTTCTTTGCTACCCATCACATGAGAAAAAATCATATTTCCTTCAATGTAGTATTCACGATTTTTCCAGTTATGTTGATAATCAATACCCGTTGAGTAGGCAGCTCTATGTAAATCATTAAAATTCCCATTCAGGAATCGATTTGTTGCGGTGAAGATTCCACCAATAAATGAATTTCGCTCATTGAAATCTTGTTGAACACGTGCTACAAAAAAGTTACTCATGGGTTCCACAATCTCTCTTCTTTCTTCACCATTCACCTGGCGAACAGTGGCATATTCGTTGGCAGTTAAACTCTCTAAAACTCCAATAGACAGACCATTACGTGTTTTTCCAGAAAATTTAGCGGCACTCAATATTGTGGTATTTTGGGGAACATTAGCAAACTCTCCCGTATTCAAAGTTGGAGAATCATGCGGATTCCTTCCAATTCGTCGACTATAAAATAAATTGTCACGACCATTACCAATTCGGAAATCAAAAATGTTGCTGTTTTCTACGAAAAATGGTCGTTGTTCTCTGAAGAAAATTTGGAATCCGTCGAGTGCAATCGCTCCTGGATCAGCTTCGACCTGACCAAAATCAGGATTTACAGTTAAGTCGAGCGTAAGGTCATTTGTAATACCAATCTTAGCGTCTAAACCAGCATTCACAGTAAAGTCACTTCCGTCTCGAAATGGGTTTCCAGTTTCTGCCGGATATTTATCGTATTGTGTCACCGTAAACGGTTGTACTTCGAATTGTTTTTGCGGATTCAAATCAATCAACCCCTGTAACTCACCAGCTTCACTAATAAATCCAGCCTGATTGTTTGGAATACGTTGCCAAAGCGATCGCTCTTGTTTTCTAAATATCGTTCGATTGACATTTAATCCCCAGATTTGCTCTTTCGCTTTTCCGAATCGCAATTGGGTAAACGGTATCTTCATTTCGGCTGTCCATCCTTCGTCATCAACCTTTGCATCCGTATACCAAACCGGGTTCCAACTATCGTCCCAATTCTGTCCATTTTGTGATGCCAACTCCTCACCTTTCACTCCGGCCGCAGTTGTCGTAAAAACAAAAGCCGTTCTTTTATCGTGATAACTGTCAATAATGACATTCACACGATCACCTGCAAATCCATCTCGACGACTCAATCGACTTTCAATCTTATCAGGCTCGGCGTCATAAGCACGAATAGCAACGTACAAGAATTTCTTGTCGTACATGATTTTGAATTTCGTCTGATAAGTAGGAGGTGTTCCCTCGTCTGGATCTTTTTCAGTAAAATCGGAAGACCATTCTACAACATCCCATGCTTCATCGGTAATATCACCATCAATAACAGGAACTTTTTTGAGCTTTTTTGTTGTGTAGATTCGCTTTGGAAGCGACTTTACAGGCTCAGTTTGACCTAAAATTGACAAAGAAAATAGAAGTGAAAAAATAAAAAGAAAGGATGTTAATCGCATCACTGTTTGTCCCGTTTGGTGGTCTGTTTTAATCGGTGCAAAATTAGGCTACTTTTATCTTAACATTATGTTAATTGTAATTTGGGCGAATTCATCAGAAATATAAAGGATTAGCAGTTTGTCAATCAAATATTTAGTTGTAACTTTGCACGCCTTTTTGAAGGAAAAAAATTTATTATTAACAGAACAAAAACTAAATGTAAATGGACACATTAAGTTACAAAACAGTATCGGCCAACAAAGCGACTGCTAACAAAGAGTGGGTTTTGGTTGATGCGGACGGGCAAACATTGGGTCGTCTTGCTTCTAAAGTTGCAAAACTTATTAGAGGTAAATACAAGCCAAACTTCACTCCTCACGTAGATTGTGGAGATAATGTGGTTGTAATCAATGCGGAGAAAATTAACCTAACAGGTAAAAAGTGGACTGACAAAACTTATATCAGACACACTGGCTATCCTGGAGGACAGCGATCGTTAACTGCTTCTGAGATGTATGAAAAAGATCCTACTAGATTAGTAGAGAAAGCAGTAAAAGGTATGTTACCTAAGAACAAATTAGGTAGTGCTTTATTTAGAAACTTGTATGTATATGCTGGAAGTGAGCACAAACAACAAGGACAATCACCAAGAGCTATTAACCTTAACGATTACAAATAATGGAGAGAGTACATAAAATCGGTAGAAGAAAAACAGCTGTTGCTCGTGTTTATGTTTCAGAAGGAAAAGGAAACATTACTATCAATAACAGAGAGCTTAAGAACTACTTTACAACAGCTACGTTACAATATAAAGTACAGCAGCCATTAATGTTAACTGAGAACTTAACGTCTTATGACATCAAGGTTAATGTATATGGTGGTGGTGTAACTGGTCAAGCAGAAGCAATTCGTTTGGCAATTACAAGAGCTTTAGTAGCAATTAACGAAGAGCACAAAGCCGTATTGAAACCAGAAGGATTATTAACTCGTGATCCTAGAATGGTTGAAAGAAAGAAATTCGGTCAGAAGAAAGCTCGTAAGAAATTCCAGTTCTCTAAACGTTAATCTTTGGTATTTACCAAGATTACTTTTTAGTGAGCTGTTATCACAATTAAATAACAGTTTAGTATCTAAATGTATAAGATCGAAAAGCTACTTATACATTGATTAATTAAGAAAGTAAACAACATGGAAAACGTAAACATTCAAGAATTATTAGACAGTGGCGTACACTTTGGTCACTTAACGCGAAAGTGGGACCCAAATATGGCTCCTTACATCTACACAGAACGTAATGGAGTACATATCATTGATTTGTACAAGACTGCTGCTAAAATAGAAGAGGCTTCTAAAGCACTTCACAAAATTGCAAGCTCTGGTAGAAAGATTTTATTCGTTGCTACTAAGAAGCAAGCAAAAGATATCGTTGCAGAAAAAGCAAAATCAGTAAACATGCCTTACATCACAGAAAGATGGCCAGGTGGTATGTTAACAAACTTCGTAACGATCAGAAAAGCTGTAAAGAAAATGGCTTCTATCGATCGTATGAAGACTGATGGTTCTTTCGATGCTTTATCAAAAAGAGAAAAATTACAAATCAACCGTCAAAGAGAAAAGTTAGAAAAGAACTTAGGTTCGATTGCTGACATGACTCGTTTGCCAGGTGCATTGTTTGTGATTGATATCAAAAAAGAACACATTGCTGTTGCGGAAGCTCAAAAATTGAACATTCCAATCTTTGCAATGGTTGATACCAACTCAGATCCAAGACAAGTAGATTTCGTAATTCCTTCTAATGATGATGCTTCTAAGTCTATCGACAAGATTTTATCGTATGTAACAGGCGCTGTTGCAGAAGGTTTATCTGAAAGAAAGGCAGAAAAAGAGAAAGCTAAAGAAGTAAAGGAAGAAGCTGAAGCTGTAAAAGAAGAAAATTAATTCAATAAATAAATCTAGAAATGGTTAAAATAAGTGCTGCTGACGTTAAGAAGCTAAGAGACACAACTGGTGCAGGAATGATGGATTGTAAGAAGGCATTAGTTGAGGCTGAAGGTGACTTTGACAAAGCAATAGATATTTTACGTAAGAAAGGACAGAAAATTGCTGCAAAAAGAGCAGATAGAGAATCTACAGAAGGTGTTGCAGTAACTCGTATTAGCGATGATAACACTTCTGGTGTTGCTATCGTATTAGCTTGTGAAACTGACTTCGTTGGTAAGAATGAAAAGTTCGTTGCATTAGCTGGTGAATTTGCAGATATCGCTTTAAACTACGATTCTAAAGAAGCCTTTTTAGAAGCTGATTTCGGAGGTATTACCGTTGCTGAGAAATTAGTTGAGCAGACTGGTGTAATTGGTGAGCGTTTAGATATCGCTTCTTTCGAAAAATTAGAAGCTGAATATGTAGGAGGTTATACTCACATTGGTAAAATTGCTGCTTTAGTAGGTCTTTCTGCTAATGTTGACAATGCTGATGTATTAGTAAAAGACATCGCAATGCAGGTAGCTTCTATGGGAGCAACTACGTTATCTTACAAAGATTTTGATCCAGCATTCGTAGCATCTGAAACAGAAGCTAGAATTGCTGCTATCGAAAAAGACAACGAAGAGTTAGCTCGTTTGGGTAAAACCTTAAAGAATGTACCAAAGTACATCTCTATGGCGCAATTAACAGATGAAGTATTAGCTGAAGCTGAAGCAGATGCGAAAGCACAATTAGCTGCAGAAGGTAAGCCAGAAAAGATTTGGGATAGAATCTTACCTGGTAAAATGCAACGTTTCATCTTAGACAATACAACTTTGGATAAAGAGCAATGTTTATTAGATCAGACTTTTATTAAGGATGAGAAGAAGAGTGTTGCTGAATATGTTAAAACCTTTGGTGATGTTGAAATCACTGGTTTCAAACGTATTACTTTAGGCTAAGTTTAGATAAACCTACAATTGTAAAAACCTCTCGAGTAAATCGGGAGGTTTTTTTGTTTTATATGAAAATCTAAATTTTAACTAAATTAGCTGAAAACAGCGCTTAATGAAAACATTAATTCCACTTCTTGCTCTAATATCAAGTTTGACCTTAAATGCCCAGGATACTGCTTTTCTAGATGATTTTAAAACAGATTCTGGAAAATGGAAATCATACGCTCATCCTCACAAAATTAATTTTTCCAGGGGTCATTTATTAATCAATCAACATCATGGACCATTTGGACCAAAAAATGGAGCAATTATTAATTCTCAATTGCTAAACCATTCAAAAGACTTTACCATTAAAACCAGAATAAAAACCGATATCGGAAATAACTATTATGGGTTAATTTGGAACTTTAATAACGAAGAAAATTATTTCAATTTTAATATCAGGCATAATACAGATAACCAACTTCATTTTTCAATTTTTAAAGTAAAAAATGGTGTGAAGTTCAACGTGATTAATAATAAAGCAACTGGAATTTTTAAAGATAGATACAAAGAATATACTGAATTAAGTATTGTTAAAAAAGGTGAATATACTTACTTCTATATTGAAGGAAGAGAAATCTATAAAACAAAAATCGCACCCCTTTCCAATTACTTGAAATCCGGGATTTATTTCAAAGAGAGAAGTATTGAATATTCCAACAGAATAAGAGTAGATTACTTCTCTTTCAGTAATCAGGAAAATTCGGATAACACCGCAGTTGATACAACCGCTCCAAAAATTATTATTCTTTCTCCAGAGAAACAAGATGAAACTTATAACAAGAATCAGGTTTATTTGATTAAAAACAAAAAACATGGAATTTTAAAATTTAAGGCTGAAGATTTTAATGGTATATACAAAGTGACAATTGATGGAAAAGAAGTGAAATTAGCCTCAGACAATACCTATTCAAAGAATTACAGTTTTTTATATAGCGGCTATCATAGAACTACAATAAAAGCTATTGACAATGAAGCCAATATTACTAGTAAAACAATTTATCTTAGAAATATAGAAGACAATAAAAATGAAGTTGCCCAAAATAACATAACTAATGTAATAGATAATACCGCGCCAACTATTTCTATTATTTCCCCAAATGTAAATCGTGGCTTTTCAATTGTAAAAAACACTAAAAGCACGACCATAACTGGAACTATAAACGATGAAAGTAAAATTTATGAGGTACTCATTAATGGGCAAGAAGCTTCCGTAGATACGAACGGAAATTTCTCTAAAAATGTAATTTTAGGTATCGGTGAAAATACCTTTACGGTAAAAGCTACAGATGTAAAGATGAATTCCACAACAAAAACCTTTACCATTCGAAGAGAAATTGAAAACAATCAAAACACCATAACCAACAACACCAATACATCAAGTGTAATCAAAACAGGAAAGTATTATGCTTTAATTATTGGCAATAATGAATACAAAGATGAAGCCATTGCTTCCCTAGACGAACCTGTAAAAGATGCAACCAAATTATATAATGTATTAACTTCTAAATACGCCTTTAGTCCACAAAATGTTACTTTGTTAAAGAATGCCACCTATGTACAAATGATCGACGCGTTTGACAAGTTAAGCAATACCTTAACTTCTAATGATAACCTCCTTGTTTTTTATGCAGGACATGGCTGGTGGGACGAAACCAAAAACTTAGGCTATTGGTTACCATCAAATGCAAAGAAAAGTAGTACTGCATTCTGGATTCGCAATAGTACCATTAGTGATTATATGGCATCGATTAAAACAAAACACACGATCTTGATTGCCGATGCTTGTTTTAGCGGTAGTATTTTTAAAACAAGAAGCGCCTTCGATAATGCCCCATTAGCTGTTAAAAAGCTAAATGATTTACCCAGTAAAAAAGCGATGACGAGCGGAAATTTAAAAGAAGTGCCTGATAAGAGTGTGTTTTTAAAATACTTGGTTCAACGCCTCAACGAAAACACCGAAAAATATTTACCTGCTGACAAATTATTCTCCAGTTTCCGTCGTGCGGTATTGTCTAACAGTCCCAATGCACCACAGTTTGGTACCATTCAAAATGCAGGAGATGAAGGTGGTGAATTTATTTTTGTGAAAAAGAACTAGCTTTTCAATTGAGTGATAAACTCATCAATTGACATAGCCTTATCCACAGAGAACTGACCGATTCTAGTGCGTCTGAGAGCAGATAAGTAGCCGCCAGATTTCAATTTTTCTCCAAAATCATTGGCTAAGGATCTTATGTAAGTCCCCTTACTACAAGACACCTTAAAATCAACCTTTGGTAGTTCAATTCGGGTAATATCAAAAGATGAAATCGTCACTTTTCTCGATTGAATCTCTGTCGTTTCTCCTTTGCGTGCAATATCATACAAGCGCTTTCCATCTTTTTTTATCGCAGAAAAAATAGGTGGTTTCTGATCAATTTCTCCGATGAACGATTGTGTAGCTTTTACAATCATTTCTTCTGAAATTTGATCGGTAGAAAATCGTTGGTTTACCTCGGTTTCCAGATCGTAGCTTGGTGTGGTAGCACCCAGATAAAAGGTGCCTGTATATTCTTTTTCCTGGGCCTGAAATTCATTGATTTGTTTGGTCATTTTACCCGTACAAATGATGAGCAAACCCGTTGCAAGTGGGTCTAAGGTTCCGGCATGACCTACTTTGATTTTCTTTAATCCGAACTGTTTTTTAATGTGCCATCGGATTTTATTTACCGCCTGAAAGGAAGTCCATTCCAGAGGTTTATCAATCAATAAAACTTTTCCTTGGAGAAACTCTTCTGCTGTCATGTTAAGCAGTAAAAGATACCACGATAGCGATTACTCCTACAATGGCACAATAGATTGAAAAATAAGTTAGTTTACTTTTTTGAACCAGCGCAATCATCCATTTACAGGCAAGCATTCCAGAAACAAACGCAGCAACAAATCCTAAACTTATCGGAACGATTTCTGAAGACTGAAAGTTAATATCACCACTTAAAAAGTCCTTAGCAATTGCTCCGAATATCAACGGAACTACCATCAAGAATGAGAATCTCGCCGCTTTATTACGATCAACGCCTAACAATACGGTAGTGGAAATTGTGGCTCCAGAACGAGAGATTCCGGGTAACATAGCAATTGCCTGAAAAATTCCAATCAATAAGGCATTTGTATATGACACCTCTTTGTTTGTGTTCTTCGCTTTATCTGCAAATACTAATAGAATTGCCGTTACAATCAACATGGCCCCTACAAAGGCAATATTTCCGCCAAAAAGTGCTTCTAATTGCTCTTCAAATAGTAATCCGACAATTACGGCCGGAATCATTGAAATGATAATTTTTAAAGAGAATTTGAATTCGTCATTCCACTTAAACTGAAATAATCCTTTTATGATTTGAAAGACCTCATCTTTAAAAATGACCATGGTACTCAATGCCGTGGCGAAATGTAATACAACTGTAAACGTTAGGCTTTCTTCTGGTAAGGATGTGTCTCCTAAAATCGCTTTCACTAACTCGAGATGACCACTAGAAGATACAGGTAAAAATTCGGTGAGACCTTGAATAATTCCAAGAACTACTGCCTCAATACTATTCATATTTATTTTTTTGGATTGACTAAAATAGCGTAAATCTCAATGGCAAACCCAATAATAACTAGGGTTGGCGCCAAACGAATTCTTCTCCAACTGTAGATTTCTTCATTAAAAACTTCCGGATTATCACTACCTCCACCTGCCATCAGAATGAATCCAACAGCAATACACACCAATCCGATCAACATGATCTGATAGTTCTTCTTTCCAAAAATAAATTGCGGTTGGTTTGAGTTTTCTTTTGCCATGGGTTAATAATAAAGTTCGTCTGTTTTTAAATTTAAAAATCGCTGGGCTGCAAAAAATGTACTGATCCACGTTATTAAAAGCGAAACTACTAAAATTCCAGATACCAAATACCCAATTGTAGTGTAGTCTTGCAAAATTCGTAAACTTGGTGCATACTTATCTACATAGTAAATCACAACCGCCAAGCCTAAAATGGCAATCAAAGCTCCAATGAATCCGAGTTTAATGCTTCGCCAAATAAATGGTCTTCGAATAAAGCTTTTTGTCGCCCCCACCATTTGCATGGTTTTGATATTGAATCGCTTCGCATAAATGGATAATCGAATGGAACTATTGATGAGTAAAATGGCAATTAATCCGAAAAAAGCACTAATGACCAGCAACCAAAAACTCATTCGTTGAATGTTTTTAGTCAATAAGTTTATTAAAGGTTTATCATAGGAAACATCAGCGACAAAAGCATTTTTCACAAAACGATCTTCGAGTTCCTGCATGCTTTCTGGTGTCACATAATCGGCCTTAAGATAAATATCAATCCCGTTCTTTAGCGGGTTCTTACCTAAGAAACTCAAAAAGTCTTCACCCAATTCCTTACTGTAATTCTTTGCTGCCTGAGATTTACTGGTGTAGACTATTCGATTCGCAAAATCTTCTTCTTCAAGAGCTTTTCTGAATCCATCAATTTGACTTTTAGAAACCTCATCTTTTAAGAATAAGGTAAATGCCACCTTTTCTTTGATGCGATTGGTCACTTTTTTAGATTTTAAAAGCACTAATCCAAGAATCCCAACCATAAAAAGCACCAATGCAATACTGATGACTACAGAGAAGTATGAAAATACTAAACGGCGTTTTTGATATGTCTCTATTTTGGTATTCATTGTTTTCTAAACGGTTAGCAATATATAAAATTGCTCAATTATCCTGTTGAAGGTCTTGCTATAACTATGTTAAATTATTCGATGTCTTGACATAACTCAATTAAGACTCCGTTAGTAGTTTTTGGATGTAAAAAAGCGATCAATTTATTGTCTGCCCCTTTCTTTGGAGTTTCATTCAAAACGGTAAATCCTTCGGACTTTAATCGGTCTATTTCGGCATGAATGTCATCTACGTCAAAGGCAATATGATGAATCCCCTCGCCTTTCTTTTCAATGTATTTTGCAATTGGACTATCGGGTTTAGTGGCTTCTAACAATTCAATTTTATTAGGACCACACATAAAAAACGAGGTTTTCACTCCTTCAGAAGCAACTTCTTCAATTTTATAGTGTGCTTTACCAAACAGGGATGCGAAAAGCGAATTTGATGCTTCAATATCCTTAACTGCAATACCGATATGTTCAATTTTTTTCATCTTATAAAGTTAATAAAGCTGGTGGTAAAAGCGATTGATTTCGGGAAATTATTTAGCCTTTAGAATTCGAAAATCATCAATCATATAGGCTCCATCCAATTTGGAATCTAAACCAGATCCTTCATATCGAAATGCGATATGAAAATCTCCTGAGAATTCAGATAAATCGATCAAACCACCGTCTTTAAAAATATACCATGTATCATTCATATGAGAAAGATTAGCCTGTAATTCCTGCCAATTAGCGGTATCAAGGTTAGATCCATCAAAATTTTTAGAAATATATAACTGAAGTTTATTCTCTTCCGATTCAATATGATGTTGTCCATTCTTAAAATTGAGATATAAATTCTGATTAACTTTTTTACTGAATTTTGGTGAAATTAACCACCCGATATTTAATGGATCATTTGTTCGAAAACCGCTAAACTCTACATATCCATTAGACCCAAAGACCTGCTCAGTCCATAATTCCCGACCTTTGTCTGCTATATTCAACCAGTTCGGAAAGTCGAAAGTTGAATTGTCTTTTCCATCATCAAAGTTTTCTTCAAATAGTATTTCAAAATCATTGATATCTAGTGGTGAGCATCGTTCTTGATCTAACTCAACATCAGCCAAAGAATTCAAAACCAAAACAATGTTGGAACCCGTAAACGTCTTAGTGACGACACCAGAAATATCACCCCCTCCTTTGGGTAATGGATGAAATCGAAAATTAGCAAATGAGCTTGTTTCTAAAATGAAGGTTGTATTTGTAAACCCCATACAACTCTCAATGAGATGTTGCGTATCAAAAGAGTCATTCGGGTCATAGTATGTTTTACCCTCTAAATCTTCTGGGAACTGTACGTTTTTTGCTTTAACATACATTCCTATGTGGTCTCTTTTTATCTGAGTGATGTCTAATTCTTTTGGAATTAGCTCATGGGTTTCCGGACTTCGAAACATATGTTTTTGAATCTGATTATTCGATAAACTCTCAATCTCATCATCCGAATTTTTAGACCCACCAATAGAAATTAGTCCGTCTCCCGACCTACTCTCTCCCAGAAATAATCCTTTTAGGTCGATATATACTTCGCGCCCCAAATTGAATTTGTTGTAGGAATTTGTCATTTCAATCACTATTCGAATAGCTGCAGATGGAGATTCTGGTGAATCCTGGAGAAACAACTCTTTATAGAAGTTTCCAGATTGATCGGAACTACTTACATATCCCTTAATAACAATATTCGAAGTTATTTCTACAACCTCTCCCCAAACAAATAGTGATTTCAAATCGGAAATACTGATCTCCTCTTTTGAACGGTTTGCAAGTTGATTTTTGAGTGTTTCTAATCCTGAATTTTCCTCCACACCAAGAGCTTGCGGAATTTCAAAATCCGAATTTAAAGTACATGAGAATAGCAAAGGAATCAACCCCATTTTGAGGATTAAATTCTTAATCAATTTTCTTTTCATAGCGATAATTTTAATTTCTGTAACTAATTGTGATAAAATAATTGGTACCTCTTCCAAACCAATATTTGTTACCAAAAACAGGTGTTTCTAAGGACTGATCATCTCGTAATTCTCTAAAATTGGAATTTCTTGCTTGTTCGAATCCACCAGTCTTATAGGTTTGGTTAAATAGATTATTTACGGAAGCAAAAATGCTGATATATGCATCCTTAAATCTGAATGATTTTCCACCAACAAGATTGACAACTAAATAATCGTCAAATCGTTCTTGTTTCAAGAGAGACCTTGCCAAATCGGGTTCATAGTCATTAAAAGGGAGGCCATCAGAATCCTCATAAAAATTAGAAGTACGGTTCAGTGGGGCAATGTCAACATAGGTATTTGTGAAAAAATTAGCTGTAGAACTAATCCACCAATAATCTGGATCTCGATATTCAAAACCAAGGGAAAAAGCTCTTTGAGGACCATTGGCCAATCGATAACTATTTAATAAGGACGTGTAGTTTTTAGATCGAAAGACTTGATTAAAAACGGAAGTATTTGCATCATCTGACGTCAAATATAAATTTGGATTATTCTGGTATACAAATTGACCTAACGCTGCAACCCCTTTCAATTTTATGGTAGAAGTGATATATCTTTCAACTCCGAATTCTAAACCAATATTTCGCTGTCCAATTCCAGTCAGAATTTCTTGGACAAATGCGTTATTATTACCCCCCAAGCCATCAGCAAAATAAAAAGATACTTCGGTAGCATTTCTAATGTCAATGAAATAGCCTGTTAGTTTTGCGTTCCATTTAGGGTATCTAATAAGATAACTCAGATCTAGGGTTATATTACTTTCACTCTTAAGGTGATCAACCGTAAAATTATTCTCCCGGCTATTTGAAAAGGTATTACGTAAAGAAGGCGGATTTGAGAAATAACCAAAATTTAAACTAAATAAATGTCGTCCTGTAAACTTATAGGTTCCTCCAGATTTGATTCCATAATTGAAAAAATTAAGTTGTTCAGAAGCTCCAAACGAATGGTCAGGAAAACGACCATTTTGATAATTACCTATTCTTTGATACCCTCGATTCGAAAAGTTTACGGATGCATAAAAATCGAATTTTGAATACTGAAATTGGGCCTGAACAAAACCATTAATATCCGACGAAATCAAATGGTAATTATACTTGAAGTGATCTTCTTCGGTTACAAATCGATTTGGGGTATTCAAATTGTTTTGTTGCTGAATTTGGTTAGAGGCAAAAGCGTTTACGTCCAAATAAGATTTCCCTCCTAACAGATTAATAACTTTAGCATAATTATGAGACTGAAGTTTTCTAAACTCTAATTTCGAATGAATAGTTACATGTTCATTTGGTTTATGTTCGAGAATTGTATTTAAGGTAACTAACTGATCGTCGTTACGATCTTCATAAATAACATAACTACTTGGTGCATCAACTTGAGCATTAGTGATATTGGCATCAAAAATTTGATTCCAATCTAACTGACCAGAGTTTTGAAAGTTTGTTAAATTTTCAAACGCCAAGCGGATATCCTTGTTTCTTAAATTATAACTCGGTAATCTTTGATAATAGGTCGGACTTGGATTTGATCCGCCGTTAAAATCAATTCGACTATTACTGATATTACCAAACTGATAAGCAACATTTGTTTGAAGCTTAGTACTATTTGAAACCCTCCAGAAATGAGATAGTTGTAAAATAGGTTCAAAGACTTTTTTGACTCTTGAATTGACTTTCTTACCGTTTATAAATCCCCAATATTCATTATATCGTATCCCTTTGATGGCAAATACTTCCTGTGTCATAGGCGCAGCCTTTCCTCTCTGATTGAGAGCAAAAATTCCAGTAAAACCGACCGTATGATTGTCATTGAATTGCTTTTCAATGGCTCCAAAAAACGAATACGCATCGTACATCGTTCCTTCTTGAAAGCCTTCGTCTGATGCCCTTCGGCTTCCAGAAAAAACATATGAGAATCCGTTGTTTCGTGCACCGCTCGCATATGTCGCCATTAGCCGATGGGTATAACTCCGGTTGGATGATGCATAAGAAAAACGCAGGCCCGGATTTTGCTCTGAGGGTCTTGCTGAAATGGAAGTAGTTCCCTGAATTCCACCAAAACTGTCATCAGAGGGTCGAATACCGTGTGAATGTACCTGATTACGAAAGACATCATTCAATCCTCCCCAGTTACTCCATTGGGGTCGACCATCAATCATTTTGTTCATTTCAATTCCGTTCAAAATGATCTTTCCGTACTTCCCATCTAATCCTCGAATGCGGAAAAACGAGGAGCCAAAATCAAAAGCCGCTGTTCGTAAAAATACATCTTTGGCAGACTGAAAAACACCTGCTAAAGCGCCGATAGAATTATCTTCATTGATTAGCTCATCATCCGAAAGGAGAATGAAATTTAAACCCAATTCTTCCACGATGGATCGTGAAAGTAAAATTACACCTAAGTCAACTAAATTGCCCTTTAATTGAATTGGGAACTTTTGTGAATTATACCCATAATATGAAATTTCTAAGATGTAATCTCCATCGGAAATTTCTGAAATCAAGAAATTACCAGATACGTCTGTTTTTACCTTTTGAACATTGTTCCGCAATTGAACAACGGCATCATGAATTGGTTTTTGAGTGTCAAAATCGAGAATTCTCCCCTTAATAGTATTTTGGGAAAAGGCGTGACAAATGGTTAACACCATTGCGCACGGCAACAACAGTATTTTATTCATAGCAATTTGTGATTTCCAATTGAAAATCGATTTAAAAGTAAAAAAAATGCGTTTACTTCAAAATAAATTTTCAAACAAAAAAATCGGCATAGAAAATTTGCTTACTAATCCTGATTTCGTATTTATGTCAAAAAAATGCTATGAAAAAACTTTCCTTTGGAATGCTTTTCCTAATTGGCTATGCCCTGAATTTATCATGTCAAAATGGAAGCAAATCCTATGAAATTCACACAATTGCCTTTTACAATTTAGAAAACCTTTTTGACACGATTAATGACCTGGAAAAGGATGATGAACTCAGTCCTATCATGAAATTCAAGGGAAATAAATCAAAGGTCTATTTAGAAAAAATAAATCGAATGGCATTCGCTATTTCTAAAATTGGGTCAGAAAAAAATAAGGTTTCACCCACCATAATTGGCGTCGCCGAAGTTGAAAATCGAAATGTTTTAGAAGACTTGATTCATTCGAAATACCTCAGGAAAAACAACTATGGCATTGTTCATTATGACTCACCTGATAAACGTGGAATAGATGTGGCTCTTTTATTCAATCAAAAGTATTTCCAACCTATACATCATCAGATTATACCTCCAAATATTTATAGGAATAATAGAAAAATATTTACGCGAGATATTCTTTATGTCGCCGGATATTTGAATAATGAATTGATTCATATTCTTGTAAATCATTGGCCTTCTAGAAGCGGAGGTGAATTTAAAACCAATGCTTCCCGGGAAAAGGCTGCCTACGCGAATCTTAGACAGATTCAAAAGATTCAGGAATCACATTCTGATGCAAAAATTATTGTGATGGGAGACTTAAATGATAATCCGATCAACTCGAGTGTAAAGGAAGTTCTTCAAACAAAACGGAAAAGAAGTTCAACAAAAACTACAGATGTATTCAATCCATTTGAATTGATGTTCGATAAGGGAATGTATAGCCTTGGACATCGAAATTCAATCAACTTATTTGATATGATTTTAATTTCAGGATCACTTATCCCTAAAACCAACACTGATCTAAAAAGTTTCAAATTTTTTCAGGGTGGTATTTTTAGTGCCCCTTTTTTAACGACTCAAAACGGAAGATTTAAAGGATTCCCATTCCGAAGTTATTCCAATGGGAATTTTACAAATGGGTACTCAGATCACTTTCCGGTTTATGTGTATTTGATAAAAGAAAAGCAATAAAAAACCCTACAATTTGCATTGCAGGGTTTCTATAAATGATAAATTTTTGCCTTACACAATACTATTCAAATTTGAATCGATATTGTAGATATCTGTAAGCATCTCTTGGTATAATAGTTATCCACTTTGAATGTTTTAAGTACCACTTAAAACGAACTGATTTCATTCCTTTAGTCAAATAAGCAGCAATAAATGGATGTACATGTAACTGTATCTTCTTGGCTGATTTGCTAGTTTTTAATTTAGAAATCATTTTTTCTAAATCTAATTCTAATTTTTCTAAAAGAACGATTGGAGCTTCAACTTCTCCAGTTTGACTTGGATTTGGTTCTTTTGTTTTAATGGCCAATTCGGGTCTTACCCTTTGCCTTGTAATTTGAACCAGTCCAAATTTACTTGGTGGTAGTATTTTGTGTTTTGTTCTGTCTTCGCCCATTACATCTTTTAAGTGTTGGTACAGTTTATTTCTGTTTTCGGCTTTATGCATATCGATAAAGTCTACAACAATAATACCGCCCATATCTCTTAGACGCAATTGCCTTGCAATTTCCGTTGCGGCAACTAAATTTACTTCTAGTGCTGTTTCTTCTTGTGAGTTGGCTTTATTTGATCGATTTCCACTATTAACATCAATAACGTGCATCGCTTCTGTATGCTCAATAACCAAATACGCTCCTTTACTCATGGAAACAGTTTTTCCGAAGGATGTTTTAATTTGCCTTTCGATTCCATATTTCTCAAAAATTGGAATCTTTGATCGGTGGAGTTTTACAATTTTTTCCTTTTCAGGATAAATCTCCTGCAAATACTCTTTGATTTCAAGTTTTAAAGTTTCATCATTTGTCACAATACTTGTAAAAGTATCGTTCATAATATCTCTTAAGATTGATGAAGCTCTGTTTAATTCACTTAAAATTTTTGTTGGAGTATTTGTATTCGGAATACGTTTACACATTGTTTTCCAACGATCTAATAAGTTCTCTAAATCTCGGTCTAATTCAGCTACTTTCTTGCCTTCTGCAACAGTTCTTAAAATGATACCAAACCCTTTTGGTTTAATACTTCTAGCTAATTTTTTTAGCCTGTCTTTTTCTTTTGGATCTTCAATTCGTGATGAAACGGAGATACGGTTAGAAAAAGGAACTAGTACAATATATCTTCCTGCAATTGAAAGTTCCGAACTTAATCGAGGTCCTTTAGATGAAATTGGTTCTTTTACAATTTGAACCAATAAATTTTGTCCTTTTTTCAAAACGCCATCGATACTACCATCTTTGTTGATGTCGTTTTCAAAACGAAAGTTTTTAAAGGTGAACTCTTTATACCTACCTGTGCTTACTTTTTTAAGAAACTTATTTAGCGAATTAAATTGTGCGCCTAAATCATGATAATGTAAAAATCCGTCTTTCGGATATCCCACATTCACAAATGCCGCATTTAAACCCGTTAACACCTTTCCGATTTTAGCTAAAAAAATATCGCCAACCGTAAATTTGTTATCTGTGGTTTCTTTATTTAATTCAATAAGTTTTCCATCCCGTAGTAAGGCAAAATCAATATCAGATGAATTTGAACGAATTATTAATTCTGTTTTCATACTGAAAATGGTTTTATACTACACTAAGTGTAGATGGATTAATAGTAACAGGTATTTTCATACCAGTTGAGGATTTATCAAAACCTCATATGTCAATGAACTTATTTTTGTCTTATAAAAGAAAAGTAAGCTGCTGCTTACTTCTTCTTATGTCTATTTGCTCTAGCTCTTTTTTTTCTTTTGTGAGTCGAGATCTTCGCTCTTTTTCTTTTCTTACCACTTGGCATAATCGCTATCTATTTAAAAGTTTTTAAAATCTTTTTACTTAACCTCTACTTTATTTTTTACTCCTTCAGTAAAAACTTTCGCTGGTTTAAAAGCAGGAATGTTGTGCGCAGGAATCTTAAGAGTTGTGTTCTTAGAGATATTTCTTCCTGTTTTTTCTGCTCTAGTCTTGATAATGAAGCTACCAAAACCTCTTAAATAAACATTTTCACCATTTTCTAAAGCATCCTTTACTTCTGTCATAAACGCTTCTACAGTGGCCAATACATCTGTCTTTTCTATACCTGATTTTTCTGCAATTTTTGATACAATATCTGCTTTAGTCATATCTTATATTATTTTTTATTAAGTCTTGAAAATGCGGATGCAAATATATGATAATTAATCAATTCCAAACAAATTAAGCCATAATTAATCTCATTATAATAACGTATTTTTGCCGTTTTAGTACTTTTTATGTCCTTTAGCTCAAAATTGATTGATTGGTACCTCCAAAACAAACGTGATTTACCCTGGCGTTTGACTAAGGATGCATACAAAATCTGGCTATCAGAAATTATGCTTCAACAAACACGTGTTGCTCAAGGTCTAGACTATTTTAAAACTTTCGAAAATCACTTCCCGACTGTTTTTGATCTCGCTAAAGCGGATGAACAACTAGTCCTTAAATTATGGCAAGGTCTCGGATACTATTCTCGAGCAAGAAATCTGCATTACACCGCTAAATATATAGTGGAACATCATGACGGAAAATTCCCATCCGAATTTTCCGAAATAAAAAAGCTAAAAGGTGTGGGCGATTATACGGCCTCGGCCATTGCGTCGATTGCATTTGATAAACCACATGCTGTTGTCGACGGAAATGTTTATCGAGTCCTTTCTCGTGTCTTTGGAATTGATACCCCTATTAATAGTACAGAAGGAATTAAGGAGTTTAAATCGCTAGCACAATCTTTAATTGACACCAATCAACCTGGAACGTATAATCAGGCAATCATGGAATTCGGAGCGATGCAGTGCAAACCAAAAAATCCGAATTGTGAGGATTGTCCGCTTCAGAATATGTGTATCGCTTTTGAAAAGAAACAAATTGATCAACTTCCTGTGAAGTTGAAAAAGACCAAAGTGAGAAATCGTTTTTTCAATTATTTAGTAGTGCTTTCTTCGGATGGAAAAACGATTTTAAATCAGCGAACACAGAAAGGGATTTGGCAAAATCTATATGAATTTCCATTAATTGAAACGGAGGACGTATCCAACGAAAAAGAAATCATAGGTACTCAAAAATTCAAAAACTACGGATTTGAAAACTTTGAACTGTCCTTATATAATGAAATGCCAATCGTTCACAAGTTATCTCATCAGCATTTGCATACCCAATTCTGGATTTTAGAAATCCAAAATGATCGAAATTCAAACATAAATTGGGAAGAAATTGATAATTATCCGGTTCCGGTTCTAATTGCCAACTTTTTGAAAAGCTTTAGACCCAACATGAAATCTTTTTTATAAATTTGATATAATAGAAACGTTATGGCAGGTACAATAAACAAAGTAATATTGATAGGTAATTTAGGTGATGATGTAAAAATGCATTACTTTGATGATAAGAACAGCATTGGTAGATTTCCATTAGCGACCAGTGAATCTTATACCAACAAACAAACGGGTGAAAAGGTAACTAACACCGACTGGCACAATATCGTTGTGCGTAACAAACTCGCTGAAATCTGTGAAAAATACCTGACCAAAGGAGACAAGGTTTATGTTGAAGGGAAATTGAAGAACAGACAATGGGAACAAGATGGTATTCGTAGATATGCCACAGAAATCGTTGCAACCGATATGACCTTTTTAAGCACCAAAAAGAGTGCTGAGATGAATCAGAATCCGCCACAGAATCAAGGTACTCCAGCTGCACCCCAAAATGTTGTGGAGCCTATGGATGATGATTTGCCTTTTTAGTAACTAAAAATCTAGCATTTGGATCCAGATCCTGAACCTTTACTCATATTATTTTTTGCAAGTTTTGACGTTGCAGCCCTTTTAAACGGAGTTTCGCTCTTAATTTTATTGCTCTGTTCGGCACTCATCTCTGGAACAGAAGTGGCTTTCTTTTCCCTTTCGCAAACTGATTTGGATACGCTTTCTACAGATAAAAAAGATGAAGCTCTCATTATCAGCCTACTCGAAAAGCCTCGAAAACTATTAGCAACGATTTTAATTACAAACAATTTCATTAATATCTTGATTGTATTATTGTTTGCTACCCTTGCAGAAAACCTCTTCGGATATTTCGATTATCAAATTGATTTATACTTCTTCCAATTACCCCTTCGATTTTTGATTGAGGTAATTCTGGTTACTTTTTTAATTCTACTTTTTGGTGAGGTTTTACCAAAAGTATACGCTTCAAGAAACGCCCTTCGATTTTCAAAACTAATGTCGAAGTTCATTAGCTCTGTAAATGTATTACTAACGCCATTTAGTTTGCCATTAATATCTCTCACCAAATGGATGGAAAACCAATTGGGAAACAAGAATAATAGCCTTTCTGTAGAAACTTTATCTCAGGCATTGGAATTAACATCCGAAGGTGCGACAACAAAAGATGAGCAAAAGATCCTAGAGGGAATTGTCAATTTCGGGAATACCGAGACCATTCAGATTATGAAACCCCGTATTGATATTTTCGCCCTTTCAGATGAGGAATCTTATGAAGAGGTTCTAGAGAAAATTTTAAGGAATGGCTACTCTCGAAATCCAGTGTATAAAGAGAATATTGATAACATCATCGGTGTGTTATATGCTAAGGATTTATTAGCGCATCTGAACAAGAAGAATTTCAAGTGGCAGAATTTAATTCGTGAACCATTCTTCGTGCCTGAAAATAGAAAATTAGACGATTTGCTGGGTGACTTTAGAGAGCGTAAAAATCACCTTGCCATTGTGGTTGATGAATATGGAGGTACGAGCGGATTGGTAACCCTCGAGGATGTTATCGAAGAGATTGTTGGTGATATCAATGACGAGTTTGATGATGATGATTTGTCCTATTCCAAGATTGATGTGAATAATTTCATTTTCGAAGGTAAAACCACCATCAAAGATTTTTGTCGAGTTCTCGATGATGAAGATGAACAAATTTTTGAGGAAGCCAAAGGCGAAAGTGAAACGCTTGCCGGATTCTTACTAGAAATATCAGGTAAATTCCCAAAAAAGGGAGAAAAAATAAATTTCAAGAATTATACGTTTACCATAGAGGCTGTTGATGTACGCCGAATTCAACAAATTAAAGCAACTCGTAATGCGTAAATTTCTTTTTCTTCTAGTTTTAATTTACTCCTGTTATTCAGATACCCTACCCAAACCAAATGGGTATTTGAACTTGTCGTATCCGCAGAAAACATATCAGAACTTTAAGTTGGAAAAACCTTATCAGTTCGAAATTTCTAGTCAAAGTATTGCGATTGATCAACCCAACGGATGGTTAAAAATAACCTATCCGAAATTGAAGGCTTCATTAGATATTACCTATCGTCCTGTAAAAAATAATCTTCCTGAAATATTAATTGAAGCTGAAAAACTAGTTTTCAAACACACGATTAAAGCCGATGAAATCTTAACGAAGGATTATAAAAATGAGGACCAAAAGGTATTCGGAAGTTTGTATTCGATTAATGGCAATGCAGCCTCAAATTTGCAATTCCATGTCACAGACAGTGTAAATCATTTCCTGAAAGGCTCACTCTATTTCTACGCAAAACCCAATTATGATTCTATTTTGCCGGCCGTAGCATACATTAGAGAAGATGTATTACATATAATGGAAACGTTAGCCTGGAAAAACTAGTAATTTTCGATTCCGCCCGATAAATTCAACACATTTACCTCCGGATATTTTTCGCGAACCATTTGGGTAGCCTTGTAGCTATTAAAACCTTTTTGACAGACCATTACGTAAGTTTTATTGAGGTTGATTTCCAATTGCTCCGGAGTGAAATTTTGAATCGGTAAGGTTTTATCAACCTCAAAGGGTAATTTCAAATTTTGTAGTACGGCGATAATTTCTAGATTTTCGCTTTTTCGATTTGCCAATCTCACCCTTAATTCTTCAGGACGAATTTGCCAATCTTCATTTTGACCCAAACAAGTCACATCTAAATACGATTCGGCATTGAAAATTTGTTGAATATCTTCCTTTGAAAACTTTGACTTTAATTTCATTTTCAAGAAAGAATTCTGAAGCGAATTATAAATCAGTAATTCATTTTTTAACGATTGACCTACTCCTGAAATCAGCTTTAACACCTCATTTACTTGTGCGGTGGCAATCATACCAACAATGGCATTTAATGTTCCCGCCTCTTCGCAATTCGGTATGTCTGTATTCATAGTCGGGAAGGCATCTCTAAGGTTAGCTGAATGTCCATTTTCATTAGAAATATTGAATACCGAAACGTAACCATCAAACTTATATAATGAACCGTAGACCAAGGGTTTGTTGAGTAGGACAGCAACATCATTCAACAAGTATTTGGTTGGCAAGGAGTCTGTAGCATCAACAATAATATCGAACCCTGAAAGTGATTCTTTCGCGTTCGATTTTAATAATGGTTGATGCGAATAGCTAACTTCTGTAAAAAGGGTTCGTTGTTGGATAAAGTTTGTAAGCATTTCAGATTTTGGTTTTCCAACATCATCCAATGAATAAAAAACCTGTCGATGCAAATTGGAAGCATCTACATCATCAAAATCAATCAAATGGATTTTACCAACTCCGCTGGACGCCAGATATACAGCAATTGTCCCGCCTAAACCACCACAACCTACAACAACCACAGAAGCATCTTGCAACCTTTGCTGACCTTCTTCGCCAATCTCTGCCAGAGTGATTTGACGTTTAAATAGTTGATTATATGATTTTGGTGTTTTCTCGAATTTCATTCAATGCAGATTCGTATTCTTCGGGTGTATTTACATTTCGGATAAACGCATCATCCACTTCTACAATTTCAACATCCGAATTGATGAGCATTTTTCTAGGGCATGAATAGCCCTGAGCTAAATATTGAAGTAAAATTGGATATGCCTTAGGTTCGTAAATCGTGATTAATGGCTCAACAAACTCTTTTCCTTTTCCCTTAATAGCCGTAGCTACTTTCGACGGATTTCGTTTCGATAATAGTTCTTTGATGAGATCATTATCTACAAAAGGAACATCGGTTGCTAAAACGAACCAGGCCGAATTTGGGTCCTGCTGAAACGCAGAGCATATTCCGCCAAACGGACCTAAATTCAAAAAAGTATCGTGAATTTCATTTTCGTGATTTGAGGATTGTTGTACCGAAAAATACGTAGTGATATCATTAGATTCTAACAACTGCTTAGCTACATCTTTTTGTGGTTTGTTGTAATAGTACAACTCCGATTTATCTTTCCCCATTCGGGTACTTTTTCCGCCAGTTAGCACCAATCCTTTAATGCCTGGAATCTCCTTTTCAATTAAGGATCGAAAATGATCGGTAATTGCCTCGATATCCTCAAAATCATAACTTGGTAGCTCTTTGATATTCGGATATTTCTCAAATAAGAAATCAAAATATTGGGTTTCTTTATTTAATTTGACAAGGAATTGAATGTTATCTAATTGATCTAAGCGTTTTAATACTGAAGCCTCTTTAGCTGGATCTAAAATCAGAACTTGCTGCACACCGCGGTAATGGTTACCATTGATAAACACGAAATCGTTTTGGGCAAAATCAAGACGTTGTTGGTATTTGTTGACGGGGCCAGTGGTAGTCACTTGAAGGTTTCCTTCATGATGAAAGGTGAATTCAGAAATTGGATTTTCAGCAACATCTTTGGCGTGAGACGCATCAAAATAGGCCAGTTTATACTCTGTAATATTTTCAGAAACGGCATAAACCAATTTAGAAATATTTCCACAATTCGAACCTAAAATGGCAATTTCATTGGGCGCATGAATTCCGTTCTTACGCTTTACTAAATTGGTATGCTTTTGATGTTTAGTCATTCTTAATATCTGATTTTCCTCCAGTTTTTTTAATCAATTTCACCTCCTTAATCACCATTTCTTGACTTATACTTTTACACATATCATAAATGGTTAAACAAGCGATGTTTACTCCCGTTAATGCCTCCATTTCAACACCTGTTTTTCCTTCAATAGTCACTTTGCACTCAACAACAATTGAATCCTCATCAACAATAGAAATATCGATATCTACGCCATTAATTAATAGTGGATGACACATCGGAATCAATTCTGATGTTTTTTTCACGCCTTGGATTCCGGCGATAATTGCCGTTTGGAAAACAGGGCCTTTTTTGGTCATTAATTCATCATTCGAAAAATGAGAAACCACTTCACGTCCCAAAAACATGTTTCCCCTCGCAATAGCAGTGCGTTTGGTAATTTTCTTATCAGAAACGTTTACCATTTTTGGATTTCCCTTTTTGTTGATGTGTGAAAAACTCATTTTCTATATCTGATTACTGGAAAATTATCTCCTTGTTTAAACGTGGTTTCTTCTGTTTTTGGCAATCGAATGAAGGCATCTGCATCTACTAAACTTGCCAAATCTCCCGATCCATTTCCCTTTACTGGAGTGACCAAAAAATGACCATACTTATCACTTAATTTTACTTGTAAGAAATAGGTCAAATTTGGTTTGAACACTACATCCTCAGTTAAAATACCCGTTTCCTCAAAAGCCTTAACCCCATTGGATTTGTAAAACCATGAATAAAAATACACCAAACAATTGACATATGTCGAAACCGGATTTCCAGGAAAGGCAAAAACGCGACAATTCGCTGTAGTACCCATCCAGAAAGGTTTTCCAGGTCGTTGCGAAACTCTATGAAATAGTTTTTTTACGCCTAATTCATCCAAAACTTCTGGGAGAAAGTCAAATTTACCCTTACTCACAGCACCGCTAAATAATAGCACATCATAGCTATTTAAATAGGTAGCTATTTTGGTTTTCAATGCGCCCTTATTATCAACGATATGATCTGTAGCGGCTTCAATTTTTAAATTCTGAAGCAACGAAACCAAGGTATACACATTGCTTCTTCGAATCTGGTGATCTAAGGGTTTTTCTTCTACATCTACCAACTCATCACCTGTAGAAATAATCATCACTTTCGGTTGTTTCGCAACCTTTACATAGGATTTTCCAACTGTAGCAAATACGCCTATTTCAGCGGGAGAAATAATCTTATTTTTTGTCAACAACAGATCTCCTTTTTTTCGATCTCTTCCTTGTAAATGGATGTTTTGTAATTCAGAAATTGTATCGATAAGAATAGTGGCTTCACCATTTTTTATCTCCACATCTTCATAACGAATTACGGCATTGGTATCCTTTGGTAGGACGGCTCCTGTCATCACCTCGAAACAATTGGAAGGATTATTCAAAGTTAATTGTGGAGCTCCTGCAGGCTGAATTCCTTCAATTTGAAAGGTTCGCTGTCCATTTTGGAATGCCACGATGTCAATCGCAATCCCATCCATAGAAACCCGATTAAACGGCGGAAAATCGCGATCGGCAACAATGTCTTCCTTTAAAACTCTACCCTGAGATTGGATAAATGGAATTTCCTCTATCCCAAAATCTTGAGTAGCTCCTAAAACTAATTCTAATGCCTGTTCTGCCGTGATCATTAGCTATTTTTTAAAATGAGACCAACACCATAAATAAGAAATAAAAATAAACCACCCCATTTTCCGAGTACATTTAGAAATGGCATTTTTCGTAAGTTCTTCATTCTCGGAGTTTCGATATTATATACATCCAAAGTAAAAAGCAAAACACTGGCAATAATGAAAAAAACACCTGATTCAATTGGGTAGTTATCCAATAAATTCGAAACATTATCCATTTTATCCTCCTATTGTACTCATACTTTCAGTTACATCACCTTTTTTTCGATTCGCTTCTGCTACAAATCCGTCTTTTGGTTTGTCTTTCACTAAACTCAAAAGAAGTTCTTTCAAATCTTCATTACTAGCTCCGTTTCTAATAAAATCACGAAGATTAAAAACGCCATCATCAAACAAACAATTTTTAAAATTCCCCGTACTCGTTATTCGAATTCGATTGCAATCGTTACAAATGGTTCTAGTAAAGGCTGGAATGATTCCAACCGTGCCTAGATGACCATCAATTTTATAATTTGTAGACGTTGATGATTTTTCAGATTGAATTTCAACTGCATCATATTCCGATTGAATTTCATTCAAAATTTTACGGAAGGTCCAGTTTTCTTTCATTTCCCGTTGCCCGATTCCGTTAAAAGGCATCTCCTCTATAAAACGAACCGAAATATTTTTGTCCTTTGTAAGTGCAACAAAATCAACAATTTCATCCGTATTAAAACCTGACTGCACCACCACATTCAATTTCAAATTCAATCGACTTTTTTCTAGTAATTCTAAGGTTTCATATACCTCTAGAAAAACATCTCTTCGTGTGATTTTAGCAAACTTTTCTCGGTTTAAACTATCAATACTTAAATTGACATTTTTCACCTTTTCCAGTTTCTCAATCGTATCGATATGTTTGGTAATCAAAGCGCCATTGGTCGTAATATTAATCGCATCCAAAAGATCGTTGTAGGACAGCATTTCTAAAAATCCGACAAAATCTTTTCGAACAAATGGTTCTCCGCCCGTAAGTCTTACTTTTTTGACCCCTAATTCGGTTAATACACGGATTAGGCGATACATTTCTTTAAAGGTTAATAGTTCTTTTCGAGGTACAATATCGATACCATGAGCAGGCATACAATACTGACAACGCAAATTACATCGGTCTGTCACTGCCAGCCGAACATATTCAATCTGTCGCCCAAAACTATCAACCAAATGTTGCATTACTTCGGGAGTTTTTTATCTAATAATCCGTAAATGAAAGCTCCGAAAAGTGCTGAAACGAGTAAGATTAATGCCGGCACCCATTCGAAACCTAACATGACAAAAATCGGTCCTGCACAGGCACCAGAAAACCCCCATCCTAATCCGAAGAAAGTTCCTCCGACAAGGGTACGAATCACACCTTCTTTTTTAATTTTTGGTTTAATAGGATTCCCAAACTGATCTTTAATTTTTCCGCTTTTGAAGAGTTGCATGATTACTGCAGCAATTACAACTGCTCCTCCAATAATTCCAAACATGTGAATGGATTGAAAACGGAACATTTCATAATATCTGAACCAAGAAATCGCCTCTGTTTTACTTAAAACAATCGCGAAAAATATACCTAGGAATAAAAATCTAATGTTCTTCATGATTAAAATATTGCAGGAATAATAAACCAGGCAGCTATGATTCCGCCAATAAAAAATCCGATGACCGCCAATAAAGACGGAATCTGTAAACTACTTAATCCAGTAATGGCATGACCAGAGGTACACCCCCCAGCATAACGTGTTCCGAAACCAACACAAAATCCGGAAAGCATCAAAATGATAAATCCTTTCAATGACAATGCCGATTCTTTGCTAAATATTTCAGCAGGAAAATAAGATTCTGCTACGTTTGAAAAACCAATTTCTTGTAATTCTTGTACCGTCTTCGGATTTAATTCCACTGCCTGATCAGGAATCAAGAAATTAGAAGAAATAAGTCCGCCAATAAACAAACCGACGATAAACAATAATGCATAATCGCGTTCTTTCCAATCGGTCTTGAAATAATCCGAAACCTTACCAGCACCAGACATGGTACAGATGGTTTCGAAATTGGTTGATACTCCGAAATTCTTTCCGAAATAAAAATATAGTAATAAGGTAATCGCTATCAACGGCCCTCCAACATACCAGGGCCAGGGTTCGAAAATAAAATCCATTAGGTTAACATTGTTTTTATATACGCTATAATTTTGTCTGTCGCTCCGTGATTCTCTTGAATGTAATCACCAGCGATTTTACCAGATGACTTTCTAAAGGTTTCATCTTGTATCAATTTGTCGAAAATTGTGTCAAATTCTTTCTGATTCTTAATAGAAAAACAACCTTTTAATTCGACCAGATCTATTGCTTCTTTAAATTTATCATATTTATGACCAATAACCACAGGAATTCCGAAGGTTGCAGGTTCTAAAATATTATGAAGTCCTGTTTTGAGTCCGCCACCCACATAAGCCAAATCTGCATAGGCATAAATCTTCGTTAATATTCCAATCGTATCTACTAAAAGAACATCATAATTTTCTAATTTTCTATCTTCTCTTTCCGAATACAAAACAACAGACTTAGATAACATTGCTTTTAAGTCAGAAATAGATTTTTCACTAATCGTATGGGGTGCAATAATGAACTTACAATTTTCGGATTTATTGATATAATCAATCAATAAGGCTTCATCTTCTTTCCAAGTGCTTCCAGCCACAATAGTCAATTGATCATTCTTAAAATGATTTACAAAATCTAAGGTTTTTTTCTGCTGCAGAATTTTGTAAACGCGATCAAATCGGGTATCACCAGAAATCGTAACATTTCCGAATGCAAGTGATTTTAAAAGTTCCTTCGATTCTGAATTCTGCACAAAGAAATGGTCAAAACTCTTTAAGGCGTTTCGCATTAATTTACCGTACCACTCGAAGAAAATTTGATTTTCTCTAAAAATTCCCGAAACTAAAATGGTTTTACAGTTGTTCTTTTTAAGTTCAAAAAGTAAATTCGGCCAAAACTCATATTTCACAAAAATGGAAAGTTTCGGATTCACCAATTTCACAAATTGAACAGCATTCGATTTTGAATCTAGAGGCAAGTAACAAACCACATCTGCCAAATGATAATCCTTTCGCACCTCATATCCAGAAGGAGAGAAAAAGGTAACCAAAATTTTGTGTAACGGAAACAATTTTTTTACCTCTTCAATAATTGGTCTGGCTTGCTCAAATTCACCTAAAGATGCCACATGAAACCAGATAACATCGGTTCCTTGAAGCGGTTTTAATTTATCAAAAGTTAATTTTCGACCCTCAACAAATTGCTTGACCTTTTTACTAAAAAGCGCTAGGACGGGTAATACAAACCGAATAAAACCGATAAAAAGACGATAAGTTAATTTCATTGACGTAAAAATACAAATTCAATATTTGGATAAGGTCATAAAAAAAGCCCAAACTTTTCAGTTCGGGCTTTACAAAATATATTGTTTTTACTATGCTTCGAATGGCGTAATAGAAACGTAAGACTTATTGTCTTTTTTCTTTACAAACTCTACAACACCGTCAACTTTTGCATGTAATGTATGGTCTTTACCCATATAAACATTTTCTCCTGGATAATGTTTAGTTCCTCTCTGGCGAACAATAATGTTTCCTGCAATTGCAGCCTGACCACCAAAGATTTTAATTCCAAGTCGTTTCGATTCTGATTCTCTACCGTTCTTCGAACTACCGACACCTTTCTTATGAGCCATAATTTCTGATTTTTTAAGTTAATTTACTATTGTAAAGCTTCAATTAATTCTGCCTTCTTCATAGAAGTATATCCGCTGATTCCTTTTTCTTTTGCTAAAGCTTTAAGCTGAGCAACTGTCATTTTGCTTAAATCTTGAGCAGCTTCTGGTGCAGCTGTTTCTTCTACTTTTTTCTCTGCTTTAGGCGCTACTGCTTTCTTCGCTTTTTTAGCTCCAGAAGCAGAAATAGATTCGATTTGAATCTCGCTTAAATACTGTCTGTGTCCATTTTTTTTGCGGTATCCTTTTCTTCTTTTCTTTTTGAAAACGATCACCTTATCACCTTTAAGGTGACTTAATACCTTAGCCGTAACTGAGGCTCCTTCTATAGCCGGGGCGCCAATGGTAATATTACCTCCGTCTTCTAATAACAATACGTTATCAAAAGTTACTTTTTTACCTTCCTCAGAAGCTAAACGGTTTACAAATACCTTTTGGTCTTTCGCTACTTTAAATTGCTGCCCTGCTATCTCTACGATTGCGTACATACTAAATAAATTTGCTACTTAATTGTTTTATAATTTGTTACGCACTTTTTCAAATGCGGATGCAAATATAATTCTTTTTTATTACTCTACAAGACCGCTTAGGAATTATTTTTCAATTAAAAACGCTTGATTTACAAAGGGTTTTAACACTTTTTTAAAGCATAAGTTTTGTATTTTTGGTTGGATGAATTCTTGCACAAAAAAATGTGTAACAAGGCAATTAAAATTGCGTCAAACTGAAAACCTTAATTAAAATTGAAACTAAATGAAAAAAATTCTTTTTTCTGTTGTTTTATGTCTTTCCTTCATTGTTCAAGTTTCTGCACAGAAAGTTGAGTTTGAAGAATACGATTTAGACAACGGATTGCACGTAATTCTGCATCAAGACAATTCAGCACCGGTTGTGATTACCTCTGTTTACTATCATGTTGGAGCAAAAGATGAACAACCAGATCGAACAGGAATGGCTCACTTTTTCGAACATTTATTATTCGAAGGAACTAAAAATATCGGAAAAGGCGAATGGTTCAAAATTGTTTCATCTAACGGTGGAAACAACAATGCCACTACCAATGATGATAGAACCTATTACTACGAGGTTTTCCCATCAAATAAAGTTGCTTTAGGTCTTTGGATGGAATCGGAAAGACTTTTACACCCAATCATCAAGCAAGAGGGTGTTGATACTCAAAATGAAGTGGTAAAAGAAGAAAAACGTTTGAGAGTTGACAATCAGCCCTATTCTCGAATTTTAGAAAATGTGAAAGAACAACTGTTTAAAAAGCATCCATATAAAGGAACAACCATCGGAAAAATGGAGCACCTAGATGCTGCAACTTTAGAAGAGTTCTTGGCCTTCAATAAAAAATACTATATCCCGAACAATGCCACTTTAGTGGTTGCTGGTGATATTGATAAAGCTCAAGTAAAGCAGTTGGTAAAAGATTACTTTGGAGAAATTCCAAAAGGAGAAGAAATTACAAGAAATTTCCCAAAAGAAGATCCAATTAAAAAGACGATCAAAGCCAAAGCATTTGATCCAAACATTCAAATTCCGGCAATTCTTGCTGCGTACAGAACTCCATCAGAAACTACCAGAGATTCTAGAGTTTTAGATATGATTTCTACCTACTTAAGCGGAGGAAGAAGTTCTGTATTGTACAAGAAAATGGTTGATGAAGAAAAGAAAGCGCTTCAAGTAGCTGCGATCAACCTTAGCCAGGAAGACTATGGTTCTTACATTTTATTTGCATTGCCTCAAGGTAAAACCACTTTGGAAACCCTTTTAGCAGGAATGGATGAGGAAATTGAAAAAATCAAAACTGATTTAATTTCAGAAAAAGACTTTCAGAAATTACAAAACCAATTTGAAAATCGTTTTGTGAATTCTATTTCAAATGTTCAAGGAATTGCAGGTCGGTTAGCACAGTTTCATGTTGTGCATGGAGACACCAATTTGATTAACTCAGAGATTGATATTTACAGATCAATCACAAGAGAAGAAATTAGAGAAGTTGCTAAAAAATACTTGAACAAAAATCAACGATTGGAGTTAGAGTATCTTCCAGAATCTGAAAAAAATAAATATAAAGTAGTAGACTAATGAAAATCAAAATATATACACTTGTTTCACTTTTATTTTTATCTGTTAGTGCTTTTGCGCAGGTTGATAGAAGTAAAATGCCTGAACCAGGACCAGCTCCTCAAGTAAAATTAGGAGAAGCGAAAAAATTCAAATTGAAAAATGGTTTGACGGTAATCATGGTAGAAAACCACAAATTACCAAGAGTTAATGCAACACTTACCATTGATAATCCTCCAAGAACAGAAGGTGATAAAGCCGGACTTGCATCCATGATGGGAAGTCTTATTGGTAGAGGAACACCAAATATTACAAAAGATGCTTTTAATGAAAGAGTAGACTTTCTTGGTGCTAATGTTGCCTTCGGAAGCTCAAGCGCATTCGCATCGTCATTAACAAAATACTTCCCAGAAGTGTTAGGATTAATGGCCGACGGAGTTAAGAACTCTCAATTTACTCAGGAAGAATTTGATAAAGAGCAAAAAGTAACTTTAGATAATTTAAAGAGTAATGAAAAGAGTGTTACCGGTGCAGCTAGAAGAGTTGAAAATTTATTAACCTACGGTAAAAACCATCCTTACGGTGAGTTCACTTCAAAAGAAAGTGTAGAAAATATCACTTTAGCCAATGTTAAAAAGGAATATGAAACTTTCTATCGTCCAAATAATGCTTACCTAATTATTACTGGTGATTTCAACTACAAAGCAACTAAAAGGCTTGTTAAAAAATTATTTAGTGATTGGGAAAAGGGAACCATTCCAACAAAATCAATACCAGAAGTAAAAGAGGTGGATCATACAAAAATCCATTTTGTGAATATGCCAAATGCGGTACAATCTGAAGTTGCTGTGATAAATCCTGTAAAATTAACCTTAGGTGATCCCGCTTATTTCGCCGCATTGTTGGCTAACAGGATTTTAGGAGGAGGTGCAACAGCCCGTTTATTTATGAATTTACGTGAAGACAAGGGATACACCTACGGTGCGTATTCAAGCATTTCGCAAAGTCGTTATGCTTCTCAATTTAGAGCAGGTGCTAGTGTTCGTAATATGGTAACAGATAGTTCTGTTGTTGAAACGATGAAAGAAATAAATAAAATTCGTTTTAAAAAGGTGTCTGCAGAAGAGTTAGAAAATGCAAAACAAGCCTACATCGGAAGTTTTGTAATTAATTCTCAAAATGCAAGAACTGTCGCAAATTATGCGTTAAATAGAGAGATTTACAAAAACTTACCAGATGATTTCTATGAAACCTATTTAGCGAAGATTAATGCGGTGACCATTGATGACGTTCAAAATGCTGCTATCAAATATTTTAGAGGTGATAAAGCGAGAATTTTTATTACCGGAAAAGGTATTGATGTTCTTAAAAACTTAGAGAAGACCGATTATCCTATTCTTTATTTCGATAAGTATGGAAATCCGACAGAGAAACCAGAAATGACTTTACCAATTCCTGGTGGGATGACTGCTGAGGATGTGGTAAATAATTATTTCAAAGCTATCGGTGGTGCTGATAAAATCGCTGAAGTAAAATCTGTAGTGATGGTTTCTACGGGGAAAGTTCAAGGAATTGAAATTACATCTGAAGACAAAATGATGGCTCCAAATAAAATGACGAAAGTAATTACCGGAATGGGTAGAGTTTTCAGTAAGGTTGTTTTTGATGGAGAAAAAGGGTACCAGGAAGCTCAAGGTAGAAAGATTGATTTCCAGGCGAAGCAATTGGAAGAAATGAAAGCTATGAAATTCCCTTTCATGGATGAAGCTTACAAAACTGGAAAACTAGATCGTATTGAGCCATTAGAAGGAAATAATGCTTATGTGGTCATCTTCGGAGATACTGAAGTATTTTACGATGTAAAAACCGGATTAAAAGTGAAAGAGGTGAAAACCGCTGAACTTCCGAATGGAAACAAAGTACAAACACCAACGACTTTTGGAGACTACAAGGTGGTTAACGGAATTAAATTCCCCCATGTCATCGGCCAGAAAATGGGACCAATGAGCCTTAATTTCGAAGTAAAAGAAATTAAAGTGAACGAAGGTGTTTCTGATGAAGATTTTAAATAATCGAACATAATTTCAATAAAAAAGGAGCTTAATTAAGCTCCTTTTTTTGTTCTCATATTTAATAATTTCGGTCGTTTCATATTGACTAGATATACTCCTAATAAAATAATACCTCCCGCAATTACCTGAATCAAGCTTAATCGTTCTCCATCGAAAATCCCCCAAAACACGGCTACAATCGGTATTAGATAAGTCACTGAAGAGGAAAAGACCGGCGAAGAAATATGTACTAATTCGTTATACATAGTTTTCGCAATTCCGGTACCCACCACGCTTAGGATTCCAATATAACCAAGTGCCTTCCACTCCACATCTGATCCTTGAAATGAATTAAAAAATCCTGTGGCTGCCAATACGATTAATGCTGGCGCAAATAATAAAATGAAATTAGCGGTTGTAATACTCAAGGCATCTAAATCGGACAAATATCGCTTTACAATATTTCCATTTAGCGCATATCCAACAGAAGCAATAACCACAAGAATTGCAAAGGCATAATTCTGATTTGGATTCATTTCAGCTCCTTTTACAATCAAGATAAGTGTACCAATAAGCCCAATTACAATCCCGAAAAGTTGAATCCGTTTGAATGCAAATCCGAAGAAAATAGCTCCAATAATCAAGGTATTAAACGGGGTAAACGAGTTTAAAATTGACACAATTGAACTATCAATATTTAACATGGCGTAGGCAAAAAGAAAAACCGGGAAAAACGTACCTGCCAAAGCGGTATACAGAATATATTTCCAATGATGTTTTTGAACCTTGCGAAACGTTTTCGGAGCAATAAGTACTAAAAAAATGGAAGTGAAAATCATACGAAGCGCTCCTAATTGAATTGGAGTTACTCCCAAAAGGGCTTTCTTCATCAATATGAATGAACTACCCCAAACCAAAGCGAGCAGTACTAAATACACCCATTTTTTAATACTATTATCCATTATTGCATTTTGCTTTTACAAAATTGACACTATTTCTGACAGAAAAGGCGATTTATTGATAAATTTGCACAATCAACAAATAGCAAAATCTAATGAACATGAAGAATTTAACCCTAATCCTAGCATTTATTGGTCTTTTTTTTACGTCATGTAAAGAATCTACACCTCAAATTGAAAAGCGAGAAAACGTATTTCTTGCCATTTCTGGAATGACTTGTGAAATTGGCTGCGCCAAAACTATAGAGTCTAAATTATCTAAAAAAGAAGGTGTTTTTAAAGCAAAAGTGGCTTTTAAGGATAGTTTAGCTACCATTGAATATGACGCAAACAAAACATCAAAAGAGGATTTGATTGCATTCGTAGACGGAATTGCAGGCGGAGATTTATATAAAGCATTTGAATCAACAAAAAAAGCAAAGGGACATACTTGTACAGAAGCTTGTAAAAAAGAATGTGAAATGAAGGAGAAGAAGGAATGTAAAGCCGATTGTAAAATGGCTTGTTGTACAAAAGAGAGCACAACAGAAACAGAATAATGAGTTCTTTAAAAAATTAAAAAAAGCAGGTCTTTGACCTGCTTTTTTTAATTTCCTTTTCCTTTTTCTTGCCTATGCTTATTGTCTTGTCCAACCAGCTCCCCAAGTAGCGTAGTCTGTACCCGTTGCGCTTGCATCTTCTAATAAGAAATCTGCAATTACAAATGATGCACCAGTGTCATTCTTCATTTTCACATTTACATCGTCGAATTTCACTTTATCAACGAAAGTAAGATTTGAAGTAACACCAGTTCCAGTTTCTGCATCATCTAAATCAAATCCTTCATTGTAGCCAGAGATGTGTACATTTTCCATGAAAGCTCTTGTTCCAGCTCTTAAACGAACAGCTTCACTTGAGCTACCAGAACCTAATCCAACAATTGTTAAGTTGGTTACAGTTGGACTTGACCAGAATACTGGATTAGAATTGTTCCCAATATCAGTATTGAAACCATCCGCTTCAATTCCTTTATCGTGAGTTGTTCCGTGTTTTACGTATGCATCAGTAATTGTTCCAGAGTAACCTTCTGTCCAGTCGATAGAGTCATCCTCAGCACCTACTACAGAAATTTTGCTAGCGTTTACAGTGCCTCCAAAGAACTCAAAACCATCATCCTTACCAGCGTATACTTGTACGTACTCAACTTGAGTTCCGTTTCCAACACCGTAGAAAGAGATTCCGTTATTTTCCGACTGACCACTCGCTTTACCTCCTGAGTACTCAACTCTAACGAATCTTAAAATTCCAGAGTTATCATCAGATACAGATCCACCGTAAGGTAAATTCCCTATTTCAGAAGTAGCAGTACCAGAAGCAACCGAGTTGATTGGTGCTTTACCTAATAAGATCAAACCACCCCAGTCACCAGCATTTGGCGTTTGAGAAGCAGAAGTCATAACGATTGGATTTGTAGAAGTTCCTTCAGCGATAATTTTTCCGCCTTGTGCAACTGCTAAATATACATCGGCACCTGTTGCCGCAGCTCTAATTGTCATACCTGCAGGAATTGTTAAAGTTACACCGTCTTGTACAATTGTAGGACCAACAATTGTATAGTTGTTGTTAATGTCTAACGTTGTATCAGAAGTAATGTTTCCTACCAAATCAATATCTTGAGCTCCAGTATTTCCACCTGTGTTTCCTCCAGTATTGGTATTGTTAGTCGTATTTGTTACACTGTTATCGTTAATTACGATTTCAGAAGTCCCGTCTTCAGCACATGAAACGATCATGAGTGAAGTAACCATTGCGAAAGCGATTAAAAATCTATTTTTCATAATTTCTAGTTTAGATAATTCTTAATTTAATTATTGTTTATTGTTATTTAATATATCTACTTGATTAAAATTTGTAATTGAACCCAACACTTATGGTACTACCTCTTCTAAAGTTGGTAATATCAACCTCTCCAAATTGCGTGGTCTCTCTTACTCTGCGGATTCTTGGATCCAAAATATTCATAGCGTTCAAATTCAACTCCATGTTATCTCCAATTTTATTTCTCCAAATAAAGTCTAAAGTTGGTACTGCTTTCTCAACAATATTTCCTAATTGACCAGAACCTAGGGCATCAATACGGTCCGCGAAATAAGAGAACACCAAGGATACTGTAGGAGTGAATTTTTCAAAGTTTACAGGTGTATAAGTAACGTTCGCATTGATCAGGAAAGGAGAAGCTCCTTGTAATTGATCTTCTGTTCTATCAAATGTTGTTGAAAACAGTCCTGTAGAGTTTCTCAAATCTTGAGTTGTATGCATGTAGGTAAAGTTGAAACCTGCGCTCAAAATAGTTTCCTCGTCAGAAGTTTGAAGAATATTTTTACGAGTCTCTAGCTCAAATCCAAAAACTCTAGCTCTATCCCCAGTTCTAAAATAACGTTGCGTACCCGTTGCATCATTCGCAATCACCAAGTTTACTGGGTTATTGATTTGTTTTGCAAAACCACTAACTGAGAAAACCTCTCCTCTTGAGATAAACCACTCATACTTTAAATCGAGATTGAAGATATCTGAAACCGAAACATCTCCAATCAAATCTGGATTTCCACCAATTCTCTGGTTTACATATTCGTAAACAAATGGGGCAACCTCTTTAAATTCTGGTACTGAAACAGTTTTACTAAGAGTTAATCTTAAATTTTGCTCATCATTAAGCGCATATTTCACATTTAAGTTCGGCAATATGAAACTTTCTTGTGCGCTTCTAAAACGCGGATCAGCAGGATCAATATTAATTACATCATAGCTAATCTCTTGTGAAAAAGCTTCTAAACGTATTCCAGGAACAATAGTTAACTTTTCATTAGCCTTCCAAGTGGCAGCCAAATAACCCGCTTGAATCTCCATTTTTCCGAAATACTCATTCTCATTTCTACCTGGGTAATTGGTAGAAGGATATCCTGGTAAGGAATTAAATACTTCAATATTGTAGATATTTCCAAGATTCTGTAAGTTAATTACCGCATTTAAATTGTTCGCATCTTGCACTTCTGTTAAGGCTAAGAAATCATAACCATAACGGATGTTGTTAAAGTGTCTTGTTTTATATCTACCGTTATAACCAAAATCGAATGATAAGTTTTCAGAAACGTAATATTTCAAATTAATTCTACTGTTTAATTCTTCATCGTAGATGTTTTGGAAGTATCTTTGGTTATCGAATACTGTATTGCTATAAAATGAGGCATTTGTGTTTGGGTCATTATCTAAGAAATACTGATAGTTTTCTAAGCTCATTCTTCGACGATCTGGTTCGTGGGCAAAGACATTGTTATACCCAACTCCCCAATCCAATTCAAATGAAGGGTCATCTTTTCCTAAATCATAGAATCTGTGTTTACCTGTAACTTGGTTTACAAACACCATATCTTGATTGAACTGGACATTTGTTTGATAAAATCCTCTATCTGTATCTAAAATAGCATCACGTTGTTGACCTCCTCCACGAGTTCCGTAAAATCCAGCCACATCTCTTGAGTTATTCAAAAACATGGTAGTGTATTTTAACTCGTGATTGCTATTTATTTTGAGTAAAGCATGTGCCAATGCAGTGGTAGAAGTAGAATACTCAAATTCTTCCGCATTTGGATAATTTGTTTTAAATACCGTGGTATAATCAACTACTGGCCCTTCTCTATATTCATATCCATTGTTAAACGACATAGTAGCATACAAACTCAATCTCATGTCATCGCTTAAATTATATGATTTTCCTCCACTTATTCCTACAGATAAATCAATAGGGTCAGACCCTGTAACTGGATCCACACCATGGGAAAGAATCACCGCAAATGGATTTCTACTTCTACTAAATGGGTTATTTTGATGTCTTCTGTAGAAACCAACATGGCCAGTTCCTTCACTTTTCATAAATGTTTTCCCAATAGCTCTTGAATTAAAACCTGTTGAAACATTTACATCAAAAAATCCATCTCCGCGATACTCTTTTGAAGTGATGTCTACATTACCAGCAGCAAAATCACCATAAAATTCAGAGGAATATGCTTTTCCAATAGAAATGTTTTGAATAATGTCTGATTTGAATAAAGATAGATTCAGGTTTTTCTTATTGGCATCATTCGAAGGAAGTGACAATCCATTCATCGTGGTATTTTGATATCTATCTCCCAATCCACGAACATATACGTTACTTGATCCTTCTTGTTTAGAAACCCCAGAAATTTTAGTGATGGCAATAGCGGCATCACCAATACCTTTAACAGATAAATCTTCGGCTCCAATACTCTCCTTAATTATTGTGGCTTTTTTCTGCTCAATTAAAAGCGCACTTGTTTTCTCTTTTGTTGTTGTAGTGGTAACCTTAACCTCATCTAAAGAAACACCTTGCTCTGCAGCCATTACTTGATTAATAGTAATCGTTTCTCCAGCTTTAATTGAAAATGATTTTTCTGCCGTTTTATATCCTAAAAAACTAAAAACAACCGTGTAAGTTCCCGGTTTAAGTTTCAAAATATATTTACCGTCTATATCCGTTGAAGTTCCGTTTGTTGTACCTTTTATAAGTACATTGGCAAAGGGTAATGGTTCGTTATTTGATTCTTTATCTAGTAATTTCCCTGTTAGAGTTCCCGTAGTTTGAGCAGCTACTGAGAAACTGCAAAGAATAGTCACTAATAAAAATAGTCTTTTCATCGTTTGGAATTATTTCGAAGCAAAATTCACTTTAAATTGTAAAGTTTTTGTTAGGTTCAAATTATGATTGGGTTATCCTGATGTTAAGATTATGTTATGACAATCGAATCCTGTATTCAAAATTTTTTTCGTGGATTTTTATCGTAAATTAGCCGCGTTAAAAAACCTATTTTCAGGTTTTTTCCAGAGACAATTATGGGAGATATATACATTTATATGCTTATTGCTTTAGCTATACTTGCAGTAGTTGATTTGGTAGTAGGTGTAAGTAACGATGCCGTAAACTTTCTTAACTCAGCTATCGGTTCTAAAGCCATTTCACTTAAGAAAATCATGATTATTGCTAGTATCGGAGTCTTCTTCGGAGCCGTGACTTCGAGTGGAATGATGGAAGTAGCAAGAAAAGGGATTTTCAATCCGAGTATGTATATGTTCGAAGATGTAATGTTCATCTTCATGGCAGTAATGATTACCGATATTCTGTTATTAGATGTTTTCAACTCCCTCGGAATGCCTACCTCAACTACCGTTTCTATTGTATTTGAATTATTAGGTTCTGCCGTTGTAATTGCGTTATTGAAAATTGCATCAAACGATGCGCAGAATTACGACGCACTTTGGTCGTATATCAATTATGAAACCGCTACCAATATTATAATCGGGATTTTACTTTCGGTCGTCATTGCGTTTACCATCGGAGCTATTGTTCAATATATTTCAAGATTAATTTACTCTTTCGATTTTAGTGAAAGACCAACCTATATAAGTGCCTTATTCGGTGGATTTGCAATTACGGCAATCACATATTTCATCATTATTAAAGGTTTAAAAGGAACACAATTCTATGGAGATCTAAAAGGATTATTAGATCAGAATACCTACGGAATCGTAGCAGGTAGCTTTATAATTTGGACCATAATATCCTACTCCTTGATTCGATTTTTTAAAGTAAACTTATTAGTATTTATTATTGGAGTTGGAACATTTTCATTGGCCATGGCTTTTGCTGGAAACGACTTGGTAAACTTTATCGGAGTGCCAATTGCGGCATTAAACTCTTATGAAGCGTGGAGTATTTCAGGAGTTGCACCAGATATGTATTCAATGGAGAGTTTGGCGGCTAAAGTACCATCAAATATCGTTCTACTATTAATCGCAGGAGCGGTAATGGTGATTACACTTTGGACCTCATCAAAAGCAAGAACTGTAGTTGAAACCGGAATTAATTTATCAAGACAAGGTGAAGGACACGAAAAATTCCAACCAAACAACATATCTAGAGTTGTGGTTCGATTTGCCATGTTTGTGAACTACGGATTCTCATCTGTATTGCCGAATCGTGCGAAAAACTATATCAATAATAAATTTGACAAACCATCATTAACGATACCTGCAAGAGATGTTCAGGAACAACCAGCATTTGATTTGGTTCGAGCATCGGTGAATTTAATTGTAGCCAGTATTTTAATTTCTATCGCAACTTCAATGAAGTTACCTTTATCGACTACCTATGTAACGTTTATGGTGGCTATGGGTACTTCTTTGGCAGATAGAGCATGGGGTAGAGAAAGTGCGGTGTACAGAGTTGCTGGGGTTTTCAATGTTATTGGCGGATGGTTCCTAACAGCAATTATTGCCTTTTTGGCTGCTGGATTAGTGGCATTTTTAATCCACTGGCAAGTTTGGATGATTCCTGTTTTATTGGTCTTAGTGGCGTTTTTAATCATTCGAAATACGGTTCAGCACAACAAAAAATCTAAGGAGATTAAGCGAAGAACCTATATTGAGCGTTCTGAATTAATTACCATTAACGGAGTTATTAATGAAAGTGCAGATCACATCTCGGAGGTGGCAAACAAGATTGATGTTCTTTATTCAAACGTTGTTAAAGACCTTGCTAATGGTGATTTAAATAAACTTCGTAAAACGAGTAAATTGGTTACCAAACTGAATGACGAAATTGATGATTTGAAAGAAAATGTATTCTATTTCATTAAGTCTCTAGATGAAAGTTCGGTTCAGGCGAGTAAGTTTTATATCATTGTTCTGAGTTACTTGCAAGATGCGGCACAGTCTATCAGTTTTATTTCCAGAGCTAGTTACAAGCACGTTAATAACAACCATAAGAATCTTAAGAAAGGTCAGATTAAAGATTTGATTTTTATTGAGAAACAGTTATCAAATATTCTACATAACATCAGCAAGGTTTTCAAAGACCGAAACTTCGATGATTTGAACTCGATTTTAGAAAGCAAACGCGTATTGCTAAATGACCTATCTAGTTCTATTGAAAAGCAGGTAGAACGAATTCGCACAAATGAATCGAGTCCGAAGAATACCACCTTATATTTCAGTATTCTTTTAGAAACAAAAGACCTTTTAAAAGCTTTGATGAGTTTGTTAGAGACCTACGAAGAGTTTCATTTGACTTCGAAGTAAATCCGAAGATACTAGAACCAAAATCCGAGATTAAATAGCCAAAATCCTTCACGATTTTGCGGACTCCAACTGTATTTTAATTCAATAGGTCCAATAAAAGAATCATAGCTATATCCGACGGCATATCCCTTTAAAATATTATCGAAGAGGTGGATATCACCAAACACATTGTTTTCAACGCGCGCATAATTTGCAATAAAATTAGCGTAATGTTTATCGCCAAATCGATACCTGAAATTAAACTCAGATTTCACAAATGAATTATCCGATAATTCGGCGAAGTCATATCCGTAAAAGGAAACGAAAGAGTTGATGTAATTTTGATTATATCCGCCGAGGTAAAAATCAAAAATCTCCTGTGTCGGATTGTTAATTAAGAATCCGGCTTCATTGGTTAGCTGAAATGTGAATCGATCCCAGAATGTTTTTGCGAATCCGATAGTCCCCTGAGCTTGTGCAAATCCCTTAAAATTATTCCCCGTTGATAATTTATACCAATGGAAATTTAAATCGGCAAAAAAACCATTATTGGGCAGGTAACTACGATCATAGGTGTCCAATTTTAAATACCCGAAAGTGCCGAAATACGTATCGTCTTCAATGATGGTTTCCTTGTTATTCGTAAGTACTGTTTCTGTACTTGCACGAAGGTATTTGTGTTCCAAACCAACTCCTAAGGCAAACTTTCGACTAAATGTAGTTTGAAAAAATAGTTGATTTGTAAAATCGGTGTACTTTAAATTAATACTACTCAAAGTAGGCGATTGCGAAACGATAGGTTTGAATTTCGAGTTTGCTCTAAAATTGTTATACCTGGATTTAAATCCGTAACTCACATTGAATCCATTATCAATAAAGTAATTCAAATCGTAACGTAAATTATCGCCAAATACTGCGTCCAAAGAAAATACATCATTATCTATAAACATATGTTTCTCGGTATAATTAGCTAAAATTCCAGATTTATATAACAGGTCATAATGAATACCAAAACTCAAACTCGCCAATTGCTTCGTTTCATATAATTCCAGTTGTAAAACATAAGATCGATCAGCATTCGGAATCAATTTATACCGAATACTTTCATAATTATTCGTAGCCGATAACAATTGAATTTTATTGGTAATGTCTTTCGTGGTTAAGCTGTCTCCCTTTTTAATTTTCATTTTCCCCAAGACATAAGCTTGAGTATAGTTGTCATTTCCAATGAATTTGATTTCTGATATTTTTCGTTTTTCAGGCAATCGCTGCAGTTCTTTCCTTTTAAAGGATGCCCCCTGTTGCTCTGCTATTTTTTGAAAGACCATTTTGAATTTTGTAGCTGCTTCTTCTCCTTTTTTAAGAATGGAATCCTTCTGATCGAAATCGACTACGGTATATTTGTATATATCGGGGCGGATATGAACATTCAGGTTTTTGCGTTCGGTTTCGCTCTTTTTATACATCTGATAGTTCACAATCTGATTCAGAATTTCAACCGCCGAATTTAAATTCTCCTTTTTGAAAAGGCGTCCTTCCACATCCACTCCAATAATGAAATCTATCCCTTTTTCACGCATGATGGAAACTGGAAAATTATTAGCGATTCCACCATCAACCAGTAGTGCATCATTTGATTCTATCGGATTAACAATCGTAGGAAAAGAACCGCTTGTTCTTAAGGCTAAAGGCAAAGAACCTTTTTCTAAAATGATTTGTTCCCCATTTTCAACATTGGCCGCAATACAAAAGAAAGGTGTCGGAAGTTTATCAAAACGATCAATATGATCTACATGGTCGAGTAATTCGTACAATAAGTTTAAGATGTTCTGGCCTTTCGAAACCGCTCTAGGCAGTTCGATTTTCCCTTTAGAAACTGGAAACGTTATGGCTGTTTTTTCGCCAAATTCTTTTATAAAAAAAGGAGAGGTTTTTCTAGGTAAGATATCTCGAATAACCGCATTAAAATCAGTTTTTTTAATGAGTACTTCTATTTGATCAGCAGAATACCCAGCAGCATATAATCCGCCAATAATGGCTCCCATGCTTGTTCCCCCAATATAATCGAGTTTGATTCCAGCCTTATCAATTTCTTTTAATATCCCAACATGCGCATAGCCCTTAGCACCACCTCCACTTAACACAAGACCGACTTTTGGTTTATCCTGTTGTGCACCTATCGCTATAGTGAAAGAAAGTAAGCAATACGTGAGGAGCTTTTTCATTTATTTTTTGTGGTAATAGTTGTAGACTTTATTGGCTCTAGATTTTCCAATAGCTCCTTCCAGCTGGTCTAAACTAGCTTCTTTCACTCTCTTGGCCGATTTAAAGGTACGTAATAATGTAGTAATGGTTTGCTTTCCGATATCAGGAATTTGTTCCAATTCTGACTGAATAGCACTCTTGCTTCGCTTATTTCTATGGAAGGTAATTCCGAATCGATGGGCCTCATTTCTCAAGTGCTGAATGATTTTCAAGGATTCTGATTTTTTATCCAAATACAACGGAATAGAATCTCCCGGATAATAGATTTCTTCAAGCCGCTTAGCAATCCCGATGATGGCAATTTTACCTCTTAACCCAAGTAAATCCAAACTTTTTACTGCGGATGATAACTGCCCTTTTCCACCATCAATAACGATGAGTTGAGGCAATGACTCTCCTTCAGATAATAATCGCTTATAGCGTCTAAAAACAACCTCTTCCATCGAAGCAAAATCGTTCGGTCCTTCTACCGTTTTAATATTGTAATGGCGGTATTCTTTTTTGCTTGGTTTTCCGTTTTTGAAAACCACACATGCAGCTACCGGATTACTCCCCTGAATGTTTGAGTTATCGAAACACTCAATATGAACAGGATCTTCTTTTAATCGTAAATCCTTTTTCATTTGTGCCATGATTCGCTTCACATGGCGATCTGGATCTACAATTTTAATCTGCTTGAATTGTTCCTGACGATAATATTTTGCATTGCGTTCTGAGAGCTCTACGATTCTCTTTTTATCACCAAGTTTTGGCACCGTTACCTTGATGTCATCACCCAAATCTACCTTAAACGGCACATAAACTTCTTTTGAATTCGATTGGAATCGCTGCCTTATTTCAACAATAAACAATTCCAATAAATCCTTCTTATCCTCATCCAATTTTTTCTTGATTTCGGTCGTGTGAGATTGAATGATTGAACCATTCGCAATCTTCAGGAAGTTAGCATAGGCAAAGGATTCATCATCAATAATAGAAAAGACATCTACATTATTGATAGAGGGATTCACAACAGTACTTTTCGCCTGATAATTGCTCAGCGTATTGAGCTTCTCTTTGATTCGCTGGGCTTCTTCAAACTGCATGTTTGAAGCAAAATCATACATCATTTTTTCAAAGGTCTCAATGCTCTCCTTAAAATTCCCTTTAATGATGTTTTTAATGGCTTTTATATCCTTATCATACTCTTCTTGAGACTGCAAACCTTCACAAGGGCCTTTGCAATTTTTTAAGTGATACTCAAGACAAACTTTAAACTTTCCATTCTCAATATTTTCGACACTTAAATCATACTTACAGGTGCGCAAATGATATAACTCTTTGAATAGATCGAGAAGTATTTTTACCGTTTTTACCGATGTGTACGGACCAAAATATTCCGATCCGTCTTTAATCAGCCTCCGAGTCATAAACACTCTTGGAAAACGTTCTTTTTTAATACAAATCCAAGGATAACTTTTATCATCCTTTAATTGAACATTATACTTAGGCTGATACTTTTTTATGAGATTATTTTCCAGCAAGAGGGCATCCGTTTCCGAGTTGACAACGATGTGTTTAATCCGATGGATTTTTTTCACTAAAACCCTGGTTTTCCCGTTGGTGTGGGATTTTGTGAAATAAGAACTTACACGCTTTTTAAGGTTCTTGGCTTTCCCAACGTAAATGATATTCTGGTCTTTATCTAAATATTGATAAACCCCAAAAGATTCTGGTAAGGTTTTAAGCTGAAGTTGAAGTGTATCGTCCATATCAAATACAAATCGCTGTCGAAAATTTACGAATTGAGATTTTTCGAGTCCTTGTAATCGGTTTTAGCATGCTGCTAGAATACTACAAGTTAACAAAAATTACTCAGCTGGAGCATTTTCTTCCTCCTTCGGAAAAGCATGTTTGTTGAACAAAAACAACAAGGCAACTCCTATGCTGATAAAGGCATCTGCCGGATTGAAAATGTATTGAAAGAAAATGAAGAAATCGCCTCCGATAAAAGGTATCCATTCGGGTAATATTCCTTCCCACATCGGAAAGTAAAACATATCTACAACCTTCCCGTGAAATAATTTTCCATAAGGTTGGTCGGCAAAAAGTGTGGCTACATTATATTGTGAAGAATCGAAGATAACTCCATAGAATACAGAATCAATGATATTCCCAATTGCTCCTGAAAATATCAACGCAATCGGAATGATAACGGCATTATGAGCACCTCTTTTTATATTCCCGATAAGCCAATATAAAATGGCAGAAACAGCAACTAGACGAAATAAAGTCAGAAATAATTTTCCTGTCTCACCTCCAAATTCGATACCCATGGCCATTCCATTATTCTCTGTAAAATGAATAATAAACCAATCGAAGATTTTGTATTCTTCGCCTAAAACAAAATGGGTTTTAACATAAATCTTAATGACCTGATCAAGAATGATGGCCAATACGACGGTAAGAATTGCGAGGGATTTCTTAGACATATGAAAATTTTAGTCGAGCAAAAATAACAATAATTATGGCTTTATTCATTGGAAAGGAAAATATTACCTTTTATAGTTCGAACCATTGTTTTTGCAGCTGATGGATGTGTTAATAGTTTATATGATTTTCCCTTTTTTATTTTTCCGTCGGTAATAATGCCCGTTTTTGTTTGAAGATCTACATTCATTTCTTGCTTCTCTAAGTATAAATTACCCGCATGAAAACGAATAAAACTGTCTTTGGAATACGATTGTAATCGGATGATACTATTCAATAAATCAATGGATAATTCATTACCAGAAAATGAAGATATAATATCACAATTTTCGCCTTGGATGAGAACAGATTTTCCCTTGGGAATTTTAATTACCGCTGAGGCTCTTTTCAATCGTTCGGTAATGTATTTCCGAAATGGTTGATTTGTGAAAGTTAGGTTTGGGAATTTAAATTCAATGTGAAATTCTAATTCTTTTTGCTCCTCAGAGATATATTGATTCGAAGCATTTTCTGCCTTTAAAGTAATCTCAATTTCTTCGGATGCCGAGTTCTCTAGCGTAAGTTGATCTAGCCCCATGGTGGAAATTGAAATTACAGAACTACCAGTGGTAATCGTTTTAACGGATTTCTTTTGCCCATGCATAACTAGGAAAAAGAAAGAAAAAGCAAGAAGAATTAGATTTCGAAACATAGGGAAATAAAAAAGGCTTCAAATTTTGAAGCCTTTTTTTTATGTGATTTACTGACGCCTTTTTGCTTCAATACTCAGCGTGGCGTGTGGTACTAATTTTAAACGTTCTTTTTGAATTAATTTGCCAGTTACTCTGCAAATTCCATAAGTCCCGTTTTCGATACGTAATAAAGCATTTTTTAAGTCGCGAATAAACTTTTCTTGACGAATCGCTAATTGGACATTCGCTTCTTTGTTCATCACATCAGATCCTTCATCAAATGATTTGAATGAAGGTGATGTGTCATCAGTTCCGTTGTCTGCATCATTTTTATATGAGCTTCTCAAAATGGCTAAATCTTCCTCAGCTTTAGCAATCTTCTTATCAATAATTGCTCTAAATTCTTGTAAGTCTTCCTCGGAATACTTCGTTTTAACATCTGCCATAATCTTACATTTTTTCTATTAATAATTTGCTTTTGATTGATTCAAACTCAATTGGAGTTCCAGTATTTAACTCATCCACAAAAACCAATTCTTCGGTTAATGTTTCATTCATTACGTAATTTCTATTGGCTTCAACCGCAGCTTCTAAATTCTCAAACTTTCCAATAGTTAATCTGATTTTATCTGTTACCTCCAGACCGCTATCTTTTCGCGCATTTTGAATTCGATTTACTAGCTCTCTAGCAATACCTTCTTCTTTCAATTCATCTGTGATAGTCACATCTAAAGCAACTGTAATGGCTCCTTCATTTGCAACCAACCACCCCTCAATATCTTTCGAGGTAATTTCAACATCAGACCGTTCTAAATTAATTAATTTTCCATTAATTTCTAATGATATTTGTCCTTCTTTTTCAACAGTATTGATCTCTTTATCTGTAAACTTCTGAACCGCAGCAGCTATATGTCTCATGTCTTTTCCAAACTTTGGTCCTAGGACTTTAAAATTCGGCTTAATTTGCTTTACCAAAATGTCTGAAGCATCGGTTAATAGCTCAATTTCTTTAACGTTCACCTCTCTTTTAATCAATTCTGAAACTGCTAAAATTTCATTGTGTTCTTCCTCAGAATCAACCGGAATCATAATTTTTTGAAGTGGTTGTCTTACCTTGATTTTTTCTTTAGCTCGTAATGATAAAACCAATGAAGCAATCGTCTGCGCATTCTCCATTTTACGCTCCAATGTTTTATCTACAAAGGATGCATCAAATTTTGGAAATTCTGATAAGTGAATACTTTCTGAATTTTCCAATTTCGTAATGCCGTTTAAATCCTGATACAAGCGATCCATATAGAACGGAGCAATTGGTGCGCCCAATTTTGCAATGGTTACCATACACGTATACAAGGTTTGGTATGCCGAAATTTTATCCTTCTGATAATCGCCTTTCCAGAAACGTCTTCTACTTAATCTAACATACCAGTTACTCAAATAGTCTTGTGTGAAATCAGAAATAGCTCTAGCTGCTCTCGTCGGTTCGTAAGCCTCGTAGAACTTCTCTACTTTTTCAATTAGTGTATGTAATTCAGAAAGAATCCATTGATCTAATTCTGATCGTTCTGCTAACGGAATATCATCCTCTGTATAAGAGAAACCATCGATATTCGTATATAAAGCAAAGAATGAATAGGTGTTATATAGCGTTCCGAAAAACTTTCGCCTCACCTCTTCAATTCCGTCTACATCAAATTTTAAATTATCCCACGGATTGGCATTTGAAATCATATACCATCGTGTAGCATCGGCACCATAAGTTTTTAAGGTATCAAATGGATCTACTGCGTTTCCTAAACGTTTCGACATTTTCTGCCCATTCTTGTCCAATACTAGTCCGTTAGACACAACATTTTTATATGCTACCGAATCAAAAACAGTCGTAGCAATCGCATGTAATGTGTAGAACCATCCTCTGGTTTGATCTACTCCCTCTGCGATAAAATCAGCAGGAAAGGATTCGTTGTTATCTATTAATGATTGATTCTCGAACGGATAGTGCCATTGTGCATAAGGCATGGATCCTGAATCGAACCAAACGTCAATCAAATCGCTTTCGCGCTTCATTGGTTTTCCTGATGGTGAAACCAAAGTTATTTGATCAACAATATTTTTATGTAAATCGATGCGATCATAGTTTTCATCTGACATATTGCCAACTTCAAAATCAGCAAAAATATCCTCAGACATCAAACCAGCATCGATCGCTTTCTTCATTTCAGCTTTCAATTCTTCAACCGAACCGATACACAACTCTTCTTGTTTGTCTTCGGTTCTCCAAATTGGCAATGGAATCCCCCAATAACGTGAACGCGATAGGTTCCAGTCGTTTGCATTAGCCAACCAGTTTCCGAATCGTCCTTCTCCAGTCGATTTTGGTTTCCAATTGATTGTTGAATTCAATTCGTGCATTCGATCTTTTACATCAGTAACCTTGATAAACCAAGAGTCTAATGGATAGTATAAAATAGGTTTATCCGTACGCCAACAATTCGGATAACTGTGCTTGTATTTTTCAACCTTAAATGCCTTGTTTTCATTTTTTAATTTCAGTCCGAGACGCTCATCAACAGATAGATATTGTTGTTGATTTCTCAAAACTTCCTTCATTTTTTCCTGCTGATTCTTTAACTCTACATCAACATCATCGGCAGTCAAATATTCAGATTTTACGTATTCACTAGCAAAACCATAAATTGGATCTGAGACTTCTAGTCTGAATCTTCCCTGTAAATCGACCAACGGCACTAAATTTCCATTATCATCTTTTACCAACATTGGTGGGATTTCTGGAGTAACCTGCTTGGCAACAAAAGCATCATCAGCACCAAAAGTTGGGGCAGTGTGAACAATACCAGTACCATCTTCTGTCGTTACAAAATCTCCCGGAATTACACGGAAAGCATCTTGAGCATTATCGTTTGGCAAAGTGAAAGGCAATAATTGCTCATATCTAGTTTCCACCAAATCTTTACCCAAGAATTCTTTTACAACGTAAAACGGAATCTTCTTATCTCCGGGATTAAAGCTTGCCAATTCGCTTCGATCTTCAACCGCTTTAAACTTACCAGAAAATTGTTTTGATACCAGGTTTTTCGCCAATATTACTTTGGTTGGTTCGAAGGTATATTGATTGAAAGTATCTACTAAAACATAATCAATTTTTGGACCCACAGTTAATGCCGTATTACTTGGTAAAGTCCATGGTGTAGTCGTCCATGCCAAGAAATATACTTCGTCTTCGTCTTTTAAGAACTCTGGAAGTGTTTCTGGGATTGCCTTGAACTGAGCAGTCACCGTTGTATCCGTAACATCCTGATAGGTTCCAGGCTGATTCAATTCGTGAGAACTTAATCCTGTTCCTGCCTTTGGTGAATAGGGCTGAATGGTATACCCTTTATACAACAATCCTTTGTCATAAATTTGTTTCAACAACCACCAAACCGATTCCATGTATTTAGGTTCGTAGGTGATGTATGGATCATCCATATCTACCCAATATCCCATTTTTTCGGTAAGATCATTCCAAATGTCTGTGTAACGCATTACTGCTTTCCGACATGCTTCATTGTATGCTTCAACAGAAATCGTTTTACCAATGTCTTCTTTGGTAATTCCCAATTCCATTTCAACTCCAAGTTCAATAGGTAAACCGTGAGTATCCCACCCTGCTTTACGCTTTACCTGATATCCTTTCATGGTTTTATACCTCGGAAAAATATCCTTAATGGCACGGGCTAATACGTGGTGTACACCTGGCAAACCATTTGCTGAAGGTGGACCTTCAAAAAATACATAAGGTTCACCATTTTCTCTACTTGAAACACTTTTTTCGAAAATATCGTTCTCCTTCCAATACGATAATATTTCCGAAGCTACATTTGGTAAATTAAGTCCTTTATATTCAGGGAATTTCACGCTCATGAATCCATTTTTCTAATAAGATTGCGAAAATACATATTTTCACTAAAATCTTTTGGGTATTTGTCTAAAAATAAAGGAGATACTAAGATTTCTAAAAACAATTTCGGTGGTCTAGAATTTCTTATTTCGTAAGGCAAAAGAAGTTTTCAACCACAACAATTGGAAAAATCGAAATACGACCTTATTGTATTTGAAGTTAAAGAGGCTCTCAATCATTGCTTCAGTTGAGAAATTTTTATGGAAAAATTGAACACGATTTTCTACCTGTTCATCCGAATATCTAGAATACATTCTTCGCGCCGATAGTTCGCTTAATCGCCATTTGAATCCCTTTCGTTTCTTCCATTCTTTCTGATATTGATCAAAATTGGATACTCCTGTCTTTAAATATTCATCAATGTATTGGCAAGCTAGATCTGCACTTTGCATGGCATATCGAATTCCTTCTCCGCCTCTCGGATTAATCGCCGAAATGGTATCTCCTACACCAACAACATTATATTTAAAAAACACATCTTTCAATCCGGGGCTATATCGAATGATCCCTCCGTGCATATCTATGATTTTGTATGAGGAAGTTCCCAGGTATTCTTCAATGATTTTTTCTGTAATTTTTCGGGTGGTCTTATTGGTGTCTTCTTGGTCTTTGCTTTTGATATGGGTTTTCCCAGCGCCCACTTTCAGAATTCTATTTTCCATTGGGAATATCCAAGAATATCCTTTTATTGCCCATTTATGTCCTAAAAAAAACAGCAATTTATCTTTAAATCGATCGTAGATTTCCTGCTCCACCTCTATTTCATATTCGGTACCACTACCCAAAGTCATTTCGGGTTGTTCTTCTTTGGTATCGAACATTACTTTTCGCAAAGGCCCAGTTGCATCAACTACCATTTTCGATTCAAAAATCTCAGTTTTCTTGGTTGAGCTATTATTTAAGAAAACTCGCACACCATTATGAATAATTTCCTTTTTTACATAGCGGTAACCCATCAAGACATCTCCACCGTTGGTCCTTGTTTCGTTGGCTAAAAATTCACGCAACTTTTGGAAATTTAAAACCACACCTTTAGGTTCATTTCCTTTCCATGTATAACTATTTTGAGTACATTGAATTACTAAGTCATTCCAATAGGCGCCAACAATAGACTCTGGTAAACTGAACTCAGACATGGGTTCAAGTGTCATTCCTGCACTAGAAAAGTTGTTTTCTGCAAATGAACTGTATTTTTCAACTAGTAGGACCCGATAGCCCCTTTTCGATAAGTTTCGTGATGTCTGTCCTCCGGCCGGACCTCCTCCAATTACAATTACGTCGTAGTTCTTCTTCATTTTTCTTGCAAAAGAAATTAATTCATTCCTCTTTCCTTCTTGATGGTTTCGTATGCTTTTTGAATGTTTAAAAACTTCTCTTTAGCGCCTTTTTTGTGTTCCTCTCCTAAATCTTGAATTTTATCTGGATGGTATTTCTTAGCCATTTTTCGAAAAGCCTTTTTCACTTCAGAATCTGTGGCTGTCTTCTCAATTTCTAGAATTTTATAGGCATTTTCCTTAAGGTCGTAAAACATAGCCTTGATGGATTCAAAATCGCGATGATTGATGTATAAATACCCAGAAATCCGACGAATAATCTCAATTTCTTGATCTGTTACGATACCATCCGCTTTAGCGATACCAAACAAAAAATGGAGGAGCTGCAAACGTGAAGCATGCGACATATGTTCGCGAATCTGAATACACACTTGCCTCGTTGAAACCTGCTTTTTGACAATTCCCTTGAATAGCTTGAAAGCATTATTTGCCCTTTGCTTGCCATACAATGAGACAAATTGATTGCGAACATAATTCAGCTCGCGTTGATCAACATTTCCGTCAGCTTTAATCACAATAGATGATAAAACCAATAAACTAATTTCGAAATCTCCTGAACTTGTGTTCACACGATTTGGTTCCCGCCTAACTCGACGCTGATATTCGCGTTGTTCCTGAACGATATCCTTTTCTGAGAAATTATCTACCACACTTCCCAAAGCAAAACCGATTGCCGCACCAATCGGGCCACCTAATGTAAACCCCAATCCTGCACCTAACCATTTGGTAAAACTTCCCATAAAAATTGTTTGGTCAAATATAAAAAAACCAAATCTCGCAAGGTTTTATCTCAATTATTATTTTTTCTGATGAATAGATAAATTTAAAATAGGATCAGTCGTTTCAAATGAGTTGACTATGAAGTATATTTGCAAAAATTTTAGACATTATGTATCCAGAAGAATTAGTAAAACCAATGCGCGACGAATTAATCGACGCAGGATTTGATGCTTTATATACAGCTGAAGACGTAAACAATGCTTTGGCAAAACAAGGAACAACTTTAGTAATGGTGAATTCTGTATGTGGATGTGCTGCTGGAACTGCAAGACCAGGCGCAATCGCATCTTTACAAGGTGACAAAAAACCAGATAACTTAACGACCGTTTTCGCAGGTGTTGAAAAAGAATCAACTGCTAAAGCTCGTGAATATATGGTTCCGTTCCCTCCTTCTTCTCCAGCAATTGCGCTATTTAAGGATGGAAATTTAGTTCACATGCTTGAAAGACATCACATCGAAGGTCGCTCTGCACAAATGATTGCAGAAAACTTAGTTGAAGCCTACCAAGAGTATTGTTAATCAAACAAAATCATAACTTTAAATCCACTATAACTAGTGGATTTTTTTTGCCTATGATGAATTCTGAACTGATAAAAGAGACCATTACATTTGTAAAAAATGAACTTTCCTCAGCTGAAGGCGGTCACGATTGGTTTCATATTGAGCGCGTATATAAGAACGCCCTTTTGATATCAAAAACTGAAACTGTAGATGAGTTAATCGTAGGTTTGGCAGCTTTGCTTCACGATATTGCAGATTCTAAGTTCCATAATGGAGATGAGAGTATCGGTCCAAATAAAGCATCTGAGTTTTTATCAGAGATGAATGTGGATGAACGTATCATTCGACAAGTTGTTGAAATCATTTCCGAAATGTCTTTCAAGAATAGTATTGGTGAGAAAACTCGAGAAAGATCTCTCGAATTTCAAGTTGTTCAAGATGCAGATCGGCTAGATGCTATCGGAGCTATTGGAATTGCACGATGTTTCAATTATGGCGGATTTAAAAACCGGAAGTTATACGATCCGGAAATTGCTCCAAATCTTAACATGACTAAAGAAGAATATAAAAAGTCGGATGCGCCAACTATCAATCACTTTTACGAAAAGTTATTACTATTAAAAGATAAAATGAATACCAAAACTGGAAAACAAATAGCCGAGGAGCGCCATTCTTTTATGGAGGGCTATTTAAAACAGTTTTATGCAGAATGGAATGGTGAAGCCTAATTTTCTTTAGCTACTTCTAACGCCGTAATTTTATTCTCTAAAATGGCTAGCTCATCACCATATTCAATGATTTCTTCGGTAGATAAATCTTTACTAATATTTACTAGTTTGGTGATTTTATTACTTTGAAATCGATAATACTCTAACGCTTTTTCAATTTTTTCGTCCATCTTATTGGATGATATTTCTTATTTCATTTTTGTACTGTGAAGCACTTTTTCCTACAAATTGCTGGAAAGATTTATTAAAATGTGAGAAATTATTAAATCCACATTCATAGCTAATTTCAGAAATACTCTTAGAGCTTTCTGTCAATAATTTAGTCGCGTGAACAATTCGATATTCATTAACCACTTTGGTAAAAGTTTTACCTGTGGCTTTCTTAAAGAATCGGCAAAATGCAGGAACGGTCATACTTACATGGTCCGAAATTTCCTCTAAACTAATAGGTTCACTAAAATTGGTGTTGATGTAGCGGTAAATTTTCTCAATACGGTCTCTACTTCTAGATTCCGTTTCAATTGCCAATCCGTTTACATTCAATAATGTATAATCATCTGTAAGGGCAAGTTCATGTAAAATCTCCAGTAAAGAAATCATTTTTTCAAACCCCTCCAATTCTACCAATTTCTGAATTTTTGGACCTAACTTCTTCTTAATACCTGTATTAAATCGGATTCCTTTTTTGGCGCGCTCAAAAAGCGCTTCTATTTTTTGAGTTTCCGGAATTTTAAAAAAGGTTTCTCCTAAAAAATCAGGTAAAAACTGAACTAGAGTCTCAGATCCTGAAGTGGTTAATCGATCTACAAAACCAACATGTGGTAAGTTAGAACCAATTAATACCAATTGACTGTTCGTAAAGTAACTAACGTGGTTTCCTATTTGGCGCTTACCTCTTCCTTTATCTACATAAACCAACTCAATCTCTGGATGATGATGCCATAGCGGCTCAGCATTGGGCAGAAAGGTAGTATGTTTCCGAACAAGTAAAGAACTTCCAAAGTCTGGATTGATTTTTTCTAAAGTTGGTTTTTTCAGCATTTTTTTTAATTCCTATCAAATGTACGATACTAAAGGATCTAATTCGTTGGTAAGTTAACCCTTTTATATACTATATTAACTTTACATTGAATTAACATAGATAAAAAAGATAATATAGTAAATAATTTGGATAAGTTGATATAGAAAAAGGCTATTATCCGCCGTATTTTTGCAGTAAAATTTATTTATTATGATGAATAAAGAAGGAATTTTATTTATTGCTGTAATGTCAGCCTTCGGTTTACTGTACATTTTTCAGCTAGCAGTTTTAGGCTACTTTTTAAAAGAGCCCAAACGTTTAAGTAAGAAAAATATTTAAAGTTTAATTAATAATTGAGTTTAAAAAAGGGGAGTTGATGAATCAACTCCCTTTTTTAATATCAAAAATTTGGTTTACGCTTTTCTAAGAATGCTGAAGTACCTTCAATAAATTCATCTGTACCAAAACAATTTCCGAATTCTTCGACTTCGGTATCATAACCATTCACCCCTGTTTTAGTAGCGTCATTAACAGCTCTTATAGCGGCACCAATTGCATTCGGTGAGTTTCGCATAATCTTGGATGCTATTTTCTCGGCTAGCGGAATCAATTCTTCTGCAGTTGTGACATGATTTACCAATCCGTATGCTTTAGCATCATCTGCAGAAATCATAGACGCCGTGGTAATTAGTTCTAAAGCGCGACCTTTTCCGATTAGTAGTGGTAAACGTTGTGTACCCCCGTACCCTGGAATAACTCCTAAAGATACTTCTGGAAGTCCCATTTTTGCTTCAGTAGATGCAATTCTAAAATGACAAGACATTGCTAGTTCTAATCCGCCTCCAAGAGCATATCCGTTAATCGCTGCAATCACCGGCTTGGATAAATTTTCAATTAAATCAAAAACCATTTCTTGGCCTTTTCTTGCCAATTTACCTCCCTGATCTGGAGAAAAATACGCGAATTCTGAAATATCTGCACCAGCTACAAAAGCTTTATCACCAGACCCCGTTAAAATAACGACTCTCACCTCATTGTCGTCTTCTAGTGCTAAAAAAGCCGTATTCAATTCTTCAATGGTAGCTTTATTTAAAGCATTTAATTTCTTAGGACGGTTAATGGTTACATACCCAATACCATTACCCTTTTCTAGTGTAATATTTTCAAAATTCATAAAAATAGATTTATTGCTAATTATTCTGTAGGTAAAATTACGGTAAAAATCGTACCTATATCTTTTTTCGAAGTGAAAGAAATACTCCCATGGTATGCCTCAATGATGTTTTTAATCATAGGTAGCCCAAGACCCATTCCGCTCGATTTTGTCGTAAACTTAGGTTCAAAAACGAGGTCTTTTACTGCATCTTCAATTCCGATTCCGTTATCAGAAACAACAATTTTAAAATGTTCTTTTTCCGAATACAGGTCTACATTAATTATGGGATCTTCCTTGGTTTTACATGCCTGAATCGCATTCTTAATCAGGTTGTTTACGATTCGAATGAGCTGAGTCTTATCTAAATTAGCATAGATTTCTTCTTCTTTACATTGATAATTGATATACTTTTCACTAAAAATCTCCAAGGCCAATTTTAATACATCTACCACATTGATGCGTTCTTTCTTTACCTGTGGCATTTTGGCAAAATCAGAAAAAGCAGATGCAATTGAACTCATGACATCAATTTGCTGAATTAAAGTCTCGCTATAATCAGATAGCTTTGCTTTAGCATTCTCATCGGTTGGATCAAATTTTCTCTGAAAGCTTTGCACAGTTAATCGCATTGGAGTCAACGGATTCTTTATTTCATGCGCTACCTGCTTTGCCATTTCTCTCCAGGCATTTTCACGCTCACTTTTGGCCAATTTTACAGCACTTTCCTGCAATTGATCTATCATGTCATTATAGGCATCGACAAGAGCCTCAATTTCGGAACTTGGGTTATCTAAAATGATTTTCTCATTTCTTTTATTCAATCGAGTTTGTTTCATTTTATCAGAAATCGTCTTGATTGATCTGGTGATATAGCTCGATAAGAAATACGCCAGAGCAATGGCTACAAAAAACATCAGTAAATAGACCAAAGAGAGCCGAGTTATAAACTCTTTTAATTCGTATTCTATCTCTGAATTATCTTGTGTAAACTGAATTTCTAAAATCCCGATCCGTTTAAATTTAGGATCATTGATATAGGTGTAGGAAGTTTGGTAACTAATCCCGTTTTTTTGATTATTCTTTAAAATTCTATGATTTGAATTCTGAGCTAACTCAGTAACTAGTTCGGATGGTAAGGGTTCGATCTCATTCTTTTCAAACACATTTCCTATAGAAGTTTTCAGTAAGTTCCCTTTTAAATCGAATATGGTAATATTCAGCTTATTGATTGATGAAATCTCGTAGATCCGATCTTGAAATATCTTAGGTAAATTTTCTGTGGTAACCGGATAAGAAGTTTTGTTTTTTAGTTCGAGCTCAATGGTCTCTTTGGTGATGGTTTCTTTCCGTTCGAATCGTTGGATATTGTAATCTCGGGTTTGTTCATCATACTGATAAATTGTTACCACTAAAATTAAAATGGATGCCATGAGCACCAATAGGATCATCGATAAGAATATCCTATTTCGTAACGAAATATGCTTGATTTTAAACAATTCTAATTCTTTATCATTTTAGTTTCCATCGTAAGCAAATCGTCATATTCACCATCATTATCCCAGTCGTATTTGCTAACACCTCTAAAACCGTTTTCTATCGGAATTATTTTGTACCCTACTGTCACAGTTTTCCATCCGTAGACAAAATCAACAAATAAGGTATCCTCTTTCATAATCCATTTTCCTGTAGTTCGATCGACTTGCTTCCCTTCTTTGGTCAAAAACCATGCAGAAAACGTGCCATCTGCGAAATATTGAGATTGAGCAACTCGTTCAGGATTATTGTCAAATCGATCTTCAATGACTTTTAAGGAATCTGATTTGCTAGCCGTCGGCATTTCAACTTTAAGATAGGTGGTTTGCCATTTGTTAACCACATCAAATTCATCCATTGATTTTTTTTGACAAGCGTAAATAAGAATAATGCCGAAAATCAAAATGAAAAAGTTGCGAGTCATATTCTACGAATTTTAAACTAAGATACTAAATACCCTTAAAACAAGGGGAGATCAAATTTAATTATCGGCAGTCGCTAGAGGAATAAAAGTCTTTCGAAAATTTAAGATAAGAGGTGCTCCACGAGCTATAATCCAAAATGTAAATGTCAGCCAAATGGCATATAGTTTCAATTCCAAGTAATCAAAAATCAGCAGGCTTGGAAGAAAAACTAGCCCGGTAGATAAAATAAGGATGTTTCGAAGGTATTTCATTTTACCCATCCCCTTAAACATCCCATCAAAAATAAATGTAATTGCGCTTACCGGAAGGGATAGTAATACCAACCAAAAAACGGTGTAAAATTCCGTGAGCACTGGAGTTTCTTTGGTAAAAACACCGCCAATAAAATTGTAAAGTAAAAATCCGATTCCAGCCATAATCACACCTGTTACCAGCCCATAAACCAATAATCGATTACTCAATTTAATGAGTAGACCGTATTGTTTTGCTCCCAACAATTTACCGCTCAAAATGTTTCCAGCACTTGCAAAACCATCAATCATAAAGGCTGCAAGCAGCCAAAGGTTTATAGTAATCGTATAGGCAGCGATATATTCTTTTCCATAAGAAGTAGCATAGGCCGTTGCTAAATACAAGGCAATATTTAAGGCGATTGTTCTAATGAACAAGTTTCCAACCATGCCAAGCAGTCGTTTAATTTCTGGATGAAAAGGGAAACGAATTCGTAGATTGATAAACGTTTTTCGAAGCAACAATACAATTGAAATTACAGCCATTGAAGCTTGAGCAATGACACTCGCATAAGCAGCTCCTTTAATGTGCATTGCAGGAATATAACCTTCGATTCCGTAAATCAATACAACATCTAAGACAATGTTGATAATCGTGCCGATAATCGCAATAATCATTGGATAAAACGTGTTTTGTAATCCTCTAAATATTCCGAAAATGGCAAATACAAGTAAGGCAAATGGAAACCCGAAAATTCGAATATTGAAATAATCAACAGAGTAGTCCAACACCAAATCTTTAGCATTATAAAGTCTAAAAATATGCTCAGATATGGGGTACGTTAACAAAATGACTAAAAAACTACCCATAAGAATAATAGCAATTGCCTGAGCAGGTAACTCTTTAACCTCGTCAATTTTATTTGCTCCCAAATACTGACTTAAGATGGATGAAATAGCACTTCGAATCTGACCGAAAACCCACACCAACATCGATATGAATGCGCCAACAATTCCAACCGCGGCCAAACTTTCTGTAGCATTCACATCCATATTCCCAATAATCGCAGTATCAGTAATGGACAATATTGGCTCTGCGACACCAGCAATTAAAGCCGGTATTGCTAGTCTATTGATGTTTTTTATCGAAATGTCTTGAGCCAAAAGCGGAAATTTTTGCAAAAGTACGAGGATTCTGAAGGTTTAAAAAATCTGATTTCTTTAAAAAAGACTAATTTTGAAGCCAAATTGTTCCATGATGAAACATATTCTAGTACCAATCGGCGATACGGATTCAGCAAAAAATTCTTTGCAATATGCTATAGATTTTGCAGCGCACATTAATGCTAAAGTTTTCGTTTTTAGAGCATATAGCGGGCTAAATAAAGCCGGTGCTATGATAAATATTAATGCCATTTTGGAACGAGAAACAAATCTGTACATTAAAACTATTATTGATAGTGTAGATACAAAAAATGTTGAAGTGGCGATGGTTGCAGCTCGTGGGAACGTGTTAGATAGCGTTGCTGATGTAAATAATGAAATCGGAATTGACCTCATTATTGTTGGAACCAAAAGTAACAGCATTAAAGAAGAATTATACCTAGGAAAAACCGTTGGAAGTTTGGTGAAACAGACTAACATTCCACTTCTTGCAATCCCAGAAAACTATTCCTTCAAACCGATTAAAAAAATGCAGCTGGCATTTAAATCTGGAGTTATTAGTCAAATTGAAGCGATCCGACCCATTTCATTTATTAAAAAAGCATTTAACGCTAGCCTGAATTTATTGTTAGTAAAAACACCAAGTTTTATGGATGCCGATGGTGTGATTGATCCGGAATTGAGCAAACTACAAGATTCTTTTATCGAATCGGAAAATGGCACTACCTATCAAGGGGTATTGGAACACTTGAATGCTGTTAGTCCAGATTTACTTTGTGTTTGTACTCGAAAAAGAGGTTTCTTTCAGAAGTTATTGGAAAAAAACACAATTCAAAAATCAGAGTTTTACGTGAATATTCCTTTGTTAGTATTAAAAGGAGCTTAATATTTTGCTTCTAAATTTTCTACAAAACTCTTTTCGTTTGCCAAGTCTTGAATAATTCCTTTTAAAATCTCATCAAAGGCCGCTAGCCGTTCTTTGGTAATCTCATTGATGTGTTTTTTTTTAGGTTCTGCAAAATTCAAAAGTAGTAGACCAGATTTCAAGTTTTTAAAAGAAATATTTCCTGCAACAAGGGGTTTCTGACCATCAATTTTACCGCTTTTAGTAGCGAGAAATGCATAGATTAATAACTGGATGGCTTTATGATGGTTTTCGTGTCTTAAATTCTCTAAACTCCCAATATTTAGGTTAGACTGATCTACTTTTCCCGTCTTATAGTCAATGATTCGAACTTCATCATTAAGCTCATCAATTCGATCAATTTGACCCTTAATCTGGACGGTTTCATTCAGTTCTGGGATGTAGATTTGAGTTTGATAATCCTCCTCTAAGCTGATGATTTTTAAAGCATTATTATCATCAGCAAGTAACTCTTCTTCGGATTTTAAAAAGTTCTGCACATACTTCTTGGCAACCTCATAAATTAATCGGTTTTTTCCCGTTTTAATGTTGCCTTCCTTTATTTCAATATTGATCCATTTTGTAACCTCATCATCGCTCTTTTCTATCATTTGCCGAACATCTGAAGCAGAAACGAATTTGCCAACAAAAGGATCGTACAAACTTTTTAAACTATAATGGATAACGTTCCCTAATGTATTTGCTGCAATGGTCTCCTCGACCTCCTCTGCTTCGTAAATTTTAAGGACATATTTTTTATAAAAGGACAGCGGATTATATAAATATATTGTAATGGCTGTAGGGGACAAACCAGATTTAAACAACTTCGCAATTCGTTCCTGAACCTCTGGAATTACCTCAATTTCTTTTGGTAGTATTTTTTGAGAATTCACTTTTGGAGCAACCATCAATTTCGGGACTTTCGGTTTTAATAACTCCAGTTGTTTCAGTAAACGGCTTGGTTCCCCTTGCCCAAAATCATCGGTAATGGAATTATAAAGCAAGGTCACCTTTTTTGCATGAGAAATCAGTCGGAAGAAATGATAGGCAAAAATGGCATCCTTTTCTCTGTAGGTTGGCAAGCCAAAAGCCATTTTTACGTCAAAAGGAATGAATGAATTGGACTTGGAATCCTTTGGCAAAACACCTTCGTTAACTCCCGTAATAATCAGGTTTTCAAAATCGAGTGCTCGGGTTTCTAAAAGCCCCATAATTTGTAGCCCCATTAACGGTTCTCCCTGGAAATACAAACTTTCCTTACCCAGAAAACGATCAAAGAAATAACCCAGTGTTTTAGGGTCTTCTAAATAGCCATAACTCTTCTCAAGCTCTAATAACTGATTGAAAATCGTATATAATCTAAATAGTGATTCCCGCTCAATTGAATTCGATTGATCTTTCAATAATTCAATAATCCTTTTGAACCTTGATATAAAGGTTGATGGTGATTCATATGGAGAAAAAATCGCTTTAAATACGGAGACAAAATCAGCGTCTCCTTGAGAGAAAAATTGAAGAATTGCTTCCCATTGTATGAATGTTCGGTTATTCAACTCTACATCTGCTACAAACTGATCAACCAAAACTTTAAAATCCTCAGCATATTTATCTCTTAAAAATGGATGATTGATAATCTTGAAAATATCCTTGAAATAAGCCGTTGATTTCTGATTAGAATGCAATTGAATCAATAACGAAAAAAAGTTGGTGATTGGAAGGTCTTTTAGCTGATAACCCATAGGGATATTCACCCCATTGATATTCTTTGGTATCGAATTCAGAACGACTGGTAAGACTGATTCGTCACCTAAAATTAAAGCTGTGTTTTTTACATCATTTTGAGCGAGTAACTCACTTACATATTTAATCTGAGAAACCTGTTTTGAAGCTCCAATCACCTGTATATCCTCAAGTTTGCTGAAGTTATTTCCGACGGATTTAAATTCATTGTCTTCATAATACTCCCATCTGGATTTATACTTCGAAATAAAGCTGGCTACCTGATGATTTTCTTGTAAAAACACGGAATCGATGTCCCAATATATATCTGATGAATTATGAGTTACAAGACGTTTCATCAAAACCTCTTCGGCTTTATTTAATGCATTAAAACCAATGAAATAGAAATTGATTTTGGCATTGCTTTCTAGGTAATTCTCCAAATTGGAAACAGCCTCTCGATATAGTAATCCTTGATATCCTCGGTTCTTAAATTTTAAATTTTGGTACAGCTGATCGTACAAAGGATTTAATTTCTCTAAAAAATAGCGATGGCTTTTAATTAAATCTGTTTCCTGAAAGGTTCCGGTAACAGACCATTTTTGAAGTCGTTCTATATCTCTTACGTAATCAAAAATTCGTTTGGTTTCCACCAAATATTGATCAATTTCATTGAAATCATTTAATACCGTTGGTGCCCAATCAATAAAACTTTGAAAGGGTTCTGGATGTTTTTCAATGGATTTATAAACCTTATAAAACTCAAACAATAAAAGTGTTGGCTCTACCCGTTGAATTTGTGAAACTTCAGAAATCCATTCTTCAATATTTAGCAATCTCGGTAAAAACCCAATTCGAATTTTCTGCTTTAAAACATTTCGAACAAAAACCTTAGCTCGCTGAGATGGTAAAACAATAACAACATTTTCTAATGTCGAATTGTATCGTAAAATATCATCTATAGATTCTGAAATAAAGGTTTGCATACTAAAAAAAGTAAATCCTAAATTACAAAAATATTACCTTTATAACATCGAAATTTCTTTGCAATGTTAAGTACTTTAAAAGTTGTCGGAATTCAATCAAATTTGGTTTGGGAAAATCCGGAAGCCAATAGAAACTATTTCGAAAAGGAGATTAAAAAACTTTCTTCGGATGTTGATATTGTGATTCTACCAGAGATGTTTACCACCGGATTTTCAATGAATGCTGGACCTTTCGCAGAAACGAATGAGGGCGAAACTTATAGATGGTTACTAGCTACTTCAAAAAGCACAAATAAGGCCCTAATTGGAAGTATAATTTATACTGAAAAAGATAAGTACTACAACCGATTGGTTTTTGTAGAACCTAATGGTGAAATTCATCATTATGATAAACGGCATACATTCACTTTGGCAGGAGAACATGAAGTATATGAATCTGGTTCAGAAACCATTGTAATTTCATACAAAGGATGGCGAATTTGCCCTTTAATTTGTTATGATCTGCGTTTCCCGGTTTGGTCTCGAAATACCAATGATTACGACCTCTTAATTTATATCGCGAGCTGGCCGGTTATGCGAGTAAAAGCCTGGGATATTTTACTTAAGGCAAGAGCCATTGAAAATATGAGTTATGTGATAGGTGTAAACCGAATTGGTGCTGATGCGAATAACTATCAATATTCAGGACATTCTGCCATAATTGACTTCATGGGAGAAATCTTATCAAAACTTGAAGATAACGAAGAGGGCAAAGTAAGTGCGGTTCTAGATAAAGCTAAATTACAATCCGTTCGGAAAAAACTGGGATTCCTAAATGACAGAGATCAATTTAAGATTCTATAATCTTACTTTTTATCACTTTTTCGGTTCTTTCTAAAACCTCCTTTAAATCTGTTTCTTTCAATGAAATCGGTTCGTGAACTTCAAAAGTCAAGGGTGAGAAGACTCCCAGCGGATATTTTCCATATCTGAAAATCTTCCAAGAATTATTTATAGTTATCGGAACAACATAAGCCTCGGGATTATGACTAAAAATTGTTTTTAAGCCCCCGTAAGCGAATGCTTTGGGTTTTCCATCTCTACTTCTAGTTCCCTCTGGAAAAATAGCCGCAGACCAATTATTTTGATTGATTCGTTTCGCAAATTTTTCCAATTCTCGAATTGCTTGATTTCGATCCTTTCGATCAATCAATGCAGCTCCTCCATATTTTAAATTATAGGAAATACTTGGTATTCCTTTTCCTAATTCTTTTTTAGAAACAAACTTAGGTACGTGTTTTCTCAAGTACCAAATGATAGGCGGAATATCAAACATACTTTGATGATTGGAAACAAACACAATGGTTGTGCTTTTGGGAATGTCATGTTCATTTTTAAATCGAACAACAATTCCAAGCAACAAAAGTGCTTTTACCAAAAACCAATTGAGTAGGTCTACAACTTTCTGATGCCCATTGGATCCGAAGACATTGTAACCAATCCATTGTAATGGATGAAAAATTAAAAGTATAACGTAAAAAGCCAGTCCAAAAACCGGAGTCAGTATGTGGCTAAATATTTTCATTAATTAGTGAACCAATTCGCCCATGGAATTCTTAAAAGAACTAAGAATAAGGCAATCGCATAAAATGTGAAAATAGTTTTGAACTTTGCTGCATCGGATTCTTTCTTTTTGTGCTTAGACCATCCGATTGTAATTAAAGCAATCGCAATCAGCATTGTTAATGGATGCTCTAGAGCTAATAAGCGCCCAGCACTATCGCCCATCATGCTTCCAATATTGTTGTGCCACCCTTGATTGAAATAAACGATGAACCCAATTAACAATTGGATATGACTAAAAATCAAGGTAAATAATGACAAACGTAAATCTTTACTTTCAAAAGATTTTTTGTTTACCATTCCCATTAAAGAATTTAAAACTGATGCTACTAAAACTAGGACTACTAAGTATGCCCAATACGAATGAACTTGAACCATGATTATAAATTTTAAAACAAAGGTATTTAAATTTCATCTATAAAAAAACCACCTCAGGTGAGGTGGTTTTATATGATAATCTAGATTGGATTAGAAGTTGTATGAAACTGAGAAGTTCCAAGTAGTTCCAAAACCAAACCATACGTTGTTAGTAGTATCAATACCATTCCAAGTATCAACTGTGTTGCTATCAACATGGAAACTTGTGCTAGCTTCAGCAATGTAAACCGTATCAAAGATGTTGTTTACATTAAATCTGAAGTTTAAGCTGTTATCGTTAGAGAAATCCCAACGGTAGCTAGCGCCTAAGTCAGTTAATGAGTAGTTTGGTAATTTTACTGCTCCTCTGTTGTTTGGAGTATCAAACTCAGTATCTAATACACTATAGTCTGCATATAAATCTCCAGCATATCTCCAGTTAGCATCTAAACTGAAGTTTTTGAATGGAGAGTAACGTAAGTTTAAGTTTGCTGTAGTTTGAGCAGCGTCACCTACTTTTACATCTCCAATGTAAAGATCCTTTGTATCAACTTGAGAAGTGTTAGATACGTTAGTAACAGTACCAGGCGCATCTTCTGCATATCTCCAGTTGTTAACAGAAGCCATAGCAGTTAATCTTAAGTTATCTGTGATATCAAAGAAACCTTCAATTTCGATACCTTCGTGTCTTTGAGATACATTCTCCCATAATGCAACACCGTCTTGTCCAGCTCCGAAGTAATCATTGATTCCTCGAGTCTCAACTCTATCAGACCATAATGTGCTATATAAATTAACGTTAATTCTAACACCGTCTTTTTTGAAACCATATCCTAATTCGATAGAAGTAACAGTTTCGTTTTGTGCGTTAGGATTGATAGCGTTCGCAAAATTTGGGAAAATACCGTCAAATAATGGTTGTCTTTTGATGAAGCCTGCATTAAAGAATACATTGCTTACATCATTAAAGTTATAGTTCGCACCACCTTTAATATATCCACCAGTCATGTTTTTAACATCACTTTCTACATTTGTAGGAGAATCGAAGTAATCAACTCTCTGGTAGCTTTGGTTAGAAATACCTGCTTGTAAAACAGCCGTTAATTTATCATCATTGTCATACTCAACCATTGCGTTGAAACCTTGCCAGTTTACTAAACCAACGTTGTAGTAATCAATTTTATCAGATTTTAATCCTGTGTTTTTGAACGGAGAAGCCTCTGTAGTCTCAGTTAAAATTTTACCAGTATCTAAATTTCTGTTACCTGTACTGTAATAAGCGTCTAATCCCATTAAGTCATTTAATACTCTATAGTGGTAACCAGTATAAGATCTTAAATCAACACCTACACTATAAGTAAATTTATCTGCCTCATACTTTAAGTTAGAGATCGCTCCGTACCAGTCATGAGAGTTCATAGAAGCTCTTCTGATAAGAACTGCACGGTTAACACCATCATTTCTGAATCCGTTAGAACCAATACGCATTCCATTGTAAGCTCCTCTACCTGCTCCACCTGTGTAAGGAGAAGTCGACGCGATGTTTTCAGCAACTACTGCATCATAATCGATATAGTCTTGAGGACCTACTCTTGTTCCTCTACCAGCAGCTACGTGAGAAGTTAAATCTCTTCTGAATGGGAAGTTATCAGTAACTGAGTTACGGAAGCTGTTTCCACGTGGACCTGTTCCACCACCACGACCCCAAGAGCCATAGAAAGAAGAAGATAAGCTTAAGTTCTCTTTGATGTTCCAGTCCCAGTTTAAAGTAGCAATTGGCTTGTTATAGAAGTTTCTTCTGATGTTATACTCCTCACCATTTAACATACCCCAGTCTGCATTGAATCTTCTGTTGATTTCTTCAGAACCACCGAAGTTTTGGAAGTCTCTAATAGATAATCTAGTAGATCTTTGGTGGTGCCACTGACCTGCTCCTGTAAAAGTAAAGTTGAATGCATGCTCATCAGATGGTTTGTATCCTAAAGAAACAAAATAAGTAGTACCTCTACCCATTGTTCCGTCTACATAACCATCACCTTGCCAAGATCCTAATAAGATACTTGCAGCCCATCCATTGTCGTTAATACCACTGTTGTAAGAAACAACGTTTTTGTAGTAACCATCGTTACCTACCATAGATAATAATCTACCGCCTTCTTCTTTTTCAGTTGATTTTGTAACGATAGTTACAGTACCACCAACAGAAGGTACAGCTAACTTAGAAGCTCCTAAACCTCTCTGGATCTGGATACCAGATGCAACATCTGATAAACCTTGCCAGTTAGACCAGTATACCCATCCGTTCTCCATGTCGTTTACTGGCTGACCGTTTATGATGAAAGAAGTGTTTCTCTGGTTAAAACCTCTTACGTTGATTCTTGAATCTCCATAACCACCACCCTGTCTTGTAGCATATACAGAAGGAGTTGCGTTTAATACTTCAGGAAATTCTAAGTTTCCTAATTTCGACTGAATTTCAGCCGCTCTAATTGTAGATGCCGCAACAGGAGTCTTTCTGTCTTGAACTAAATCAATAACCCCTTTACCAACTACTACAATCTCGTCTAAAAGATTTCCTCCAACAGCCATGGATACAGTTCCAACATTAGCTTTTGAAGATGAGAAAGCTACTTCTTGTGTAGTGTAACCTAAATAAGAAATAACTAATACACCAGAATTTGATGATGCGTTTAAAGTAAACTTACCATCGAAATCTGTTTCAGTTCCGTTTTTTGTACCTTTTTCAAGTACGCTCGCTCCAGGTAAAGGCTGATTGTTTTCATCAACAACTGTACCTGTTACTTTTGTTTGAGCTAGTATTGTAGCCGTTACGAAAAATAACGCCACACATAACAAGTTCTTCACGTTTTTCATTTTTAAAAAATTTGATTTAAGTGCTTTGCAAAATTCACTCATTTACCCAATTGTTATGTTAAGCAAATGTTAAGTTTTAACAAATAATTAGTAAAATAAATGTAGTCTTTTTTATCCAAAACGCTGATTAATAAGGTTTTATTTATCAACAATGTTATTAAGATAAAATCAAGTAAATGTGAATAATTTAAAAAGCGCTAGGATCAGCCTTCTTTTAGCAGTTTTTTAGCCATTTCCTTTCCTAATTCCACACCAAACTGGTCATAACTATAGATATTCCATAAAATACCTTGAGTAAAAATTTTATGCTCATAAATAGCTATTAACTTTCCTAAAGATTCTGGTGTTAACTTATCAAACAAGATCGCGTTGCTTGGCCTATTTCCTTGGAATACTTTATACGGAAGTAATTTCTGAATTTGATCCTTGTTTCCAGATGTTTTTAATTCCAAATGAACCTCTTGCTTGGTTTTACCAAAAGCCAAAGCGTTCATCTGACCGAAGTAATTTGCCATTAATTTCTTGTGATGATCTTCCAAGCCATATAATGATTCCTCAAACCCAATGAAGTCGGCCGGAATTAATTTCGTTCCTTGGTGCACCAACTGCATAAAGGCATGTTGCATATTCGTACCTGTACTTCCCCAAATAATAGTTCCTGTCTGATAATTCACCTCATCTCCATTTCGATCTACACCCTTGCCATTACTCTCCATAATAGCTTGTTGCAAATAATCTGGAAGTTTCGATAAATATTGAGAGTACGGAAGAATTGCTTCTGATTCTGCGTTGTAGAAATTGTTATACCAAACACTGATCAGAGCCAAAACAACCGGAATGTTATTTCTGAAATCTGTATTTCGGAAATGATTATCCATGAACTCAGCACCGTCTAATAATTTTCTATAATTATCATAGCCAACAGCTAAACTGATTGACAATCCTACGGCAGACCATAACGAAAAACGACCTCCTACCCAATTCCACATTGGGAATACGTTGTCTTTATCAATTCCGAATCGATTAACCGCATCCAAATTTGTAGATACCGCAACGAAATGTTTTGGAATGTCAAATATGGTTGCTGATTTTAAAAACCAATTCTTAATGGTCTCGGCATTACTGATGGTTTCCTGAGTGGTAAATGTTTTTGAAACAATGATGAATAATGTGGTTTCTGGATTCAGGTCTTTAATAACTTCAGAAACATGATCTCCATCAACATTGGATACAAAATGGACATTCAAGTGGTTTTTATAGAATTTCAAAGATTCAACCACCATATCCGGACCTAAATCAGAACCTCCAATTCCAATATTTACAACATCAGTAATTGATTTTCCGGTATAGCCTTTCCATTTTCCAGAAATTACTTTTCTCGAAAAGCTTTTTATTTTTCTTAGTGTAGATTGAATTTTTGGCTTGATGTTTTTCCCATCAACTAGAATCGCTTCTTCAGAAGTGCTTCTCAATGCCGTATGCAATACTGCTCGTTGTTCAGTTTCATTGATTACCTCCCCAGTAAACTGACTTTCAATCGCTCCTTTTAAATCCATTTCATTGGCAAATTCAACCAACAAAGCGAGTGTTTCTTCGGTCAATCTATTCTTCGAAAAATCTACGTTCAATCCCTCTACGGCAATAGAAAAATCTTCTTTTCGCGATGAATTTTTAAACAACTCTTTTAACTCGATATGCTGATTATTCGCAAAATGCTGACCTAATTTTTGCCAAGCGTTTGTGGTTGTAGGATTGCTGTTTTTAAGTGCCATAATTTACTTAAGTGCTATTTTTTCTTTTAAACTATCGGGCTCATCTACTTCCATTTTTCCATAATCTAGGCTATACTTTAATGGAGCGATGAACTTTAAATACTTTTCCTTTATATGTTTTGGCAATGGTTTTGCCGGAGGTAACTTTTCTCTTAACGGATCCACTTGTCTGCCGTATTTCCAAAAACGGTAACAAACATGAGGTCCACTAGTATTTCCTGTCATTCCAACCCAACCGATAACGTCACCTTGTTTTACGTAATCTCCTCTAGAAACTTTTCTTCGTTTCATATGAAGATATTGAGTGGAATAGGTATTATTGTGTTTGATCTTAACGTAATTTCCATTTCCGCCACGTCGTGCAGATTCAGTGACTGTACCACTTGCCGTAGCAATAATCGGGGTCCCAACTTTTGCGGCAAAATCAGTGCCTCGATGCGGGCGAACTCGATTTCCGTAGTACGCAATTTTTCTTCTTAAGTTGTATCGAGAAGAAATTCGGTATTGGAATTTAATAGGAGATTTCAAAAACTGTCTACGTAGAAGATCTCCTTCATCATCATAATAATCCGGGATGTTCCGAATCGTGTCTGCAATATACCTGAAGGCATATAAATTCCTTCCCTTATGATTAAATACCATTTGCTTTACATCTCCATACCCGGCAAATGTCGAATCGTCGATAAACTTTTCCTCATAAATGATTTTAAAGGAATCTCCTCGCTGCAACCTATAGAAATCAAGGGTCCAAGCATAAATATCAGCAACAGTGTATGTCATTCCAGGCCTTACTCCTAAACTATCCATAGCCTCCGAAAAGTTATTGTAAACAATACCTGTAACTTCTTTTTCTATTGTTTTAATAGGTTTTTCAAAACGTTCAGCAGTAATAATGGAATCTTTAAAGTCAAGAATCGTAGCGTTAATCTTATCGTGTTTGTAAATAAACACTTGCGCTTGCTCTAAGGAATCTTTGCTTGCTAAAATAGTATATGGCTTGCCAGCTCTAACCCGACGAACATCAAATTCTTCTTTGACAGTGGCTGCAATCTTGTTGATGGTCGGATAAAAAACATGATGTCTATCTAAGATTTCACCAAAACTCTCTCCGCTTTTGATGGTATCACGAATGACTTTAAAGTTATCGAAGTTATAACCAAAATGAATATTTGGTTTTGGTTTAGGCTTCGCCTTGGGCGTTTCTTTTTCTTCAGAAGTCCCGCAACCCCAACTCATCAACATCAAAAGAAAATATGCAACTGTTTTTTTCAAAAAAAGAATGGATTATGTCCTAATTCTAGTTCCCAAAAATACAAATTTAACTGGATGGGAGAAGGAAAAATTTAGGAGATCTTACTCGTAAATTTTTTTGAAAGAATGTTCCAGTCCTTTGTAGGCTTCAAGTTCTGCTCGTAAAGATCCTACTCGCAAATTAGCACGAAGTCGAACTGGAATTTTATTATCGTCTGCAGTAATCCAAATGGTAACACTTTCCTGCTCTTTAAAAATTCGTCCAGCTTGCACAAGCGGCATAAATTTGAGGGTTTTCACTTTACCCTCTCGAATTTTTAGCAATTCTTCACCAACATACTTCAACTTAAAATTGTACGTCTTTGCATCTAAGAACATATTCAATTTGATTTCGTCTCCCGGCTTTAATTGAGTCACATCCAAATTACGGAGATAATAAAAAGAAGATAACATGTCTTGTACATTATTAAATCCTATTAAAGTGTCTTTCTTTTTAAGAAAATCTTGAACTAAAGCTTTCTTAGAATCGTGCTTAAAGGTTGTATTTACATGCTTTCGGTAACCGCCTTCGAAGATTTTTCTTTTAAACAGCAATGGGTAAACGGAATCTTTGCTGAAATAGCTTTGGTAATTATCATCCACCTTAAAGAACCACTTAATCATTCCAGACGTCCAGCCCTTTCCGATGGCATGATATACTTTCTTACCATTTAAATCGGCCTCTTTTAATTGAAGTTCTGCCGTTCCTGCTCTTAAAAAACCACTGTAACTCATTTTGTATCGCAACCATTCACCGTCTGTAAAAGCGGGTTCGGCGGATTTGGTCTGAGCCATCATCCCAAGGGAGAATAATAAAAAGAAGATGAAATAATTCATTCGCTGTTCAAACTTATAAAAAAGGGATGACAATTATCGTTCCATTACTAAAATGTACCCCAATTTTTTAGTTCTTCTTCCGACCATAAGTAGGGGTAGAATATACGCTTTTGGTATTTCGGATGTAAATATTTACGCCAGCTGCTTCCGCCTGTCGCCTCGAGTTCTTTTTCATTCCCTCCCAAATATTTACCTGCCGCATTGTAATGTGCCATTACCCATTTCACATTCACGGTGTAATCATAATGACGCATGGCTTTAATTAAGGATTCGTCTTCCTGGATTTCCTTAGGAAGTTGTTTGAATTTTTTCGATAGGTTACAGTCATTATAATCTTCCATAAAATCGATAAAATCCCCAACATACTTTTTATCAAATAACTTGATTAGAATGGATTTCTCTCCAGTTTTATGGTTCTTCCCTGCCGCTTGCCAGTACAAATGGTCGTACGCATTCTTAAAAGAAGAATTCCGATCAATCGTATCTCTGTAACGTGAATCAATCAGGTTGATTAACTCTGTCGACGCAAATTCAATTTTTCGATATTGTGCACTTTGAAATCCACTAGCGGGTGTCAGGGTATTTCGAAATTTAAGATATTGTTGAGGATCCATTCCTTCGGCCATCACAGAGAAAGAGCTACAAAGCATATCGAAATAACGACTAATTCGACTTAAATGCTTTGTAAACTTTTCTGCTGATATTTCTGTGGATTTGGCCACTTGGTCAATCTCCCAAAGAATCATTTTGAACAACAATTCATTCACCTGATGATACATAATGAACACCATTTCATCTGGCTGTGTTGTTCTAGGTGTTTGAAGTCCTAATAATGCATCTGTCTGGATATAATCCCAATACGTAATTGGTCTACTCCAAAGTAAACCTTCTAGCATTGAGTTAAGAGGAACACCAAGATCTTTATATTTCTCTTCAATTGACTTTAAAATATCGTCTTTCTCCATCCGATATTTATAAAGTTCCTCTTTTCTGCTGTTCTCTTTCTATAGATTCGAACAATGCTTTAAAGTTTCCGGCTCCAAATCCTCTTGCTCCCATTCGCTGAATAATTTCAAAGAATAATGTTGGCCTGTCCTCTACTGGTTTTGTAAAGATTTGAAGCAAATATCCCTCTTCGTCAGCATCAACCAAAATTGATAATTCCTGAAGTTTTGAAATATCTTCCTTCATCATTTCCATATGCTCGCCAAGTCGTTCTGGGATCATATCGTAATACGCCTGAGGAGGAGGAGGTAAAAACTCGACTCCTCTTGCCCTCAATTGAGAAACAGTTTCAACAATATCATCCGTAGCAACAGCAATATGCTGAACACCCGATCCTTCATAAAAATCTAAATACTCTTCGATTTGAGATCTTTTGGCTGCTTTTGCGGGTTCGTTTATTGGGAACTTAATTCTTCCATTACCGTTACTCATTACCTTACTCATTAAAGCAGAGTATTCGGTATGAATTTGCTTGTCGTCAAAAGACAAAAAGTTTACGAATCCCATTACGTCTTCGTACCACTTTACCCATTTATTCATTTGTCCCCATCCAACATTACCAACCATATGGTCAATATATTTTAAGCCTACCGGAGTTGGATTGTAATCAGATTCCCATTTTTGGAAACCAGGCAAGAATTGTCCCTTGTAGTTTTTGCGTTCTACAAACATGTGAACTGTTTCACCATAGGTATAAATTCCAGCACGAACTACTTCTCCGAATTCATCTTTTTCAACAATGGGTTCCATGTAGGACTTTGCCCCTCTTTTTGTTGTTTCTTCATAAGCACTTCGAGCGTCTTCAACCCACAAGGCAATCACTTTTACACCATCTCCGTGTTTTACAATATGATCGTTTATTGGTGATTTGCTATTCAATGGAGTTGTTAACACTAAACGAATTTTGTCTTGTTTCAACACATAACTCACCGAATCTTTCGATCCTGTTTCGAGTCCTTTATAGGCATAGGTTTGAAATCCAAATGCTGTTTTATAAAAATGGGCTGATTGTTTTGCGTTACCCACATAAAATTCTACATAATCTGTACCTAATAAAGGTAAAAAGTCGTCTGCTCCTTCAAATATTTTTTCTAATCCGTAATTAACCGATTTTACTTCTTTACTCATTTTTTTAAATTTTGTTGATTGATTGAATTATTCTAACCAAGATTTGAAATAATCTTCATCTGCGATTTTCATGGCCTCTTCTGTAACTTTAAGGGGCTTAAACGTATCTACCATAACCGCTAACTCTTCGGTTTCAGTTTGACCGATACTTCTTTCGGTTGCTCCAGGATGTGGTCCATGAGGAATACCGGCTGGGTGCAACGAAATATGTCCCGCTTCTATATCATTTCTACTCATAAAGTCACCATCTACATAATACAACACCTCATCAGAATCGATATTACTGTGGTTGTATGGAGCTGGAATTGCCTGCGGATGATAATCGTACAACCTCGGAACGAAACTACATACAACAAAAGCATCCGTTTCAAAAGTTTGATGCACTGGAGGTGGTTGGTGTACTCGGCCTGTAATCGGTTCAAAATCATGGATTGAAAATGCATATGGATAATTATATCCGTCGTAACCCACCACATCAAAAGGATGTGAAGCATAGACCATTTCAATAATTTCGTCTTGCTTTTTCACTTTCATAAGAAAGTCACCATTTTCATCGTATGTTTCTAATTCTTGAGGTTGCCTCAAGTCACGCTCACAAAATGGCGAGTGTTCTAACAATTGACCAAACCAGTTTCTATATCGTTTCGGCGTATAAATGGGTCTGTAGGATTCAACAATGAATAGGCGATTATCTTCAGAATCAAAATCAATTTGATAAATTATTCCTCTTGGAATTAATAAGTAGTCTCCATATTTAAAGTCAAGATTTCCCATATGAGTTCTTAACTTCCCTGAGCCTCTATGAACAAAAATAAGCTCGTCTGCATCGGTGTTTTTATAGAAATAATCTCTCAACGAATGTCTCGGTGCAGCCAAAATGATACTACAATCCGAATTGGTTAAGACCACTTTTCGGCTATCTAAAAAATCGTCCTCTTGCGGAACTTGAAATCCACGAAATCTGTAGGATTGAATATTATTTCCTTTAGCAACCTTTGGTACTACAGAATATTGTTTTTTAATTTCCTTGACCATGGTCGGACGTTTCTCATGGTACAAGTTCGAAGACATTCCATCAAAACCAATAGTTCCGAATAATTGCTCATAATACAAGCTTCCGTCTTCTTTTCTAAATTGCGTATGTCTTTTGGGAGGAATCTTCCCTAGTTTATGATAAAAAGGCATTTTTCAATGTTTTAAATGAATTAATAACTGAATAACTTAAAAATTAATGAGCCCGACCACAAGTCTAATACTCATTAACGAATACCATCATTACATTGAATAATTATTCTGGATTCCTTTTGATAAGATTTTTAAGATGAAATAAAAGATTTTCAAACATCTCAATCGATTTAGCTATTCACACAAAGATATAAAAATAGCCAAAGAAAATTTAGCTTTCTGGTGCTAACTCAACCTCTAATCCATCCATTTCGGGAGTCATATGAATTTGGCAACCCAATCGACTATTATCTTCGACATAAAAAGCTTCGGCGAGCATTAAGTCTTCATCGGGTGTCATTTCGGGAAGTTCATGATTTGATTTCACATAGCACTGGCAAGAAGCACACATAGCCATTCCACCACACACTCCAATTGTTCCTTCTGGCGCTAGCTCATACGAACGAACTACCTCCATTAGGTTCATAGCCATATCGGTTGGAGCAACAACCTCATGAAGTACCCCGTCCCGATCAGTGATTTTAATGGTAATATCAGACATTATTCGATTTTCTTTACAACCGCTTTCGGTGCTTCTTTTTTGGTTCCATCAAAACCTTCAACTCCTCCAACGGTAGTATATTTCATCACATACTTTTTGTCTGGATGAATACGTTGATAAGCGCTTTGACACATTAAAGTGGCTTCGTGGAAACCACAAAGGATTAATTTTAATTTCCCAGGATAGGTATTCACATCACCAATGGCGTAAATTCCAGGAATATTCGTTTGATAATCTAGGGCGTTATTTACCTTGATTGCATTTTTTTCAATTTCCAAGCCCCAATTCGCAATTGGACCTAGTTTTGGAGATAATCCAAATAGTGGAATAAAATGATCGGTTTCTAAAACAAATGAATCGTCTTTTCCCTTCACAATTGTTACTCCTGTAACATGATCTTCTCCATGGATTTCTTTGACCTCAGCCGGAGTAATCAGGTTGATTTTTCCTGCGTTTTTCAGCTCTTGAACTTTTTCAACAGAATCTAAAGCGCCTCTAAATTCATTTCTTCGGTGCACCAAAGTTACTTCTGAGGCAACATCCGTCAGGAAAATAGACCAGTCTAATGCAGAGTCTCCCCCACCCGCGATTACTACCTTCTTATTTCTGTAAATTTCTGGATCACGAATGATGTATTCCACACCTTTATCCTCGAAATCTGAGATATTGGAAATAGGTGGCTTTCTAGGTTCAAAACTTCCAAGACCTCCGGCGATTGCAACAACTGGCGCATGGTGTTTTGTTCCCTTATTTGTAGTGACAACAAAGGTTTCGTCTTCTAATTTTTCAATAGTATCGGCTCTTTCTCCTAGTGTAAATCCCGGTTCGAAAGCTTTAATTTGCTCCATCAATTTATCCGTCAAATCTCCTGCTAAAATTTCTGGATAGGCCGGAATATCATAAATAGGTTTTTTAGGATAAATCTCTGAACATTGACCTCCAGGCTGAGGTAAGGCGTCAATCAAATGACATTTTAATTTTAATAATCCTGCTTCAAAAACCGTAAATAGCCCGGTTGGACCTGCGCCTATAATTAAAATATCTGTTTTTATCATTTACAAGAATAATGGGGTAAATGTATTGTTTGTGAATTTCTAAAAGCCTGACAAAAATCAGTTATGAAATATTTATAACCTCAGTGATTTCTGGAGCGTATTTTTTAATGGTCGCCTCTACTCCATTACGCAAGGTCATTTGGTTTACGGAACAACCTGTACAAGCCCCTTCTAATTGAACTTTTACAACCGTATCTTCAATTCCCAATAATTTGATGTTACCACCATCACTAATTAAAAACGGGCGGATTTCATCTAAGGCTTTTTCTACGTTTAAGGTTAATTCTTGTGTTGTCATTTATTACTTTTTTACAGCACTACAGCCACTCATTGTTGTAATTCTCACCACTTCTGTTGGTGGTAAATTTGCATTTCTATGCAATAACTCAGAAACCATTTCCTTCGTGGTCTCAGTAAATATGTACTCAAGTTCCGTTTTTTCTTGTAGCGCCACCGGATGACCAACGTCTCCAGCTTCGCGAATACTTTGCATAATCGGAATCTCTCCTAAAAATTTCACATTTAAATCTTCGGCAAGATTTTTCGCACCATCTTTTCCAAAGATATAATATTTATTATTTGGCAATTCTTCTGGTGTGAAGTATGCCATATTTTCGACGATTCCCAATACCGGAACCTGAATCGATTCCTGTTGGAACATAGCAACTCCTTTTTTTGCATCTGCTAAAGCAATATTCTGTGGGGTACTCACAACTACCGCTCCGGTAATTGGCAAAGCCTGAACGATTGATAAATGGACATCTCCCGTTCCTGGAGGTAAATCAATTAATAAGAAATCCAACTCGCCCCAATCTGCATCAAAAATTAACTGATTCAATGCTTTTGATGCCATTGGTCCTCTCCAAATTACGGCCTGATTCGGATTTGTAAAGAATCCTAAGGAAAGTAACTTTACGCCATAATTCTCAATGGGTTTCATCTTAGAACGACCGTTCACATTCACCGATAATGGTCTTCCTCTTTCCACATCAAACATGATATGCTGTGAAGGGCCATAAACATCTGCGTCTAAAACTCCTACTTTAAAGCCCATTTTTGATAGGCTGATAGCAAGGTTTGAAGTAATTGTAGATTTTCCTACACCACCTTTACCTGATGCTACGGCAATGATATTCTGAATATTCGGAATTTGCTTACCGCGGATTAGATTAGGGTTTTCCTTATCTTGAACTTCTACCTTAACATTCACCTTAACATCAATCTTCTGATCAACTTCTCGGTGAATCGCACGCATAATCTCAACTTCAATCTTCTTCTTTGCTTGTAAAGATGGATTGTTGATGGTTACGTCAACAATAACCTCGTCACCAAAAGTTACCACGTTGGTAACATTTCCGTTTTCGACAAGATTTTTACCTCCTCCTGGCTCAGTAATCTTTTCTAATGCGTTGTAAATGTCTTGTTTTTTAAAGGCCATATCTGTTGTTTCTAAAAACGAACTTATTTTCTGTTTTTCGCCGCAAAGATACGCCTTAATTCACAGATTATGAACAATTAAAAATGATGAAAATTTATACGTTGATAATTGAAAGTTATCTAGTTAACTCGAGTGATGGATCCCAAAAATGATTTTCAAGATTTTGAATCTGATTGTCGATAACATCGACACCCTCATTTTCTAGTAATTGTTGCATCAAATTTGTGCCTTGAAAGTGATGTTTTCCGGTTAAAATACCTTTTCGGTTTACTACACGATGTGCAGGAACTCCTTTTGTGTGAGAACTATTCATGGCCCAACCGACCATTCGGGCAGATCCTTTGGTTCCAAGATAATTGGCAATTGCGCCATAGCTAGTAACTCTTCCCTCAGGAATGAGTCGAACTACCTCGTAAACACGTTCAAAAAAACCATCCTTTGATTTCACAATCCGAAATTACAACTAATTTGAGTTTGAATGTCAATTTAGGCGAGTAAAGTGATGCGGTTGTTGTAACTTTGTGGCTCCAAAAACAGATTGTTGGTCACACTTCATAACATTTCTGAATTTCAAAAAGGAGAAAAAACCTTTGTCACCATTGGCACTTTTGATGGTGTTCATTTTGGCCACCAAAGGATTCTTGAAAAGTTGGTTTCTGACGCCAAAAAAGCAGGAAAAAAATCAATTTTATTGACCTTCTTTCCACATCCACGAATGGTGCTTCAAAAAGACAATTCTTTAGAACTCATCAATACAATTGAAGAGCGAAAAAACCTTTTAGCCAAAACCGGACTTGATTATTTAATTATTCATCCATTCAGTAAAGAATTTTCAAGACTAACAGCTTTGGCTTTTGTAAGGGATATTCTCGTTAATCAATTCAATGTCTCCAAACTTTGTATTGGTTATGACCATCATTTCGGCAAAAATCGGGAGGGGAATATTACTCAATTACAAGAGTACAGCAAACTTTATGATTTTGATATCGAAGAAATTCCAGCTCAGGATATTGACGATGTATCAGTAAGTTCGACCAAAATCCGAAAGGCTTTAGCGGAAGGAAGTGTAAAAACAGCTAACACCTATTTAGGTTATCCTTTTATGCTTAACGGAAAAGTGGTAAACGGAAAGCAATTGGGTGGAAAAATTGGTTTTCCCACAGCCAATATTGATGTTGAGGAGGAATACAAATTAATTCCGAAAACTGGAGTATATGTGGTTCGATCTTCTGTTGATAGCAAAATCATCTATGGAATGATGAATATCGGGAAGCGTCCAACGGTAGATGGCAAACATCAAACCATTGAGGTTCATTTCTTCGATTTTAATCAAGATTTATATGAACAGTCACTAACAGTTGAGTTATTATATTTTCTTAGGGATGAACACAAATTCGATTCGGTAGAGCACCTTATTTCTCAGCTTCAAAAAGACGAAATCCAGGCACGAGATTTCATCGCTAATTCCTTATATCTTTAATTGTTAGCTACTCAATAAAATGTATCTTTGTCCACTGTAAATTCATGCACCATGTTACAGGTTCAATACATTAAAGAGCATAAAGAAACCGTCTTAAAAGGACTTGATAAAAGGAATTTTAAAGATGCGGAAACTGTTGTTAATCAAGTCATCACTCTTGACGAAAACCGAAGAGCTACACAAACTTCTTTAGAAGCCACTCTTGCTGAAGCGAACAAGCTTTCGAAAGAAATTGGTGGACTTTTTAAAACAGGTCAGGTTGAAAAAGCAAATGAATTAAAGCAACAAACCGGTGATTTAAAACAGAAATCAAAGGAGCTTTCTGAAGCGCTTTCTGGTATTGAAAATGAATTGACAGAATTGTTATATCAAATTCCGAATATCCCTAATGAACTTGTTGTAAAAGGAAGCACAGAAGAGGATAATGAAGTGGTTTTTGAGCATGGTGAAATTCCAAATTTGGATAGTGAAGCTAAACCGCATTGGGAATTGGCCAAGGAATATGATATTATCGATTTTGATCTTGGCGCAAAAATCACAGGTACTGGATTCCCTGTTTACAAAGGAAAAGGAGCAAGATTACAGCGTGCCTTAATCAATTATTTCTTAGATAAGAATACTGCTGCGGGATATAAAGAAGTTCAAGTGCCCCACTTGGTTAATGAAGCATCGGGTTATGCAACGGGACAATTACCAGATAAAGAAGGCCAAATGTATCATGTAACAAATGATGATTTGTACTTAATTCCAACCGCAGAGGTGCCGGTGACTAATATGTATCGAAATACCTTGTTGAATGAAAAGGATTTTCCAATTCAATTAACTGGTTACACGCCATGTTTCAGAAGAGAAGCTGGAAGTTATGGAGCTCATGTTCGCGGATTGAATAGACTGCATCAATTTGATAAAGTAGAAATCGTTCGGATTGAACACCCTTATAATTCTTATGCCGCTTTAGACGGAATGGTTGAACATGTTAAAACCATATTAGAGGAATTGAAATTACCCTATCGAATTTTAAGACTTTGTGGTGGTGATATTGGGTTTACTTCTGCGTTAACTTACGACTTTGAAGTATATTCTACAGCTCAGAAAAGATGGTTGGAAATTAGTTCTGTTTCAAATTTTGAAACATTCCAGGCGAACAGATTGAAATTGAGATTCAAGAATAAAGAAGGGGAAAGTACGCTTGCGCATACCTTGAATGGAAGTTCTTTAGCGCTTCCGAGAGTTTTGGCGGGTATCTTAGAGAATTATCAAACGGCAGATGGTATCAAAATCCCTGAGGTATTAATCCCATATTGCGGATTTGATAAAATAGACTAGTTCTTAATTTGCGGCAATAGATACGATTAATCTCTTGTATTTGTTCATTTCTAAAAGCGCATCAAAATAAGCACTAATATTTCCTTTTCTCATAAATTCTTTTGATTGAGCCTTAACCACTTCGTATTTCTTGGTTAGTTCTAACATGGGATTTAATTTTTGGTTTATACTCTTATAGACCTAGATTTTTGGAAATAGTTACAACGGATGGGCAAAAAATCGCGTTGTTTAATATAAATTTAACATTGCACTTCGGTATCTTTGAGCCTATGAGGTCCTTTTTTCTCTTGATATTACTGGTTTTCACATCATTTTGTTGGTCACAGACACCATTACAAAATGAATATGCCTTAGCAGAGAATTATTTGCGACAATCTCAATACGAAAAGGCCATTCAAATCTATGAGCGATTGTATCGAAGAAGTCCATTTAATACGACATATCTTCAGAGGCTTATCAATTGTTATCAGCAAACGAGTAAGTTTAAATTGGCCGAGGAATTGCTAACTAACAAACTAAAAACCAATAAAGACATGCCGTATTTATATGTGCTTTTAGGTTATAATTTTGAAAAACAGCTCCAAAAAGAAAGTGCAGAAATTCAATACAAAAAGGCAATTGAATACACCAAAATCAAGCCGAATTACGCCGGAATTGTAGGTCGTTTATTCAAAGATTACAACTTGTTAGACTATGCTATTGAGACATATGAAATTGGTATGGAAAAAAATAAAAGTTCCAATTACAACTTTCAGATTGCTCAGATCTATGGAGAAAAAGGTGAGTTCGAAAGAATGTTTCAATCTTATGTGGAGTTGGTTGACAAAAACTCCAGTTATTTGAATGTCATGCAACGATTCGCGAGTCGTTATTTATCAGAAAACCCAGATGATGAAATTAACAATCTATTTAAACGAACGTTATTAAGAAAGGCAATAAGTAAACCCAAAGATGAGTGGAATATCCTTCTCAGTTGGTTTTTTGCTCTGCAAGGTGATTACGGAAAGGCTTTTCGGCAGGAAAAAGCGATTTATGAGAGAAAACCCGAAGATTTATCTGAAATATTCCGTCTAGGAAGAAATGCGCTATCTGCAAATGATTACGATGCATCAAAAGCCTGTTATGATTACATACTAGAAAAAACTCAAAATCGAGGGGAACAGATAGATGCCCAACGATTTTTACTAGAGATTTCAGTAGCAACTAAAAACCCAGAGGTGGAGGGTTTGTTTACTTCTGTATTTGAGAGCTTCGGATATAATCAGAGTACTATCAAAATTCAATTGGTTTATGCCGATTATTTAACTTTCGAGAAAGGCTTGCCTGAGAAAGGTCAAGAAGTCTTAGAAAAGGCATTATCGCTAACCACATCAAAATATACGAAAGCTAGAATTCAGTTAAAGTTAGGGGAAGTATTAGTGTTTAGGGGGTTATACAATAGTGCCTTAATCAACTTTTCTAAAATTCAAAGTCAGCTAAAAAATAGCCAAATCGCTCAAGAAGCACGATTCAAAACGGCTCAAACTTCTTACTTTAAAGGTGATTTTACTTGGGCAAAAGCACAGTTGAAGGTGTTGAAAAGTTCAACAACTCAAAGAATTGCAAACGACGCAGTTGATTTATTTTTAAAAATTACAGACAATGAACCTGTGGATTCCATTCCAACAGGTTTGACTCAATTAGCAAAAGCAGAATTATTTCAATATCAAAAGAAGACCGAAAAAGCATTATCTATTGTTGATGAATTAATTGAAAACAAAGATTTATTTCCAAATGGATTAACTCCGAGCGAGGTTGTTTTTGATGATGCATTTTTCTTAAAAGCGAAACTGCATTTAGAGTTGAAACAGTTCGATTTTGCCATTCAAAGCCTAGAAAAAATCGTAAAAACAGATCCGCAGAGCTTTTTAGCAGATGATATCTACTTTATGCTGGCCGAAGTTTATTTTTCTGAAATAAAAGAATTGGAAAAAGCAAAAAGCTATTATCAGAAAATTATCTTTGAGTATCCCTCGAGTATTTACCTCGTAGAGGCTCGTAAAAAGTTTAGAAAAATACGAGGTGATAATTTATAATTAGAAAAGAAAATTTCATGTTCATATACAATGTTACAATCAATATCGATGATGAAGTAAAAGACGAATGGTTAACTTGGATGGAATCACATATTTTGGATGTTTTAAACACAGGTAAATTTGTCGCAGCAAAATTAACTGAGGTTCTTATAGAGGAGGAAATGGGCGGAACGACATATTCTGTTCAGTATTCGGCCAAAACAAAGGAAGATATTCAAAATTATTACAAAGAAGATGCGCAGAGGTTACGAGTAGATGGCATGCGTAAATTTGGTGATAAAATGGTAGCCTTTAGAACAGAACTTCGATTGATTAAAGAATTTTATCCCACAAATTCTAACAACTAGACTTTCTCATTATGGCTGTAACGCCCAAAAAACATCTTGGCCAACACTTTTTAACTGATTTGAATATTGCTCAAAAAATAGCGAACTCATTAACTTACGACGGATTTGACCATATTGTGGAAATTGGGCCTGGAACAGGTGTATTGACGCAATTTTTACTTCAAAAAAAACAAAAGCTCACGGTTTTTGAAATCGATAGAGAATCGGTCGTTTTTTTGAAGGAAGATTTTCCAAAAGAGTATATCAAACTTAATACCTCTTCTAATAAATTCGAAATTCTAGAAATGGATTTTTTGAAATCAGATTTAGAACGTCAATTTAATGGGAATCAAGTAGGTGTTATTGGGAATTACCCATATAATATATCAAGTCAGATTGTTTTTAAAGCTCTCGAAAGTCGAGAAGTGGTGAAAGAATTTTCAGGAATGTTTCAAAAAGAGGTAGCAGAGCGGATTGCTGAAAAGAAAGGGTCAAAAACCTATGGAATTTTGTCCGTGTTAACTCAGGCTTTTTATGATGTGGAATATTTATTTACAGTTCCGCCAAGTGTTTTTAATCCGCCTCCAAAAGTTGATTCTGGAGTCATAAAATGTGTGCGTAAAAAAGATTTCAAACTTCCTGTAAGTGAAAAGCTTTTCTTCCAAGTAGTAAAAACAGCATTTAATCAACGTCGAAAAATGCTGAGGAGTAGTTTAAAATCCTTCAATCTTTCGCAATCTTTAAAAGAAGAGCCTATATTTGCGATGAGACCTGAGCAATTATCGGTTGAAGAATTTATTATCCTAACCCAAAAAATAGCAGACAATGGCATTTGAATTTACTGATGCTTTCATTGAAAACCTACAGCTTGACATACAAAATCAGAATGATGCTGCTATTACCAAATTGTTCAAGGAGGTTCATTATGCTGATGTTGCTGAGGTATTAGAAGAAGTGAATTTTGAGGAGGCGGTTTATATTATCAAACTCCTTGATAGTGAAAAAACCTCTGATATTCTAACAGAGTTAGATGAAGATACCAGAGAAAAAATCCTTGAAAACCTCACAGTAAAGGAAATTGCAGGTGAGGTTGTCGAGTTAGACACCGATGACGCGGCAGATATTATTGGTGAACTTTCTGAAGAACTTCAATCCAAAGTAATTGCAGCTTTATCTGATAAAGATTTAGCGGCAGATCTTGAAGAACTTCTGTCTTATGAGGATAACTCGGCCGGAGCCTTAATGGCAAAAGAGTTGGTGAAAGTCTATGAAACATGGACCGTTGCTGGTTGCATGAGACGAATTCGCGGTCAGGCAAAAGACGTTACTAGAGTTCACTCCATTTATGTTGTAGACAAAGAAGACAAATTGGTCGGGAGACTTTCATTGAAGGATTTAATTATTGCCAAATCAGATCAAAAAATAGCCGAAATATCTAAGTCGAAAGTGGATTCGGTGAACGTAAGTGAAAAGGATGAAGGGGTAGCCAAAATTATGGCGAAATATGACTTAGAGGCCATTCCTGTTGTTGATGACAATAATGTTTTACTGGGTAGGATTACCATTGATGATATTGTTGATGTCTTAAAAGAAGAAGCTGACAAAGATTATCAGTTAGCTGCCGGACTAACCCAGGACGTAGACTCAGATGATAGCATTTTAGAGTTAACAAGAGCGCGCCTGCCATGGCTGTTTTTAGGGCTTATTGGTGGTATTGGAGCTTTTTTAATTATGGAAGGTTTTGACGATGTATTTAGTAAATATGCTGCCTTATTCTTTTTTACACCATTAATTGCGGCAATGGCTGGAAATGTAGGGGTTCAATCTTCTGCGATTATTGTTCAAGGTTTAGCAAATGATGACGTAAAAGGGAGTATTAATTCTAGGCTATTAAAAGAAATGCTTCTAGCCTTATTAAACGGAGTCATCTTAGCAATATTTTTATTCTTATTTGTCTGGGCTTATCAAGGGAGAACAAATACGGCCTTAGCCATTTCTGTGTCTTTAGTAGCAGTAATCGTAGTGGCAGGTCTAGTGGGAACTTTTGTTCCTTTATTCTTAAATAAAAGGGGGGTAGATCCGGCCATCGCGACTGGACCCTTCATTACAACCAGTAATGATATTTTCGGAATCTTAATTTATTTTCTAATTGCTAAAATGATTCTTGGAATTTAAAACAGCCCTACTGAATCATCAATAAGGCTGTTTCTCTTTAACTAGCAATTTAACCCACAAAGTAACTTGTGTCTCAAACAATTATTGTCAAATATATAACTGACTAAAAGATTGAAGAATGTGATTTCTGAATCCTAAAATGTGGGTTTCCGCAAATCGAAAAAAATCAATCAATTACTCCCAATTCTTTGGCCTTAAGTACGAGATCAATGTTATTATTTGCCTCCAAATCAACTCGCAGATTACTCAACTTGCTTTCAATAGAACGCAGCTTTAAATCATCTCCGTTTGCTTTTTTTATGACGCCTTCCAGGTTTGCTATTTTGGTATGATTAGGCAATGCTCTTAAGATTTGTAAGGCTATCTCATCCATTTGGATCTGAACCAAATTCCTTCGCATTATTTTTTGATGGATTTCATGAGAATAAAACTGATTGCCGTCCAATACTCTTCGCAAAGCGGCTCCTAACTCTGAAGAGTCACAATCGTTTTTTAAAATATACCCATCCGGATTTAAATTCTGGATGACATTAAACACCCTGTTTGTCTCGGAATGGGCAGAAATGACGATTGTTTTGATTTTTATATTTTCTTTTTTTAACCTTTTGATTAGGGACTCTCCTGAATCTAAGTCTTGATTCGCGTCTGAGCACTCAAAGCTCAAATCGGTAAGAAGAAGCTCAAAAGGATCATTTGTTCTTGCTGTTTTAATCTTATGTAAAGCTTCATAACATGAGGTTGCTGATGAAATGCTGGTGTACCCCAAGTTTGATAAAGATTGAAATAGTCCTTCTAAAAAGATTTTATGATTGTCAACAATTAAAATTCTCGAATTATTAGTCATAAATAGGTGTTTGAATATATAAATCTGTGCCTTGGTTTGGTTCGCTATTGATAGAAAAGGATCCTTTGATCTCCTCTACCCTATCTTGAATATTTTTTAGTCCAATACCGCCTAAAATATTTGTAGGGTTAAATCCATTTCCGTCGTCAGAAATGGATAAATGAACTTGCTTTTCTTGAATGGAAAAAGAGATTAATACATTATCGGCACACGCATGCTTTTCAACATTATAAATTCCTTCTCGTAACGTGAGATAAAGCACACGTTTTAGAGAGGTGTTTAACTTCTTCCAATCAATATCATTTAAACCTTGTACCGTCAGATTTAAACCACCATCTAAGTAATCTGAAATAAAGTTCTTGATTTGGTCTTTAAAGGGAATATCATTGAAAGATACGCTTGTTAGTTGATGAGATAAACTACGCACGTTTTCTTTTACCTTTTGAAGCTCCTTGGATTCTTCAATTAAGTTATTTCGCTTGAGTTTGTTATGCAAAATATGAATATCACCTGCCAACTCGTCGTGAAGTGATTTTGCAATCTTTTTTCTTTCATTTTCTCGTACCTCAATAAACTTCAGTTGAAGAGATTTTTGGAAACGCTTTTTTGCAAAAAGAAAGAATAGAGTTCCTGATAAAAAGAAAAGCAATCCACTAGCGGCTAGTGTTGATATTAAAACAGTCTGCTGCTCATAATCCCTTAACCAACCCTCGGTTTCTAAGTTTTTTTCAAGAAATGAATTAGAAAGGCAAAACAAGAATTTTCCTATCTGCAATTTGAGATCTAATATGAATACGATGGGGGGATTCATCATATGTATATCGCCTAAAAGTTTATTCTTCTATTTTATTGATTCGCAAACATTCAATTGAATTCACTCAATTTACTTTAAGTAAATTATTAGTTCCTTAAACGCTTTCAATCAAATGCAATTTTTTTTTAAGGGCTAAATGTAAAATTTAACAATATATGAAGCAATTATTTTTTGGAATTTTTTTGGAAAATGTCCCAAAGGACTACTCCGCAGCTCACAGAGATATTAAGAGAATGTTTGGTTCCTATTTGTGGTATCTCTAAAACCATATCACTCGCATCAACTACCTCTTGTTGAACGCCTTTAACCTCATTTCCGAATACAACAGCATATCTACCCTTATCTATAGGTATAAACTCATTTAACTTAACACTATTCTCTGCTTGTTCTATAGCGATAGTTATAACTCCCTCTGATTTTAGTTTTTGTAAAACATCTAAAGTACTTTCTGAATATTCCCAATTTACCGAATCGGTCGCCCCTAAAGCGGTTTTATGAATGTCCTTATGAGGTGGTGTGGCCGTGATACCACAAAGAAATATTTTTTCAATACGAAAAGCATCCGAAGTTCGAAAAACAGATCCAATATTATTAAGGCTTCTGATATTATCCAAAACAACAATTATTGGTGTCTTTTCTGATGACTTAAATTCGTCGACCGACAACCTATTTAGCTCATTATTTTTTAGTTTTCGCATAGATATGAAATGAAAAGATTTGACTTGTGAATAACTTGAATCTTACGGAACATCAAACTTTTATATCTTAGCAAAAGTAACGCAAATTTTCCTAATAATTTTGGCAAAAAAACAAGGCAAAAAGGTGACTCCTTTAATGAAACAATACAACGCAATTAAAGCGAAGTATCCTCAAGCCATGTTGCTATTTCGAGTTGGAGATTTCTATGAAACGTTTGGTGAAGATGCTAAAAAAGCCGCTCAGGTTTTAGGAATTGTGCTCACAAAAAGAGGAAACGGAAGCGAATCAGAAACAGCTCTAGCCGGATTTCCTCACCACTCCTTAAACAACTATTTACCAAAGCTTGTAAAAGCGGGCCTTCGAGTTGCTATATGTGACCAATTGGAAGACCCAAAAAAGACAAAAACCATTGTAAAACGAGGGGTAACAGAATTGGTGACTCCGGGAGTATCTTTACACGATGAGGTTCTTGAATCCAAAAGCAATAACTTCCTCGCCTCTGTTCATTTTGATAAAAAATTTATTGGAATTTCATTTCTTGATATATCGACTGGAGAATTCCTGCTTTCTGAAGGAAATGAAGAGTACATCGATAAATTACTTCAGAACTTCAACCCAAGTGAGGTTTTGGTCCAAAAACAATACAAAAAACGATTTGAAGAAGCTTTTGGATATAATTACTACTGCTTCTATTTGGATGATTGGGTTTACCAGCCAGCATTCGCCAATGAAACCCTTCAAAACCTATTCAATATTTCCAATTTAAAAGGAGTAGGAATTGACGATTTGTCGAGAGGAATTGTTGCTTCTGGGTCAATAATCCATTACATCAAAGAAACGCAGCATAAAGAATTATCTCATATTAAATCGCTTCATCGAATTTTAGAAGATAATTATGTTTGGATGGATCGGTTTACAACAAGAAACCTGGAATTGTTTTATCCTAATTCTGAAAATGCGGTTACCCTTTTAGATATTATCGATAAAACAATAACTCCTATGGGAGCCAGATTGTTGAAACGATGGCTTGCTTTTCCTTTAAAAAACATCAATGAAATCAATGAACGGCAAGAGTTGGTTAAATTTTTTATAGATGACGATGAACTTTTTGAACTTGTCAATAATAAACTAAAAGAAATTTCAGATTTAGAGCGATTGACCTCCAAAATTTCAACGCAAAAAGCCTCTCCAAAAGAAGTTGTATTACTTAAAAATTCGTTGACTTCCATTGGACCCTTACGGGAGCATTTTTCAGCTCATAGTCAGGAAGTTATTCAATCTTTAGGGAAACAATTGATTGACTGTTCAGGATTAATTGAAAAAATCTCTGAAACTCTGATCGAAGATTCACCAGTAAACGCAAATAAGGGAAATTTTATTCAGACAGGCGTATCAACCGAACTTGATGAACTCAGAATACTTGCGAATTCAGGAAAAGCTTATCTAGATCAAATGCTAGAGCGCGAAACTGAAAAAACTGGAATAACCAGCCTTAAAATTGCCTTTAATAACGTTTTTGGATACTACATTGAAGTTCGAAATACACACAAAGATAAAGTTCCAGAAGAGTGGATACGAAAACAAACCTTAGTTAATGCTGAGCGGTACATAACTCCAGAATTAAAGGAATACGAAGCAAAAATATTATCTGCAGAGGAGAAAATTCAGATTCTTGAAACTGAGATCTACGACAAATTATTAAAATACATTCTCCAGTTCATCAATCAGATTCAGAAAAATGCACAGGGTATTGCTAAACTCGACTGTTTGATAGGCTTCAGTAAATTGGCAATTGACAATAATTACGTTAAACCTATTATCAATGAATCCACAGATTTAGAAATCAATAAAGGTCGACATCCGGTTATTGAAAAGCAACTTCCCTTAGATCAGGAATATATTGCAAACGACATTATTTTAAACCAGTCAAACCAGCAAATCATCATGATTACTGGTCCTAATATGTCGGGTAAATCAGCCATTTTACGACAAACAGCACTAATTGTGCTATTGGCACAAATGGGTAGTTATGTTCCGGCAACAAACGCTAGAATTGGAGTTGTCGATAAAATATTTACTCGAGTAGGAGCGAGCGATAATATTTCTATGGGAGAATCAACATTCATGGTAGAAATGAATGAAACCTCTGCTATTTTGAACAATATTTCGGAAAGAAGCCTTGTATTATTAGACGAAATTGGTCGAGGAACTGCTACTTATGATGGTATTTCTATTGCTTGGGCAATAACAGAGTATCTTCATGAGCATCCTGCCAAGGCAAAAACTCTTTTCGCAACACATTATCATGAGCTAAATGAAATGACCAGCACATTTGCGCGAATTAAAAACTTTAATGTTGCTGTAAAAGAATTGGACGATACGATCATTTTCCTAAGAAAACTAGTGCCTGGAGGAAGTAACCATAGCTTCGGTATTCATGTGGCAAAATTAGCTGGAATGCCAAGTGTTGTAGTCCATAAAGCTTCAAAAATTTTGAAACAATTGGAGAAGCAACATCATAATAATGAGGTAGAACAAACGTTAAAAAATGCCCAGTACGATGATTTGCAACTTAGTTTCTTTCAATTAGATGATCCCTTGCTAGAAGACATCAGAGAAGAAATATTATCTACAAATATAGATACGCTCACACCTATAGAGGCCTTAATGAAACTTAACGAAATCAAGCGAATGCTTTCTAAAAAGTAAACAAAAAAAGAGAGCCATACTCTCAAAATGGCTCTCTGATTGTTTAATAAAAATTAGTAAGTTATTACATAAAACTCCTAGGTCTACAGTATAAACTGTAAACTAAATCTTCAATAAGATTGTGTGATTTCTGGTTTTACTAGCTGACTATAACAACTTCTTAGTTGAATCCACAAGGTTTCTGTAGATCGGATCAAATTTTAGCAAATCATAGAAATTGTATGGAGTGTCATACATAGTGTTTACCTCATTTAAATTCTGTATTCCTGTAATACCCATACCTTCGATTGATTGAAAATCAGTCAATTCAAGGTTTTCTTGAGCAATCAGGTTTTCCTGGTTTGTTTTTCTATTTAAAACATAAACCTTAGCATTCACAACTTAAGCGTCTGCTACTTTATTGATTTCTGTTTTCACATAAAACATGTAATCGTGAGAAGGTCTGTGACCAAGCTCTTGCTCAGACAACATCGCCATCACATTTACATCCTTTAAATCTAATTTTGCTTTTTTCTCAATTCTGTTGAATGATAGTAGAATAACAAGTACAACAGAAAGTACTGTGAGGGTTTTAAGGGATCTTATGATAATAATTTTACGATTAGGGATTTTAGAGTTACGCAAAAAAACATTCACCAAAAAAAAGTGAAAACATTTTGTGTTTTCGAAAATTTTTACGTCACTATACAAGCTTCCTTGTATGTGAGATTTCTTTATCTTTGTCGCATGATTTTATTGCCATTTTTTATTGGAGCTCCAGAGGTATTTGTAATCCTTTTGATTGTAGTAATGCTTTTTGGTGCCGACAAAATTCCTGAGATAGCAAGAGGTCTGGGTAAAGGAATGCGTCAGATAAAAGATGCCACCAATGAAATCAAACGAGAAATAAATGACAGCGCCGTTAAAAACGACATTGACACTTCTTTAGTTCAGGATATAAAAAAAGATATTTCTGAATTAAATGATAATATTGATGACCTCACAGGTCCCATCAAAAGAAACCGATAACTACTTAACTCGGGTTAAAGTTAAACCATCTCTTATCGGAAGAAGAACCGTTTCCACACGATTATCTTGATTAAGTTTTTTGTTGTATTCTAACAATACCTTTGTATCCACATCCTTCGGATTTAATTTCTCAACTACTTTTCCGCTCCACAATACATTATCGGATAAAATTATTCCGCCAGAAGTCATTTTAGGCACAATCATATCGAAATAATTGATATAATTTGATTTGTCTGCATCAATAAAAACCAAATCAAATGTTTCGTTCATGTCTGGAATCAATTCCAATGCATTTCCGACTAAGGACACAATCTGGTCGCTGTAATCCGATTTGGCAAAATATTTCTGCTGAATTTCTTCCAGTTCTTCATTGATGTCTATGGTAAATATCTTTCCGCCCTCAGTTAAGCCCTCGGCCAAACAGAGTGTAGCATATCCCGTATACGTCCCAATCTCCAAAATATATCTGGGTCGAACCATTTTGGAAATTAACGAAAGTAATCTTCCTTGATAAGCACCGCTTAACATTCTCGGATTTAATAACTTCTGCCAAGTTTCTCGATGCAATTCTTTAAGAAGTTCTGGTTCTTCCTGTGAATGTGCAACTACGTAATCGTCAATATTTTCTGGTAAAAAGTGCATAGAATCTTAGTTAAAACCTAGAGGTTTTTTATACATCATTAAGCCCAGCTAATGCACATCTTTACAAACAATCTGCATAATGATCTGCATAATGATCTGTCCATTTATACGATGGAAGAAGCGGGGTAATGCGTATTAGTAACTTCTGCACCAAAGATAAAATTAATTTTTAGGGTTTATAGCAATGCAATCCGAGCGTCTGCGCATGTCTACAAGATAAATTATTTCCCATCTACCGTTATTGTCGAATAATTGAAAAGAATTGGCTCCGCAATGACTAAATTTTTCGTTCAAATAGAACTCATAAGGAGTCCAAACCGACGCCAAATTACCATCAATCTTAATATCGTATGACAATAGTTTTTCGAAGTAGGTGTTCTCTGGTTTTTTATTTGCAATGGCGATAAGAAAATCTTTTGCTTTTTGAGTTCTAAGCACCTTTATTCCGTCTTTTGTTGACGATGTTGTTTGAATTTTTAAATCCTTATGAATCGTGGTTCTGATTTTAGAACTATCTCCATAATGCAATCCTTCAAAAAATGAATCAATTACATTCTTGATTGCTTCTTTCTTTTCATTTTCCTGAGCTCGGATTGTCGAAAAGGCTATAAAAGTCAAAACAAATACCATTAATTTTCTCATGATTAGTCTTTTTAAATCGAGGAAAAAGATAGTCAATTATTTATCGCAAACTAAGGCCGCAGATAAATATAGAGGATTTAATTGCTATGATATTTAGTACATTTGTAGTCTTTAACGAAATACTTATGTCAACCGCAAAAAAACAATACAAAAGAATTACTGTAAAATCTCTTGTAGACATGAAAGCCAACAAGGAAAAAATTTCCATGCTTACGGCTTACGATTTTACCATGGCACGAATTCTAGATAATGCTGGAATTGATGTGATTTTGGTTGGTGATTCTGCTTCCAATGTGATGGCTGGTCACGAAACAACACTTCCTATTACATTAGATCAAATGATTTATCATGCAAGTTCTGTTGTTCGTGGTATTGATCGCTGTTTAGTGGTGGTTGATTTGCCTTTTGGTAGTTATCAATCAGACCCTAAGGAAGCCCTTCGTTCTGCTATTCGAATTATGAAAGAAAGTGGAGCGCACTCCATCAAATTAGAAGGCGGAAAAGAAGTTAAAGAATCTATCAAGCGAATTTTAAATGCTGGTATCCCGGTAATGGGTCATCTGGGTCTTACACCGCAATCCATCTATAAATTCGGAACCTATACCGTTAGAGCAAAAGAGGAGGAGGAAGCTGAAAAATTAATGGAAGATGCTTTAATGCTCGAGCGCCTTGGTTGTTTCGCAATTGTGTTGGAGAAAGTTCCTGCTGATTTAGCTAAAAAAGTAGCAGAATCTGTTTCGGTTCCTGTTATTGGAATTGGTGCTGGAAATGGAGTTGACGGACAGGTTTTAGTTACTCATGATATGGTTGGAATGACTCATGAATTTAACCCAAGGTTCTTGAGAAGATATCTTGACTTGTATCACGATATGACCAACGCTTTCACTTCTTATATTTCTGATGTCAAAAGCGGTGATTTTCCAAACGAGAACGAACAGTATTAACCTCGGATTCTAAATGGTATGAGAATTCTTCATTTAGATACCAATCATAATCTTCTTATTGATCAGTTAGCTGATGCTGGGTTTCATAATGATGAAGATTATTTATCTTCAAAATCAGAAGTAGAAGCCAAAATTCATGAATATGATGGCATCATTATTCGAAGTCGTTTTTCCATTGATAAAGCGTTCTTAGATAAAGCGATCAATCTGAAATTCATTGGTCGAGTAGGAGCGGGGCTAGAAAATATTGACTGTGAGTATGCAGAAAAAAAGAATGTAAAACTCATTGCGGCCCCAGAAGGAAATAGAAATGCGGTTGGTGAACATGCTTTAGGATTATTACTTTCTTTATTTAATAAACTCAATATTGCTGATCGTCAAGTTCGAAAAGGGAAGTGGCTTCGAGAAGAAAATCGTGGTTTGGAACTGGACGGAAAAGTTGTTGGACTCATTGGGTATGGAAATATGGGAAAAGCATTTGCTAAAAAACTTCGCGGTTTTGATGTTGATGTTATCTGTTATGATATTCAACCCGGAGTTGGTGATGAAAACTGTAAGCAAGTTTCCTTAGAAGAGCTACAAAAAAAGGCAGATGTGTTAAGTCTTCACACTCCCCAAACGTTCTTAACAAAAGGCATAGTCAACAAAAAGTTTATCGTTGATTTTAAAAAACAATTTTGGCTTATTAATACGGCTAGGGGATCTGCGGTAGTTACCAAAGATTTGGTTCAGGCTCTAAAAACAAACAAGGTTTTGGGGGCAGGACTGGATGTTTTGGAATACGAAAAATCATCCTTTGAAAACCTATTTGAATCAAATGAGATTCCAGCAGATTTTAAATTCTTGATCCAATCTGAAAATGTAATCCTTACACCTCACGTGGCTGGGTGGACCATTGAAAGTAAGATGAAACTTGCCCAAACCATTGTTGACAAAATTAAAAAACAATTTGTTTAATTATTTGACTTTCAAGTATTTAAATTTGTATAATCTTTAGGTTAGCTTTTCAACTACAAAATCAACCAAACATGCAATACGAAGCTAACTCAGTAACCGAATACTTAGAGCAAATCCCAGAAAATCGAAAACCCATAATCGAAAAGATTCGGGCGAAGATCAACTATAATCTTCCGAAAGGATTTGAAGAAGGGATGAATTACAAAATGATTGGGTATTATGTACCTCACTCGGTATATCGTGATAGGTACCATTACGATCCCAAATTACCACTTCCATTTATGAATATTGCTGCACAAAAAAATTCCATCAATCTGTATCATATGGGTATATATGCTAATAAAGAATTATTAGATTAGTTTGTTGGTGAATATCCGACGCATTGAAAAACAAAATTGGATATGGGTAAAAGCTGTATCCTATTTGAGAAAATGGATCAAATTCCATATGATCTCATTGGCGAACTTGCATCTAAAATGACATCGGAAGAATGAATTTCAATTTATGAATCATCAATTAAAAAATAAAGCATGAAACGCGTAACAGGAATTGGTGGATTGTTTTTTAAAACAGATGATCCAAAAGCAACAAAAGAATGGTATAAAACACATCTCGGATTTAATACTGATGATTGGGGTTGTACATTTTGGTGGAAGAATGAAAAGGGCGAAAAATGCTCAACCCAGTGGAGCCCTTTTGAAAAAAAGACCAGTTACTTTGAGCCTTCTAAAAAAGATTTTATGTTCAATTACAGGGTTGAAAACCTTGAAAATTTACTTGTGGCGTTGAAGAAAGAGGGCGTGACTATCACCGGAGAAATGCAAGAATTTAACTATGGAAAATTTGCCTGTATTTTAAATAATGAAGGGAATAAAATAGAATTGTGGGAGCCAATTGATAGTGCTTTTGAGTAAATTTGAAATCGCATTAAATCGTAAATAAACACATCATGAATTTTCTTTCTAAACATCCAACAGAAGTTTTAATCTTACTTTTTTTAATTGTTACCTTCTTACAATCGGGAATCGACAAACTAACAGACTGGAAGGGAAACCTAGATTTTATTAAAGGACATTTTGTAAACTCTCCTCTTAAAAATAGCGTCCCTCTGTTGTTAGGGATTATTTTGATATTGGAAGTTGCGGCCGGAATATTAATGATTGTTGGTGTTTATCAATTATATACCTCTGGTGTAAAAGAAATGGCATTACTTGGTGTGGAGCTTTCTGCTATTAGTTTAATTTGCCTTTTAATCGGTCAACGATTAGCAAAAGATTATGCTGGAGCGATGACCTTGGCAGTTTACTTTATCATCACGCTTTGGGGTGTGTTTTTACTCCATAGTTAAAACCTATCGTTTTTTAATTTTAAAATAAACAATGTTTATTTAGATCAGCGCTCTTAAAGCCGCTAAATTAGACGATTTTTTTAAGGCAGGGTCTTTCTCTTGTTGGGGGTGTGAAAAGCGCTTAAAAAGGCTTATTTAACTTTTTTAAGCACATAAATCAAAGATGAGTACTCTCCGGTTAGCTTTGCCTTCCTGTTTGACTTCAATCCAGTGAAAAACGCATTAAATGGATTCATTTTTCCGCTCTTGTATTTCTCACTTAACAGGGAAACATAAAAAGCATCAAACTTCATTGGGAGAATTTGATCAACCACAATATTATCCTTGGAAAATAACTTGCCTATTGATGCTTTACAAAAATGCCAAAGGTGTCTTGGCACGTCATAGGCAGCCCAATACTCATTATAATATTGCGCATCAAATGATTTGTAATTTGGAACAGCAATAACTATTCGTCCGGCGTCTTTTAGCAACTCATTTAACTGAGATATACATTCAGATAGATTTTCAATATGTTCTAAAACATGCCATAAAGTGATGACATCAAACGATTGTTTTTTTAACCCGTTGCTATTTTCCAACAATTCAATTCCCTGATGAGATGCAATTGATCTCGCCTTTTCGTTTGGTTCGGTTCCTGTAACATCCCAACCTCCATTCTTAGAAGTAGCTAAAAAATCTCCAGTTGCTGCACCAATATCTAAAAGTGATTTTCCAGGTAAATCAAATGAGTTTATTAATTTCAACTTGCGTTTTAATGCAATTGATTTTACCAAACCATAGGCTTTCTCAAATATTCCTTTCTTCTGATTTGAATGCGAAATATAGGCACCAGAATCATAATATGAATCAAGGTTTTCTGGGACGGGTGACGTTACCAGCATTTCGAATTCTTCATTATACAACAAATCAAATTCTTCTCCTGATAGAAAGTGATCTTTAACCTTTTTATAAGGCGATAAATGACTGTGAAGAACCTCGTTTTTATTCATTCAAAATAGAATTGTTCCTCGTGGAACATTTTTGATTATCGACCCATATACACTAATAAAACTGAGATGTCACTTGGTGATACCCCGCTTATCCTGCTGGCCTGTGAGATTGAAGTAGGTTGAATTTTAGTAAGTTTTTCACAGGCCTCATAAGACAGTGATTTCACTTTTGAATAATCAAATGTAGACGGAATCACAACGTGTTCCAAACGATTCAGTTTATCTGCATTCAACTTTTCTTTCTCGATATATCCTGAGTATTTCAAGTGTATTTCAACCTGCTCAATTACCTCCTGATCAATGGCGTTTTTTTCTACAAATTGATTCACAGTATCCACAACAAATAAATCTTTTAAGTCCAATTGTGGTCTTGCAGCCACCTTATAAATTTTAATAGATTGGTTTATTAAAGCTAAATCTTTTGCTTTTAAAATCGGATTTATAACATCCGGTTTTATACTGGTTTCTTTCAGAAAATTGATAAACCTTTCTGTCTTTTCAACTTTTTGATTTACCCTTTTCATCCGTTCTTCAGATGCGATTCCTAACTCATATCCTTTCGGGGTTAGTCGAATATCTGCATTATCTTGACGCAATAATGTTCTATACTCTGCACGCGAAGTGAACATACGATATGGCTCTTCTGTTCCTTTTGTGATCAAATCATCGATCAAAACACCAATGTAAGCTTCACTCCTTTTTAACACAAATGGATCCTTTTCTTGAACTTTTAGAGCTGCATTTATACCCGCCATTAGTCCTTGAGCGGCCGCTTCCTCATAACCAGTTGTTCCATTTATTTGTCCCGCAAAAAACAAGTTGTTAATCAACTTTGTTTCTAACGAATGTTTCAATTGTGTTGGTGGAAAATAATCGTACTCGATAGCATATCCATATCTAAAGAATTTCACGTTTTCAAACCCTGCAATCGAACGAATCGCCTTGTCTTGAATGTCTTCTGGCAATGATGTAGAAAAACCGTTAACGTAAATTTCAACAGTATTCCAACCTTCTGGTTCCACAAAGATCTGATGTCTTTCTTTGGAAGCAAATCGATCAATTTTATCTTCAATTGATGGACAATATCTAGGACCTGTGGATTGAATTCTTCCGTTAAACATCGGAGACCTATCAAAACCTTCTCTCAACAAATCATGAACCTCAGGACTTGTGTATGTGAGATAACAAGACTTTTGTTTTGTCAAGGGCTTGATTCCTGGCAAATAAGAAAACTTTTCTGGGGAGTCATCCCCTGGTTGCTCTTCCATTTTAGAGTAATCTAAAGATCTTCCGTCAACTCTAGGAGGAGTTCCCGTCTTCATTCTGCCAGCTTCAAATCCAACCTTCACTAAATCCTCTGTGATTCCCGTCGATGATTTCTCTCCTGCGCGACCCCCTCCAAACGTTTTCTCTCCAATATGAATTAAGCCATTTAAAAAAGTGCCCGCTGTTATGATCACTGTCCGTGATTTAATTTCAAGACCTAGAGCAGTTTTAACTCCAACTATTGAAGTCCCGTCAAAAATCAATCCATTAACTGAGTCTTGGTAGAAGTACAAATTCTCAGTTTGTTCAAGCATATTTCGCCAACACTCAGCAAACTGCATTCTATCGGATTGAGCCCTAGGACTCCACATCGCAGGTCCTTTCGATTTGTTGAGCATTTTAAATTGAATCGCCGCTTTATCAGTAACAATTCCACTATACCCTCCTAAGGCATCAATCTCACGAACAATTTGTCCCTTGGCAATTCCTCCCATAGCAGGATTACAACTCATCTGAGCAATGTTCTGTAGATTCATTGTAATCAATAATGTCTTGGCGCCCATATTGGCACTTGCCGCCGCTGCCTCACTACCTGCGTGACCCCCTCCGACTACAATTACATCATATGTTGTTGTAAATAAACTCATGGTTATTGTTCCACGTGAAACTTAATTCATTTCTGTTAATAATTTTAAAGCTTTGTTCTCAGCTTCTCTCATTAATTGAGATTCTTCTTCAGACTTATCTTTCAATCCAGCGAAGTGTAGAATACCGTGTATCATCACCCTATGTAGCTCATCCTCAAAACTCACATTATAGTTTTGGGCATTTTCAAGCACTCTTTCCAACGATATAAATATATCGCCCTGAACCTCATCTCCCTGACTATCATCAAAGCTAATGATGTCAGTTAACGTATTGTGATTCAGGTATTTAACATTCAGGTCTAACAAATAATCATCATCACAGAAAATATAATTTACTTCCCCTACCTGCATTTTGTATCCAACCAAAACCCTTTCGATCCAGCTCGTAACCCGAGCTGTATCTAATTCGATTTCTTTTATTTCGAAATGGTAATAAATCATCTACTCCTTTAATTATCAGAGAAGTAAGCTCTAACTTTCTTCTTATATCGCGGCTGCAAAGGTAAGGATTGTTTGTTTAAAATCTCTAATTGATTATAAAACAGTTTTAAGGGTTTAATCGACTTGAAGCGATTGCCTGGAAAGGTGTCAAAATTGGCATTCGATTTACGTTTATTGTCTTTATTCTGTTGAAGTTTGGCTTCTTCCAATTTCAATAGTTCATACTCTAGCAATTGCATTTTATTGAGCACCTCAGGATTGAATCCTTTCTCAAGTATTTCGTTTTCCAGTTCTTCCATGGTTTTAAGCGTCTTCTTTGAAGGGCTTCCGCTAGGTGAATCAGAATCTGACTCTTTGTTTAATTCATTCTCTAGCATTTGCCTAAGCTCAACTTGCTTTTTATAAATCTCAAACAATTCACTATTTTCATCTTCTCCGTTCTGACCTTGTTTTCCCTTACTATTTTCTTTTTGTTGACCCTCTTTTTTTTGTTGAGATTTCTGCATTCCTTTTTTCATCTCCTCCGACAACCCTTGTTGTTTCTGAATTAAATCAGGAAGACTAAACTCATTAGATTTCTTCTTCCCTTTTCCTTTTTGCATAGACATAGCATTTTTCATGTTATCAAGCATGTTGCTTAAGTAATCTGCTAAATTATTACTGGCTGTCATCACATATCTCTGGTTCGACTGACCTTGATACATCCTGTTTTGAGCAAAGTTCTCCAAAGCCTGATCCATATTGTAGTGCGCAGAAGACAGATCATTCTGAATGCGTGTCGAAAGCCTCGGTAAACGCATGCTTAATACGTACAAACTATCGTCAATATGTTCGAAATGTATTTTTAAGACATTTTGTTTTTTCAATTTCTTTCCGAAATCTGGATGATTACTTGTTATATCTGAAAAATCTTCAAATAAGTCTTCTTGCTCAAAAGAAAATAACACCAAGTTCTCAAGTACTCTTCTCAAATCATCAGCATTTTCTTCCATAGATTCACCCTGCATTTGCATCATGGATTGTTGCATCTTCTGACTCATCTTTTTCATATTTTGAGCACTTTTCTGCTGCGCCTTTTTTGAGCTTGATTCATTCTTTTTATTCTGCTCTTCCTTTGTCTCTTTCAATGATTTTTGTACTTCCTCTTTGTTTTGTTCGACATCTGGAAGATTCATTGGCTCTTTTAGCTTTTCATTTTGTTGATCTAGTTCATCCAGCTCTTTTTTTACCTCATTAAATTCATTTTCAATTTCTTTTTGTTTTAAGCTATCTAATGGAGCTTTTTCGCTTAATTCGGATTGCTTCTTTGAAAGTTTATCGATTTTATTCGCAATCTGCATAGTTTTTTGTTCCACATAAAATCGTTTCGTCATTTCCAAAATTCGCTCTAGACTTCTTTCCCTTTGACGATTCTGTTGCGCTAATTCTTTAGTTTTTTTAATCAGGTCTTCCTTGTCAAGTTTTTCGGCCATTTTCTGAATTTCATCCATCAACCTATTTTGCTTGGCTAATTTTTTTAATTCGTCAACCCGTTTTTTCAACTCTTCTTTCTTCTGAGAAAGCTCTTGATCTTCCTCCTTGTTCTGTTCAAGACTTTGCTTAAGCTTGTCGGTCTGACGATCCATCATACTCTCATACTGCTCTTGTCTTCTGAGGAGGTTGTCTATCTTCTTTTTATCATTCCATTCGATGTTTTTTTTGTTTTGCAGTTCCTCTTGAATGTCTTTCCAGCTTTTTGCCTGCTTCTGTTGATTTAAAATGGATTTCTCTAAGTTATTGATGGCGTTTTTCTGCTCATTTAAAATCTCTTCTTCTACCTCTTCTTTTGTCTTTTTCCTGTAGGTGAAAATTTGTGATTTTTTATATTTCGAACCGTTGACTCCATCGTTATCATACACCTGAAAGAACAACTCATAAGACACTCCGTTCTCTAAATCCAATCCCTTTGGAAACTCGTAAGAAAAGAACTGAATGTTCTCTTTGGTGACAGGTAGATTTACCTTTTTTTTCTGGTTTGAATTATCAGATTCATAATAGACCAACTGAAGTTTTTGAATACCGTAATCATCTCCTATTTGACCATAAAATGTAGCATCCCCTCTGGTAATACTATCAATATTGGATTGCACTTCTATTTGCGGAAATTCGTCTTTAATCACATCTATAGAAAATGATAAACTTTCGTAATCTTTCAGCTCTTGATTTGAGGATGTAATTTGATAGCTTAACGGTTCTTTAATCCTTTTATTCAATTCAAATACGCCCTGTTCTTTTTGAAGGAAGAAGCTTCTTTTATGAGTCGTCACAAAGGCAACTGAATCCGTTTTTTGCGTTTGAACCGTCCATTTAATTTTAGACCCTTCAGGTACAACAATATTGCTTGCATTTGATAACTCCTCCTTTTTCCTTCTCAAATACGACGGATAATCAATTGATAGATTAATATTCTTAATTGTCGGTGTTTTGATGGTTTCCACCAAATACATTGGAGATGTTACCTGATCAGTAGCAACATAAAAATTAACATTTTCTGCCGGATTAGAAATGGTGTGGGTGAAATTCCCGTCGGGATTACGCTGTAAATAATATTGCTGATTGTTATAGTATATTTTTACCTCCTCTGGTCTTACCGACCCTTCTGTTGAAATCTTAAGGGTTATCGGTTCTCGCTCAATTGTGCGAAGTTCTTTATTGAGTACCGTAAACGAATATGGCGCTGGTGGCTGATAGGCGGTTTGATGATTAACTACTCTTTGCAAACTTTCCTGTAAAGAGGATTGAATTCCAAATACCCAACTGATCAATACAACGAAAAACGGAATGATTAGTAAGGGAATGTATTTTCTATTTTTCTTAAAATCAATAGCCCTAGCAAAAGGAACATTTTTAATTTCAAGAGATTTTTGTTCAATACTCGCCAAAACTAAACTTGAATTTGAATCGCTTTCTTTCAACTCAAGAATATTAAGCAATTTGTCTGCTACTTCCGGAAAATGCTGTCCAATAATTCGAGAACTTTCTTTGAATGAAATTCCTTTCGTTAGTCCATAAAGTTTAAATAATGGAACTAATAAAAAACGACACAACATGAATAATTCAACCAATATGAACAGCCAAAAAAGAATGGTTCTAAATCCGGTATCTAACCAAAAGATATACTCAACAAAAAGGGTAATGAACAAATAAACCAGTCCGAAGGAAATAAATAAAATTACTCCCTTAATGAACTCACTCGTGTAGAATTTACGGGTAAACTCTGTTAGTTTTTGCTCTATGTTTGAATATTCATTCATTATTTAGAAAATAAAAATACTTGAAAAGGCTCATATTCCCATCAAATAATTGTTAAAAGCAACACTAGTCATCGATTCACAGAAGATTTAAAACTTTGTAATCTGATACTAGCGAGGTATCTTTGCCAAAAAATTTTACCATGAGTTCAAAGGTTCGCGTTCGTTTTGCACCAAGTCCTACAGGCCCATTACATATTGGTGGTGTAAGAACAGCTTTGTATAATTATTTATTCGCTAAACAACAGGGTGGTGATTTTGTGTTGCGAATAGAGGATACAGACCAAACCAGATACGTTGCAAACGCAGAACAATATATCATTGATTCTCTGAACTGGTGTGGAATTCCTTTTGATGAAGGACCAGGTAAGGAAGGTAATTACGGGCCTTACAGACAATCAGAACGTAAGCACTTGTATCGTGAATATGCTGATTGGTTAGTCGATAATGACAAAGCGTATTACGCTTTTGATACTTCTGAAGAATTAGAGGCCCATCGAAAAGATCACGAAGAGAAAGGAAAAACCTTTATCTACAATTGGCACAACAGAGAAAAAGGAAGGTTGGTAAACTCCCTTGTGTTATCTGAAGAAGAAGTTCAACATCGAATTTCATCAGGAGAAAAATATGTGATTCGTTTCAAAACATATTATGGAGATCCAAACGCCAAAATAATTTACTCCATAAAGGATATTGTTAGAGGCAGAATGGAAATTGACACTAAATTATTAGATGATAAAATCTTATTCAAAAGTGACGGAATGCCAACCTATCACCTCGCAAATGTGGTTGATGATCACCTAATGGATATTTCTCATGTGATCCGCGGGGAGGAGTGGTTACCATCTTTAGCATTACATAACTTACTTTACGAAGCTTTCGGATGGGAAAAACCTGAATTCGCCCATTTACCATTATTACTAAAACCGGTCGGAAAAGGAAAGTTAAGTAAGCGTGATGGTGATAAATTAGGATTTCCTGTTTTTCCGTTAGAATATAAGAACGAAAAAGACGGTGAAATTTCCAGAGGTTATCGAGAAGATGGATATTTCCCAGATGCCTTCATAAACATGCTTGCCTTTTTGGGATGGAACCCGGGATCAGAAAAAGAAATTTATTCATTAGATGAATTAACGAAAGACTTCGACCTAGCTCGAGTTAATAAATCGGGTGCTAAATTTAATCCGGATAAAACCAAGTGGTTCCAGCAACAATACATGCAAAATACTTATAATGAGAATGTTGCAATAAAATTCAATGCTATTTTAAAGGAAAAAGGGATTGAACAACCGTTAGGGTTTGTAGAAACAATTGTGGGCTTGGTAAAAGAACGAGCTGTGTTTATTAATGATCTTTGGAACTTATCATCATTCTTTTTTGTGGCTCCAGAATCCTATGATCCAAAAGCTGCTAAAAAGCAATGGAAAGACGGAACATCAGAATTAATGAACGAATTGATTCAGCAAATCGAGCAAATTGAAAACTTCTCATCAGAAAATGTTGAATCTGAAATAAAAGCCTGGATTACTTCAAAAGAAATTGGATTCGGGAAAGTAATGCAACCTTTACGTCTAAGTTTGGTGGGAGCGCTTCAAGGACCACATTTATTTGATATTATTCATTTTATTGGTAAAGAAGAAACGATTTCCAGACTGAATTCTGCCATCGAAAAACTCGGTTAAAAGCTAGTTATTGTAACATTTTAATAAAATTGATACTAATATAATACGGGTATATTATCGTACCTTTATTTGTATTAATTATTAAAACTTACTAGCTATGTCAATGTCATTTTACCTTATCGGGTTTTTATCATTCGTTTTTTTAATCTCCTGCTTCTTTATCGTAAAGCAACAAACTGCTGCAATTATCGAGCGTTTTGGTCGATATCAAAGTATTCGTCAATCGGGTTTACAACTTAAAATTCCATTGATTGATCGTGTTGCAGGACGATTAAGTTTAAAAATTCAGCAATTAGATGTTATTGTAGAAACAAAAACGTTAGATGACGTATTTGTTAAATTGAAAGTATCTGTTCAGTTTAAGGTAATAAAAGACAAAGTATATGATGCTTTTTACAAACTAGACTATCCACATGATCAAATTACTTCTTATGTATTTGACGTAGTTCGTGCGGAGGTTCCGAAAATGAAGTTGGATGATGTCTTTGTTAAGAAAGATGATATTGCGATTGCCGTTAAAGCTGAATTAAACGACGCTATGATGGATTATGGTTATGATATTATTAAAACTCTTGTAACAGATATTGATCCAGATGCTCAAGTAAAAGCGGCCATGAACCGAATTAATGCTTCTGAGCGTGAAAAAATTGCTGCTCAGTTCGAGGGTGATGCACAACGTATTCTTATTGTGGAGAAAGCGAAAGCTGAAGCTGAAAGCAAGCGTTTACAAGGACAAGGTATTGCTGATCAAAGACGTGAAATTGCTCGCGGATTAGAAGAGTCTGTAGAGGTGTTAAATAAGGTTGGAATTAATTCTCAGGAAGCTTCTGCTTTAATTGTTGTAACGCAACACTATGATACGTTACAGGCTATTGGTGAAGAAACAAATACCAACTTGATATTATTACCGAATTCACCTCAAGCGGGTAGTGATATGCTCAACAATATGGTGGCAAGCTTTACAGCGAGTAACCAAATTGGTGAGGCAATGAAAAATCAAAATAAGGACAAGAAAAAAGAATAAACTATGATATTAACGACAACAAACAATTTAGAAAACAGAAAAATCACCAACTATAAAGGGGTTGTTACAGGTGAAACCATCATCGGTGCTAACTTCATAAAAGATTTCTTTGCTGGCATTAGAGATATTGTTGGTGGTCGATCTGGTTCCTATGAAAAAGTGCTTAGAGAAGCTAAAGATTCTGCTATGGCAGAAATGGTTGATCGAGCTCGAGAACTAGGTGCTGATGCTATCGTTGGAATAGATTTAGACTATGAAACTGTAGGGCCAAACGGTGGGATGCTTATGGTAACTGCCTCAGGTACAGCTGTGCAACTAATTTAATTTTAACAAATTTTCTATATTTTACATAGTTACATCACTAAATTATATATATTTGTAACTAATAAGTTTTAAAAATATTGGGGGGTATTTTTAAATAACAAAAAAAGCTCTGTTTTCGAACAGAGCTTTTTCATTTTTCACTTAATAAAATATTGTTATTTCTTTTCTTCTAACTTATCGTCATCATCTTTAGAAGCATTCTTAAATTCTTTAATTCCGCTTCCTAATCCTCTCATTAATTCTGGTATTTTTTTACCCCCAAAAAGTAGTAAGATCACGACTACAATAATAATTACTTGAGGTCCGCTTATCATGTATGTTAACAAACTATGCATATCTAAAATATTGTTGGACAAAGATAGTAAAAAACCTTTGTTTTAGTCTTTTTTCTGAATTAAACCACCCACAACTTTCTTATTCTTCACCACCTCAGGATTTCCTTTATAAAAGATTGATCCACCAAACGTTACCTTGGCATTTAGTTTTGTTCCTGCAGAAATTTCAACTTTAGCACCAGAACCTGCTCTCACGGTTGATGTTTGAGAAGTTTCTAATCCGTAACCAAAATATTCTCCGTACAAATCAGCATCAACTTCCTGGGTTTTTGTGCTTCCTGTCAATTTAATCACCCCACCAGAACTTGCTTTAATAATCGCATGATCTACGTTAATAACTAGATTGATTAATGCTCTTTCCTGAGTTTTTAATTCGACAGTAGTTTGATTAAATTCAGAACCGGTAATAATAGATCCTTCATTCGCATCAATAGTTCCAATAGGTTTGTTATAAAATAATTTCACCCTAACCTCTCCTTCAGCGGCATTTTCATCAGCTTTTAGAGAAAAAGGTAAGGTAAATTTTAAGGTATTATTTACCTGTTTTACCTTCATGCGTTCAGATTTTTTACCTGTAATTTCGATTTTTTGCTCCTTAGAAGGAATCATTTGAACTTCAATTCCATTGTAAACTTTTAAGGTTGAAAAATCACCAATACCTTTTGTAACAATAGTTTGAGATTGCAAAAGGAAACTAGTTATTAAAAACAATATAAAAATTCCTTTCTTCATAAGTTATCATTTGTAATTACACTACTAATAAAGTAAAAGTTTGGTATTTATTGTAAGTAAAAGAAGTTTATTCTTAACAAATTAATTAATCCTCGATCAATTCAAAATCGAGATGTTTTCGTTCTAAATCTGTATTTTTCACTTTTACAACTACTTCATCTCCTAACTGATAGATTTGCTTAGTAGATTGTCCGACAATAGCAAATTCCTTTTCATTAAAAATAAAATAGTCACTTTTAATATCCCTTATACGGACCATTCCTTCACATTTATTTGAAGAAATTTCAACATATATACCCCATTCGGTTACTCCTGAAATAACACCTTCAAATTCCTCATCTTTATGATCTTGCATATATTTCACCTGCATATATTTGATAGATTCCCGCTCAGCTTTTGCCGCTAATTCTTCTTGTTTTGAAGAATGCTTACATTTTTCCTCATAGATTTCAGACTTAGGTGAATGACCTCCATCTAAATAATGCTGTAATAATCGATGCGTCATCACATCTGGATATCGACGAATCGGAGAGGTGAAATGTGAATAATAGTCGAAAGCTAATCCATAGTGACCGATATTATCTGTAGTATAAACAGCCTTACTCATAGAACGAATCGTTAAGGTTTCAACCATATTCGCTTCACCTTTTCCGTGAACATCTTTCAATAATTGATTTAAACTTTTTGTAATCTGATCCCTTGTATCAATATTGATTTTATATCCGAATTTGCTTACAATATTCTGTAACGCTGATAATTTTTCTACATCAGGTTCGTCATGCACACGATAAATAAATGTTTTATTCGATGCTTGTTTATTCGCTTTTAATCCGACAAATTCGGCAACTTTACGATTGGCAAGCAACATAAATTCTTCGATGAGTTTATTTGCATCTTTCGATTCTTTAAAAAATACTCCAGTCGGATTTGCTTTCTCATCCAAATGAAAGCGAACCTCTTTTTTATCAAAAGAAATTGCTCCATCTTTCATTCGTTTAGCTCTAAGAATTTTAGCTAATTCATCTAATTTTAAAATAGCTTCGACAATATCATCATTTACTGTGTAAGCATCACCAGAAAGGGATACTTCTTTCGGAATAGTATTCGATTTGGTTTCAATAATTTCCTGGGCTTCCTCGTAAGAAAATCGTTTATCAGAATAAGTAACTGTTCGCCCAAACCATTGATTCATCAATTTTGCCTTTTCATTAATTTCAAAAACAGCAGAAAAGGTTAATTTTTCTTCATTTGGACGAAGAGAGCATACCCCATTCGACAACATTTCCGGTAACATGGGGACAACTCGATCTACCAAATATACAGAAGTTGCACGATTATAGGCTTCAATATCTAAAATCGTCTTTGGTTGCACGTAATGTGATACATCTGCAATATGAATTCCAATTTCATAATTTCCATTTTCCAATTTTTTAAAGGATAGTGCGTCATCAAAATCTTTAGCTGAAATCGGATCAATAGTAAAAGTTAAATCCGAACGCATATCTCTTCGTTTTGAAATCTCCTCCTTAGAAATTTCAATATCTATTTTTGAAGCATCTTTTTCTACTTCTTCAGGAAATTCATAGGGTAATCCATATTCTAAAAGAATCGAATGAATTTCAGTTTCCTGGTCTCCAGGTTTCCCTAAAACCTGTGTTATTTTTCCGAATGGATTCTTTGAATTTTCTGGCCAATCGGTAATTTTTGCAATGACTTTATCTCCATTTTGTGCATCACCTAATCTATTTTTAGAAATAAAAATATCGGTATACATCGATCTTGCGTCCGGAACAACGAAACCATAGTTTTTACTAAGTTGTAAAACCCCAACAAAATCTAATTTTGCACGTTCAATAACTTCAACAACATCTGCCTCTAATTTGTTTTTTCTTCGTTTCTGATATATGTAAGCTTTTACCTTATCATCTTGAAGTGCTTTTCCTAAATTCACTGAAGGAATAAAAATATCTTCCTCAAAATCATCAGAAATAAAATATCCATTTCCGTTAGAGGTAATATCTACAGTACCAATATGATATTTTCGCTCAGAATTCAATTGAAACTTACCGCGATCTGCTTCAATAATTTTTCCAGTAGCTCTTAACTCGTTAAGTTTTACGATTATTTGATTTCTTCCACTAGTGTCAGTAACTCCAATTTTTGCAGCAATTTGTTTGTAATTGAAAGATTTATCTGAATTTTCTTTAAAGATTGATAGAATGGAACGGGTTAAGTGTTTAATCATATTCCCTTTCTTTTTAAACTTTACTTTTTTCTTTCTTGGCATATATCAATCATTAAGATGAGCCTAAAGTACAAATTAATCATGGAGAAATGGATTAATAACCGTTAGGATTGCTTTTTGTACTTTGCTTCTGATTTCACCATCACTTATCTATTTTCGGAATGTCTATTAAAAATGACTTTTTTTTAATCGTAAACCCAAATTCGGGTCGTAAGAATTTTAGAAAATCTTGGATATTAATTCAAAAATTACTGGATACAAAAAAGGTGTCTTATGATTTTGAATTAACACAGTTTAAAAAGGATGAAATTCGAATGGTTCATAAAGCTCTTACCTATGGATTTCGAAAAATTATTGTGGTCGGCGGAGACGGAACATTTCATCATACCGTGAATGGTATTATGCAACAAAATGTTTGTAAAAGTTCTTTTATCAAATTAGGAATTATCCCATTAGGAACTGGAAATGATTGGATCAAAACCTATCAAATTCCGAATCGTATTGAAAAGTCTATTGATATTATTTTATCCAATAAAACGGATTATCAAGATATTGGAAAAATCACCTTTGATAATAATGTTATTGAATACTTTAACAATTTAGCTGGAACAGGTTACGATGGCTATGTGGTTCAAAAATTAAACTCCTTAAAAAAACTTGGAGCAATAGCGTATTTACTCAGCGGACTTCAAGGTTTATTACTTTATAAAAGTTTTAACTACAAGATTCGATTTGGAGACAAAAATATAAATGAAAAATGCTTAATGGTGCTCTTTGGTATTTGTCAATATTCTGGTGGTGGAATGCAATTAACTCAGAATGCGAATCCGAAGGATGGGTTACTAGATATTACCATTGTTAAAAACATTGGTTTTTTTGATCTCATTTTGAATCTACCAAAGCTATACAATGGTCAAATCGTTAATCATAAGAAAGTAGAAAACCACAAAGTAACTTCCATACAAATTGAGTTAACTGATAACAGCAACTCTATCATTGAAGCAGATGGCGAATTGATTGGTACAGGATCTTTGGAAGTAACTATTATTCCTAAGGCAATACAAGTTTATATACCCTAAATCACCCTTTTTTTGCACTAAGTTCCATTTTCGTTAAGAAAATCTAAAAAAAATGTAACGTTTTCTAAAATTCCTCGTCTTTACTATAAAGCTAACTTCTAAATGAAAAATTTTAGAAAAATAATTGGACTCTTCTTACTCATCTTCTTTTGCGGTGTTCTCATCACTATTGGGAGCGTTAACTCTACGCTTAATAAAGATTCCTATCAGAAGGAAATCGTAGAAATCAAAAAAGATACTACCTATCTAATCACTACAGAAAAAGAAGCAGTATAATTTCTTTTCACAGTTATCAACATTTTTAATTAAATAACAAAATCTTCTTCTTTTAAAATTTAAATCTATGGTTATAATTATAGTGTGTTAATATTAATAATAGATTTTTGAGATAAAATTTTGGTTTATCAATTATGAAAAGATATTGACACAGAATTAATAATAAAGAATAATTAGAATCAATGAGTTAGGGTATTTACCAACAATAATTATTAACACTAATACACAAGAATCTTTAATTTCTTTTTCATTTTTTGATGTCAATAAAATGTAAAATTATTGTTTATAAATAGAAATTAAGTAATTAAAAGATTTCTTGATTATTTCAATTAAACTCTTGTATATACAGATTTCTAAGAAATTCAAATTTTAGTATTATTTTATTAAATAAACTTCTTAACATTTATGTAATATTCATAAATAACTAGTTTTCATAAGTTTATTAAAAATGGAATAAAATGGAATGTTGATAAGTAGAATTCTGTTTATAAGCGCTAGAATTTCTAATTTTGCGGGTAAATAATTTTCTTATGACAATCGCAATTGGTAACGACCACGCCGGAACAGAATACAAATTCGAAATCGTAAAATTTTTAGAGGAAAAAGGATATACAGTTATTAACCACGGAACAGATACAAATGATTCTATGGATTATCCAGATGCCATTCATCCAACTGCTGATGCTGTGGAATCTGGAAAAGCTGATTTAGGTATTATATTATGTGGTAGTGGAAATGGAGCACAAATGACTGCTAATAAACACCAGGGTATTCGTGCTGCATTATGTTGGAATAAAGAATTGGTAGCCCTAGCTAAACAACACAACAATGCGAATATTTTAACCATCCCAGCTCGATTTGTTTCACTTCAGCAAGCGTTAGGTTTTGTGGAGGTATTTTTAAATACACCGTTTGAAGGAGGAAGACACCAGAGACGTGTTGGAAAGATCGCTTGTTCTGCATGATAACCTTTTATGTAAAAACATATGCTGATTTATCGAAAGATGAATTATATGCTTTACTACAATTACGATCAGAAGTTTTTGTGGTAGAACAAGATTGTGTGTATCAAGATATCGATGGAAAAGATCAAAAAGCACTTCATGTATTAGGATTTAAAAATGATGTTCTTGTAGCTTACACTCGAATTTTTAGTCCGGGTGATTATTTTGAAAATGCCAGTATCGGAAGAGTTATTGTAAAAGAGACCGAACGCGAGAATAAATATGGATATGATTTAATGAAGGTTTCTATTGATGCTGTTGATCATCATTTTAAAGTGAATGAAATTACCATCTCAGCTCAAACGTATCTAAAAGAGTTTTATAAAAACTTAGGTTTCCAACAAGTAGCTGAAGGCTATTTAGAAGACGGAATTCCGCATATCCGAATGGATAAAAAGTAATTAGTTATCCATAATTTCAATTAGGACGTCAAAGGATTCTTTTCCACTACAAATTCGCATGTTTTTTCTAAAAATTTTTGATCTGTATACGATGTATATTGGGGAATTGGTTCAATACAAATCATATTTGGAACCTCTGTCCATAACATGAAATTATTGAAGTTTTCAGTCGAAATTTTAACATTCGGTTTATCCTCATTTTTTAAAAGGGTTTCATTTGTCTCTAAAACAAGGAAAGCATTTGATCCAACTTCATATATGTCTTGAAGGGTTATTTTTTTAGACCCACTTTCTAAAGTTTCCTTATCCTCACCAGTTAATAAAAAAGCAGGATGATAACCCAACATAAAAGGCATTCCTTCTTCGGATTGAATCGTAAATTGAATGTTTAACTGATTTTCTGATAATGAATAATGCTTAGTAAACTCAAAATCGAAGGGCCAGCTTACGAATTCTTCGGATGATTTCTCAGGAAACTTACTATTGCGAACCAGGTCTCCAACACTGTACTGTTTTTGAAAAACAGCCTCTTTTTCTGAATGACTAATTAATTGATAATTCAATTCTCTTAACAATCCATGCTGATTTAAAATACCATCACCTTTTTTCGTTTCAAGTGGGTAATTGTTTTTATCTAACGGACCAATTACAGGAAACATTTCATCATCGGATTTTCGCCGTCCTGGATTTCCTTTCTGATGAATGAATTCTTGGCTACCTGAAGTAAAACTCATTAATTCTCCGTTTTCAATTACAACTGAATTAATTGAATTCGATAATGAAATGATACTTATTCTAATGGATTATTTTTACCAAAAGTAGTTTAAAAATCTATCTAATTTACCTGAGAATGAATCTTAGTTTTTTGTACCTTGTATCGCTCAATTATAAAATAAATTTTCAAGATTTTTATGGCGACAGATAAAGAAAAGCAGGCAAAACTAAAAGCGTTACAACTCACATTAGACAAATTAGATAAGACTTACGGAAAAGGATCTGTTATGAAATTAGGAGATGCCGTTACCGAAGACATTGAAGCAATTTCATCAGGATCTTTAGGATTGGATTTAGCTTTAGGTGTTGGAGGATATCCGAGAGGAAGAATTATCGAAATTTATGGACCAGAATCGTCAGGTAAAACCACACTAACGATTCACGCTATTGCTGAGGCACAAAAAGCTGGAGGAATCGCTGCTTTTGTTGATGCAGAACATGCTTTTGATCGTTTTTATGCAGAAAATTTAGGTGTTGATATCGACAACCTAATCATTTCTCAGCCAGATCATGGAGAACAGGCGTTAGAAATTGCAGATAACTTAATCCGTTCTGGAGCAATCGATATTGTTGTAATTGACTCCGTTGCTGCCTTAACTCCGAAATCAGAGATTGAAGGAGAAATGGGAGATTCAAAAATGGGTCTTCATGCGCGATTGATGTCTCAAGCATTACGAAAATTAACAGCAACGATTTCTAAGACGAATTGTACTGTAATCTTCATTAACCAGTTAAGAGAAAAAATTGGTGTGATGTTTGGAAATCCGGAAACCACAACCGGTGGAAATGCATTGAAGTTTTATGCATCTGTTCGACTCGATATCCGCAGAAGAACTCAGATTAAAAATGGCGATAAAGTAATTGGAAACAGTACCAAAGTTAAAGTCGTAAAAAACAAAGTAGCGCCACCATTCCAAACAGCAGAATTCGACATCATGTATGGTGAAGGAATATCTAAAGTCGGTGAAATCTTAGATATTGGTGTTGAATTAGGAATTGTTAAAAAGAGCGGTTCTTGGTTTAGTTATGGTGAAACTAAATTAGGTCAGGGTAGAGATGCGGTAAAAGCAATCATTAAAGAGAATCCTGATTTAATGGATGAACTAGAAACCAAGATTAAAGAGGAAATCGCAAAGTCTGAATAATTTTTAATTCATTGAAGCGATGAAATTGTAATCGATAGTGATTACGTTTTTCACTTTAATGATTCCCAAAATTTTTTTTGGAGGTTTTAATTCAAAATCTTCAATATTTAAATCGACCGTACCACAGAATTGCATGGTTTGATCATTTATGCAATAGTAATTCTGGATGGTATATTCCTTGGTGATGTTATTTAAGGTAAATTCAACTTGGGTTTGAACAGAATCTAATGCTTTGTTTAAAAGATTTACCTTTTTTACACTCATTACTATTTCGGGATATTTTTCAGTCTTTAAAAGCTTATGGAAGTCTTTATTTATGGCTTTACCACCGCAATCAAATCCTTCATTTTTAATTTTAATTCTGGCGTTTTTAAAGATAATAGCCTTGTCTTGTTTTTCATAGCTTAAACGAACGCCTTCTTTCATAAAATTGAAATCAAAAAAACAGGAAAATTTACTCACGTTCGTTTTACCTTGAATGTGTAAAGTACTATTCGTTTTAAAAACTACAGTGATTGATTTATCTGCTTTAAATCCGAAGGCAGAGAATAGAAGAAATACGGGTATGTATAAAAACTTAAATCTCATTGCTTAAAGATAAGGTCCCTTCCGAAGAAGAGACCTTAAAATTACTATGTTTAACTTAAATTAAAAACTAATTACAGATTCAATCATCAAACCATTGAATTTTCCATCAGCAAATCTACTAGTTGCGTTATAATCGCTATGTTTTTGAGAAACATATTCTAGTTTAAACTGAGCATTTTTAGTTAAGAACCACCCTGCTGCTAATTGGAATCTTGTGATTTTGATATTATCTCCATTTGCTTCTTCAGAAGAAACTACGTTATAACGTGATCCTAAATAAAGGTTTTCATCTCTACCAAATCTATAAATAAGTTCACCTGCTGCTTGTGTAGCAACTCTTGCGTCTGTTTCAGAATGAGCTTTACCTTTTGCGTTTTCGTATGTTCCAAAGAATTCCCATACACCTGCTTTTACAAATGGGTTAATCATAATAGCTCTAATCTGGTTGCGTAAGCTAGGATTATATCTACCAGATCTAAAATTAGATCTTGCGCTAGCTGTATCGTCTTCAAGAACTAAATAATATCTTGAACCCGCACGGTCTGCAGAGTATAAATAAGAGTTTCTTACATTTCCTGTGTTGTATAAAGAACCTGTTAATCTCCAACGGAAATCATCACTTAATTGTTTGTCATAACCAAACTTTGCTAAGAATGAAGCCCCACCAGAACCAGGATTATCAACACCTTGGTTTAATTTACCATTAGTAAATCCAATCATGCTAATCCAACCATTTTTACGGTAATAGAACTCAGCACCAACTTCAGTAGTGAATGCGTCCATGATTAAATTCCCAACAAATGGATTGTACAATGCCATAGAGTTATCTGATCTGCGGAAGTGAGCATCACCATAGTTATTCTCCATATGACCAATTTTAATTGTCACATGTTTCATGAACTCAGAAGCAAAACCTTCACTGATGAATCCTAAGTCATCAATTTGAAGATAACCACCTTTTACATATGGTTCAGGGTGGTGTCTAGAAGATAGATAAGTTCTTAAGTGCATGCGTAAACCTTTAGCTAAAACAACATCCATATCTAAGTTTGCTGTTGCCAGGTTAAAGTTTCCTCCGATTTCTTTTAAAGCTACCGCCCCAGAGTTAGAGTGAGATAAATTCTGGAATTGTAAAGCGCTCGATCCACCCATTCTTACGAATACTTGATCATAAGAATTAAATACTGAGTCTTTAGGCGCTTCAAACATGTTAATTCCTCGTTTATCTGGGAAGCGATAGTTGTCCAGATCACGGTTTTGCGCATCTACGTTTATACCTGAAATTAATAACGCCAGTAAAAACAATTTAGTTAACGTTTTCATATTAATTTGAATTTTAGTTTATAAAGATTGATTTAAATTTTACTTCGATTTCATCGCCCGTTTTAATGGTTCCCAACAGTGCTTTTGGCGGATCAATTCCAAAGTCTGCCATTAACATTTTATGGGCACCACTTAAAACAACAAGATTGTCCTTTTTTTCGCAATCAAATTGAAGTTCTATTGATTTGGTTACCCCACAGATGGTTAAATTTCCAACGACGGTGAGTTTAAATTGATTTGAAGAGTTGTCTGAAACCGATTTAACGGCGGTTAGCGAAAACTTGATAGTTTTAAATTCATCGGTTCTTAAGGCTTTGTATGTTTTTTTATCCATACCCTTTTTACCGCTTTTGAAACTTTCGCTTTCCGTAGAAAATTCGAGTTTAGCAACCTTATTTTTAGTTACATCTGCAAATTGGATGAATCCAGTTTGATTTTCTACCTGGATATACCAATCATGTAATGTAGAAGTTCCTAAAACCTGCAGAAAAGAGGTTTCATTATCTAAAGAAAATTTTTGAGCTGAAGTAGGTAGTGCTAGAATAGTAAATAGAACTACCAATGCGAGTTGTTTTAAAGATTTCATAAATATTCACCTAATTACAGTACAAATATTTATGAATCTTTAACGTTAAAACATGATAATTGTCATTCTTTTAATAAAAAGTATTTATAATAATCATAAAGGATTTTTTATGGTTCATAAATAATTTTATTAATTATTCATTCGATAAAACTTTTACTAGCCATAGTACTAAATACGCACCGATACCAAAACCAGCTAGTAAAACAGATAGAACAAAAAGAATTCTAAAATTTTTTGCAGTGAACTCAGTTTTTGTGCTCAGCCACTCACATACACCTAAAATCATATCATTAATTATTTATTATACCCCTGTACTTCCAAAACCGCCAGCACCCCGATCAGTTTCGTTTAATTCTTTCACCTCAACCCACTCAATCTGTTCGTATTTTGCGATTACTAATTGTGCGACGCGTTCTCCATCCTTAATCTCGAAATCTTCATTGGAAAGATTTACTAAAATCACCCCGATTTCACCTCGGTAATCTGCATCGATAGTTCCGGGAGAATTTAACACGGTTATTCCTTTTTTAGCCGCCAATCCACTTCTAGGTCGAACTTGTGCCTCGTAGCCTGCCGGTAGCGCCATAAATAGACCAGTTTTGATAATTGTTCTTTGTAATGGTTTTAAAACAATGGGTTCGTCAAGGTTCGCTCGTAAATCCATTCCTGCCGATTGAATCGTCTCGTAGGATGGTGTTGGGTGTTTTGATTTGTTTATTAATTCAACAGTCATGTTTAATCGTCATATAAAAATCGAATCGTCTCGATAAATTCACTACTCCAAAATGCTTCATTGTGTTTCCCTCCTTGAACAATTTTTTCTTTTATGTTTAAATCTGGAAAATCAGAACTACCAATTAGGTCGACCACAGCATTAAATTCCTTTGTCATACCTTCCTCACTTCCAAGCAATAAATATAATTTAGATTTTGATGCGGGGGTAATTTTTTCTTTTGTGAATGTGAGAACATCCTCAGAAAACCAAAAAGACGGACTAATAGCACCAATTTTACCAAACACATCAGGATATTGAAGGCCTGCATAAAACGAAATCAATCCACCCATAGAACTACCAATTATTGCTGTGGACTCAGGGCCAGTTAGTGTTCGGTAATTAGAATCTATGAAGGGTTTAAGGTTTTTAATAATCATTTGAATGTAGCGATCTCCAGAACCTCCTCCATATTTTTCATGAGTCCAGGGAGAATATTCATTCAATCGTTCTTGTCCGTTATTATCAATAGCAACTACAATAAATCCTTTACCATTTTTTTCAAATTCTGTATTTAGCAATTCGTCTACTTTCCATTCGCCAGCATAGGATGTTTTGGCATCGAAAACATTCTGACCATCGTGCATGTATATGACCGGATAGTGATTTTCTGATGCATGGTAATCAGGAGGTAGGTATAGCCAAATAGACCTAAAAATCGAAGCACCAGCTTTGTTGATTACCGAAAACTGTTTATCTAAAATAGAAACATTTTCAGATGTCGTAGAAACCCTTTCTGATATTGGATTGGACTCTTTTTTAAAATCGCTTTTTCCACAGGAAACGATCAGAAAAAAAATAAAAGTGAATGCGGCGATTGATTGCTTCATAGTGCTGATGAAATATCCAAACAAATATAATAATTCAAAAAAGCGATAATAGAAAGTAACAACTTTTATTACTTTTGGACAAAATAATTTAACCTTGGAATCAAATTCAAATATTGCAGTTATTGGCGGAGGAAGCTGGGCTACCGCAATTGTAAAAATGCTATGTGAAAACGAATCGAAGGTAGGGTGGTATATGCGTAATTCACAATCAATTGAATACATAAAAAAACACCATCATAATCCACGTTATATTCAGGCTGCTGAATTTAACCCGAAAAAGTTAGAATTATCAGACGATTTGAACAAAATCGTTGCGAAATACGGCACGCTTATTTTTGCGATTCCGTCTGCTTTTCTTACTTCTGAATTATCAAAACTAAACGAATCACTTTCCGATAAAACTATCTTTTCTGCAATCAAAGGAATTGTGCCAGAAACTGGATTGATTGTCGGGGAACACTTCCACAAGGAATATGGCATTTCTTATGATAATATTGGAGTAATAACAGGCCCGTGTCACGCAGAGGAGGTTGCTTTAGAGCGATTATCGTACTTAACATTAGCGTGTAAAGATGAATCTAAAGCGAAAGAGTTAAGCAAATCCATCGAAAGCGATTATATCAAAACCAAAACCTCAGATGACATTATCGGTACCGAATATGCTGCCGTTTTAAAAAATATTTATGCCATTGCAGCAGGAATTGCGAATGGATTGGGTTATGGAGATAATTTTCAAGCCGTTTTGATGAGTAACGCAATTCGAGAAATGAAGAAATTCATTAAGAGCGTATATCATATGAAACGAAATATCAACAATTCTGCATACCTAGGTGATTTGTTGGTAACCGGTTATTCTACTTTTAGCCGAAATCGAATGTTCGGAAATATGATTGGAAAAGGATATACAGTGCGTTCTGCTCAGTATGAAATGCGAATGATTGCTGAGGGATATTATGCTACAAAAAGTGCTTACGAAATCAAAAAAGATTTTGACACTAAGACTCCAATTATCAATGCCGTACATGCTATTTTATACGACAACAAAAGCCCGAAAAAAGAGTTTAAAAAATTAGCAAATAAGTTAGACTAAATGTTTAATTTTGAACAAGCTAATATATTTTTAAACTTTTATTGTGAAAACAATACAAGAAGTTGTTGAAAAAACAATCCGGAAAACACCTTTCATCGAGGAAGCACTGAATGAAAAACTCATTAACGTGTCGTCTTTGGCGCGATTAATACTTCCTGAGGTTTCTAAAGTTTTAAAGAAAGAAGTGAAAGTTGGCGCTGTAATGATGGCTATTAACCGAATCTCACCGGCAAGTGAATTGCGTATTCGTAAGAACATTAAAAAGCTAGCACTTGATTTAGGTGATGTAATTGTACGTTCTGACCTGTGTGATTTTACCTTTAAAAACACGCCATCCTTACTTAAGGAAATTGCGAAAATATTGACGAAATCATCAGAGAATTCAGATTACTTCTTAACGGTTTCTCAAGGGATTTTCGAGACAAATATTGTAACGAGTAAGAACTTGCGTCCATATGTTGAGGATATTTTTGAAAACGAGTTTTTAATCAATAGTGTGCTGGAGTTGGCTTCGATCACGATTAAACTTCCGAAGGAAAATCAACAGCAATCAGGAATTTACTATTTCATTCTTAAGCAATTAGCTTGGGCAGATATTTCACTTCAAGAGGTAATTTCTACCACCAACGAAATGACAATTGTTGTAAAGGAGAAAGACATCAATCAGACCTTTGCGATTTTAATGGACATGAAGCTTACTTAACTCATGGCAAAAATTGATCCGTACGCAGCCCTCCGCATCAGAGAATTCAATATTTTTCTTTTAATGCGATTTCTTTTAGTCTTCGGATGGTCGATGCAATTTATTGTTATTGAATGGCAGGTATATTCACTAACGAAAGACCCATTATCACTCGGAATTATTGGATTGATGGAGATTATTCCGGCTTTTTCGATGGCCTTATTTGCCGGGCATATTGTCGACAATAAAGAAAAACGAAATTTACTCGCCTTTTGTACAGCTGCTTTCTCGCTAATCAGTTTAGGACTATACTATTTAACCACCGACGATGTTACCAATAGTTGGGAATTGAATCATATCCTTTATGGAATTTATGCATTGGTCTTCTTCGGAGGGTTTCTTCGATCGTTTTTTGGACCAACCATTTTTTCATTAGTAGCACTTATTGTTCCGAAGAAAATTTATCCAAATGCTGCAACTTGGAGCACAAGTACCTGGAAAACCGCAGCGGTGGCGGGCGCGCTTTCTGGTGGGTTTTTAATCAGTTGGATTGGTGTAGACAAGACACTTTCTATGGTTTTTATCATGGTGATGATGTCTTTAATCCTGATATTTTTCATTAAAAGAAAACCAATTTTAAATACTAAAAAAGGCGAGCCGATTAAGCAAAGCCTCAAGGCTGGTGTGACATTCGTGTTCAATAACAAAGCAATTTTAGGCGCATTAACGCTTGATATGATTGCCGTTTTATTTGGTGGAACGGTGGCAATTCTTTCAGTTTTCGCTCAGGATGTTTTAGAGGTTGGAAGTGAAGGATTCGGAATTTTAAACGCATCGATTTCAATCGGAAGTATCGTAACCATGTTCGCTACAACCTATATCCCAATTAATAAAAATACAGGAACAAAACTCTTAGTTTCTGTGTTTATATTCGGTGTGAGCATCATAGGGTTTGGCCTGTCAAATTTATTTTGGCTTAGTGTATTAATGTTATTTATCAGTGGTGCTGCAGATGGTATATCCATGGTGATTCGTCAAACCATACTACAATTGAAAACTCCTGATGAAATGCGAGGAAGGGTGTCTTCTGTGAACTCCATGTTCGTAGGATCGTCAAATGAATTAGGTGCATTCGAAAGCGGATTAGCAGCTAAATTAGTGGGTCCAGTTACGGCAGTTGTCTTTGGTGGATCTATGACTTTATTAACCGTGTTTGCAACAAGTTATCTAAATCCAACTCTCAGAGATTTGGACCTAACCAAAGATATTGAGGAACACGAAAACGAAGAATAATTAATCAAGAATTTTTGTTGGCAGTCCATCAATACTGGTCTGATTTTTCTCTGTCCAGTACTCTTTGATTCCGTCCTTACCTTTTCCTTCAGCCCAGTCATTTAGTTCTTGTCTTTCGCCTTTATAGTCAAAAAATGGAATTGACATTCCGCAAGACGTTTGAGCCGATTCAATAGTAATATCAAAGATTTGTCGTGTTCCAGGCAAAATAGTAAAGTGTTGTGCCACATCTTCCCAATTAGAATCTGAAGGTTTTACTTCTTTTCCGCTTCCGTATAAACGTAAAATATTTGGAGCGCCCTCAAAAGAACAGAACATTATTGTGATGCGGTTTTTTGCTAATAAATGCGCTGCAGTTTCGTTGCCACTTCCAGTCACATTCAACCATAACACTCGTTTTCCATCAATCACTTTGAAGGAATCCATTCCCTTCGGCGATAAATTAATACGCCCATCATCAGCAGCTGTGGCCACAAAGAAAATTTTTTGAGCTTCAATGAATTTTTGAAGCCCAGGACTTAGTTTGTCATAAAATTTTGCCATAATGGATAGAATATAAAACCAATGTAAAAATACAACTAATAAATCGATAGTTTATTTACCTTTAAACCATAAATTCAATTCATGGACTACGGATTTTTATCAATTTTACCCCCTGTTGTTGCTATTATTTTAGCATTACGAACCAAGCAGGTGTATATCGCTTTGTTATTCGGAATTTGGTTTGCATGGTTAATCATAAATGATTGGAACCCACTGCAGGGAACCTTAGCAATGATTGAGGCTTTGGTGGATGTTTTTCAATCCAAAGGAAATACTAGAACCATTATGTTTAGCGCTTTAGTAGGTGCTTTGTTGATATTCATTCAGTTTTCTCGAGGGGTTGAAGGTTTTATATTATTACTCAATAAAAGGTTAGAAAAACTCGAATCTAAGAAAAGTGGCTATGCACGAGTTATGGTTCAGGTTTTGGCTACCCTAACTGGAATATTATTATTCGTGGAAACAAGTATTAGTTCATTAACCGTAGGAACGCTATACAGACCGGTGTTTGATAAGCTAAAAATTCCACGTGAAAAACTAGCCTATATTGCGGATTCGAGTTCTGCGCCATCATCCATATTAATTCCATTTAATGCATGGGGAGCATTTATTATGGGGCTTTTATTGACTCACGGAATCGACAAACCTTTTTCGGTGATGATTTCCTCAATAGGCTATAATTTCTATCCGCTTCTAGCAATCGGATTGGTGTTTTTTGTTGTCTTATCTCGAAAGGATTTTGGTCCCATGAGACAGGCCGAAAAAAGAACGTTAGAAACGGGCGCATTAATGAACCCAAATGCTAAACCCATGGTTTCTGATGAGGTGACTTCTTATCCGCCAAAAGAAGGAATTCCGGCGAGAGCCATAAACATGATTGTTCCTTTAGCTGTGATGGTTCTCATGATGCCTATCAACTTGATATACACGGGCTGGGATTCTGTAAAAGAAAGCTCATCTTTTTTGAATCACCTTTCGCGAGCTATAGGTGAAGGATCTGGTTCGTCGTCTGTTTTATATGCTGTAATAACGGCAATTTTGGTGGCGATAATCATGTATTTCGTTCAGGGTATTTTGAAACCAAAAGAAGCCATTGATTTAACCTTAAAAGGAATTAGTGAATTGATGCCTTTAGCCTTACTGATGTTGTTAGCATTTGCGATTGGTGATGCCTGTAAAACACTCGAAACAGGGCAGTATGTAGCCGATGTTACTAAGGGATGGTTGACTCCAGAATTACTTCCGGCCGTAGTTTTTGTGATTAGTTCATTTATTGCATTCTCAACCGGGACATCGTGGGGAACCTTTGCCATTATGTTGGCGATTTCCATTCCGATGGCGACCATTAATGATGCAAATTTGACAATTGTAGTCGCGGCAACTTTGGGCGGTGGAATTTTTGGAGATCATTGTTCACCAATTTCCGATACATCAATCATTTCATCGATGGCATCAGCAAGTGATCATATTGATCATGTAAAAACGCAATTGCCTTATGCCCTTTTTGGAGGTATAGTTACCACACTTTTATATCTGATTATCGGATTTTTAGGCTAATATTACTTAGCGAGAATTCCTTTTTTATTTAGAGTTTTAATCAATCGTAAAGCACCTTCCTTGATGGTATTGGCTTGGAAGGTAAATGTCTTTTCATACAATGTGTTTCCTTCAAAAAAAGTGACTTGAAATCGATTGTTAAGTGAGAACAAATCAGGCTGAATGAATTCGACCTTAGCAAAAGAATTTGCAGGCAAAACAGCAAGTTTTTTACGAAGCAAGGAAGTCTTTTTCGTTTCTGAGAATCCCTGAGACACCACAACGACCATTTCTAAATCAACATCTTTTTTATTGATAAGATAGACATTCCAGTCGTCGATTTTGTAAATATCATTGTATTCGCGGACAATAGCGAGATCAACGCCGCTAACTTCAGGTATGTGAATGTCTTTTTTCAGGACTAAAAAGAAGATTTAAATTGCTCCAAGAAACGCACGTCGTTTTCGTAGAACATTCTAATATCTGGAATTTGATATAACAACATTGCAATTCGCTCAATCCCCATTCCGAAGGCATATCCAGAATATTTAGTTGGATCAATATTACAATTCTTCAATACGTTAGGATCTACCATTCCGCACCCCATGATTTCTAACCAACCTGTTCCTTTTGTGATTCTGTAATCGGTTTCTGTTTCTAATCCCCAGTAAATATCAACTTCGGCACTAGGTTCCGTAAAAGGGAAATACGACGGACGTAGACGAATTTTTGATTTTCCGAACATTTCCTTGGTAAAGAATAATAAGGTTTGCTTTAAATCGGCAAAAGAAACATCAGTATCCACATATAATCCTTCAATCTGATGGAAAATACAATGCGATCTGGCAGAGATATCTTCATTTCTGAATACACGACCCGGAGAAATTGTTCGAATAGGAGGTTCATTGTTTTCCATATAACGAACCTGAACAGAAGACGTATGTGTTCTTAATAACACATTATCTTTTGCTTCTTTTGATTTTTCGATGAAAAAGGTATCCTGCATATCTCTCGCAGGATGGTACTCTGGTAAATTAAGCGCAGTAAAGTTGTGCCAATCATCTTCAATTTCAGGACCTTCAGAAATGGTGAATCCAATGCGGTTAAAGACATCAATGATCTTATTTTTCACAATGGAAATAGGATGACGAGAACCTAATTGGATAGGTTCCCCCGGACGAGTTAAATCGCCATACTTCAATTCAGCCATAGTTTGACTATCCAAATTAGACTGAAGCGCTTTTACTTTTTCTTCTGCATTCTTCTTTAATTGATTTAAAGCTTGTCCGAATTCTTTACGCTGTTCTGGAGCAACATTTTTAAATTCAGAAAAAAGAGACTTTAAAATCCCTTTGCTACCTAAATACTCAATTCGAAAAGATTCAACCTCTTCTTTTGTTTGGGCTGTAAAAGCGTCAACTTTTTGTAAAAGCTCTTCTACCTTGTTTAACATTTCGTCTAAAATTGAAGCTACAAATTTACATTATTTAGGAGTTTTTTTGATTGCTTTTGAGCGCGAATACAAAGACCTTAACGAAATCGATTGAAAACAAGGGTTTGCGGCTAATAATTTCAGTAAAAAAATTTAACATATTGAAAAATAACTATCTTTGCTGCACCAAAAAATTATATAATTCATAAAAAAACATGGATAAAAATATTGAAATGAAAATTGAAGGTTTCATGGACCTCGTTAGAAAACGTAATGGGCATGAACCTGAATTCTTACAGGCTGTTCAAGAAGTAGCAGAAACTGTAATCCCTTATATCGTTCAGCACGATATTTACCACGGTAAAAACATTCTTTTACGAATGGTTGAACCTGAACGATTGATTTCTTTTCGAGTTTCATGGGTGGATGATAATGGAGAAATTCAAGTAAACCGAGGATATCGCGTACAGATGAATTCTGCAATTGGACCTTACAAAGGAGGATTGCGTTTTCACCCAACAGTAAATGCCAGTATTCTTAAGTTTTTAGCTTTTGAACAAGTATTTAAGAACTCTCTAACTACTCTTCCAATGGGTGGTGGTAAAGGAGGATCTGATTTTGATCCAAAAGGAAAATCAGATAATGAAATCATGCGTTTTTGCCATGCTTTTATGACTGAATTATACAGACATATTGGACACAATACTGATGTACCTGCTGGTGATATTGGTGTTGGTGCGAGAGAAATCGGATTCATGTTCGGCATGTATAAGAAATTAAAGAACACATTTACTGGAGTATTGACTGGTAAAGGTCAGTCTTGGGGTGGATCCTTAATTCGTCCTGAAGCGACTGGATACGGGAATGTATACTTCGCAGAAAATATGTTGAATACAAAAGGCGATTCTTTCAAAGGAAAAACTGTTGTAGTTTCTGGATCGGGGAACGTAGCGCAATATGCTGCAGAAAAAGCGATTCAATTAGGAGCTAAAGTGGTTACTTTCTCTGATTCATCAGGATATATTTATGATGAAGAAGGTGTTGATAGTGAAAAACTAGCTTTCGTTATGGAGTTGAAAAACGTGAAACGTGGAAGAATTCACGAATACGTTGAAAAATATCCAAGCGCCAAATTCTTCAAAGGAGAAAGACCTTGGGGTGTAAAATGTGATGTGGCTTTACCGTGCGCAACTCAGAATGAATTGAATGGTGAAGAGGCAAAAACATTAGTTGCCAACGGATGTATCTGTGTTAGTGAAGGTGCAAACATGCCGTCTACTCCAGAGGCAATCCATGAATTTAATAAAGCGAAAATCCTTTTTGCGCCTGGTAAAGCTTCAAATGCTGGAGGTGTAGCTACATCTGGATTGGAAATGAGTCAGAATTCATTACGTATGAGCTGGACAAGAGAAGAGGTAGATGCTCGATTAAAAGAAATCATGAGTAATATCCATAAATCTTGTTTGGAATATGGTAAAGACGGAGACGGATTCATCGATTACGTTAAAGGTGCAAACATCGCCGGATTCGTAAAAGTTGCTGATGCAATGTTAGCTCAAGGAATTACCTAAGAGCATTTAATTATAATTCAAAGGCGCATCAATTTTTTGATGCGCTTTTTTTATTTTTATAAGTTTGAAAATCAAGCTATGTCAGTATTAAAAAAGCATAAGAATTTTGTGGTAGATGGTATTCATGGAAAACCTATTGTTACTGATGTTTTCTATAAAGAGGATGGAATCTCAAAACCTGTTGTAATTTTTTGTCATGGCTACAAGGGATTTAAAGATTGGGGGGCTTGGAATTTGATGGCAGAGCGTTTTGCTGAAGCGGGATTTTTCTTTGTGAAATTCAATTTTTCGCATAATGGCGGAACCCTAGAACAACCCATTGACTTTCCTGACTTAGAAGCCTTCGGAAACAACAACTACACCAAAGAGCTTGACGATTTAGATGCTGTATTGAACTGGATAACCGATACTCAAGACTATAAAAACGAACATGACATTAATTCAATTGCATTAATTGGTCATAGTCGAGGGGGTGGGATTGTTTTGCTAAAATCAAATGAAGATTCAAGGGTTTCAAAGTTGATTACTTTGGCATCAGTTTGTGATTTTGCCAAACGAACTGCGACAATTGGTGATTTGGAGCAATGGAAAAATGATGGTGTTAAATATGTTGTGAATGGTCGAACAAAACAGCAAATGCCTCATTTCTATCAGTTTTATGAGGATTTTGTTGAAAACCAAGATCGATTAGATATTAAAGAAGCTACCAAGAAACTAACTATTCCTCATTTGATTATTCATGGGGATGCAGATACTTCTGTAAAAATTGATGAAGCCGAAGCATTGAAAAATTGGAATCCTTCTGCCTACTATGAAATCATATCGGGGGCAGATCATGTGTTTAATGTGAAGCATCCTTGGCAAGAAGAATATATGTCAGAAAATCTAATTGCTGTAGTCGAAAAATCGATTGATTTTCTAAAAAAATAGTGGAGCATATCGGATTCGAACCGATGGCCTCTACGCTGCCAGCGTAGCGCTCTAGCCAACTGAGCTAATGCCCCAAAATTTGAAGGATAAAAGTACACTTTTTTTAAATTGTTTCAATGGAAACTGAACCTGCTTTTCGTAAAATCATTCATGTAGACATGGATGCTTTTTTTGCTTCTGTTGAACAATTAGATAATCCGGAATTAAGAGGAAAACCTGTTGCTGTAGGTGGGGGTGGTGACCGTGGAGTGGTATCGGCCGCAAGTTATGAAGCACGAAAATTCGGAGTGCGATCTGCAATGAGTAATGTAGTAGCGAAACAAAAGTGCCCGGAAATCATTTTTGTCAAGGGAAACTATAAACGCTACAAAGAAATCTCCATTCAGATTCGTGAAATATTTTATGATTACACCGACTTGGTTGAACCCCTATCTTTAGATGAAGCTTATTTGGACGTGACACAAAATAAGATAGGGAATCCATCAGCAAGTTTGATTGCTAAAGAGATTCGAAAACGAATTTTAGATGAAATTGGATTAACAGCATCCGCAGGGATATCGATTAATAAGTTTATCGCCAAAGTAGCTTCAGACATCAATAAACCAAACGGGCAAAAAACGATTAATCCTGAAGAGGTAATTCCGTTTTTAGAAGAATTGCCTATTCAAAAGTTTTATGGAATCGGAAAAGTTACTGCCTCTAAAATGTATAATTTAGGGATATTTAACGGTAGGGATTTAAAGGAAAAATCCTTGGAAGAAATGAGTTTTTTGTTTGGAAAATCAGGAACTCATTATTATGATATTGTCCGTGGAATACACAGAAGCGAAGTTAAACCCAATCGTATTCGCAAATCACTGGGTGCGGAGCGAACATTTAGAGAAAATATTTCCTCTGAAGTATTTATGCTAGACAAATTAAATACCATTGCAGAGGAACTTGAAGATCGAATGCAGAATTCTAAAACAAAAGGGAAAACAGTTACACTAAAGATTAAATATTCAGATTTTACCCAACAAACTAGAAGTAAAACCGTCGAAAAATTCATTCAAAAAAAAGCAGATTTTCTTCCAATTGTTAAAGAATTATTATTTCAAGAAAAATTAAAAAATTCTGTGCGGTTGTTAGGCATATCATTTAGTAACTTAGACACTGTAAAAAAAGACCCGGTTTGGGTGCAGTTAAAATTAGATTTTTAATGCTTTTACTAAAACGAACCAACAACCAAAACCCTGACTTAATAGTATTAGTCAAAGAGCTTGATGCCTATCTAAAAATTACAGATGGAGACGAGCATGAATTTTACAATCAATTTAATGGCCTAGACAATATCAGCCATTGCGTAGTGGCCTACGTAGATGGAAAACCTGCTGGATGTGTTGCTATTAAGGAGTTTGATGAGAATGCGATGGAATTTAAAAGAATGTACTTAAGACCTGAATACCGAGGAAAATCCATTGCAGAACAGATTATTACCGAATTGGAATCTTGGGCTTTAGAGCTCGGATATCAGAAAACTGTCCTTGAAACAGGTGAACGACAGGTGGAAGCTGTCCGATTTTACCATAAAATGGGATATGAATTGACACTTAATTACGGTCAATACATCGGAATGGAAAACAGCTCTTGTTTTGAAAAACAGCTAGCGTGAATTTAAGTTATTGGGAATACAAAACCTGGCTATCTGGCGCTGATTTTACTGTCGTCGGAAGCGGAATTGTAGGTCTCAATTGCGCATTGCAACTTCGAAAAAACCACCCCTTTTCAAAAATCATTGTATTAGAAAAAGGACATCTTCCGCAGGGTGCTAGTACCAAAAATGCCGGATTTGCCTGTTTCGGAAGTGTTTCTGAATTGATCAGTGATTTACAATCACATTCGGAAGAGGAAGTTTTTGAACTTGTGAAAAAAAGGAGGGAAGGGTTTCAGATATTGCGACAAACACTAGGGGATTCCAATATTGACTATCAGCACAAAAAGGGATTTGAATTATTCCTTTCCCAAGAAGAATTTGAAAAGTGTGAAGATCAGATTTCGTATTTGAACACCCTGTTAAAACCTCTTTTTCCAAACGTAGTTTATTCGATTTCTGAAAATACGTTTGACTTTCAAAATATCGTTTCAAATTATATTGTCAACCAACACGAAGGTCAAATAGACACCGGAAGAATGATGCAATCGCTTTTGCAAAAAGCACAATCGGAAAGCATAATTGTTGTGAATGGAGTTGAAGTGAAATCATTTGAAAATACAGGGAATTCAGTAACTATAGAAACTACTTTTGGCGATATTGAAACGAAAATGGTTTGCGCGGCAACCAACGGGTTTGCCAAAAAGTTGCTTGATGTGGATACTAATCCTGCACGGGCTCAAGTATTGATTACAAAACCAATTCCGAATCTTCATATCCAAGGCACTTTTCATTTGGATGAAGGTTATTATTATTTCCGAAATATTCATAATCGAATCTTATTTGGAGGAGGTCGAAATTTAGATTTTGAAACTGAAGAAACCACAACATTTGGACAAACAGAGGTGGTTCAAAACAAGCTGGAAGAATTACTATCAACCGTAATTTTACCGAAAAATGAGTTTGACATCGATCATCGATGGAGCGGAATCATGGGGGTTGGAAATCATAAAAAAGCAATTGTTCAATCAATTAATGACCGTGTTTTTTGCGGGGTTCGACTTGGCGGAATGGGAGTAGCGATAGGATCTTTAGTAGGTAGAGAACTCGCCGAATTAGCATCAGAGTAAAAATCAAACAGGATGCAAATCAAGGAAGAATTAAAACAAATTTGCCTAAATCGTATTCAGGTCAAAATAGACGAAACGAATGGTCGAATTTCATCTTTACAAAAAGATCTGGGGTCTGAAACCAAAAGTTCTGCTGGCGACAAACATGAAACCGGACGAGCGATGATTCAACTTGAAATGGAGAAAGAATCACAAAAGTTAAAATCTTTTGCTGCAATGAGAAATTCCCTCGATCGAATGGATTTGGAAAATCAAAGTGAGGTAGCGCGATTGGGGAGTCTGGTTAAAACCACAATTTCAAATTACTTTATAAGTGCTAGCTTAGGTATTCTTCAGAGAAACCATGAAAGTTATTATGCGATTTCGGTGCAATCGCCAATTGGTCAACTGCTACTTGGTAAAAAAGCAGGTGATTCAATTCAATTCAACGGACGAGAAATCCAGATAAATAGTATCACCTAGGGATTTTGATTCTGCGCTATTTAAGAAGACAGGATCACCATTTAATTCGGCCTCAATCAACCAGAAGACACCTTTAAAATAGGATTTTTTTACAGTTGCTTTATATGGCGAATGACCAGTAATTTTGATATCCTTCGGATAAAAAAGACGAATACTTTCATCAATGTTTACCGACGAAACATCGTCAAAAAGTGAGGCTACATAAGCGTCATTTCTACAATTATACAAACGTTGTGGGGTATCGTATGCTAAGATCTGATTGTCCTTAATAACCATCATGGAATCAGCAAAAGAAAGCGCGTCATTACCGTCATGGGTAGCCACAATGCAAGAAATATTTTTCAGTTTCAGGTATGCGAACAATTTACGGCGAAGTGAGTTTTTTTGAAAATTATCGATTTGACTAAAAGGCTCATCTAAAAGAATCAATTCGGGTTCTTTGGCTAATGCTCTTGCAATCGCAACTCGTTGTTGTTGTCCTCCACTTAAATTTTTCACTTTTACATCGGCAAATTCTGACATTTCTATAACTTCAAGTAACTCCAAAGTTCGTTTTTGGGATTCTTCCAGATAAAATCTGGATAAGAATTTTTGAATATTTTCAGATACGGTTGTGTAGGGCATCAAGTCGAAATTTTGTGGAACGTATTTGAAGAAATCCATTCCAGGAACAAGATGATGAGCGGGCCCTAAAACCTGTTGATCTTTCCAATAGATATCTCCCTTATTCAAATCTAAAAGTCCATAAATAGCTTTTAATAAGGTAGATTTTCCACTTCCGCTTTCACCCATAATGCATAAGTGTTCCCCTTCTTTAAGTTGAAAGGAAATATCTTTTAAAATCAGGTTTTCCTTCTGATACGAAAAGTATACCTGATTAACCTTTAGCATCGGGTTTTTAAAATTCTATTTTGTGATTGCTCAATTAGAGCTACAAAGTCGGATTGCACATTTTGACCTTTGTCTTTATTATACCAAATTTGAAGGTTCTTTTTGAAATCAGGGTCTAATTTTCCATGATCAGCCTTATAATCAACTACCATTTGAGTCGCAATAGAAGGTCTTGCTCCCCAGGTGAAAAGCACATTGAATTCCTCGTCGAATGAAATCAATTTTGGAATTGCTCGAGCACCATTAGTTAAGAAAAGGTCCATTACTTCCGGATTTTCATCTCGTAAAATGAGTCGTAATTCAATATTTGAAGATTCGGCTGCCATTTTTTCAATAACTGGTAAATTTTGAGCGGCATCTCCACACCAACCTTCGGTTAGTACCAACCAAAGTTGTTTTTTATCCAGTTTCTGCAAATGAAGTTTAGTTTCCTCAGAAATTTCAATTTTCTTATCCAATCGATCCATTCGCTTTACATTCAGTGTGCTGTAATGCGTTAGATCTTCTGTTTGATTTGGACCGGTTGACTTTCCTTCTGCCAATAAATCAGAAACCAATTTTCTGTATTCTTGATAGGAATAAGATTTTGCTAAACTTTGTTGAATAAGTGCTTTCATAGGGATGATGATTTTGTTCAGACAAATAGTCGGATTACCCTAAATTTTCTTACAAAGATATTACAACGAAACGACAGTTTTAGAAATATTGGAAATCATAATTTTAGACATCTCATCTAAATTAATACTATGCTTCCAATTCCATTGTTGTCTAGCGAATTGATCATCGATACTATCTGGCCAGCTATCGGCGATTTTCTGACGGAAGTCAGGATCGTAATCAATCGTAAAATCAGGAAGTATTTTTTTAATCGAATTAGCCACTTCTTCTGGTGTGCAATCAAAACCTGAAAGATTGTAAGAGGTTCGAATTCCAAGAGCGTTCGAATCTGCTTCCATTAACTGAATGGTAGCGTTGATGGCGTCATCCATGTACATCATTGGCAATCGAGTATCACCACTCAAGAAACTGGTATATCGACCTTCTTTAACAGCTTTGATATAAATGTCAACCGCATAATCTGTAGTTCCTCCGCCCGGTTCCGTTTTCCAAGATACTATTCCGGGGTATCTCAAACTTCTTACATCCACGCCAAAATTAGAGTGATAATAATTACACCAATATTCACCAGAAAGTTTACTGATTCCGTAAACTGTTGTTGGCTGTAGAACAGTGTTTTGTGGAGTGTTTATTTTTGGACTTGTTGGCCCGAAAACCGCAATTGAACTTGGCCAATAAATTTGTTTGATGTGCCCTTCTTTTGCTAGGTCTAAAACGATAGACAGCGATTTCATATTTAAATTCCAGGCTTTCTGCGGATATTTTTCTGCAGTAGCAGATAGCATGGCCGCTAATAAATACACGGTATTTACATTGTATTTCTGAATGATCTCATGAATTTGTTCGCCGTTGGAGGCATCAATCAATTCAAAAGGCCCTGATTCCATCAATTCATCAGATCCGTGTTTTATGTCGGATGCAATTACATTTGAACTTCCATAAATAGAGCGAAGTTTTAATGATAACTCAGTACCAATTTGTCCGCAGGCTCCTAAAACTAAAACCACTGTACTCATTTAAGAAAAATGAAATAAATTATTAAAACAAAGGTAATGCTTTTTCATATTCGCAATTTAATTGGCGAATAATAAAAATATCATAAAATAACCTAACAGCTACGGATGAATGAAATGAGGATTTGATTCAGTTCTTCGGGATTTTCAATAAAACTCATATGTCCTCCCGATAGAATTTCGAGCGGTGTTTTGGTACGCTTCGCCTCTTTTTTTGCATCATCAACCCATATTACTTCATCTTTTTCGCCAGTAATTTGAAGTTTATGAAAAGAGGCATTTTTCATTACATGTTCTCTATTGGGGCGCAATTTCATTCCTTCCTGCGCAGCAATGTAACCTTGTAAAGGTGTTTTAACCGCCTCCGAAATAATATGTTCAACCTCAGATTTTTTTTCAATTTGATTTTTTTCTGAAAATAGATTTCGAACACTGATGCGGACCACCTTTTCGTAGACTTTTTTAGCATTCCGAATGGCCAAATCCCTAAATTCCTTTCGTTGATTTGAATCATGAACAGCAGTTGAGTTCAGTAAGCACAATCCTTTTACATTTTTCGGAAAAACATCAGTAAAAGCCAAAGAAACATAGCCCCCCATGGAGTGGCCAATGAAGATGCAGCGTCTCATTCGTTCGGCTTTTAAAACATGTTGTACAACTCCCGCCATATCTTCCATCGTGTGCACATAACCCAAACATTCAGAGGATCCGTGACCTGGCAGATCAATTGCGATGATCCTGTAACGGTTTTGAAGTAGTGGAATAAGGTCATTCCAAATGGATTTGTTTTCTAAAAATCCGTGCAATAAGACAATACAATTTCCCTTTCCATGAACCGAATAGGAAATCAAACTGTTTCGATGAGTAAGGGTCTTCAGCATCACACAAAAATATGTATATTTCAACTCTAAACGTATTAAAGGCATGAATAAAACCAAGGAAATTTGGATGACTGGGTTTGCGTTATTTTCTCTTTTTTTTGGAGCAGGAAACCTTATTTTACCACCCTCACTTGGCGTTAAATCAGGTATGGACTGGTGGATTGTGGTTATCGGATTTTCGTTAACTGCAGTGGTCATTCCAATTTTTGCCATCTATGCGCACTCGAGACTACAAGGCACATTATTCGATTTTGGAAAGCGAGTTTCTCCTACGTTTAGCACCGTTTTTTGCGTGTTAATTTATATCATATCGGTATCTATTCCATCGCCTAGAACTGCGGCTGTAACTCACGAAATGGCTGTGCAGCCGAATTGGGATATCAGCCCATTACTTACAAGTATCATTTACTTTAGTTTGGTTTTCATTTTTGCGATTAATCGATCAAAAATTATTAGCATTATTGGGAAGTATTTGACTCCTATTATCGTCTTAATCATTATTGCAATTGTTGTCAAGGCCATCATTTTAGATACATCCGATTTTAACCCTTCTGAGTTTGAAGTACCGTTTGTAGATGGATTTTTAGAAGGGTACCAAACGTTTGATGCTATTGGAGGCGTAGTCGTTGGTGCCGTAATTGTGATTTCTTTACAGTTACGAGGACACACTACATTTATGGCCAAGAAAGAAATCATCAAAAAAGCCGGAATCATTGCTGGAGGAGGTTTATTGCTGATGTATGGAGGTCTGGTTCTCGCAGGCCATTTGTCTAGCCCTACATTTGAAACTGGCGCCTCGAGAACAGAAATTCTATCAAGCCTTAGTAATTTAACCCTAGGAAGTTTAGGCACTTCGTTTTTAAGTGTATTAGTGTCTTTGGCTTGTTTTACGACAGCGGTCGGAATTGTAACTGGGGCTTCCGATTATGTGAAAGGAATTGCTAAAGAATCGGTGTTGGCATTTCGAATTACGGCTTTTCTGGCCTGTCTGGTTGGTGTTTTAGTAGGTAGTTTTCAGGTTGATTTAATTATCACTTTAGCAGTTCCAGCTTTAATGTTTTTATATCCGATAACCATCATTTTAATTTTATTGAATTCACTTCCTAAGAAATATACATCCGATCGCATTTTTAAAATAGTGGTTTTAGTTGCCTTTATTTTTAGTATCCCAGACTTTTTAAGTTTTGTGATCGGAAAGAAAGCGCTTGCTGGTATTATTGAGGTTATTCCGTTTGCCAAATACAATTTAGGATGGGTATTGCCTTCAGTTTTAACGTTAATTTTACTGAATTTTAACCGCAAACCACAAGAGCCAAGCCTTTCAAATTAAGTATCTTTGTATTGAATTCCCTCCTATGCTAAACCATTATATTTACAGAAATCCTTCCGCTAAAAAGTGGGTTACCTTCGTTCACGGAGCTGGAGGGAGCAGTTCTATTTGGTTTAAGCAGATTCGCGCATTTAAAAACGAATACAATGTTTTAGTGCTTGACTTACGAGGACACGGAAACAGCAAACCGCTGTTAAAAGATAGCTTTAATCAGAAATACACGTTCGATGCTATTACAAATGATATTGTTGAAGTTTTAGAGCATGTCGGAATCACAAAGTCTCATTTTGTAGGAATTTCACTCGGAACGATTTTAATTCGAAATTTAGCGGAGAAGCGACCAGATCTTGTAGAAAGCATGATTATGGGTGGAGCGATCTTAAAGCTCAATTTTAGGTCTCAAATATTGATGCGATTGGGAGTTATCTTCAAATCGGTAGTGCCATACATGTATTTGTATAAACTTTTTGCCTTTATCATCATGCCGCGAAAAAACCATAAGGAGTCCAGGTTATTATTTACTCGAGAAGCCAAAAAATTATATCAAAAAGAGTTTGTACGATGGTTTAAGTTAACGGCAGAAATTAATCCGTTGTTGCGTTTTTTCCGAGCTAAAGACATTCAGATTCCGACCTTATACATCATGGGTTCGGAAGATCATTTATTCTTGCCTGCCATCAGAAGAATTGTTCAAACCCACGCCAAATCAACATTGCATGTTGTAAAGCAATGTGGTCATGTAGTCAACGTTGAGAAACCATTGGATTTCAACTCGCAGACTTTAAGTTTTTTAAGAACGGTTTAAGCTGATTAAGAATTCATCAGATTTTCAATCTCCTCAGCTTCAATCGGAATATTATCCATTAAATTGAAAGGCTCTCCTTTTTCCTGAACTACAACATCATCCTCTAAACGCACTCCAAAACCTTCATCCGGAATGTAGATTCCTGGTTCTACAGTAAACACCATATTTGCTTCAATCGGCTCATATAGTAATCCGTAATCATGAGTGTCTAGTCCAATATGATGTGAAGTTCCATGCATGAAGTATTTTTTATAGGCAGGCCATTTTGGATCTTCGTTTTGCACATCAGCTTTATCAATTAATCCAAGCCCTAATAATTCTGAAGTCATCAATTTACCAACTTCAACATGGTATTCTTTCCAGAAGGTACCTGGAACTAATAGTTTTGTAGCTTCATTTTTAACGCTTAAAACCGCATCATAAACAGCTCTTTGCCTCTTTGTATATCGACCCGAAACAGGAATAGTTCTCGATAAGTCGCTTTTGTAATTTGCGTATTCTGCCGCAATATCAAAGAGAATTAAATCGCCGGCTTTACACTGTTGATTATTCTCAATATAATGAAGCACATTAGCATTATTTCCTGATGCAATAATCGGTGTGTAAGCGAATCCTTTTGAACGATTTCTTACAAATTCATGTAATAATTCTGCTTCAATTTCATACTCCCAAACACCGGGCTTTACAAAAGATAAAATTCGTCTAAATCCTTTTTCGGTGATATTACATGCATGCTGCATCAAGTCCAGTTCGATTTTATCTTTAACCGAACGCAATCGCTGTAAAATGGGATTACTTTTCGCTACAGAATGTGCTGGATATTTGGCTAACAACCATTTTGTGAATCGGTCCTCTCTTGTTTCGGTTTCTACATTCGCTCTGTAATGTTCATTCGTGTTGATGTAAAAAGTATCGCAATAGGTGCTCATCTCAAAAATCACTTTTTCAAGATCTTGCAACCAATAGACCGTTTTGATCCCGCTTGTGGCGAAAGCGGCTTGTTTCGTTAACTTTTCACCTTCCCAAACCGCGATATGCTCATTAGTTTCTCTTAGAAACAACACTTCTCTCAATCCTTCATTTGGACAATCTGGAAAAAGCACAAGAACACTTTCTTCCTGATCCACTCCACTTAAATAAAAAATATCCCGATGTTGCTCGAAAGGCATTGTGCTATCTGCGCTGATAGGATAAATATCATTAGAGTTGAAAACAGCCATACTATTCGGCTTCATTTGAGCCATAAAGTTTTTTCTGTTTTTAATAAAAAGTGAAGAATCGATTGGATTATATTTCATGATGTAAAAAGTTAAAACACAAAATTAGGAATATAAATAGTCAAAAAAAAGACTGCGCTATGGCAGTGAATTTTTTATTTTGATTAGGAGAGGTTAGAGTCTTCGTCTAAACAGACCGACAACAAATAATATTAAGACTGCACCAGCGGCACTTCTTATAATATCGCTAATCCAACCACTTCCAATTGAGATATCCAGTTTATTGAATGCCCAGGTTCCGACAAAACCTCCGACAATACCTAGTATGATGTTTACAATTAGCCCAAAGCCATTATCAAGCATTAAAACATCTGCGATATAACCAGCAATAGCACCAACAATAACAATGTATAAAATGTCCATAGAAAAATAGTTTTTAGTTGATTAATCCTAGCTAACTTAAAAAATAAAGGGAATTATTAAATCTTTTAAATACTTCTTATTTTTACGAGAAATCTGATAATACGTTTAAACTTTTTACTCATGAAAAAACTAACCTTTTTACTTGCTTTTCTTTTTGTCGTTCAAACTTTTGCTCAAACCCAGCCAACGAGTGCTGATATGGTAAAGGAAGCACTTCAGAAGAAAAAAGAAATGCAAGAAAAGTCACTTGTAAAAAACATTGCTTTTACGAATATCGGGCCAACAATTATGAGTGGTCGTGTAGCAGATGTGGATGTGAATCCAGATGATCCTACAGAATTTTATGTAGGCTATGCTTCGGGAGGGCTTTGGTACACAAACAATAACGGAACAACATTTACGCCGGTTATGGACACTTCTCCAACTCAAAATGTGGGAGATATAGCTATTGATTGGAAAAATGGAACCATCTGGGTAGGGACTGGAGAGAAAAATTCTTCCCGATCTTCATATGCTGGAATTGGAATTTTAAAATCGACGGATAAAGGTAAAACCTGGCAAAATATGGGTCTATTGGATTCCCATCATGTAAGTCGAATTTTGATTAATCCAGAGAATCCAGATGAGGTTGTTATCGGAGTTATTGGTCACCTGTATTCTTCGAATGAAGAAAGAGGAATTTTTAAAACCACTGACGGAGGTAAATCGTGGAGAAAAATGTTATTCATCAATAAAGACACTGGAATTATTGACGTCGCACATGCGCCAAATAACTTTTCTGTAATGTATGCTGCCTCATGGGAACGCGAAAGACAAGCCTGGAATTTTGACGGAAACGGTTCCTATTCTTCTATCTACAAAAGTACGGATGCCGGGAATTCTTGGACTAAGATTTCTGATAATAGCGGATTTCCAGTTGGAGACGGAGTTGGAAGAATTGGATTAGCAGTTTATGACGAAAATACTGTTTTCGCACTTCATGATAGTCAGTTTAGGCGTCCCAAAACGCAAACTAAAAAGAAATCTAATGCACTTACAAAAGAGGACTTTAAAACCATGAGCGCCGAAGATTTCTTGAAATTAGATGATAAAAAGTTAAATACGTATTTAAAGACAAATGGCTTTCAAGAAAAATATCGAGCACAGAATGTAAAACAAATGATTCGTGTGGGGTCTGTGAAACCAATCGATTTGGCTAAATACTTAGAAAATGCTAATGCGTTATTATTCGATACTCAAGTTGTCGGTGCAGAAGTTTTTAAAACAACTGATGGTGGTAAGAAATGGAAAAAGACCCATAAAAACTATCTTGATGGAGTTTATTTCTCTTACGGATATTACTTCGGAGAAATTCGAGTTGATCCTCAAGATGTGAACAAAATTTATGTTATGGGTGTACCTGTGATTAAATCGGCAGATGGAGGAAAAACATTTACTTCTATCAGTAAAGAAAATGTGCACTCAGATCATCAGGCGATGTGGGTGAATCCGAAACGTTCGGGTCATATTTTAAATGGAAATGATGGAGGGTTGAATATGACTTACGATGATGGTGAAAACTGGATCAAATTGAACAGCCCGTCGGTTGGTCAGTTTTATTCGATTTATGCAGATAATCAGCGAAATTATCATGTATATGGCGGATTACAAGACAATGGTGTTTGGGTAGCTCCACATAACGCAAGAATCAATAAGCGCTGGCATTCATCGGGTCAGAATCCATATCAGTCGATTATGGGTGGTGACGGAATGCAGGTACAGGTAGATGATAGAGATCCAAATATTGTTTATACCGGATACCAGTTCGGAAATTACTTCCGATTAAACCGAAAAACAGGTCGTAGAACTTATATCCAGCCAAAACATACCTTAGGTGAAAATCCATATCGCTTCAATTGGCAAACACCGATTTTGCTATCGAAACACAATCAGGATATTTTGTATTTAGGCGGAAATAAATTACACAGAAGTTTAGATCAAGGGAACACCTGGGAAACCACTTCAGATGATCTAACAACTGGAGGAAAAAAAGGAAATGTAGCTTATGGCACATTAACGACAATCTCTGAAAGTCCATTCCAATTTGGATTGCTATACGTTGGCTCGGATGACGGATACGTTCATCTTTCTAAAAACGGTGGCGGAAGCTGGACAAGAATCTCAGACAACCTACCTAAGGATTTATGGGTGTCTCGTGTGATTGCATCAGCGCATAAAAAGGAGCGAGTATATGTTGCTTTAAACGGATATCGTTTGGATGATTTCAACACTTACATTTTCGTTTCTGATGACTTTGGAAAAAACTGGAAGTTTATTGCAAACAACATTCCTAGTTCACCAGTAAATGTGATAAAGGAAGATCCAAAAAATGAAGATGTTTTATATGTAGGAACCGACAATGGGTTGTACGTTTCTATAAATAGAGGAAAATCATGGGAAGCATTCTCTAAAAATTTACCAAATGTAGCCGTACATGATTTAGTAATCCAACCTAAGGCAAAACACTTAGTGATTGGAACGCATGGTCGAAGTATTTATCGCGCAGACATTAGTACCATCCAGGAAATGACTTCGAAAATTTTGGAAAAAGATCAACATGTTTTTGCTATCCCTAATACAAGATATTCATCGTCGTGGGGAAGATCAAGAAGCCAATGGAGACCGGCGTCAATACCATCGGTAAGCATTCCATTTTATGTTAAGAAAGGTGGTGCTATAACAGTTTCTGTTTATAAAGGAGACGCACTGATGCACTCCGAAAAAGTTACTGCAGATGCAGGGTACAATGAGTTGAGCTATGATCTTTCTATTTCAAATAAAGACGCGACAAAGAGAAAACGAAAAGCACAGAATGGAAAATATTATTTGACTTCAGGAACATATAAAGTAACTTTAGGAAATGCTTCCTCTAAATTCGAAATTAAAGGAAGATAATGAGACTTGGAATAATCCTTTTTGCGTTGATGACGCTAACCATTCAAGGTCAGGAGCGAAAGGGATTTTTCCAATTGTCAGGGCCTAAAAAAACCTGGGTCTTATTTCATCCGTTTAAGGCTGAAACCGCCTTTCAAATATCAAAAGAAACCAACTTTGTTGCCGATTCAATTGCGAAATCTCATCTTTTAGACGGAGATAAATCAGGTGGGCAGGTGGATGCATTTCGACACGCCTATTGGATGGCAAGATTACGACAGGAAATTGGTAAATCGGCGGCAGAATCATTAGGTAGGGCGCACGAAAAGGAGAATTACTTAATGTTCAAAAAAGGATTCTTAGAAGACGGATTACTCCCAGATAAAATTTCATCCGATATGGATTTATGGAATAATGAGGTTGGCTTATCACTCATAACTCAAGGCTCTGAGACTCTGAAAAACGGATTAATTTACCGCATTATTAACACCATCCATCAAGGGAAAATGCGAATCATCAAAAAGGATGAAAAGGGGAATTTTCTAACTTATAAAGCAAAACGTATCGATCCGAAGATATTGCTTGGAAAATGGCGAAATAACAAATGTTTAATTCCGTCGAATGAAAATTAAATCAGTTCCCTTTGTATTTCAGGTGCTTTTCATTTCGATTTTCGGAATGTATTTCTACCATTTGTTTTTAAATTTTTATCTCGATGATGCAGCACTTTATGCGGCATTAAGTGAGACCATGGTGAATACAGGTGATTACATTTCTTTGATGCATAACGGAAAGGATTGGTTGGATAAACCACATTTTCCTTTTTGGATATCAGCTTGGTTTTTTAAGGTATTTGGCATTTCATCATTTAGTTATTATTTGCCTTTAACCCTTTCAATTTTTGGAGCGTTTATTTACACCTACAAATTTGCAAAAACCTATTACGGCAAAGAAGTAGGTTGGTTGAGCGTATTAATATTATCGACTTCACAATACATGATTCTTTCAAGTACAGAAGGCCGAATAGAACCCTATCTCACATTATGTGTTATTGCAGGGATTTATCATTTTGACAAAGGAATCAAAAGCGGAAAAAAACTTGATTATGTTTTAGTGTCCTTGTTTGCTGCCATCGCTGTAATGACAAAAGGCATTTTTATTTTGATTCCGATATTTGGCGGAATTTTTGGTCATCTGATATATTACCACAAATCAATTAGCTTTCTATGGGATTGGATTTGGCTATGGTTAGGCGCTTGGTTGATTATTTTCATTTTACCTGAAATTTATGCACTATATATTCAGTTTGATAGTCAGCCAGAAAAGTTGATTTTCGGTAAAACGAACGTATCGGGTATTCGATGGTTTTTATGGGATAGCCAGTTTAGTAGATTAGTAAATTCTGGACCCATTACCAGATCTAACGGAGATCCGTTTTTCTATGTTCACACCTTATTATGGGCCTTTTTTCCGTGGTGTTTTTTATTATATGGAAGCTTTTTTCAACGAGTTAAAAGTTGGGCAAAAAAAATAGAACTCAAAGAAGGATATACCCTTTTTGGAAGTGTTTTTGTTTTGCTGATATTTTCGATTTCTAAATTTCAATTGCCACACTATACAACGATTATTTTCCCACTATTTTCAATTATGGTGGCTGATTTTCTTATCAATAATCAGAAAAAATGGGTGAAATTATTACTCAATATTTCAATTGGTTTGGCTATTTCTTTAGCTATTGGATTAGGTATTTACATCCTATTTGCGGTTGACGCGTCCATTTCACTTATAATCACTTTAGGATGTATTGCTGCTGTTACCATCTTAGTAATTACTACCGATATTTCTTTAGAAAAAAAAGCAATTGCCTTTGGTGTAGTTGCAATTTTAATCATCAATTCTATCTTGGGGCAATTTATTGTTCCAGAAATCAGTAATAAAGGGGGGCTAAATGCTGCCAAATTTATCAATGAAGAGAATAAAATAGATTCCATTTTAGTCGTTGGTCAAGGACCAAAAATCACGGATGAAGCACCTAGTTTTGCCAATTTTTACCTCAAGAAACCGTTTCGAAAAACCTACGATTTGCAGCTGCAGGATTTAAAAGGATATGATTATGTGCTTGCCTATGACAATCCAAATGCTTTTGAGCTATTAGCAGATGCTGGTTTTGTTGAAATTAATCACTTCGATCATTATCCGTTAGAAGGCATAAATGCAGCACTTTTGGATTCACAGAAGAAGGAAAAATTGATGAAGAAATTCCTGCTTTTCGAGCGAAGAAAATAGATTATTTAAACAGATTCTAAATACTTGTGAAAATGGAACTCAATCGTTGTAAACCTGGGTCTTATGCCCTAACTTTGCCTTCGATTTAAACGAAGTAAAAATGGCCAAATTTTTAAGTTCTTCAGTCGGTAGAAAAGTAGCAATGGCACTTTCTGCCTTCTTTTTGATGTCTTTTTTAATAATTCACTTATCAGTCAACCTTACATCGCTTTTTAGCGAAGATTTATTTAATGAATTTTCTCACTTTATGGGAACAAATCCATTGGTTCAGTATGCTTTGCAGCCTGTGCTAATTTTTGGAGTTGTTTTCCACTTTGTGATGGGATTTGTATTGGAAATTCGAAACAGAAAAGCAGTTGGAGTGAAGTATGCTATGAATCAAGGAGGTGCAAACTCTTCTTGGATGAGTAGAAATATGTTGTTAAGCGGTGCTGTTATTTTAGCATTCTTAGCATTACACTTCATCGATTTCTGGATTCCGGAAATGAATGTGAAGTACATTCAAGGTGACATGTCTGGTTTGTTAGATCCAAATGTGGCAGATAGCGGATTCAGATATTATGAAGAAATGGTTCATAAATTCGAAAGCCCATTACGTGTTGGATTCTACGTGTTAGGATTTGTGTTGTTAGCTCTTCACTTGCTACACGGATTCAATTCTGCATTTCAATCTATGGGATTAACTGCAGGTAGAATGAAGTTGTGGAAGAATATCGGAGCATTCTACTCAATTGTTATTCCGTTAGGATTTATTGTAATTGCTTTATTTCATCACTTTAACCATTAATCTTACTCAAAATGACTTTAAACTCTAAAATACCACAAGGTCCACTAAAAGATAAATGGACAACTTACAAAGACAAAATCAATCTTGTAAATCCGGCAAACAAGAGACTTATCGACGTTATTGTTGTAGGTACTGGATTGGCAGGAGGTTCTGCTTCGGCGACTTTAGCTGAATTAGGATACAATGTAAAAGCATTTTGTTTCCAGGATTCACCGCGTAGAGCGCATTCAATTGCAGCTCAGGGAGGAATAAATGCAGCAAAGAACTACCAAGGTGATGGAGATTCTGTATATCGTCTTTTTTATGATACTGTAAAAGGTGGTGATTACCGTTCACGTGAAGCGAATGTGCACCGTCTTGCAGAAGTATCTGTAAATATTATTGACCAATGTGTAGCGCAAGGTGTTCCATTTGCAAGAGATTATGGTGGATTACTAGACAACCGTTCTTTCGGAGGGGTTTTGGTATCGAGAACATTTTACGCTAAAGGTCAAACAGGTCAGCAATTATTGTTGGGAGCTTATTCTGCAATGAACCGTCAGATTGCTAGAGGAAAAATCAAAATGTACAACAGACACGAAATGTTGGATGTTGTTATTGTTGATGGAAAAGCAAGAGGAATTATTGCACGTAACTTAGTAACAGGTGAGATCCAAAGACATTCAGCGCACGCTGTTGTTATTGCATCTGGAGGTTACGGAAATGCATTCTATTTATCGACGTATGCGATGGGTAGTAATGTGACTGCAGCATGGAAAGCGCATAAGCGTGGAGCGTACTTTGCAAACCCATGTTTCACACAGATTCACCCGACTTGTATGCCGGTATCTGGAGATCATCAATCGAAATTAACCTTGATGTCTGAGTCGTTACGTAATGATGGTAGAATTTGGGTTCCAGCAAAACTAGAAGATGCTCAAGCGATTCGTGAAGGTAAATTGAAGCCAACACAAATCAAAGAAGAAGATAGAGATTACTACTTAGAAAGAAGATATCCTGCATTCGGTAACCTAGTACCCCGAGATGTGGCATCAAGAGCAGCAAAAGAGCGTTGTGACGCCGGTTTTGGTGTGAATCAAACAGGAGAAGCAGTGTATTTAGACTTCGCACACGCGATTGTTCGTTACGGAAAAGAACAGGCATTGGTGAAAGGATTAGATACGAATGATTCAGCGTTGGTTGAGAAATTAGGAAAGCAAATCATTAAGGCGAAATATGGAAACTTATTCCAGATGTATGAAAAGATCATGGATGAGAACCCATACGAAACTCCAATGATGATTTATCCGGCTGTTCATTACACGATGGGAGGAATCTGGGTAGATTACAACTTAATGACAACAGTTCCTGGTTTATATGCGGCCGGTGAAGCAAACTTCTCAGATCACGGAGCAAACCGATTAGGTGCTTCTGCATTAATGCAAGGTCTTGCAGATGGATATTTTGTTTTACCATATACCATCGGAGATTACTTGTCCGATGATATTCGAACAGGACCCATTTCAACTGAAACTCCAGAGTTCGAGAAAGCAGAAAACAATGTGCGTGAGCGTATTGAAAAGCTTGTCAACAACAACGGATCACATTCTGTAGATTACTTCCACAAGAAACTTGGAAAAATCATGTGGAACAAATGTGGAATGTCTAGAAATGAACAAGGATTGAAAGAAGCGATTGAAGAAATCGCAAAATTAAGAGAAGAATTCTGGAAGGATGTTTATGTGCCAGGAGAAGCTAATGAATACAATGAAGAATTAGCAAAAGCCGGACGTGTAGCAGACTTTTTAGAATTGGGAGAGTTATTTGCCAAAGATGCACTTCACAGAGAAGAATCTTGTGGAGGACACTTCAGAGAAGAATATCAAACTGAAGATGGAGAGGCAAAAAGAAGAAAAGAATTCCAGTATGTGGCAGCTTGGGAATACAAAGGAGATCCAAAAGATGCTGTTTTACACAAGGAAGAATTAGTATACGATAATATCGAAGTTAAGGAAAGAAGTTATAAATAATAGAGCAATGAAGTTAACTTTAAAAATCTGGCGTCAGAAAGACGCAAATGACAAAGGAAGAATGGTAGATTACCAATTAGACGGAATATCTCCAGACATGTCCTTCCTTGAAATGTTAGACGTTCTTAACCAAAAACTGATTAATAATAAAGAAGAACCCGTTGCTTTTGATCACGATTGTAGAGAAGGTATCTGCGGAACATGTTCGCTATTTATTAATGGACGTGCACATGGACCACAAAGAGAAATTACAGCGTGTCAATTACACATGCGTAGTTTCAATGATGGGGATACCATCTATATCGAGCCATGGAGAGCTAAGGCTTTTCCTGTGGTAAAAGATTTAATTGTAGACCGTTCTGCTTTTGATAGAATTCAGCAGGCAGGTGGTTTTATCTCTGTAAACACTTCGGGTAATACCCAAGATGCAAATGCAATTCCGATTGCAAAAGAGGCTGCAGATTCAGCGATGGATGCTGCAACTTGTATCGGTTGTGGAGCTTGTGTAGCCACTTGTAAAAACTCTAGTGCTATGCTATTCGTAGGGGCTAAAGTAAGTCAGTATGCTTTACTACCTCAAGGTCAAGTAGAGGCTGCAGACCGTGTGAAAAACATGGTTGCTCAAATGGACTTAGAAGGATTCGGAAACTGTACCAATACCGGTGCGTGTGAAGTAGAATGCCCAAAAGGAATCTCATTAGAGAACATTGCAAGAATGAATAGAGAACTAATCAACGCGTCAATCTAAATTACGATACCTTTGATAAAATATGAAATCCCGGTTCTATAGAATCGGGATTTTTTTATAGAAACAAAATGTGTTATGGAACAAGTAAGCTGTAAAAAATGCGGTTCAAATAAACTGATGAAAGGCCTAAAAATTACCGATTTCGGACATGGAAATGTAAAGAAAGATTTGTCCATTTACATTCCAACAACCGATAGGGCCTTTTTCAATAAATTCGAAAGAGGAACCCTAAATGCTCAAGTTTGTGGTAGTTGTGGAAATATGGAATTATCAGTATCTAATTTTAGAGAATTGTGGGAGGCCTATAATTTAAAAACATCTTAATCCCCAAATCGAATCTTCGAATTCACCCACTTCCCTACATTGATCCCTTGATCAATTCCTACATATACCGCGGCGTTGTAATGGATACCTCCATAAACTCGGCTGATTGCCGCTTCTCTTGCCGCTTCTCTGAAGGATTTGTAGCTTCTTACGGGTAAACCATAGGGAATTTCTGTAGTGTCATCAAAAGCGAAATTATCGCCAAATACAGATGTTAATACTTCTGCAGCAGCTCCTGAAACTACCGAATGGCCACTGGTGTATTCTGGAAACGGAGGTGTTTGTAATAAAGGGACCCAGTCTTCATCAATGTACTTATTAATGAGCGTTTCTGGACGAATTAAATTACTTCTGTACTTCTCATCCCAACAACTTATAAAACCATCCGCAAGGGCAATAGAAGTTTTTGTATAGGCATAAACTGTTTTCTCAAAATCAGCATTGGATGTCTTGTTGGCAATTTTACAAATCCCCATCCAATGAGCGCCAGGAGTGATCTTTTTGGAAGCAAACATAAAGTGCCCTTTGTTCACTGCAACGTACGGGTTACAATCCCAGAATTGGGCGATTTTCACCTCTTCGGATTCATCGCCTTTTTTGACAATCTCTTTACCGATGTTGTAAACATCCATCAATTCTTTGTAGAACGCGCTACCCTTTTCTAATGAAAATGGAGGAGGCGGAATCGGTTTAAATTGCGATGCAGAATCCAGAACAAAAGTCCTAATCTTTTTCCAGTTGGGCTCAATGCCTTTCATGTAAGCTGGAGGTGTTGGCTGCCATCGAGATGGATCCTCAGAATGCACAGTAAATTCCGGCATTGTTCGAGTTTCATTGTATCGATCCTGCTGCATCCAAGAACCAATATGTTCTGAGAATAGGAGTCCGTAATTTTTCGCCTTTTCAAAATCCTTGGCGTTTTGAGAATCCCAGACAGTGTACAAACTATCACGGTAGTTGGTTATCATTTCTTTCGAAAATACCAGATCTTTTGCGATATCCAAATACGCTATAATGGATGCTAATTTTTTATTAACTGTTGAATCCTCAATAGGTTTTGCAATTGGCTTGAATCCATTTAATTGGTCCGATAAGGACTTGTATTTCCCATCATGCCCATTTAATACTTGATAGGCAGCAATATTCGGATACACATATACTCTACTCGCAACGGGTGGAGAGAAAATGTCATGCACCATGATGTCAGTTACTTTATCAATTAGCGCATGGTAATCTTCTGTAGTTACCACTATTTGTTCTTTTTCTGATGAACAGTTAAATAGAATAAAGCTTACGAATAGTACTCTGAAATATTTTTTCATCATTATTTTACAAATGAATAGGTTTTTACTGGCTGATTATTCGGTACCACCAAAAGTACATTTTTGCCTTTCATAGCAACACTATAAGTCCCTTTTATTTGATTTGTAAACGGAGAAATCCCAAGTTTCGGAACAGCAGTAATATTACCCTTTGAGTCCATCACATATCCTTGTAATGATAAATAATATCCATGATAGGTTGTAGGTTCTTCTGAGTTTCCACTCACCAACACTTTTGATTCATTATCAATGGTCAATTGATTAAAGGATTTAATCGGACCTAATTGAAGTTCTTGTGAAAACGGAACGAATTTGCTAAAATCTCCATTGTTATTTTCTAAATAACCAGATTTTAATATTCGAATTTCTTGTTTTGTAGCCTTGCTGATGGATTCATCAGTCACCACTTTTTCGATGGGTTGCAATGAAAATTCTTTGTGGGTTACAAAACGCTTATTCATCACATTCATTTGAGAGGCCAACATATCTTTAGAGTCTAACGGATAGTATTTTCCATTTACCTCGTAAGCGATGAGCGCTTCTTTAACTTTATTCCCATCAAAATCTCCATAATAGTAGACAATAGGTTTGTCGATATACTTCTGAAATTTGGTGTTTTCACCCCAGTTTCCGAGTAAGATATCCTGATCTCCATCTCCATCCATATCGAAGGTAGAAACCGTCTGCCAAAGACCTTTGTAGTCGTCGGATAAAGGCTGCTCCTGAAGTTTTCCACCCGTATTGATGAAAACCTTCGGTGTGTCCCATTCTGCAGCGATTAAAAGATCTTTTGTTCCATCTCCATTCACATCACTCCAAACCGCATCTCTTACTTTTGAATTTAAACTGAAGTTGGTATCAACTGAAAATTTACCTTTTCCATCATTTTTCAAAATAGCTGAATTTACCGTTGCTCCAAAGTTCTGCGGATTTGATAAGTTTCCTACAAAAATATCTTCGTCCCCATCGTTGTCATAATCATAAATAGCAACTGATGAGGTGTTTAAAGGGTTGTATAAAATTTGATTTTTTGCTTGTTTAAAGGTCCCGTTGGTATTCATATACAAGCGATCAAACTCGTAATTTTTATTTCGGCTTTCATTGATTCCCGAAGACACGTATAAATCCAAATCACCGTCATTATCAGCATCAAAAAATACAGCATCATTATCCTCAAATGGGGCATCTTTTTCAAACTCAGGCTGATTTGATTTCACAAACTTTGTTCCTGTATTTAAGAAGAGTGCTCCTGCTTTTCCGGATGCATTTCCGAAGAAAATATCATCGTATCCGTTTTTGTCAACATCCCCAATCGCAACAGCAGGGCCTAAAGTCGATACCTTATATGGAATCAATCGTTCATTAAAAAAGTCGTTATAGGTGTCCTCAGAATGGGTAAATTCTAAGCTATCGTCTTTGGTAAATATTGGCTTTGAATTGTTTTCATCAGAGTAATCATAATCGCTTGAAGCGTCATCATAAGTAACCTTCAAATCGCTATTTGCTTTAGGATTCGAAATCACCTGATATTTGCCATTGGGCCAAATTACTCGGATAGAATCTACCGATGCATCACCCAGTCCGAAATGAACCTTGCTTTCAATTGAAGACAAAAATCCGCGGGAATTATACACCTCTTTTTTGATCGATTTGCCGTTGAAAAAAGCAATGATTTTACTTCCGATTCCAGCCGGATTTTGTTTCTGATAATTCAGTGAAACCGTAAGGTAGTTTTTATTGATAGTTGTATTTTTAAGAATACTTGCCTCGGCGCTAATATTATTGGTTACCAAATCCAAATCACCATCCAAATCTAAATCCACATAGACAGCACCATTAGATAAACTTGATTTTTTAGGGATCCAATTGCCGGTTTGTTTTTTAAGTAGTGTAGAATTTCCTTCAAAAATTTGATTCGGAACATCTCCTTTTGGCATTTCGTTAATGGATTTGAATAACCATTTTAATCCCGCTTTTTCACCATAAGTTTTAAAAGTATTGGAAACGTATTTTTTGAAGTCCAAACTATTGGGTCGGCGTAAGATTCCATTTGAAATAAATACGTCCTGATGACCATCGTTGTTATAATCGGCAAATAATGGAGCCCAACTCCAATCGGTATCCGAAATTTTATTCATGAATGCACTTTCGTAGAAGTAGTTATCATCCGAATTAATGTGCAGCATATTTCTGGAATACTGATCTCGATAGCCTAATTTTTTAAGGTTGGTTTGCATGTTTAGCATGGCATCATCACCTTCGGTTTCTTTGAGAACTTTTTCATCATTCGGAAGCATATCCAAAGTGATTAAATCGATATTTCCGTCTCCATTAATATCTGCAGCGTCACTACCCATTGAGAAGCGACTGATAGTAGAAAATGACTTTGCCAATTGTTCGGTAAAGGTTCCGTCCTGATTATTGATATAATAATAATCATCCTCGTGAAAGTCATTACAAACGTAAATATCATCCCAACCATCATTGTTAAAATCTGAGATTGAAGCGCTTAGTCCGTAACCGTTAACCCCACCAAAAACTCCTGCTTTTTCACTGATGTCTTCAAATTTTCCATTATTGTTTTGGAGTAGCACATCACCTACCAAAGGGGCGCGTTTGTTGCGTTGTTTAGCAGGTCCGTGTGAAAGGGAAGTGTGCACAGCATGGTTTACGATATATACATCGAGATCATTGTCTTTATCGAAATCAAAGAAATAGGCTTGGGTAGAATAGCCTTTAAAATCCAATCCATATTCGGCAGATTTTTCACTAAAGGTACCATCACCATTGTTGATGAATAATTCATTATGACCTTTAAAATCTAGCAGTTCCGAAACTGCACAGACATAAATGTCTAAAAATCCATCTCCATTAATGTCAATCATGGAACTTCCGGTGCTCCAGTCGGAAGACCCTGCTACCCCTGCTTTTTGGGTAATGTCTTCAAATTGAAAATTACCTTTATTTAAGTATAACTTATTTTCATTCTGATTGGATACAAAATATAAATCTGGCAACCCGTCATTATTTATGTCTCCGGTGCTTACACCACCACCATTGTAAAAGTAGATGTAATTAATGATGCTATGTGCTTCGTTTTCTTCAAGGGTATTCGAAAAATTTACTCCAGTAGTTGAGGAGTTTAATTCTTGAAACAGATAATTTTTTTCATCCTTGTTTTCACAGGAATATAAAATAATAAGGGAGAATAAAGCAAGCGTGAAATTTCTGAAGTAAACCATTGGAAATCCTTGAAATTAAGAGACTCTCAAAGATAAAAATTATTCTAACAAAGACTTAGGGATTCTGACTAAAGCTTATGGTCTTTATAAATATAATAAATCGGAATATTTTGCTTGTTGCGGATTACCGCAGTGCCGAATGTGAATTTTTTAAGTACTTGATAGTCCATTTATGGATCAAAATTCAATTAACCAAAACTAAGCCTATGTAAAACGATCTCCTTTTCTGAGTTTTTGCTTCCGAAGGAGTAATTACTCACCAACCTTTTTTGAAACTTTTTGGTTGGTTCCGAATAAAAAACTCAAAAACTAATTGCTAAAAAATTTACTATGAAAAAGAAATTAAAAATCATCAATTTATTGATTGTTATTGGCTTTGCTATGGGCTGTAGTGATCAATCAGAAACAGAAAATTTGAGAGAATTTTCTGCCGTAACTAAAAATGAAGCGATTCAGTTTTTATCGAGTCGGAGTTTTAAGAACCCAAATAACTACATAAAGAATGTGGATTTAGATGCATTGAAATCGGAGCTTATTGCCAATTCAGACCAGGAGTTATTAGTTGTTCCTGTAGAGACTTCAGACGAAGGCTATGACAGCCGTTTGGTTATGCTGAAAATAAAGAATGAAGTGAAAGCTAAGATTGTTCACTATTTGAAAAAGGATGTAAAAACAACTGATTTTACGGGAGAAGTAATTTTCTCCGACTTAGATGGGCGTTTTTATGCAGGTGGATGGTTTGAAAACAATTTACTAACTCGTACATATACCTTTAATTCAGAAGTCGCAGGTAAAACGGATAGTGCAGAATGTAGACAGTCCTGTGGTCATTCGGCCGACAATGAATATTGTGTTTGCAATACTCAGAATTTGAATGAGGTTGTGGTTGTTTCTTCTAAACCCACACCTTATGTTTCTATTTCAACTATCTATCCGCAAGAATTAGAGGGAGGAAATTCAGGTTGTGAAGTTGAGTGTGGAGGCTGGCCACCGGGAGGAGGGGGAACTTCGGGCTCCAATAGTACTCCTTCTTGTGGTGCGAATGAAGAATTGGATTCTGATAAAAAGAATTGTGTTTGTAAGGAGGGATATACACGAGATAGCTTAAACAAATGTGTGAAAAAACCGTGCGTTGGAGATCCTGTAGCAAATCCGGAGATTGCTGAACAAAAAAATTCGGGAATTAAAGGAGGGATGCATGGGACTTGCGTTCGAAAGGTCAAAAATAAGATCTGTAATAGTGTGAAAGGGCGAAAATCTCATATAGGAGTAGATTTAAAAAACCCTTTTGGCGCTCCAGTATATGCAATTTATGGTGGAACAATCACTACTCACACTCAAATTGATGATAAAGGAAATATTATCGGGGCTGGGTACTATTCAGTAATTGTTTCGACAATAAATGGTAAAACAATCAGAATGGTTTACTATCATCTACAAAAAGATAATAGAAAAACAGGGACGGTGAACGCAGGTGATATAATTGGGTATCAAGGAGATTCAGGTAATTTAAAAAACGGTATTGAACAAGGATATACAGTTTCTCATTTGCATATAAAAACTCAAGAAAATGGGATTAATGTAGACCCTCTTTCACACATAAAAACAACTATTGATACTTCAACGGGAGAAGTAAAAAAAACATGTACAGAATAAAAAAAACAAGAAATGAGAAAACATTTAACTATCGCAATTATGTTGCTTAATTTTATGAGCCTGATTGCCCAACAGAATCTACTTTCAGACCTAGAACTTTTTGATCAAATTAAGATTGAAGGAACGAGCTTAGGGGATATCATGACTACTCATGGGAATTTGAATCAATTAAAGGCATATTTCGGTGATTCATTAATCGAAAAACAAGATAATTCTGCTCCTCATCCATCTAAATTTATTTTCAATTCTGATATTTCATTGGGATTCGAAGATGAAGAGAATAATGGAGAATTTGATTTGTCATGGATTGCAATTCGGTCGAATTTAATTTCCATATCAGTAAAGGGGAAAACCCTTAAACTCGGTAGCCTTATATCTGATTTAAAAGAATACAAGTTTAATAGTGGTGCAAGTAGTTTTGTTTTTACTGATGCAGATACAGGATCAGTAGTATTAACCTTTAAAATAGGCAAGGACGATAAGATTACCGAAATAAAATTCATTTCAGAGAATTGATTATCATTGAGCGAAAAACATCTGTTTTTCGCTTTTTTATTTTCAATTTCCACTTACTAATAAGGTTTTTTTGATAAAAATCTTGATGCTTTTATTGTTGAAAAACAATGTGTTATGATAATTTTATCCCTTTTATTGGGTAGTCGTATCATCAAATTTGGGGACTTAAAAATTCAACCATTTTAGGGGATTGACATCTTGAAATCCAAACTACCCCTATTCGCCCTGTTGGTAATATTGTTGAATTTCAATTATCTACATGCACAATCCATTTACACTTTTGATCAAGTTGTGAAAAGCACTTTTTCTACTCGATCGGTTCCCAATCAAAAACAAACCCATTTCTTCAATTCTAAAGATCAATCTTTCTTCATGCAAATCTTTAAAAAAGGAGACTCCTTAATTGCGAAAATTTGTGACGTCGATCGAAAAAAAGCACATTTCTTTTACGCTTTAGATAATGATCATCAAAAATTCTAATTCCTTGAAACATACCCATACACGAATGACAACAGCCACAAGGTGTTTGAATTTTCAGAATCAACTCCACCATCATTTGAGATCCCGAAAAAACGGAGAAAGCGTATTATAATTTAAAAGTCCGTGAAGTTAATAATGACTTGTTCCACGTGTTCAAATATTCGGTTCTTGATGATCTAGGAATAAGTCCGCTATGGTCGGGTCAAAATTTTCTAGTGGTCGAAGCCATTGGTGAAAACGCTAATGGAATATGTCAACAATATAAATTGGATTCCATCCAAAATGTTCAGCTCGCGTTAAACATTCCGTCGGGCAAATAGAAAATTATGCTATCTTTAAATGCCTTATGGGTCTTTATTGTAAGATGTTTAAGGACAATTTAATAAAAGCATATGTTAGATTTTTCCAATGCCATGGTGTTTATAGGTGGTTTGAGCCTACTTATCTTTCCTCTCATTCTTAAAATGAAAAGACCTTTTCGCTTAATTTTTATTTTTTGCGGATTGGGAGCTTTGGCGTCCTCTTTTCTTGATGAGGTGATACAATTGGATTATTTCGCTGCTGCTTTTTTGGGTATTCCGCTGATTACGGCATGGATTAAAAAAGGTGATATGCTTAAAAAAAAGCTGGAATAGTTTAAAAGTAATTACTTTCGACCGAAATCAGCAGGGATTTCACCCCAAGCTTTGGTTTCCCACTTCTTTATTGGATTTGAATAACTGTTATTATGCAACCAAACTTCTGCTCGGGTAATTAGTTTTTTTAATTCTTGATTTTCCTCAGTAAAGACTAGTTTGGTTTTACATTTCTTTTGACGAACCCAAGACAAGGCAATTTTTGAATCTGAATAGATAACCATTTTCGGTTTGTTCTTCTTCTTTAAAAAGGCTAAGGCATGCACTAAGGCTAAAAACTCACCAATATTATTTGTTCCTTTTGCGTAGGGGCCTTTTTTAAATAATCCCTTTTTGGTTTTGGTATATACGCCTTGGTATTCCATCCTACCAGGGTTTCCGGCACAAGCTGCATCCACAGCGATACTGTCCAATATGGGCTGTCCGTATTTTGCTTTCTCCGCATTGGAAAGTTTTGGCTTTTTGGTGTCTTTTCCTTTGTAGTCCTCGTATTTGCCTTTGAGCGCTCGTTCCGCTTCGTCTATACTTAAAAACGATTTGTATTGTGCACCTTCAAACCCGTCAATTTGTTCTTTGCAGACCTTCCAGGATGAATACACCCCTGGTTTTTTACCTTTCCACACCACATAAAACTTATTCTTAGGCATATTTTATCAGGGTTTCCTCAATCACTCTCGGGAAATGTTTGTACTCTAATTCATGAACCTTCGTTGCAATGGTTTCAGGTGTATCGCAATCATCTACGGATGTTTTGGCCTGAAAAATGATTCCGCCTTCGTCATAATGTTCATTCACAAAATGAATGGTTATACCTGTTTCATTTTCACCCTTTTCTTTCACGGCTTTGTGAACATTTATGCCATACATTCCTTTTCCACCATATTTAGGCAATAATGCCGGATGAATATTGATGATTTTGTTCGGGAATGCTTTAATAATACTCTCAGGTACTTTGAGTAAAAAGCCTGCTAAAACAATAAAATCAGCTTCTTTTTTTAGTAGATTAAAAACCTTATCTGAATTAGCGAAATCAGCCTTTTTGAAATACAAACATTTGATTTGATGATTTTTACAACGATAAAATACGCCAGCATTTTCTTTATTGGAAAGCACGAGGCTTACTTGCCCGGTTTGGCTGGTTTTGAAATACTTGATAATGTTTTCGGCATTTGTACCTGACCCTGAAGCAAAAATTACAATTCTTTTCATATTCTATAATGGTTTACAAAAAAAAGAATAAAATACTTACTATGCCTTAAATTGTTGATAAACATTCGTTTTTTTTGCGTATTTTCAAGGTCAATTTAAAGGCAAAAAATTAGTAATAATTAATAAGATTTGTATTTTTGCCCCGATTTAAAATTTAAAAATTAAGATTATGTCAGACATTGCATCAAGAGTAAAAGCTATTATCGTTGACAAATTAGGTGTTGATGATAATGAAGTAACTAACGAAGCAAGCTTCACAAATGATTTAGGAGCAGATTCTTTAGACACTGTTGAGTTGATCATGGAGTTCGAAAAAGAATTTGATATTCAAATTCCAGATGACCAAGCAGAGAATATCGGAACTGTAGGTCAAGCAATCAGCTATATCGAAGAAGCAAAAAAGTAATTACAATATGCAATTTAAGCGGGTTGTTGTTACCGGTATTGGTGCGTTGACACCAATAGGAAATAATAAAGATGAGTATTGGAGTGGTTTAATTAATGGTGTTAGTGGAGCCGCTCCAATTACTTATTTTGACGCGTCAAAATTTAAGACTCGTTTTGCATGTGAAGTAAAAAATTTCAATCCTACTGATTTTATCGACCGTAAGGAGGCTCGTAAAATGGATAGGTTTACCCAATATGCGATGGTTGCTTCAGATGAAGCCATTGCAGATGCCAACCTAAACCTTGATGAGGTTAATAAACTACGAGTTGGTGTTATATGGGGAGCAGGTATTGGAGGTTTGGAGACATTCCAAAATGAAGTATTGAACTTCGCCTCTGGTGATGGTACCCCAAGATTTAATCCTTTCTTTATTCCGAAGATGATCGCGGATATTGCGCCCGGAAATATATCCATCAAAAATGGATTTATGGGGCCAAACTACACGACAGTTTCTGCTTGTGCGTCTTCTGCAAATGCCATCATTGATGCGCTAAATTACATCAGGTTAGGCACTTGTGATGTTGTTGTTACTGGTGGTTCAGAAGCTGCGGTAACCATTGCAGGGATGGGAGGATTCAATGCCATGCATGCCCTTTCGACCAGAAATGATAGTCCAGAAACAGCTTCAAGACCATTTGATGCTGAACGTGATGGATTTGTTTTAGGAGAAGGAGCTGGCGCAATTATTCTAGAAGAATTAGAACACGCGAAAGCACGTGGAGCGAAAATCTATGCTGAGGTTATCGGTGGCGGAATGTCATCTGATGCACATCATATGACAGCTCCGCATCCAGAAGGTGTCGGTGTAATTGCAGTGATGAAAAACTGTTTAGAGAATTCCGGTATCAGACCAGAAGATGTAGATCATATTAATACACATGGAACTTCAACACCACTAGGAGACGTAGCTGAATTGAAGGCTATTTCTGAGGTTTTTGGAGATCATGCAAAAAATATCAACATCAATTCAACTAAATCTATGACAGGTCATCTTTTAGGTGCAGCAGGTGCTATTGAAACTATTGCATCTATTTTAGCCATGCAAAATGGAATTGTACCACCAACGATTAATCATAGTACAGTTGATGAGAATATCAATCCGGAACTTAACCTTACTTTGAATAAGGCTCAAAAACGAGAAATCAACGTGGCCTTGAGTAATACATTTGGATTCGGTGGTCATAATGCCTGCGTTGCCCTCAGAAAATTTGAAGAGTAGTCAATGAATTTTATTCGAAAAATAGTTCAACCCCAATCACAAGAGGATGCTGAATTATATTTCGAACTAAAAAAACTACTACATTTCTCTCCAAGGAATTTATATCATTATAAAAAAGCCTTTACACATCGGTCTACCCAAGAAGTAGATCAGAAGGGAAACCCTATTAATTACGAACGGTTAGAGTTTCTAGGTGATGCTATTTTAGGTTCGGTGATTAGTGCTTATTTGTATAAGCAAGTTCCGACAGGGACTGAGGGATATTTGACACAGATGCGCTCAAAAATTGTAAGCCGTAAGCATTTAAATGAATTAGGAAAGGATTTGGATCTTATCCGTTTTGTGAAGAGTAATATTGTTGAAGCACATATTTCAGATAACATCTACGGAAATATCTTTGAAGCCCTACTAGGAGCTATTTACCTAGATAAAGGGTACAACACTTGCCAGAAGTTTATTTATAATAATGTGATTGTTCCTTATGTGGACATTCAAAAACTTGAAGGAAAAATTACAAGTTACAAAGGGCTTATTATTGAATGGTGTCAGAAGCAAAAAAAGAAGTACAAGTTTGACACCTACGAAGATTCGGGTAATGAAACCGTAAAGCATTTCAGTGTTCGCGTAAGTATTGACGGAGAGCAAGTAGCGAAAGGTCGCGCGACGTCAAAGAAAAAGGCTGAAGAACAGGCTTCTAAGCGCGTTTATTATGCACTTCAAAATCAAATCTCTTTAAGCTCATAGCTATAACGATTTCGTTAAAATCCTAATTTAAGCCGCTAACAATTGTTAAATTAGCAAATTATTTGGGTCTAAATTTCCATTATGCAAAAACACGCCATCGGATTAGACGAATTGTATGAAGACAATTTTTCCTTAATAGGAATCCATACAACACTAGAGGATTTCAGGTTGGCGTATTTATTGAATCAAACGCTGAAAACGCAATTGATAAAAGATAAACCAAGCTTAATATTCAAGAAACAAAGAAAATCATCGGCTTTTACTATTTTCACGTATAATAGCCCGAAGTATGAAGACCGATGGGATTTAATTGCAAATAGTTCTGTTGTAGACGTAAAGAAGGATGAAAATGAATTATTACTTCCTTCAGAAATCAAAACCTATTTGATTCCCGAACGAAAAACGATAGATTATTTTATCAAGATTACAGGAAATATTACCCAAGATTATATTAAAAAAACAGTGAAGAAAATTCAGTCTATTGATCAGATTGTGACTTCGTATTTTATCGATAAAAACACGTTAAAATCTAAAGAATACCTAATTTTTTAGTTATGCCAAATAGTAAGAAGACCAAAATAGTAGCAACATTAGGACCAGCAATCGCAACGAAAGAAGATTTAAGAGCTCTCGGAGAAGCTGGTGTAAATGTGTTTAGAATTAACTTTTCGCACGCCGATTATGACAACATAAAAGAGCGCGTTAAGCAGATTAGAGAGATCAATGAAGAAACCGGAATGAATGTTGCTATTCTTGCCGATTTACAAGGACCTAAACTGCGTGTTGGCGTAATGGAAGATGGTGTTGTTTTAGAAAAGGACGACCTGTTTACCTTCACTACAGAAAAATGTACAGGTTCGAAGGAAAAAGCATACATGACCTACCAACGTTTTCCTAAGGATGTAAAAGTCGGAGAAAACATATTAGTTGATGATGGAAAACTTATGTTCGAGGTTGTTTCTACCGATAAAGAGAAAAACGTAGTTGTTAAAACCATTGTTGGCGGACCATTAAAATCTAAGAAAGGAGTTAATCTTCCAAACACAAATATTTCGCTTCCAGCCCTTACCGAAAAAGATATGGGCGATGCTGTTTTTGCGATTTCTCAAGATGTCGATTGGATTGCATTATCTTTTGTAAGAACTCCAGAAGATCTTCGAATGTTACGTGATTTAATTGCTCAACATTCAGACTATAATATTCCAATTGTTGCAAAAATTGAAAAACCTGAGGCGGTTGAAAACATTGATGCCTTAATTCCATATTGCGATGGATTGATGGTGGCACGTGGTGATTTGGGAGTTGAAATTCCAATGCAAGAAGTACCATTGATTCAGAAGAAATTGGTAAGTAAAGCCAAAAGAGCTCGAATTCCGGTAATTATTGCAACCCAGATGATGGAGACCATGATCGACAATCCGGTGCCAACCAGAGCAGAGGTAAATGATGTTGCCAATTCAATTATGGATGGTGCAGATGCCGTAATGCTATCTGGTGAAACATCCGTAGGTAAGCATCCGGTGAAGGTGATTCAGAAAATGACAGAGATCATCAAGAGTGTTGAAAACTCTCCATTAATTCGTGTTCCTCAAAAACCACCGCATATTAGAACGAACCGATTTATTTCAAAATCGATTTGTCATCACGCAGCTCAAATTGCAAACGATATTGATGCGTCAGTAATTTCTACTTTAACCTTTAGTGGATATACAGCATTCCAGATTTCTGCTTGGAGACCAAAATCTCATATTATTGCATTTTCTTCTGAACGTAGAATCTTAGGAAAATTAAACCTTTTATGGGGTGTGAAAGCCTTTTTCTACGATAAAGATTTGAGCACAGATGATACCATTGCAGATATCAATCAAATTGTAAAATCTAAAGGATTCGTTCGCAAAGGTGATTTTATTATCAACTTGACCTCTATGCCAGTGGAAGAAAAAGGAATGGTAAATACTCTTCGAATTTCTGAGATCAATTAAAATGTAACTTCGTTCGTTACAATGATTGCGTCATTTGTAACAAATGGCATTGGCATCATTTCCTTAGTTCGCGGTTTGATGTCAAAAAGCCCATTCGACAATAAATCATATGAAATTTCATTGATAATAATCGGCACTTGTGTACCCGCTTCTACGCTGAATGAAAGTCGTAGATCTTGGTCCGAATTTCCCATATGGTAAATTAAGAATGTTCCCCTGTTTCTTGAATAGGTCTTACCTTCATTTACAAGGGCACCATTGACTTTAAAACTATCTAAAGAAATCTTTTTTCGAGTAGAAAATTCATATTTATTTACCTTTCTAGCCGGGGTTATCCTAAGGTCCAGAAAGCGTTTGCCTTCAATAACCGTATCCAATTCAATCGAAATTGAAGAGGCAGGAATTTTCCGATTTTCAGTTTCTTTAGCGTATCTAAATCGCGTATTGTATTTACTTTTAGTCTCAGCACTTTTCAGGTTGTCACCTTCTTTTTTATTGCCGAAATATGGATTAGTGTACTCATCTAATACCGAGTTATAAGTGCCGAAAAAAGCCTTATTTTCTGTGGTATTTTGAACGTAAACCAAACTGTTTGGTTTCTTTTTATCGATGTCAAAACCACTATTAAATGTTGCTAATCCAAAAAATATTAGAGCCAATAATCTTGAGAATTTAATGGGCCATTTGGTCTTTCTGAGGTGAAAAGTATAGATTAATAACCCAAAAGCTAATCCGAAGATGACTGCACTTATAAACAAGTTTTTTAACCCTAGTCCAACCGGAAACATTTTAATCATTGGCGCGAACATGTAGATTGTTGGAATACTCAAAATCGTAAAGAGAATTTTTTTGGAACGATCTTCTAAATTCATGAAAATCTCAATCATCAGAATAAATAGGGCACAGAATACCGGGATGATAAAAAAGCCTGCTCCTTTTAAATATGCTGCGATTAAACCGTTTAAAATAATCCATATTAATACAGGTCCGATTAATAGATTTACCGGTTTGTTTTTTCGAGCAAAGGTTTGATATAGTTTCATTCCTAACCATAAATTCAGGAAGAAGAAAGCGGCAATATATTCGTAACCATTGTATGTAAATCCGTGTAATATATCATTATACCCCGGATGAATCATGGTGATTACTTTCCATAATCCGAATGAAATTCCACCCTGAATTATGACCATACTAAGGAACATAAATAAGCCTTTCGCAATGGCTTTTCCGTTGAGGCGATTTAATGAAATTCCGAAGAATAAAATGATCAAAAACAAAACACATACTCCAATTAACAACAGGTAAACCCATGAAAATGGATAGGTTAATAATTTGATGCCCGGAAAGTTGACATAGACATAATCCTTATCTGATTTTAGATCATTCAAATTAGAAAAAGCAAAATGATTCAGGGTTGTTGTGATATAATCAGCCTGATGGCTTAGAGTCGTATGATCAATTCGCTCATATGTGTCCTGTGCAGTATGATAATCAAAATGATCTCCAATAAAAGCAAAATTAAATCCGTCGATATCACTCTGTTCTCTGAAGACCGTTAAATCAGTATCATTAGGTAGCTTTTTATAAATGCTATACATTAAGGAATTAGCTGCTGGATACGTTGGATTGGCCTTTACGAATTCGGATAACAGTTTTCCATTTTTTCCGTTCGTTTCCATCAACATATAACTCGGACCACCACTACCCCTGGCTTCAAAATTTAAAACCAGACCGACGTTTTTGCCACATTCATGATGATTTACGAAAGCCTGAGCCCCAAGAAGTCCCAGCTCCTCTGCATCCGAAATAACAATGATAATATCGTTTTTTGGCTTTGTATTTTTAGCTAAAAATGCTCGAATTCCCTCAAGGATAGTTACTACTCCAGACCCTGCATCACTAGCGCCGAAAGAGGAATGAGGACTCGAATCATAATGCGAAAGCAGTACCAGTGATTTGGAATTTTGCTCCCCTTCAATTTTTGCAATAATATTTTCTGTTGTTGTACCTGCAACCCATTTTTTATTGATAACGGTTTGGGTTTGAATTTGAGGTTTCAAGCCTAATTTCTCAAGTTCAGCGATAATATATTTCTGAACTGTTTTATGTTCGGAAGAACCTACATGATGAACATCTAAACTGATTTTTTTCAAATGCATTAAGGCATTGTTCAATGAAAATTCTGTAGGATTTGAACTTTCCTTTAATGCTTTTTGAGGCTTCATATCTATAAAGCTCCAATAGGAAACTAACACGACAATTAGGAAGGAAATCAGAGTGGCTAGTTTTTTCATGGTGAGTAGATTTCTATAAATGTAAAAATAAAATTTTTGCAATGTCTTGTAAATCAATACAAAAATTTAATAACTTTAATCACAATCAAAAACCAAAAGGCGATGGGGATCAAAAGTTTTACAGGTAAAAGAGACACCTCTCAGGTTAAAGAAGGGGCTCCAATTTTAGTTTCTGACTACATGACTAAAAAACTAATCACATTTAAACCGAGTGATTCATTAGACCATGTTATTAATGAATTGATTAAGTATAAGATTTCAGGAGGACCGGTTGTAAATGATAAAAATGAATTGGTCGGAATAATTTCTGAAACGGACTGTATCAAACATGTATCTGAAAGTAAATACTACAACTTACCATCAGATAATGATAATACGGTTGGCAAGAAGGTGATTACAGAGGTAGATACGATTAACAAAAACATGAATATTTTTGATGCTGCCTCAAAATTCATCAATTCGAAAAGAAGACGATTTCCTGTTGTAGAAAGAGGAAAGTTAATTGGCCAAATTAGTCAAAAAGACGTTTTAAAAGCCGCCATGAAGATAAAAGGAAATAGCTGGAAATAGACATTTAAGTTACTCTCTTTTTATTAGCAAAAAAGTTTCATTTTCTAAAGGCAAATAGCCCTGATCATACACATAGAAATAGGTGTTTCCAGTTTTAGTGGTATAGATGGACGTAAAAAACTGGAAATCGAATCCGTAGTCGTAAAGTTTAGAACGAGTTACCTTGGTTTTTCCTGATGAATTCACCTCAGTTAGAATTTTATAATTCTTTCGAAGTCTATTATTTGTATTACGAATAAGGTTTTTACTGTCTTTATTTATTTTGTTGTTGTAGGAGTTACGACAATAATCGGAGCAGAATTTCTGATCAATTCTACCTCTTAAGATTTCTCCACATTCCAAACATTTTCTTGATTCCATAGTAATTTGATTTGTTGAAAGGTACAATAATTTATCCGATTACAAACGTTTACAAATATTTACAACCGAAAGTAATTACTTGTGAACCGAATCAACTTGTATTGCGGTTGCACTTTTGTCCTGTCTAAACGAATTAGGCAAAATAATATTAATCATTTAAAACCTTATCTTATGAGTACGTTAAGAAACAAAGTTCAATTAATCGGAAACCTTGGGACAAATCCAGAAGTAATCACTTTAGAGAGTGGAAAAAAATTAGCGAAATTTTCACTGGCTACCAACGAAAGTTATAAAAACACGAAAGGAGAGAAAGTAACAGAAACCCAATGGCACAACATTGTTGCCTGGAATAGAACAGCAGATATTATCGAAAAATATGTTGAAAAAGGCACTGAGGTAGCTGTCAACGGAAAGTTAACCTCTAGATCTTATGAAACCAAAGAAGGCGAAAAAAGATACATCACCGAAGTGATTTGTAATGAACTATTGATGTTGGGAAAATAAGACCTACTTCATTTTCATAAAAGGCTCGAAAGTATTAATTCGGGCCTTTTTTATTTTCCCTGTTCAATTGTTAAATCAATCTTAAAATCCAGGTTAAGCTGTTTGTGGTCGTATGCCAATGCATTTTTTTGTAACTTTAGTAGGTTACAAAATCTTACCAAATGCCAAACTACACAATCACAGTAAATAATGAATCTAGAACAGTGAATGTAGATTCAGATACTCCGTTATTATGGGTTTTAAGAGATGAACTCGATTTAGTGGGAACCAAATTTGGATGTGGAATTGCTCAATGTGGAGCATGTACTGTCCATATTGGAGGTGTCGCTATGCGTAGTTGTTCGTTGCCAATTTCATCTGTCGAAGGTGAAAAAATCACTACAATTGAAGGTCTTTCTGATGACGGAAAACATCCAGTTCAGGAAGCTTGGAAAGAAATTGACGTACCTCAGTGTGGGTATTGTCAATCGGGACAAATGATGACAGCATCAGCATTTTTGAAAGATAATCCGAATCCGACTGAGGAAGAAATTCGTCAGGCAATGCACGGAAATATCTGTAGATGTGCTTCGTATAACAGAATTGAAAAAGCCGTAAAACTGGCTTCTGAAAAAATGTCTTAACCCATAAATCAAAAGACCATGAGTACTCAAAATATAAGTAACCTTAGTAGAAGAAACTTTATTAAGACCTCAGCTTTGGCGAGTGGCGGACTTTTAATTGGTTTCAATTTATTTCAGGCCTGCAAACCAGAGGCGAAAATGCCTATTGATATTGCCTCATTAAATTTCAATGATTTTAATGCATTTATCAAAATTTCGGATGAAGGCTATGTGACTATTTTCTCTCCGAATCCGGAAATTGGACAGGGAGTTAAAACATCTATGCCAATGATTATTGCGGAGGAATTGGATGTAGAATGGAGCATGGTAAATGTTGCACAAGGTGTTTTAGATACCAAAAATTACCAACGTCAGGTCGCGGGTGGATCACAATCTATTCGATTTGGATGGGATGCATTGCGTAAAACAGGAGCTACGGCTCGTCAAATGTTAGTGAATGCGGCTGCTGCGAAATGGGGAGTAGATGCCTCAACCTGTAAAGTTGAAAATGGTATGATTACCAATGGTCTTGGTGACAAATTAGGTTATGGAGAAGTCGTAAAAGAAGCCGCTAAACTTGATATCCCAGAGGATATTATGTTAAAAGACCCGAAAGATTATAAGATTATTGGAACTGATGCGGTTAATGTGGACATCGATAAAATTGTAACTGGTAAACCCTTATTCGGATTGGATTACAAAGCAGAAGGAATGGTGTATGCGTCTGTACTGAGACCGCCATCATTTGGTAAAAAATTGAAATCCTTTGACGCTACAAAAGCAAAGCAAGTCAATGGCGTAATTGATGTCATCCGAATTGGAGAAAAACTAAAAGCCATCTCGAATCAGGCAAGTAGATTTACGAGAATTACAGATAAAGTTGCCGTGGTAGCAACCAGCACATGGGCAGCGATGAAGGGACAAAAAGCCTTGGTAGTTGAATGGGAAGATGAAGCAAAATTAGAAAACACTAAAGACCACGATAAAGAATTATTTTCTCTATTGGACGGAAATAAATTCCAGACGCCAAGAGAAGACGGAAATATCAAAAAGGCATTTGCATCTGCAGATACGGTGATTGAACGAACCTATGAATCACCATTCTTGCCTCACAATACCATGGAACCGATGAATTTCTTTGCGGATGTGAAAGAAGATAAAATTCATTTGGTTGGGCCAGTTCAAACACCAGCTTGGGCCGCTGGAATGATTGCTGCGGCATACAAAATGAAACCCGATCAGATTCATTTGGAAATGACTCGAATGGGAGGAGGTTTTGGTAGAAGGTTGTACGGTGATTTTGTACTCGAAGCAGCAGAGGTTTCCCATGCGATTAAAAAACCGGTTAAAGTAGTTTTCTCAAGAGAAGACGACATGAGTGCCGGAACTTACCGACCTGCTATTAAATATAGAATTAAGGCGTCTTTAAAAGACGGGAAGGTTACAGGATATCATTTAAAAGAAGCTGCGATTAACGGAAATATGTATGGTTTGATTCCGAACTTTTTTCCTGCAGGATGTATTCCGAATTACAAAGTAAGTACTGCAAACTATAAAAGTACGATGACGACTGGTGCATGGAGAGCTCCATATACCAACTTCTTGGCTTTTGCTGAGCAAAGTTTCTTTGCTGAATTAGCCGATGAATTAGGAAAAGATCATCCACAGTTAATTTTGGAGTTATTACAAAATGTAAAAGGCACTAAGGATGAAAGAATTCAGTATTCTGGAGAACGAATGGAAGAAACCATCAACTTGGTTTTAGCGAAATCGAACTGGGGTAAAGCAAAAGGTACTTACCAAGGTTTTGCTGCCTATTACAGTCATAATACCCACGTTGCGGAAGTAGCAGACATTGTTTTAGTCGATGGAATGCCTCAGGTAAAGAAAGTAACTGTAGCGGTTGATTGCGGAATTGTAGTTAATCCAACAGGTGCAATCAATCAGGTCCAAGGTGGAGCTATAGATGGTATTGGACATGCCATGTATGGCGACCTAACATTCAAAGATGGCGTACCACAAGCACGTAACTTCGATAAGTATCGATTGATTCGTATGATGGAAACACCACAAGTGGATGTTCATTTTGTAAAAAACACAAAATCTCCTACAGGATTAGGTGAACCAGGATTACCACCTGCAGGAGGGGCTGTAGCGAATGCAATAAACGCTGCAATGGGCAAACGCATTTACAAGCAACCGTTTGTAAATGAATTAAAACCTAAAGCAAGTATATTAGGATAAACGGAGTAATTGTTCATACGATTCGTCCGTATCAACATCAAAATAAGGGGTTTCAGAATTCACTTTGGAAACCTCTTTTTTATGCTTCTGAATTACTAGTTTCGCACCTTCATCACCAGTCAAATTTTGAAGCTCTGAAAAGTATTGCGACGGAATCACACATGGAACCCCAGAAAAATTCTTATAATCAGTAATGACAATCGATTTTTGTTGTTCAAAATCAGCAAGTAACTTTTGGTAGTGTCCTGTTTTTACGAAGGGCAGATCACTTAGCGATACCAAAACCCCGTCATAGTTTTTATGTGTAATGGCTTTCATTCCAAAAGCCAAACTAGAACCCATTCCGTCTTCCCAACCCGAATGAATTAATGGAGTTACCTTCAATTTGTGAATGGTTAGCAGAATTGCATCAGCATAGGCACCTAATACCACATACACATCAACGTTTTGAAGTTTGAGTAATTCGGTTATCGTATGATTTAGCAAGGTCGATTCTTTGTAAGGCAAGAGTTGTTTGGGTTTTCCCAAACGTTTTGAGGCTCCAGCAGCCAGTACAATTGCCGCGTAGGTTTTCATTATTGATGGATTCCGGTGGTTTTATCTTTTAGCGAAATAGTCTTCTGATTTCGAGTTACCGATAGAATTTCGCTTACGATGGATAAGGCAATTTCCTGTGGAGTTTCTGCCCCGATATTGATTCCTGCAGGTCCGTAAAGGCGGTTAAAAAAGGAATCATTTAAACCTTCGTGACGTTCCAGAATATCATTTATTAATTTCTCTCTTCGTTTGCTTGGGCCTAACAATCCGATGTATGGAATAGTATGATTACGAATGGCAGACAAGTATTTTAAATCCTTAACATAGCTATGGGTCATTAAGACCACAGCCGTTTGATCATCAAACGAAAATTCACCAAAAGCCTGTTCGTCAATTCCAAAATAATTGGAGGCTCCAGGGAAATTTTTCAAACTTTTAGGATCGTCTGGTGGTGCAATAATATCAACTTCCCAACCTGTATTTGATGCTAGTTTACAAAGTTCAACAGCATCGTGCTCTGATCCAACAATCTGAAGTTTAAATCCGGGTTTTAATTGTTGGGTAAATAGTTCCAATCCGTCTGTTTGGTTCGTATTAATCGCGAAGCTCCCATCCTTGAGGTTAAAAATCGAATACCCATGAAGTCGATGGTTTTCTTCGGTAGAAAACCATGAGTCGATGGTAAATTCTTTTCGAGATTTACACTGTTTATCAAAAGCGATTAAAAAGTCTTTGCTCAGCTCCAACGGTTCAATAAGAATGTATAAAATGCCTTCACATCCAAGTCGATATCTGCCATCATACACGATCAATTTAGAAGCTCCTGTGTCAAAAACACTTTGTGCTTGGCGACGCACTTCTTTCTCTACGCATCCACCACTAACAGCACCAATCATTTCACCATTTTCCTGAATGGACATGCGAACACCAGGTCTTCGGTAGGAGGATCCATCCAAAGAGACCACAGAAGCTAATACGGTTTTGATTCCTTCGGTTTCTGCCGATTGAGCTGCTTTGATAATATTTTTTATTTCGTGTAACATATCCGAATCCAAATTACAAATTTTGGATGTTGTAGACTAGATTTTTGAAAGACTTTTAAACGAACTAGAAGAATATGTCCTGTGCCAATCGAAAAGTATTCGCGTGGGCTTCCACGATGATTTTGATATCTTCAGAATAACCACCTCCCATACTACACATGACAGGGATCTGAGCATCGTAACAACTTTGCAAGACAAATCGATCACGCTCTTTGCAGCCTCCTAAGCTTAGCGATAACTTTCCTAGTTTATCCGATTCAATCACATCCACCCCACACAAATAGTAAATGAAATCTGGTTTTTGTTCTTCAATTAATTTAGGAAGTGTTTTCTTTAGAATTGAAAGGAACTCATCATCACCTGTTTCATTTTCTAAAGGAATGTCCAGGTCGCTTTGTTCTTTGTGGAAAGGATAGTTGGTTCTTCCGTGCATGGAAAAGGTAAATACGGCAGGTTCGTTTTGGAAAATCTCCGCAGTTCCATTCCCTTGATGTACATCCAAATCAACAATTAAAATTTTTGATGCCAATTTATGCTCCAGTAAATAGCGTGCTCCAATGGCTTGATCGTTCAGCATACAAAAGCCTTCTCCACGATTGGTAAAGGCATGGTGAGTCCCTCCGGCGATGTTCATGGCCACACCATGGTGAAGGGCAAATTTGCTAGCCTTGATGGTACCATCCGCAATAATCTGTTCACGAGCAATTAATTCTTCGCTTAACGGAAAGCCAATTTTTCGGGCTTCTTTATGAGTAAGGGTAATGTTTAATAGGTCTGACACATATTCAGGATCATGAACCATAAAGAAGTACTTGTTATTTGGAATTTCGGGTTCAAAGAAATTCTCTGGATTACAGCTGCCTTCATGAAGTAGTTGCTGGGGAAGCAACTCGTACTTCTCCATAGGGAAGCGATGTCCCTTGGGTAATGGGTGTTTGTAAATAGGATGGTACGCTATTTTTAACATAATGCAAAAATAACGTGTTTTGGAGCTGGGGTAAAGAAAACTATTTCTTTTCTTTTTTGGCTTTGATTTCTTTATCTAGGTCTTTAATTAACGACTCAATCTTTTGCATTTTGGCGCGCTGCGAATCACGCTTTATTTTGGCAATAGAGTCATATTTTCACCGTTCTTTGGCTAGTTTTTCTTCAATTTCTTTTGCTTTGAGATCTTCCATCATTTTTTGCTGTCTTTTCACCATTTCAGGATCTGGTTTTCTTGGTGAAAAACGATTCATCTTGCGTTCAGTTTTTAAGTAAACAACAATGGCAAATAGGATCACAAATCCTACAATCCCAGATATTCTTTTCAATTTTGGACTCATACTAATTTTGGGTTAATTCTAATTCCAACTCTTCCAAAGTCTTTCCTTTGGTTTCGGGTACAATTTTTACCATCACTAAGAAACCTACCATGGCAATGGCTCCGAATAAGAAAAAGGTCATGGCGTTTCCTAAATTGGAGAGCTCCCATGGAAAAATTAACTGAATTATTGAGCTAACCAAGGAGTTTACAAAGGCAATCATTCCAATGGCCAGACCACGAATTTTCAATGGATATAATTCAGACAACAACACCCACATTACCGGTCCTAAAGAAAAGGCAAAACAAGCAATGAATCCTAGGATTCCATACAATACTAAATCAGCATTCATGGTGGTTGCCGCTTCTAAAATGACACCATCATTTTTACTGTAGATCTGATTTCCAAGGATGGATTTTAATTCGTTTTTAAATTCCACATCCGAAGTGAATTCGCGATCAGCAATTGATCCTAATTTGTCAGCGTTTTCAAATTCAAAGGCTGCAATCTGATTGCTATTTAATTGGTAGGTTGCATTGTGAAATCCGTAAGCACATAATAACAGGCTTACTGAAATTCCGAATGTTCCCACTAAAAGTAAGATCCTTCTCCCTAAACGATCGATGAGGTACATGGAAATGATGGTGAAAATAACGGTGATTGAACTTAATAAAATCCCCGAAGAAAAGGCTGCATCAGTACCGATTCCTGTTTGTTTAAAAATGGAAGTTGCATAAAAGTAAACGGCATTAATACCCGTAATCTGTTGTAGAATTCCAATGACCAAACCGACGATGAAAATGAATCGAATTCCGGGTTTTAAAACATCCAGAATATTTCCTTTTGGAGCGTCAGTATTTTCATTGCTATTTTTTTCAATGGCTGTATATTCTTCCTCGGCCGTGGCTTCACCATGAATGTTGGCTAGAACTAATTTGGCTTTATCAAATCGTTCGGCAAGAAATAACCAGCGTGGACTGTTTGGCACAAAGAATAAGCATAGGAAATATAAAATCGCTGGGAAAAATTCAACGCCCAGCATCCAACGCCAAACATTGGCATCAGTTAAAAAACTAGCTTCAGTGTTGTACTTATTGAAAAAATAGTTGCTTAAAAAGGCAGCAAAAAACCCTAATACAATATTCAATTGCTGAATCGCAACCAACTTTCCGCGGTTTTCCGCAGTTGAAACTTCAGCAATATACATTGGCGCAATAACAAGGGCAGCTCCAAATGCCAATCCACCAATCATTCTGGCGATATACAGCATTTCATAGAATGTGGCGATTGCCGATAAAAGTGCTGACAGTGCATAGAGAAAAGCAACAATCAGCAATATTTTCTTTCGTCCGAATTTATTACTTAGCTTACCTGAAAAGAGCATGGCAATCATGGCGGCAAAGGAGGGTGAGCTTACAACCCAACCCGACTGAATATCATCTAAATTGAATTCAGGACCAGCATAAGACATGACTCCGGAAATGATTCCGGCATCAAAACCAAATAGAAACCCACCGAGAGAAACAACAAACGAAATGAAGAGTATTTTTTTAGACATGGTCTAAATATACTAACTTATTTGTTGCCCGTTAGATACGTTACGTTCTGGTTCAATGAATGATAATCCGCCATCAGGAGTGTCTGCCATGAGAATCATTCCTTGGCTTTCCACACCTCTAATTTTACGCGGTGCTAGATTGGTTAAAACAGTTACTTGTTGCCCAATCACTTCTTCTGGAGAAAAGCTTTCTGCGATTCCAGAAACGATGGTTCGAACTTCAGATCCAATATCTACTTGAAGTTGTAGCAGTTTTTTGGTTTTCGGAACCTTTTGAGCTTCTAAAATAGTACCCACTCGAATATCCAATTTGGTGAAATCATCAAATTCGATGGTGTCTTTTTGAGGTTCAACCATTTGGTTGGCCAATTCGTTGGTCTTTTTGGTATCCTCTAATTTTTGCAATTGAGCTTCAATTACTTTGTCTTCAATTTTAGAGAATAACAATTCTGATTTTCCAATTTGATGGCTCGGACGTAATAACACTTCTTTACTTGAAATATCGGTCCAGCAAATGCCTTTTTCCTTTTTGCAGAACAAAATGTTCAGCATATTTTTCAATTTCTGAGAGGTAAAAGGTAAAAATGGTTCGGATACAACTGCCAAACCTGCGGCAATTTGAAGTGCCACATACATGATGGTTTTTACACGCTCTTCATCCGTCTTGATTTTCTTCCACGGCTCTTCATCCGCTAGGTATTTGTTCCCCAAACGTGGCAGATTCATCAATTCTTGAAGGGCTTCTCTAAAGCGATAACGTTCGATGGATTTTCCGATAATATCAGGGAAATCTCGTAAGGTCGCTAAGGTGTCTTCATCAATTTCGGTAAACTCACCAGGCGTTGGAACGATTCCGTCAAAATATTTATGTGTCAAGACCACGACTCGGTTGATGAAGTTTCCGAAGATAGCGACCAATTCATTATTATTTCTTGCTTGAAAGTCTTTCCAGGTAAAGTCATTGTCCTTTGTTTCAGGAGCGTTTGTGGTTAAGGTATATCGCAACACATCTTGCTGATCTGGAAAATCTTCCAGGTATTCATGCAACCAAACCGCCCAGTTTTTAGAGGTCGATAATTTGTTTCCTTCCAAATTTAAAAACTCATTGGCAGGCACATTTTCTGGTAAAATGTAATCGCCATGAGCTTTTAGCATGGATGGGAAAATGATACAGTGGAATACAATATTATCCTTACCAATAAAGTGCACCAATTTAGTGTCTTCTGCTTTCCAATAGTCTTCCCAATTTTTGTTATTGATGAGGGCCCACTCTTTAGTAGATGAGATGTATCCTATTGGCGCATCAAACCAAACATATAGTACTTTTCCTTCCCCACCAGCAACTGGTACCGGAATACCCCAATCTAAGTCACGGGTAACAGCACGCGGGCGTAATCCATCATCTATCCACGATTTACATTGCCCGTAAACGTTGGGTTTCCAGTCTTTTTTATGACCTTCTAAAATCCATTCTCTTAAGAATGCCTCATGTTTATCAAGTGGTAAAAACCAGTGCTTGGTTTCTTTTAATGTCGGTGTATTTCCGGTGATTGCAGATTTCGGATTGATTAAATCTGTTGCATTATGGGAGGTTCCACAATTCTCGCACTGATCACCATAACTTTCTTCGAATCCACATTTCGGACAAGTTCCCACTACAAACCGATCGGCTAAAAACTGATTCGCCTGTTCGTCATAAAGTTGCTCTGACGTTTCTTCTACAAACTCTTCGTCTTTATATAATTTCTTAAAGAAATCTGATGCAGTTTGGTGATGAATTTGAGCTGAAGTACGCGAATAATTGTCGAAAGAAATTCCGAAATCCGCAAAAGATTTCGCAATGATGGTGTGGTATTTATCAATGATATCTTTTGGAGTAACTCCTTCCTTTTTAGCGCGCATTGAGATGGCGACACCATGTTCATCAGACCCACATATGTAAGCTACATCTTTACCAATTCCTCGTAAATAACGCGCGTAAATATCAGCTGGTACATAAACCCCTGCCAAATGTCCGATATGAATTGGACCATTGGTATAAGGCAAAGCCGCTGTAATCGTATATCTCTTAGGAGAATTCATTCATCTCAAATTTGAAACAAAAGTACAAAAAGCAATTTTTTAAATCTTCGGAAAATAAATACATTTATAACAGGTTTACTACTTTTTAAATACACTAGTTTTGACACGAATTTTCACAATATTAATTTTTATATTTTCTATCAATTTTCAGCTTTTTTCACAAGATACTTTGGTAACCCCTCCGTATTTAAAAAAGGGTGATACTATTGCAATTTTAGCACCAGCAGGAATCTTAAAAGGACGAACAGAGACCATTCAAAAGGCAAAAGAGTTAGCCGAAAGTTGGGGATTGAATGTAGTTTTAGGTAAGAACCTATTCAATCAAAATAATCATTTTGCTGGCACCGATGAGGAACGAGCTGAAGATTTTCAACACGCCTTAGACAATCCGAACATAAAAGCAATCTGGGCTGCAAGAGGAGGGTATGGATCTGTTCGATTATTAGATCGAATGGATTTCACTAAGTTTATTGAAAATCCAAAATGGATTATTGGATATTCGGATATTACAGCTTTTCACAATCACATTCACAACTTAGGATTTGAAACCTTGCACGCTATGATGGCGACTAGTTTAGAGGAAAAACCAGATGAAATTACAAATACGATTTCGAGTTCTAAAAAGGCTTTATTTGGTGAAAAATTGAGTTATTCGATTTCGTCATCTTCATACAACAGGCTGGGTGAGGTTTCTGGACAAATCATCGGAGGTAACTTAGCCATTGTGACGTCCATGTTGGGATCAAAAAGTCAATTGAATACTGCTGATAAGATTTTATTTTTAGAAGAAATCGGGGAGTACAAATACTCCATTGATCGCATGCTACAAAGCCTAAAAAGAGCCAACTATTTTTCTAAAGTAAAGGCTGTGATTATTGGAGATATGAGTTTAATTAAAAAGAATACAACCAATTGGGGTTCTTCTATTCAGCAATTGATTTTGGATGCATTGCCAAGAGATATTCCGATTTTATTCGATTTCCCTGCAGGCCATGAACCTGATAATCGGGCGTTAATTTTTGGAAGAAAAATAAAATTGACTGTCAATAAAGGAGATCAATTATCGACAGTCATTTTTGAAGAATAATGCTATTCTTTTAGAATTTTTCTGATTGTACTACTGTTGCCAGAATACAATTTCATTAGATACATTCCACTCGACAAATCCTCGATATTGATTTCATCAAGATTTGATTTCTGCGATTTGATTCGTTTTCCAAGAACGGTATAAATTTCCACCTTCGTTAATTCAGTAACTCCCGATTCAATTCTGATGATTCTGTTCGCTGGATTCGGATAAATTTTAATACCACTCAATTCCATGTTGGAAGTACTTAATGTATTTGTCTGTTGCACATCATCGAAATAGAAGGTTGAGGTACTTGTGCCATCTCCGACATTTCCGATATCAAACATAAATACCAGTTTATCGTATGTGCTAACTCCTTGTGATGAAAAATCCCAATGTAATGTTTCCCATGCCCCGGTAACTGTGGTTTGTGTTTGTAATTCGAAAGACCCTCCTGCTGATTGACGCTCTAATTTTATCTGCATTGTAGTTCCAACGGGAGCATCGGTCCACATTTTTAAGGTGATGTATTTATTGGAAGAGAAATTCAAATTGCCATTTAAATTTAAGAATGCACCTGCCCAGCTTGCTCCACCATCACGAACAATTTTGGCTATTTTCGTGCTACTATTTCCCGTGGCTTGTGGTCCGCTCACATCAACAACGGTTCCTGTTCCACCGTCAAAATTATTGAAGTCTGCTGTAGTAGGACTAGCTTCAAAATCAAATGGTAATCCGGTTCCTTGAGGTGTAGGGCAAGTTGCCCCGTTATAAGAAAACTCCATTCGTCCAAGATTAAATTCACCCTGAGTTACTGCCAATTTTAAGACATGAGTTCCTTGAGTTAATTCAATATTTGTGGATTTGGTCGCGAAAGTACTCCAGCCTCCCGTTGAGCCAAATACGATATCATCACTTATCTTCTGATCATTAATTTCAAAATGAATTGGTCCACCACCAGCAGAATTATCCGACGCATAACGCATATTTAAAGTATAACAACCTGTAGTTTGCACATTGATGGTATATTCTAACCATTCTCCTGCCGCGATCCATCCTACTGTATTTCCTTCGTTGGTTACTACCTCAGAATCGACATATTCAGAAGTTCTATAGTCTCCATTATTCCCAACAGAGGTATCAAAATAGGAAATGTTCTGACCGATTCCTCCTTCGAAATAATCATAATTTCCGGCATCAATACTTCCCGGAATGGCATGAGGAACATCACCAAATGGGTTTTGTTCACCTACTTGAACACCTACAACATTTGAAATTACAAAACCGCTAGCCGTGTAAACTTTTGCATATAAATTATAAATTCCGGCAGCCAAGTTTGGCGTCGTCAATTCATAGGGTGCAGCTGTATCTTCGCCCAACAAGGTTGATTCATTGTAAAACTCAACTTTTGTAATTCCAGAACCTGTCGTTGCAACGGTAAGATCGATACTTTGATTCACACCAATAGCTGTATTCGAAGCACTTAAGGTTCCTGAGATATTAAGGTCTCTACTTGTAGCCATCTGATTGGCAGGAACAGCTAACTGATAACCGTCAGAATAACTGACTACAATTTGACTATTCGAGTAATTGTGCGCTACATAGGTTTTGGTACCATTGTCATTAAAAACAGCAGCAATTGGATGATTCGCTGTCACCGTAGCATCTATTTTACCTAAGGCTTTCATAGCATGCAGCCAGTGATAGGTTTGGGCATCTGAAACCCCAAATTTAAGCGTACGATCAGGATCAGCATCATATAAGCTAATCGCCTCATCTGGATCTAAAAATGATAAATATTTCCAGATTGTATCGTGCCATAAATTCGGATTCGTGTCATTCGGATCTAAGATTCCGGTGTATTGTTTTAGTTCATTCCAAATTGTCTGAACATACGATGTATTATGGCCAAGGTAGAGTGACCCGCCATGCATTGGATACAATTCAATTCCGTAAGATGCCGTAATATCGTTGGTCCAGAACGTTCCGTTATCATAAGAGTTACCCCAAACACGAGAAACCAGGCTATACTGTTGCGTGGGCTGGAAGTTTCGGTCGTACATATCGAACCAATATTCTTCGATGGCTGTTTGCTCGGTAGTATAAATGTAAATTCCTAAATCTCTAATTTCATCATTGCCGGTAATCGATCCCCAGTGAATTAGAGAAGAGGCAAACTGCATACTTTCTGATGTAGATTCCTGATCATTTCCTTGAGGAAAACTTGCAAATCCGTTGGCCCAACTATGACCTGCGTAAGGGCTAAAATTTCTGAGAAATGGGAATAAGCTATCATTTCTATCTGTAGAAGAAGCATCTCTAATTAATAAGTTCACCATTGGTCCCCATTGAGTTGCCCATCCTGGTTGAAATTGCTCTAAAAATGCTGCTGCATGAATGAAATAACCCCAGTGAAAGTGATGGTCATTAATGTTTGAATCCTGTCCGTGTCCTGCCGGATAACCGATTAATGTGGTCCAATCTGTGTTCAAATAGAAAAGAAAAGCAACTTCACCACTTTCGTAAGTTAACCAGTCTTCTAACCGCTCTTTGATAGTCGCTAACATTTTATCTCTTGCAGCTGTATTACCCATTTGATCTGCGATACGAGCCGTTTGGATAAGTCTGTTCATCACCTGACCTTCATTATACGAATCGGTCCATGTCGCTAATCCTTCATTTTCCAGTAGTGAAACTTTTGAATTTAAATCTTGAGGTTTAAATGTCGGGCTGTAATGCGGAAGGTTTGGCAGGGTTGGAAGTATTCCGTAGAAAGTGTTTTCAACCGTAAATGTATTTCCGTCTAAGGTTTTTATTTCGCCTCGTACTCCGTCATAACTATCTCCAGTTGGTGATGCAGACCCCGATGCTAAATTTACCCATTGATGCGGAAGTAAACCTTGTAAAACGTTTGTATCAGTACCTTCTTTTACATCCGTATCTACTGTAAAAACGGTTGATACTTTAGATGTTGATTCGTTATAAGACCAATTTGCTGTGGTATTGGTCGGAAAAACATAAGCATATTTTTTATAATTCATTGCGAATGTGTTCACATTTGAATTGCTCTGTGGAAGCATTACAATTGACCAGTAATCTTTCCCATTCAATGTGGAGGTATATTCTGATCCATTTTGAGTCCAGGTGCTTCCAGCTGGCGCATACACTACATAATCACTTCCCGCATAAGCATTTTCAACTATTAGCATTTCTCCCGAAATGGTTGCTGACCCTCTGATCACTTTGATTGAAACGGCAGAGGAGCTGTTTTTTGTAAAGTAAACAAAAGGCATTCCGATGCCCGAAGTTACCTCCATTTGATTGGTACCATCGCTCCAATTCATGGTCACTGTCCAGTCAGAAAAATCAGATACAGTTGTTTGACTCGATGATAAACTGGTTAACCCAACTTCTATTGAATACAAATCGCCAATTACACCCCACGGAATGTAGGTCATAACCAGACTGTTTCCAGTAGTTTTCATGGTAAGCGGATAGTTAAATAAGTTGTCTGCTGTACCATTTTTCACCAAAGCAGACCACCAGTCGTTGGTTGGAATTGGTTTTGTGGCGGCCACTCCAGATACATAAGGAGTGCCTGAAGGAAACCCATTTCTTCCGGCACTATCCGTGCCAGGAAATGTAGTTGTATAGCTTCCGTTTCCGACAGCAACCTGAGCAACTGTTGTAGCAGATAGAAATAAAAAAACGAAAAGGGCTTTCGAAAAGGAAGGGAAATGTAATGACATTATTGATGGTTTATTGATAAGCCATAAAGGTAACCAATCCCTTACCGATTAACTTATGATTTGACCATACACCGACCAAACAAAACGAGATATTCTACATGTATAATAATTAACCCTTTTTGAGACTTAACCATACTGGTTACTGGTTTCTAGCAATGTATTGGATAACTCCTTTCCGTTTTTATCGATCGATATTACCCATACTTTGGTGGTACAAGTACGATTAAAGACATCGGAATTTGAAGTGCAATTTTGCTGAGTACCCTTAATTAAAAATCCATTAGAAGTAAGTTCTGCGGAATACCCATAGTCGTTGTAAAACGTTCCATAGGTATTTTGCCACAGTTTATTCCCCTTTTCATCGGTACGAATCACGAATATATCATAGTTCCCTTTACCGAAAGAACTTGTTGATCCAACAATCAGATACCCATCTTGGGTAGGAATAATTGAGCTCGCTTTGTCATAACTACTTCCACCAAACATTTTTGTCCAGATTTCATTTCCGTTAGGCTTATTTTTTGTCATAAGAATGGTTGATGATTTTCCGTATCGCGAACCAATTGTGGTGACAGACATCGTTCCACCTTCAACCTGTATTTTATCTTGGAATTTCAAATTGGTCTTTTTTACAAATCGACTATTTAAAACTCGATTGGTTGTGAGTAAAAAGCCAATAACTCTATCAAATTGATCGCGTTCAACTTTTAGAATGTAATCAGATACCAATAATTCATCTTGATTTAGGATCTCCAAATCATATTTATTTTTTCGTTTTGGTAATGAAATAGACAAACTCTTATTTTCATTTTGAGAAATTGTAAATGTAATATCCAATTCTTCACTTCTGTATTGACCAACATATCCTTCTACATCCAATATCGATGGCATTTCAATATTGATTTTGGTATAGATTGATGTTTTTCCTGAAGGATAAAATCGGATAAGTTTATCTTCATAAAAACCAATTTTCACTTTCGGATTCTTCGTTATGAAATAGTAATTGTCTTTTCCTTTTGATAGTTCAATCGGACGATTATTGGCGTTTCTCCACAGTATTTTGTTGTTTTCTTTGACCACTCGGATGAGGTAATCTCCTTTAGACAAGTATTGCCCCAAAATACCTTTTTCTGATGAAACCATTGATTCACCATTAAATTCATCACTATATTTTTCAATAGGATTGATAGGCTCAAGAAATACGGATGCCACTTCATCAGCAATAAAACCACTCCAGATTCTACTGTTACTGCTCATAACAAAAACTGATATTTTCTCCTTCGGAAAACGCACCGTTTGAGCATGATAAGAACCTGTGGCCCCAGAATGATGCACTGCTTTTCGATTCAGTCGATTTTCTAATTCTAAGCCGAAACCATAGGTTTGAATTTCACTATTAGGAATTGGATTTTGACTTTCAATTAGTAATCGATCATTGTTAAAATTCGCGTTTTGAATTGCCTTTTCAAATTGTAATTGATCCTCTAAAGTTGTATATAAAAATCCATCTCCATACAAGTTGGTTAACATAGGATATTGCTTCCAAATTCCGTCTCCCCAATCAGAATAGGGTTGCGCCTGATTCGGAATAACACGCATGTACCCTTTTTGAAATTGTGTGTTTTTCACTCCGATATTTTCAAAGAATCGTTTTGAAAAATCATGGAACTTTTCTTTAGCCGCAACTTCAATGATTTTGGTCAATAGAATATATCCCGAATTGCTATACATTTTTCTGCTACCTGGAGAAAAGGCCAAGTCTTGTTGTTTTTCTAAAATTGCGATCACATCATCATTGTCTAGTCCCACTCTTCGCCACCACGGATTTTGTTGAATACTCATCAAATCATAAACATCCCGAATTCCACTTGTATGATTTAATAAATGTCTTATTTTGATTTTTTCTTCGACTTTAGGATATAATTCCGGCAAATAAGTTCTTATATCATCCTCGAGACTCAATTTTCCGTCAATAGATAATTGCAATATCATCAGTGCTGTAAATTGCTTGGCAACAGATGCGATATTTGAACTGGTTTTTAGGTTCGCTTTTACCTCATGTTGCAAGTTGGAAAGCCCTAAAGCTTTTTGATAAATAATTTTTCCGTCTTGAACGACGCCAACGAAAAGTGCTGGGTCTTCACCTTTTATCTTGGTGTTGACAATAGAATCCACCTTTTCGATTTGTTTGTACTGAGCAGATACCGAAATCATAAACAAGGATGCGAATGCGATAATTAAATTTTTCATGAGATTGTAATTTGATTACAAAGCTGACTCAATTTCATGTACCAATCGCTTCAAATCGTGATTTGATACTTATTTCAGTTGAGAAATGTAGTCTTTTGGTGTAAGTGAAGTGCTTTTTTTGAAAGCTCTATTAAAGGTCGCTTTACTATTAAATCCGCAATCGATTGCCAAACCAAGAAGCGTGCTCTTCAAATGTTCACCATTACCAATTTTCTTTTTAATGGCTTCAATTCGATGGTAATTGATGAAATCATTGAAATTCATTTGAAACCCTTGATTGATAACATTGGATATCATTTTGGAATTTGTTCCCAACGCCTCGGCCACATCGGTTAAGGTTAACTGTGGATTTTGATAAATGGATTGGGTATTCATCAATGTCTCAATTTTTGACTTCCAACAATCGATATCCTCTTTTTTTGATACTGATTTTGCCGACGGATAATCTGGAATGGGATTTGGAATTCTTTGGATTGCAAATGACTCCGAAGTTAAGGAATGCGCATACCCATTGATTGAAATGTACAGGAAGACCGCAGAAAAGGATAAAAAATACCAAAACTGGCTTCCGAATTCTTCCCATTGCGGATTGGTAAAGAAGAAAATAATCCGAAGCACTAACAATGTTAAAAATGCAATCAGGAAATTTTGAATCCACCGATATAAAACCGATTCCGCAAAGCTTACCACATCAAATATTGATTTTTTATATCGGAGATACATCCGCAGACAGACAAATAAATAGCTAATCATGGAGGTTAATCCTAACAATTGATACCATGTCTTTAAATCTTTGTCCCTACCATCCGTATAGAAATAAAACTCCTCAAAAATGAATTTATCACTGATAAAAATCACAAGGCTGTACAACAGATAAATAATCCCTGGAGTAAAATGCCACCAGTCTTTGTTATGGAATTGAAAATCGGGTTTCAATAAACTCTGCACATAAAAATAAACCACGGGTCCAATCACGAGGACTTGCATGAATGGGACAAAAAATAAGATTTCTCGAGTAGTGGTTCTCGAATACCATCCGGCGTATCCAAGCATATATGGAGCGATATACAGTGCACAAAGAAAAAGCAAGAAACTCAGCCATTTCTGACTTTGATTTTCATGGAAAATTCCCCGTTTTAATAATACCAATGAAAAAAGTAATCCATTAAAAAAGAAAATAAGAAGAAGAGAGCTTTTTTGCCCGAAACCAAAAGGGAAATCCATGTTGAAATTTAATACTATTTTAGACATATGGCAACTCATAATGATTTAGGAATTTTAGGTGAGAATTTAGCGATCAATTATTTGATCAAACAGGGGTATCAAATTTTAGAGCGGAATTATCGGCATCAAAAAGGCGAAGTGGACATCCTTGCCAAAAAAAATGATGTTTTAGCGGCCGTTGAGGTAAAGACCCGAACGGGAAATTATTTCGGTGATCCACACGAATTTGTGAAACCAAAAAAAATTAAGTTACTAGCTGCCACAGTCGATCATTATGTGACGCAAAATGATTTAGACGTAGAAGTTCGATTTGATATTATTGGAATTGTAAATACAGAAAACCAGTTCGAAATTGAACACATCGAAGATGCCTTTTTACATTTCTAGTTCCTGTTAAAAAAGGCTTTAACGTCGTTTATAGCATCTGGCTTGGCAATGATTTTCTTGTCGTTGTTAAGAACAAAATAACTAGGAGTTGCATTCACTTGATATGTTCTCGCAGTTTTATTTTGCCATTTTTCTAATCCTAAAACATGATGCCATCCAGGTAAAGTTCCTCGATACGAATCCCATCCAATCCGATCATTTTCTAAAGCAAAGGCAATGACTTTCACATTCGATTTTGATTTCATATAAGCATGGAGTTGCGGAATTTCACGAAGACAATGTGAACAAGTTGTACTGTAGAAAACCAAGACATATTGATCTCCATCGGCCAGCGATTTTAAGTCCATTGTTTTACCATTTTCCTGCCATGAAAAATTTGGAGCAATTCTTCCAATTTCTGCAGCTAAAGTGGTTACTTTTTCATCAATAAACTTTTGATCCTGGAATTGCAGTGGAAGTTTTTTATAATAATCATTCAACAAATGATCAACCATTTCCACATTTCGAGCCGCCTGAAATTGATCGGTCAAAAATTCAATCACGTTTTGTCTGTAGCTTAAATCCATAATTTTTGCTAAGACTTCTTTGGTTGAATTTCGGAATAATTCCTTTTGAATTCTCTGATTTTCAGAATAGTTTAAAAAGAAAATATAATCCAGCATTCTATCCGTTAAAAAGGAAGAATTGATCAAGTTCTTGTTGGTAAAATCGATTCCGTCGAAAAAAGTGCTTTTTATGTGATTCATGTAATCATCAACCTTTGAAAATACAGAAGTGCTATTTTTTCGTAAAGTTGCCTGGATAAAAGGTTCTACATACATGCCTTTGGATTGGGTCACATAACTTTTATGAATCGAATCCAATTTGATTTTCTTTTGCTGATATAAGGCGTTAACATTCGCATTTGGATCCTTCAAAGAAACCACCTGCAAGGAATCCATACTTTGCTGTAACGGAGAAGCCGTATTCAAGTATTCCTGATAGATTTTGTTTTCTCTTGATGCTGAAAAAGTGACGGTTTCATTTGGATAATCAGGGTTGAAAACAAAGGAAACATCCTCTTTGTTGAAAAAGAAATCTACAAATGCAGCTCCTTCGGTTCTATACGTTGCTCTAAAGGCGCCCGGTTTTGTGTTTTCTGGCAAATTAAAAGTGAAGGTTGCAATCGCAGATTTTTCTCCATTAATAGTTACGGAATCAATCTTCATCGTGGATTTATTAACGAATAATTGTCTGGCGCCTTCAATGGTATACAAAATCACCCAATCAGAATCTATTGCTGGATTCATCTTGCCAATTACTTTATACTGAGCTTGTAAAATTGTTGAACTTAGAAGTAAGAAAAGTGCTAGTCGTTTCATAATTATATTTCTAACCCATGGATTTCAAGAAGTGTACCAAATTAACCAATTCTGAAACAAATGAAGTATATTGTACTACTAAATTTATGTTATGGATTTTTCGAATAAAATCGTCTGGATTACAGGTGCATCCTCAGGAATCGGAAAGGCGTTAGCCTTAGAATTATCGAATAAAAATGCGCGTTTGATATTATCATCTCGTAAACAATCTGATTTGGAATTGGTAAAGTCATACTGTAAACATCCAGAAAACGTAAAAATTGTAACATTAGATTTAGAAAAACTTGATACCCTTGATGCAAAAACGAAAGAAGCTTTTAAAGCTTTTGGTGCTGTGGATATTCTTGTAAATAATGGAGGAATCTCGCAACGATCATTAGCAGCCGAAACTAGCCTGGATGTGGATAAGCGCATTATGGATATTAATTACTTGGGGACAGTTGCCTTGACCAAATATCTAATTCCGCATTTTCAATCTAGAAAATCAGGGCACTTCGTAGTAACGACAAGTATTGTTGGTAAAATCGGTACACCATTACGTTCTAGTTATGCTGCCAGTAAACATGCATTACATGGATTTTTTGATAGCCTACGAGCTGAGTTGTTCAAAGATAATATTGCAGTTACATTGGTTTGCCCCGGATTTGTAAAAACGAATATTTCCTTAAATGCTTTAACGGGTGATGGTTCTCCACAAGAAAAAATGGATACTGCTACGAATAACGGAATTGAACCTACCCGATTTGCCAAACTCATGGCTCGTGCTATTACGAAGAAGAAAGAAGAGGTGTATATCGCTGGAGCAAAAGAAAAGTTAGGGGTGTATGTCAAGCGGTATTTTCCTAAGCTCCTTTCAATTATGATTCGAAAGTTGAGCGTGACCTAAATTAATTTCCGAAGAAATCCATATTTTCAAAATACTGTATTATGGCCTCTTTCATCAATACTGTTTGCTCGCCAGGTTTTAAATTAGGAAGCTGATTTAAGGTTTTGTAGTGTGGCCATCCGTCGTTATCGACATAGTCAAATTCATAATAACCATAAGGTTCCAGAAGTTTGCAAATAGCAATATGCATCAAATTGATTTTGTCGTCTTTTTTGAATCGACGTCCGACTTGACCCAATTCTTGCACTCCAATTAGGTACACAATACCATCTAAGTTCAAGTCTTCACCATCCGAAAATTCTTCGGTTAGTTTTTCGACGATATATTCCCATTTCTCTTTTGGCGTCAAATCTTTTGGCTTTAAATTGAGAGCAAAGATACACTCCCGTTTTATAATTTAAAAAAAAGGTGTACGTTTGAATAGTATATGTCTCTGAACGTTTTCGATATTGTTATTCTTGTTATCCTTGTTTTTTCTTTTGTAAGAGGATTTATGAAAGGTTTTTTTATCGAAGTAGCGTCATTAATAGCGATTTTCTTAGGAGCATATGCCGCGATCAATTACTCTGGAAGTGTCGAACTATTTTTAAAAGAATCAGTTTTAGAGTGGAGCGATCAAACCTTCCGAATCGTTTCCTTTGCACTTACTTTTTTAACCATTGTGATTATCGTAATTACCATTGGTAAAATTCTCACCAAACTTGCTGATATCACTGCGCTGGGATTAGCAAACAAACTGATGGGTGGCGTATTTAGTGTATTAAAATCGGCATTGATTTTAAGCATCATTTTTGTCTTCTTCGGACGAGTTAATGATACCTTACCTTTTGTAAAAGAGAAAACGTTGAATGAATCGACTTTTTATCATCCGATTAAAGAAATCGCACCAACACTCTTTCCATCCATCATCAAAAAAGAGAAGGACGGAACCACAAAATTTGATTTAACCGCTTAGTTAGAAGTTGTAAAAGGTGATAAAGTTGAGTTGATCTCTACTAAATCCGTGGAAAACCTGTGACATATAACCAAATTCGAATCGCACTTTTGAATTGAATCGATAGCCAAAACCACCATAAATTCGATTTCTATCGAATACGTTTCCATCTCCATTTAAGAAAATTTCATTGTAGATTGAGGTGTAATAATTCGAGTCTTTAAAGGGAATATTTATACCCAGAAAATATCGGAATCTCGTTCTAAAGTCACCTTCGATAAATCGTTGTTCAAATCGATACCGGTGCTGTAAAGCCACGGTACCGATATTTTGTTTGGTAATGAACTGCTGATAAATTCGATGCTCCTGAACAGCCTCTTGTGCATTCGAAATTCCAGTATAATTTTCAGAATTAATATATCCATATCCAACTAATAAATTGGACCTACTCCCGAGGTTATACCCTATACCGGTTCGAATTAATAGCTGTTCCATATCACCGAGAAGGTTATAATTACGATACTGAATTTCGTGATGTAAATTCCATTTCTCGTTGAATTGTTTATTTCCGAAATAAATTAACCAGTTTCCTAAATCGCCCTGTTGAGCGCTAGAAAATAGCGGAAGAAACAAAAAGACTAGTAGTACTTTTTTCAAATCTGTTTAATAAAAGGTTACACTTCCGTCGTTGATATCGTACATGGCGCCAACTATTTCAATTTCACCTGCATCTTCCATATCCTGTAAAACTGGACTTTGCTTGCGAATATTATCGATAGTTAATTCTACATTTTTCTTAGCGACATCATTTACGAAATCAATGTTTTTTGAATTTCTTAGACTCTGATCTGAAGGCTCGTTTACCGCTTCGACAGCAGGTTTTATTTTCGCTAACATGGTCGTTAGGTTACCCAGTTTTGCATCGTCGCATGCTCCTTTTACCGCACCGCACGAGGTATGACCTAAAACGACAATAACTTTCGTGCCTGCCAATCTGCATGCAAATTCCATGCTACCAAGAATATCTTCATTTACAAAGTTTCCTGCGATACGAACACTAAAAATATCACCAATTCCCTGATCAAAAATTAATTCTGATGATACTCTAGAGTCGATACAGCTCAATATGGTTGCAAATGGATATTGCCCAGTACTCGTATCTTCGACTTGTTCTAGCAGGTTTCTACTTGCTTTTTTGTTTGCCATAAAACGTTGGTTTCCCTCTTTTAAGAGTTCGACAGCTTGCTTTGGCGAAATGCTATTTTGAGTTTCTTTTGTATGTGCTTTCATGTTGATTGATTTAAATATTGTCTTTAGATCCTTTCTTGAAAAATTCGATGTAACTGTCTGGGTTTTCAATAATTCCCTTTTCTGAATACAGTTTGATGTGAATATTTCGCTCTTTTGCCTTGTGCCCAAAATCTTCTAATATCTCAATGATATCATGGTCTAAATACTTGGTTTGACGAACATCCAATTCTAAATAGGTGTCGTTCGGTAAATTATCGAGCTCTTTTAAAATTGCTCCTTTGTTGAAGAATGTAACTTCTTCTGCCAAGGTCATTTTGATTTTGCCATCGTCTGCATCTTCTCCTTCAATATGTAAGAAGTGTGAATTCTGGAAACTCTTGATTAGGATAATTACAATTCCCACGGCTAATCCTAATCCAATTCCTTTTAATAGATCCAGAAATACGATACCTAAGACAGTAATTATGAATGGCAAAAATTGATTTAATCCGTTTTGATAAATTCTTTTGAATAACTGCGGATTTGCAAGCTTGTATCCAACGATAAGTAGGATTGCTGCCAATACAGATAACGGAATTTTATTCAGTAAAGTTGGTATCAAAATGATGGAAATCAACAGGAAGAATCCGTGAATAATGGCCGACATTTTTGTTCTTCCACCTGATTGAATATTTGCAGAACTACGCACAATTACCTGTGTAATTGGCAGACCTCCAATCATTCCAGAAATAATATTTCCGGTTCCCTGAGCCAATAATTCTCTGTTGGTTGGCGTCACATTTTTATGTGGATCGAGCTTATCTGTGGCTTCAACACACAATAAGGTTTCCAAACTTGCCACTAACGCGATGGTAAATGCAACTATCCAAATTTCAGGAGAGGTAATCATTGCAAAATTTGGAAAACTAAATTGACCTAAAAACATATCCAGATTTTCTGGAACAGGAACGCTAACTAAGTGTTCTTGTTGAATACCGAATTTTTCGTTTCCTTGAGTTGCAACAAAATAGATGATTCCTACGACTACAGCGACTAAAGGCCCCTGAATTAATTGAAAAATTTTAGCCTTCTTTACGAGATAATTACTCCATAGTAATAATATTCCAAGTCCGATAACTCCGGTTATTGTAGATCCTAAACTGATGTGTTTTACGGTTTGAAATAATTCAGTAAAAGTATTTTCACCATCCAGCTGTTGAAATGCAAAATCTCCTTCCGGATCTGCATCGTATCCGAAGAAATGAGGAATTTGTTTCAAGAAGATAATAATACCAATACCGGTTAACATCCCCTTGATAACAGAAGACGGAAAATAATATCCAATAACTCCAGCTCTAAGCACACCGAATATTAATTGGATAATTCCGCCAAGAACAACTGCTAAAAGGAAATTTTGGTATCCTCCTAAACTTCCGATGGCAGTTAAAACAATTGCGGCTAAACCTGCTGCAGGGCCACTAACTCCGATGTTAGATCCACTAAGTGCCCCAACTACAATTCCACCTACAATTCCGGCAATTAGACCTGAAAATAATGGTGCGCCACTGGCAAGAGCAATCCCTAAACATAGCGGGAGGGCAACGAAAAATACTACGATACTTGCTGGTAAATCATTTTTGATATATGTAAACATGAATAAGTTGTTAAAATTCTATAAATAGAATTGTTATGATTGATAATAAGATTGATTTATTTGTTGAGTGAGTTGTTGAGTTTAAAATAAAAACTCTGGAGGTGGTGTTTGGTAATCAACAACATGATCTGTGTAGAATAACAATTTGTCATTAAATAGATTAGAAGATTGTTGATTTAGAAACATTGAATTCTTCTGAATTCGATGTGTAATTTTATTGAATTTTTTAAATTCAAGTTTTTCTTCAGATTCGGTATCTTCAGCATCAATACTGATGACAATTCTAACATCATCGAAAAGATGAAGACTTTCGGACAACATGTAAACACCCTTGATGCAAAGCATCAACAGGATTACCTGCCTAAAAAATGAAATCCGTAAGTTCGACATGTGTCTATAGTTCTTTCAGGTGATCGGCTACAATCCAACCCTCTTTTCCGTCTGCTAAAGTGATTTTTTTCCAGTCATCAATGGCATCCACAACCAATACTTTGGTTCCTTCGTGGATTTCAAAAATTTCTTCAGCGTTAAGGGTAGGTGCACTTCTAATTTCTGTCTTCTCAGCAAAAATTATCGCCGGCCTATTGTTTATAGCTAATTGATATTGGTTGTAAGTTATAAAAAATGAAGAAATAAACAAGAAAAAACAAGTGGTTGAAAGAATAAAATATAATCGCTTTGTACCCGACCGTTTTACCAGATAATACATCAGGAAAAACAAACAACCGAAAAATGAAAATCCGATAACCAAATACGACCATTGATTATAGGATAAAACTTGTAGGTAATTCTTATTAATCTTTTGAAATAAGGTTTTAGGTAATTCTTCAATGGTATCGAGTGCAAGTCGTTTCGCAAAAACCAGATTGGTTCGAACATCTTCATTCTGCGGATCTAACTGAAGGGCCTTTTCGTAGTAATAGATACTCGGTCCAACTTTATTTAACTTATAATAGGCATTTGCCATATTAAAGTACAAATCTACCGAAGCCAGATTTTGATCTTTTATTTTAGTATACAAATCAATGGCTTCTTGATAGTTTCCATCCTTGTATGCAATATTTCCTTTACCAAAGAGATCATTGGGCGTTTGAGCGACCAACACCTGACAAAAAACAACTAAAATTAAAGTCAATACGTTTTTCATATTAAAGTTGTTTATCTAATTGAATGATTACTTTTTTAGCCCTGTTATATTCCTCTTTCATTTGTAGGTCTGTGGTTGGAGTATATCTTGCAAAATCAGCACTTTTTAATACATCAATAAAGGCGGTAATTACCTCATCTTTTACTTTTCGGTCTTGTAATAAATTAGCAATCCTTTCTTTACTGATATCTGCAGTTTCAATTCCTAATTTAGCTTTTAAATAATTGTGTAAAGCACGCTGAAGAGCCTCGTAAAAGGCTTCTTTCTTGCCAAGTTGTTTGCTGGCTTCTGCCAAGTATTTTTTAGCTAATTTTTCCGCTTTTCGAAGCCTATTTCCAACAACATCTTTGCTTCGCTTCTCTTGTTTGTTGGCGATTATTATTCCGGTTGGAATCGCTAAATACGGAATTAAAAGTAAAAGCAAATACAAGTTCGAACCATAAAAATCTTCCTGTTTTGCAGGTTCAAATTCTGTTTGGGTGTGAATGAATTTGAAATTTCTAGAATTCGTAATTACCGGCTTTTTAGAATCTGTATTTTTCGTTTCGTCTGTTTTATTCGTATCCGAACCTGTATTCGAATTGTTATTCGAAATGATTTCTTTGCCTTCAATCACATCAACATATAAATCCTGACTAGTTAAAGTGAAATACTTCTTTTTCTTAGGATCAAAATAGGAGAACGAGGCATTTGGAATTTTATATTTCCCTCGGTATTGAGGAACAATGGTATACGTTTCAGAAATAGAACCGGTCATGCTATTTCCAGTGATTCGAACATTTTCTTTTCTTGCAGGTTGATATTTTTCCAATTCACTTGGCGTCGTAATTTCTGGGATTTCGAATAATTTCAGATTTCCTTTTCCCGATACGGTAACGTTTAAATCAAATGATTCGTTAGCCCTTAAAATATCTTTACTTAGAGTTACATTGAAGTTATAATCTCCAACAGCCCCAGTAAAGTTTTCTGGTTTTCCTTCCAAAGGCAATGATTTCGGCCTGATGATTTTTCGCGGAGAAGCAAATTCCTTTCTCAAGTTTTTTGTAATCACATTTCCGAAGAAATCGGCTCGTCCTGTGGGCACACCAATGACAATATCCATTTTCATTGGGTCGATTACTAAATTGCCTGTTTTGGTCGGAATTAACAGTGCTTTCTGAAGTACAATGTAACGGTAATCTTCTCCATTGTATTTACCCATTTTAACAGGGTAACCGTTAATTTTAATCTCTTGGTTCCAAAATCCATTGTATTGTGGTGCTTCTGTTACCGATGTATCAAACACACTCACATTTTCACTCACGTAAAGGCGATATTCCACATAAATTCCTTCACCAACATAAGGTCGAGATTTTGAAATTTCTGCCACCAGATGAATATTCTGCTGTGCAATGTAATTTGGGTCGTTAGGGTCTTTCGGAATGTCAACTGCATCAACCACAACAACCTTCATCATTTTAGAATTGATGGTATCGCCATTCAACTGAATAGAGGCTGGTCCAATAATTAATTCTCCTTTTCGAGTAGGTTGAAGAATGTAGGTATAGGACTGAGAAAATTTAACCTTTCCATTAATCCAGGATTGACTCACAGATTGACTTGGTCCCGCAATAATTCGAAAGTTTTTGAATTCGGGTGGTTCAAAATTATCTGCACCTTGTTTATTGATTGAAAATTCTACACGAACGCGTTGGTTGACACCGAGTTTGTTCTTACTAAGTTTTACTGAAAGCTCTGGTCTTTGAGCAGCTAGTAAAGTTGTAAACAACAAACTAAATAAAAGTGATATGTGCTGTATCAGTCTCATTTGGGGCACCTAATTTACCAATCTTTTTCTTGTTTTACTTTTCTTCCTTTCGCCTTTTTGGCGTTCATTTTCTTTTGAGTTTTCTTTTCTTCATTGTTCAAACTCTCCAGTAATTGTTTTATCTGTTGGGGAGACATTTTGCCTTGCTGTTGTTTCGGCTTTTGTTTGTTTTTATCCTGATTCTTTTTAGGGTCTTTATTTTTCTGATCTTTATTTCCCTTATCGTCTTTTTTGTCTTTATTCTTGTCTTTGTCGTCCCCGTTTTGATCTTTCTGATCTTTTTTGTCTTTCTTATCCTTATTATCCTTGTTGTTATTTTTATTCTTATCCTTATTCTTATTCTGTTGCTGTTGATTCTGGTCGTCTAACATTTGCTGAGCAACGGCAAGATTGTAACGGGTTTCATCGTCATTTGGATTGTTTCGCAAGGAGTTTTTATAGGCATTGACCGCACCTTGATAGTCTTTCATCTCCATCATGGCGTTGCCAATGTTGTGATAGGCTTCCGCCTTGGTGTCTTTATCTTTGGCGGTTTTCGCTTTTAATTCATACTGTGGAATCGCTTCTCTGTAGTTTTTATTCTGGTATAGGGCGTTTCCTAAATTGTAGGCAGCTTTTCCGTATTGCCCATTATTATTCAATGCCTTCTGATAAGAAACAGAGGCATCAGTATATTTTTTTTGTTTGTATAACTCATTTCCTTCCCGAACGAATTTTCTCGCTTTACGCTGGAGTCGAACCGAGTCTTTTTGCGCAAATGAAGAAAATGATACAAACAAGATTGTAAAAACTAAAGCAAGACTTTTTAATAACTTCATCATTCTATTCCTTTTTTACTTCGTTAAATAAATCCATTTCCTGTAACCATTTTGTTCTTTTGTTTAGCATAAAAACATCAAGAACGATAAATAGCAGACCTATTCCGACAAACCATTGAAACTGATCTTTATAATCAGAGAATTGTTTGGTTTCGAATTCACTTTTTTGAGCATTGGTAATCACTTGCTCAATCGCCTTAACCGGATCGTCTGTCCGATTTCCATCAATATATTTTCCGTTGGCAGCATCTGCAATCCCTTGTAAAACGTCTGGTTTACGTTTCGTAATTACAGTTTCCCCTTTGTTGTCCTTTTTATATCTGACAATAGACCCATTTGATCGAATTGGAATTGGACCACCATTTTCGGTACCCACTCCAATAGTATAGACTTTCACACCCTCATTCGATAAATTTAAGGCCATTTGCTTGGTTTCCTCCTGATGATCTTCACCATCAGAAATAATGATTAAGAACCGATTGGTTTGCTCATCATTATTGTAATAGGTTTTTGCCAATTCCAATGCCTCATTGATGGCCGTACCCTGACTCGAAACAATATCTGGCGTAGCATTTTGCAGGAACATATTGGCCGCAGCATGGTCTGTGGTAATTGGTAATAGGGGATAAGAATTACCTGCATAAATAATAACGCCCACACGATCACTTCCTAACTTATCAATAATTTTAGAAATGATTTGCTTCGATTTCTCCAATCGATTGGGAGCAATATCTTCGGCTAACATACTTTTTGAAACATCCAAAGCGAATACAATATCTACTCCTTCACGCTTTACGGTTTTCAATTTTGATCCCATTTTCGGATTAACCAAAGAGACAATCAAAAAGGACAATCCGATTAAGAAAACAATCAGTTTAAAAGCACTTTTAGAAGGTGAATACGCCGGAGCCAATCGTTTTAATAATTCGTAATTGGAGAATAATTTTTGCTTTCGTTTTTTCCACCAGAACACCAATAGATGCATTACAATCATCAGCGGGATGATTGCCAGCAGGTAAAAGTACATGGGTTCTTCTATTTTGTAAAGTTCAGACATTAGATAAAACTTTTAAATAGGGTGTTTCGTAACAAAAATTCTAATCCTAAGAATGCCAGCGCCAGAAAAATGAGAGGCCTGTAATTCTCGGTATAATTGTAATATTTAAATTCCTCGATTTTGGTCTTTTCAAGCTTATCAATCTCGTCATAGATTTCTTTTAGCTTGGTGTTATTCGTTGCTCTAAAGTATTTTCCTTCAGTTTCTGCAGCGATTTCCTTTAATAAGGCCTCATCAATTTCAACTTGTTGTTTTCTAAAATTCAGGACTCCGGTTCTTGGATCTTTACTCCACGGAAAATTTGCAAGCCCATTGGTTCCAATTCCGATTGTGTAAACCTTAATCCCCAATCCTTTTGCTAATTCAGTTGCAGTTCTCGGATCGATATTACCAGAGTTATTTACCCCGTCGGTTAACAGAATGATAACCTTACTTTTCGCCTGACTATCTTTTAATCGATTTACGGCTGATCCAAGACCCATTCCGATCGCTGTTCCACCTTCTAATTGTCCCCATCGCAATTCAAAAATGGTTCTCTTTACAATGCTTTTATCACTAGTGATTGGAGTTTGAGTAAAACTCTCTCCAGCATAAACTACAATTCCGATTCGATCATTTGGACGGCGATCAATAAACTTAATCGCAACTTCTTTTAAAGCCTCTAATCGATTTGGTTTTAAATCCCTTGCAAGCATACTTGCCGAGACATCAATGGCCATTACGATATCAATTCCACGATTCGTTTTTGTTCTTTTGCTTACGGATACATCACGTGGTCTGGCCAGTGCTAAAATCACAAATCCGATAGCTAGAATTCGAAGAACGTATAACAAGGGTTTTAATCTTGAAATAAATGATTTTTTAACTAGGACTCCTTTTACATTAGGCATACGTAAAGTGGCAGCGTCTTTTGAAGACACAAAATAATACCAAACTCCCATAATTGGGAGTAGGATTAAGAGCCACAGGAACTCCGGATTCATAAATTCAAAATTACTCCAGTTCATCTTCCTCTTTACTTGCCGTTTTTACATTTAGATTTTTAATAATGTCCTCTGCATCCCTACGATCTTCTTCAATCTCATTGGCTAAAGGTTTAGATTTTGCAAACTTTACCAAATCGGCTTCTCTGAACAACTGTCTCAGTTTTTCAATTATTACTTTGGATGTCAAAACCGTTTCTGCATGATGGAAATCCTTCAGCATGTCAATAATCTCGTCCGATGTTCGCTCAAGAGCCGGAATTTGTAATTCTTTTTCAATATAGGTTCGAATGATATCCGTTAGTTCCGAATAATAAGCTTTCACCTGATTGTTCTGCCACAATAATTTTTCGTCCAACTCTTTTAAATGATGCATGGCTTCTTCCAATGGAGGCAAAGTTCTGTAGGTTTGTTTCTCTTCTTCCGGTTTCTTTTTTCTGATTACGAAATAGTAAATCCAGAATCCGATAATGGCTAAAGCTGCCAATAACAAATAGATGTACAATTTGAAATCGTCAAACACATAAGGCTCCTCCTGAATGTTTTTAATTGGATACTTTTTAACCTGAGTGGTATCGACTTTGACTGTTGCAACATTGATCAGAATTGAGTCGGTTAAAAACGCCTGATTTCGAATAAAAACCTGTTGCTGCGGAATGTAATACGCACCACTATCAAATCCCGTGATGGTATACCGCTTGATCAACATGTTTTTGATCGTATCAACTTTGGTAGAATCTACAATTTCTAAGGCAGGATGTAATTCCAACTTTGGTAGAATTACATTTTCTGTATCATTCACAGTAATTTTCACATTGATTTGTTCACCAATGCGAATAGAATTGGTATTTAAATCTAATTTCACCTTCGGATTTTGAGAAAATCCAAAGGCCGAAATGAGCAACATTAATCCTAAACAAATCAGTCTTTTCTTCATCTGTCTACCTTCCTTTGTGTTTAAAATACCCCAATAATTTCTTCACGTAACTCTCATCAACGCGTGTATTAATTACACCCGATCCGCTTCTTTTAAAACTGGAATGGAATTCATCAACTAATTTTAATGCGTTAGCTCTGTAGGATGTTCGAACCGATTTTGATGAGGTGTTCACCAAATGAACTTTTCCGGTTTCAGCATCTAACATAGGAACCATTCCTAGATTTGGAATTTCCTCGTCATACTTGTCATAAACACGAATACCTGTGATATCATGTTTGTTGCCGACAACCTTTAACGTCTGCTCGTATTCCGTGTCCATAAAATCAGAAAGCATAAATACAATCGCCTTCTTTTTCATCACATTCGATAAGAATTTTAACGCGTTAGCGATATTGGTTTTCTTACTCTTCGGATGGAATTCGATTAACTCACGAATGATACGCAGTACGTGACTTCTTCCTTTTTTAGGTGGAATGAATAATTCGATTTCGTCTGTAAAAAGGATCAATCCTACTTTATCATTATTCTGAATTGCCGAAAATGAAAGTGTTGCAGCAATTTCGGTAATGGTATCTTTTTTAAACTGATGGTGGGTTCCAAAACTTTCAGATCCAGATACATCGACCATCAGCATCATGGTTAATTCACGCTCTTCTTCGAATACTTTAACATAAGGTTCATTGTATCGAGCGGTAACATTCCAATCGATGGAACGTACATCGTCTCCGTACTGATACTGACGTACTTCAGAGAAAGTCATACCACGCCCTTTGAACGATGAATGGTATTCACCTCCAAAGATGTGATCAGACAAACGTCTTGTCTTGATCTCGATTTTACGTACTTTTTTTAATATCTCTTTAGTATTCATTTGCTGAGCGTTGGGTTATTCCCTGTTGGCTGATTGGTAAATGCTAAGAGCTATTCTATGGTACTTCAATTTCGTTGATGATGGAATTGATGATATCTACAGATGATACATTTTCTGCCTCTGCCTCGTAAGTGATTCCGATTCTGTGCTGTAATACATCAGTAACAACGGCACGAACATCTTCTGGAATTACATATCCTCTTCGTTTGATAAATGCATAACATTTAGCCGCTTTGGCCAAGTTGATACTACCACGAGGAGAAGCTCCAAAACTGATCAATCCCTTAAGCTGAGATAAATTGCAACGCTCTGGATAACGAGTCGCGAAAATGATATCTAGAATATATTTTTCAATTTTTTCGTCCATGTACACCTCGTTTACGGCTTCTCTTGCTGTATTGATTTGGTCTAACGAGATTACTGGATTTATGGTAGAGAAACTTTTATTTAGGTTGTTTCTCATAATGGTTTGCTCATCTTGCAAACTAGGATAATCAATTACAACTTTCAACATGAAACGGTCTACCTGTGCTTCTGGTAACGGATAGGTTCCTTCTTGTTCCACTGGATTTTGAGTTGCTAATACTAAGAAAGGTTCATCCAATTTAAAAGTGTCATCACCAATCGTAATTTGACGCTCCTGCATCGCTTCTAACAAAGCTGATTGTACTTTTGCAGGTGCACGGTTGATCTCATCCGCCAAAACGAAATTGGCAAAAATTGGACCTTTTTTGATGGTAAAGTCATTCTCTTTTACATTGTAAATCATAGTTCCGATTACATCCGCAGGAAGTAAATCTGGCGTGAACTGAATCCTACTAAAAGAACCATGAACTGCATTTGAAAGTGTGTTAATTGCCAGCGTTTTTGCTAACCCAGGAACACCTTCCAAAAGAATATGTCCGTTTCCTAACAAACCAATTAGTAAACTTTCTATCATTTTCTTTTGACCAACAATCACCTTGTTCATCTCCAAGGTTAAAATGTCTACAAAAGCACTTTCTCTTTCTATTTTTTCGTTAATCGCTCGTACATCTACGTTCATAAGCTAAATAATTGATTGTTAAAAATTTAAACAAAACTACAATTTTAGGGAAATAATTTTGTTAAAGCAAGGTTAAACATCATTCGTTTTCGCTAGCAATAGCAAGGCTTTAATCGAATTTTAAGAGTTCGAATTTGTCGGCGGTTACCACCCCATAAGTGTAATGTGAAATCCAGTCACCCAGATTGAAATAATTGCTGTTTTCTTTTAGTGGAATATCAAGCGGTAAATGACGGTGTCCAAACACAAAATAATCGTAATGATTTGCCTCAAGTTTGCGCTTGCAATATTGTACTAACCATTCCTTATCGTTACCTAGAAAATTGGCGTCTTCCTCGCCAGAAATCATTTTGTTTTTAACCGAAAGATATTGACCAAATGTTACACCGATATCAGGATGCATCCATTTGTACAACCACTGAAATAGCGGAAAGGTAAATACCTTTTTCATGCGTTTGTATCCATAATCATCCGGACCCAAACCATCGCCGTGGCCAATAAAATATCGTTTGTTGTTGATTAAAAACTCTTGAGGTTCGTGAAAAACAGGAATATTCAATTCGGTTTGAAAGTAATCTTTCATCCATAAGTCGTGGTTACCAACGAAGAAATAGATTGGGATTCCACTGTCTGAAATTTCGGCTAGTTTGCCTAAAACACGAATAAAACCTTTTGGAACTACTTTCTTGTATTCAAACCAAAAATCGAATAAATCGCCTAAAAGAAAAATGGCTTCCGCATCCTTTTTGATTTCATCGAGCCAACGAACAAATTTCTTTTCTCGAGGCATACTGATTTCGGCAGTAGGTGCACCCAAGTGCTGATCTGAGGCAAAATAAATCCGTTTGTTTTTGGATGCGTTAATTTCAATCATCCTTGCAAAGAAACAGTATTCCTAATTAGAATCCAACTCCAAAACCTTTTGGAGCATTTTATCATCCTGATGAATGATGCGATAGAATCCGACATCCCCGAAAAGTACATTGGCAATCGAAGCTTTCAAATACTTTTTGATATTGTATTTACTTTTCGAACTTGGATTGGCGACATCCTTTATGGAATTTAAATATGAATCATAAATCTCATCTTCTGCGTCGAAGTTGGAAACGAAATCATCAATCTTCCATTTTTTCAATTCGTTTCGGTTATTGTCAACATAATTGAAAGCGAAATTATTGATGGAATTGAAATAATAATTCGCCATGTAAGACGTGGTATCAATAGGCACAAAAACATCTGGAATAATTCCTCCACCGCCATAAACAGTCTTGCCTTTCGGCGTTTTGTATTTCAACGAATCAACAATCGGAATGCTATCTTTGTTCAACAATTCACCACTTTTCATTCGTTCCTGATAGTCTTGATAATATTCTCGTTTTTCTCCTTTCGTATATGGTTTTTGGATTGATCTTCCTGTAGGTGTGTAATAGCGAGCCGTGGTTAAACGCACCGCTGAACCATCACCTAAATCCATTTCCACCTGAACCAATCCTTTTCCGAAGGATCGTCGACCTACGATCGTGGCTCTGTCATTGTCTTGTAAAGCTCCTGCAACAATTTCTGATGCAGAGGCTGAGTTTTCGTCAATTAGGACATAGATTTTACCTTTTTCAAAAAGTCCCTTTTCAGTTGCGTATGATTTTTCAGTAAATCCTTTATTGTTTTTGGTATAGACAATTAGCTTTCGGTCGCTCAGAAATTCATCAACCATATCGGTGGCCATATCGATATATCCACCTCCATTTCCTCTCAAATCGAGAATCACTCCTTCTGCTTTTTTATCTACGATTTTGCGTAGGGCATTTCTGAATTCACGATAGGTATTTCGAGCAAATCGATCTACTTTTATGTAGCCCAATTTATCTGAAATCATGTAGGATAAATCCACACTTTTAATATTGACCTTATCTCGAGTCAATTCCACTTTGAATAGTGAATCATTGGTCTTACGATAGATTTGAAGATTCACTTTGGTAAATGGTATTCCTTTCAGGTATTTTGGTACTGAATTACTACTTAAATTCTTCCCGAATAGTGTATCAGCATTTGCCATTAAAATGCGATCTCCTGCCTTGATTCCGGCTTTAATGCTTGGTCCTCCCTTAATCGGTTGAATAACGGTAATACTATCTCGAATCATGCGGAATTGAACGCCGATTCCAACAAAATTACCTTGCATATTTTCGGTAACTGCCTGAAGGTTTTCCTTCGGAATATATACCGAATGCGGATCAAGTTTCCCTAAGATTTGAGCAATTGCTCCGTCTAACAATTCATCGGTATCTACCTTATCAACATAATCGCGTTCGATGAAATTAATGAGGCGTTTGATTTTTTGCTCTTGAGAATTCTTCTTTTTGAAGGAAAGAGGTTTGCTACTTACACCAGAAAATGAAAATCCGATGAGCAAGCCAATTACCATTGCAATGGCAAAATAAATAGGGAAATTGTTCTTATTCATAGGGCAAGTGTTTCAATTCTACACCAGCTTTTGCCAAGAAATCCAATCCGGAAGTATCTTTATAGGCTGCAGCATAAACGACACGTTTTATTCCGGCCTGATGGACAAGTTTACTACATTCCTTGCAAGGAGAAAGCGTAATATAAAGGGTTGCGCCAGCACAAGATTGCGTCGAGGAGGCAACCTTTAAAATGGCATTAGCTTCAGCGTGCAAAACCTCCCATTTGGTTACTCCATTTTCATCTTCGCAGCAATTGTCAAATCCGGATGGCGTGCCATTAAATCCGTCTGAAATAATCATTCTTCCCTTTACAATTAATGCACCTACTTGCTTACGGTTACAATGCGATAATTTACCCCATTCGTAAGCCATTTTTAAGTAGGCTCTGTCATATTTTAATTGCTTTTCGGAAGTCATGTAGCGAATGTAAAAAGTTTTAAAGTATTACCCGTTAATTTTTTACCAAAATACCCGTTCTGCCATCATTTGAATGGCGAATCCAATTACGATAGATGAAGTGACAATGATCCAATCACGATTCTTTACGTTGAAGAAGTTCTTGAGGATATATCCTAATAAAAGAATTGAAATTACCACTACAATTTGAGCGATTTCTATCCCTAGAGCGAACTCAATCAGCGGCATCAATTTGTCTTCTTCCAGACCAATCATCAATCGGAAGTAATTCGAGAACCCTAGTCCGTGAATCAATCCGAAGACACCAGAAAAAAGTAAATTAATTGAGTTGGATTTTGAAGATATTTCTTTGGTATTTAATACGTTAACTGCAGCCGTTATGAAAATTGTAAGCGGAATTAAAAACTCAACTACATCCACAGGAACTTTTACGACACCATAGGCAGATAAACCAAGAGTTAACGAGTGCCCAATCGTAAAAAAAGTAACCAACCAAAGTACTTTTCGCCATTCTCTGGTTTTGAATACAGCAGCCAATACAATGAGGAATAAAATGTGATCATATGCAGAAAAATCCAGCACATGATTTAAACCCATTTTCGTATATAAAATAAAATCATCCATAGGTCGAATGTAAAATTTTTTGAAACTCAAAACAACAACTAATTTCTGAATCAGGGCGTTAATGTTTTTTTAAATCTTAAGGGTTTCAAAATGACTTCCATATTTTGTAAATTGTATTGCCCATTTTAAGGTAATTCGTACAGCTAAATATGAACAAAACTAGCACCCTTCGATTTTTCTTTTTGAATGTCATCATTCTGTTTTCGTCTCATTCTCTTTCATCACAGATTGCGAAGGGCGGAGATGTGGGGTGGTTGAGCTATTTTGAAACCACCAAGGGGATTCAATTTGTGAATGACAATGGAGTCGTTTTGGATGCATTGCAGATTATGAAGGATCATGATATGAATGCCATTCGTCTACGTGCATTTGTGAATCCGACACTTGAGACCATTGGGAAAGTAGATACACAAAGTGTTGTTGAGACTGCTGTTCGAGCCAACAATTTGGGTATGGATGTCATGATTACCATACACTATAGCGATCGATGGGCCGATCCGGGTATTCAGCAAAAACCAGTGGCATGGCAAAATTTGTCTTTCTCTGAATTAGGTCAGGCCGTGTATGATTATACCTACGGATTGATGGATGCTCTAATTACGGCGGGAGTGACACCAAAATGGGTGCAGGTGGGAAATGAAACCAATCCGGGTTTTTTATGGGAAGATGGAAGGTTAAGTAGTGGTGATGGTTTTGCGAATATGAATAATTATGTAACCCTATCCAATAGCGGTTATGATGCTATAAAAGCAAGATCTCCTTCGACAAAAGTAATTACCCATTTGGCGAGTGGAAACGACACCAATTTCTATCAGAATTATTTTGATGCCTTTTATGCCCAAGGGGGTAAAAATGATATTATTGGTGTTTCGTATTATCCAAGATGGAACGGCTCGAATTTAAATGATGTTAGCACCAACTTAAACAATCTGGTAAAACGTTTTGATAAAGATGTGATGATTTGTGAGATTGGTAATTGGGAGTATGAACAAGCAGAAACCTATAATCTCCTTGTTGATGCCATTGAAATGGTTGAATCTATCGAAAATGGCAGAGGTCTTGGTGTTTTGTATTGGGAGCCCATAGCCCATAGTTCTATTAATGGTTATCAATCTGGATTGGCTATACCATTTAACGGAAATCAATATCAATTTTCTTGGGTTATGGATGCTTTTGAAAATAACGCTCAGAATTGTACAGAAACAACAATGGATCCTTATGTGAAAATTAATGATTTGACATGGGAGCAAACTTCGAATGCGATCGGAAATGTAGGTGACGATGTGAAACTTGCTCCATCTTCTCAGTCTGGCGGATCATGGCAGTGGAGAGGCCCTAATAATTTTTCGGCTACCTCACGCGAAATAGAATTTACAAATGTTCGGAAAGCGGATGCCGGAAATTATGTCGTTACATATATCCCAGCAAGTGGTTGTCCAGCACAAATCACATTTAATTTGAATGTTTTAGATGCGGGAGAGGTATATGTTGAAAATCCAGGTTTTGAAGATGGTGTTGTCTATCCTTGGGTAGGTGTTGGGAATTTTGGAGTCGATACAGATTTGATTAATTCAGGAACTTTTTCTGGCTGGTTTGGTGGCGGAATCTCTGAATTAAATCAGACATTGAATGGATTAAAACCAAATACAACATACGAATACTCCTGCTACATTAGAAACTGGTCGGGCGATAGCGGAGTGGTAAGTGTAGGGGTAAAAAGTTATGGTGCGAATCCCGTAATTACTCAGGTGGGAATGACTGGAAATGGCGGGAATGATTTTGAATTGGCTAAAGTGACTTTTACAACGGGAAGCACAAATACAAGTGCTGTAATTTATGCAGCAACAACCAGAAGTCAAACCTGGGGTAAAATAGATGATGCCAGAGTAGTTGACGCGAGTATTCTTTCGGTTAGTAGTAGCACTGTAGGCAAGGCTGATGCATTTCAAATGTATCCAAATCCTGCATCAGATGAAATATCCCTAGTAACTAAAGTAACATCACCATATTTGGATGTAAAAATATTTTCAATTCTTGGGACACAAGTCTTACATAAAAGAAGAATTACATCGTCTACAAAAAATACCTTTAGGGTACCAATTTCCAATTTAAATTCGGGTGCATATTTTGTGAGAATTACTTCAAAAGATGGTATTTCTAGTTTTAAGAAATTGATACTTGAATAATTATATCGATTTGGCATCAATAGTTTTTTTAAAAAACATCAGTATGAATTTTGATTTTCAAACCGCCCGATTAAAAGTAAGGCCTGTTAATTATGCTAAATAATACCCTTGCAGGTGCTTCACACCCAGCGCATATTCATGCAAATACAGCTGCTGAAGGCGGAGGAATCTTATTCACTTTCAATGCAGTTGATGGAGATTCAGGAATGAGTATGTCGAATATTTCAGATCTTGATGAAACTACCCCAATTGCTTATGAAGAATTATTAGACATAGATGCGTATGTGAATGTGTATTTAAGTGTTAATGAGCTTTCTACAATTGTTGCCCAAGGAGATATTGGATCGAATGCAATGTAAAACCCCTAAAAACATTTTTTGGTTGAACTATATAGTTCATTGATTTGGTGAAGACTGCTCGAGAGGGCAGTCTTTTTGTGTTAAAAAAGAAAAACTCTAATCATCGAAACGACCAGAGTTTTGTACCAAAGGTGGGACTCGAACCCACACGCTCTTGCAAGCATTGGATTTTGAATCCAACGTGTCTACCAATTCCACCACTTTGGCGTTTTTTGCGGACTGCAAATCTATAAAAAATTATATAATAACTCGTCAAATTATTGCTACCTTTGTTTCACTTTTTTACATGATTAAAATTTAGACTTCATGACCGTCAACAAACTCGAACCGAAGCTCTTTGCATGTACCCAAAGCATGGAATTGGCGAAAAATATTGCAAAAGAATACAACGCACCTTTAGGAAACGTAATCACCACTCATTTTAGCGACGGTGAATTCCAACCTGCTTTTGAAGAATCAGTAAGAGGACGACGAATATTTATCATCGGTTCAACCATGCCACCCGCAGATAACTTGATGGAAATGTTACTCATGCTTGATGCTGCGAAAAGAGCATCTGCGAGACATATTACAGCGGTTATGCCCTACTTCGGATGGGCACGTCAGGATAGAAAAGACAAACCAAGAGTGGCGATCGGCGCAAAAATGGTAGCTAAATTATTAGAAGCTGCTGGGGCAACGAGAATCATGACGATGGATTTACATGCAGATCAGATTCAAGGATTTTTCGAAAAACCAGTTGACCATTTGTTTGCTTCAACGATATTCTTACCCTACATAAATAGCCTTAATTTAGATAATTTGACAATTGCCTCGCCAGATATGGGAGGTTCAAAAAGAGCTTATGCTTATTCAAAGCATTTATTGTCGGATGTTGTGATTTGTTACAAGCAAAGAAAAAAGGCAAATGTTATTGGTCATATGGAGCTAATTGGAGATGTTGAAGGGAAAAATGTAATCTTGGTAGATGACATGATCGACACAGGAGGAACCCTTACGCATGCTGCCAATTTAATGATGGAAAGAGGTGCAAAAAGTGTTCGTGCGATTTGTACGCATCCAATCCTTTCTGGAAACGCATATGAAAAGATCGAAAACTCAGCATTAACCGAGTTAATCGTCACAGATACAATACCATTAAAAAAGAATATTTCTAAAATAAAAGTTGTATCTTGCGCGCCCTTATTTGCAGATGTTATGCACAAGGTTCAGGATAACACTTCGATAAGTGGACAATTTTTAATGTAAACAAATAAAAAAGTAATGAAATCAATTACAATTAAAGGATCAAAAAGAGAAAGCGTAGGCAAGAAAGCGACGAAAGCCTTACGTAATGCTGATATGGTTCCTTGCGTAATCTACGGAGGAGATCAGCCATTGCATTTTGCTGCTGAAGCAAAAGCATTTAAAAATTTGGTGTATACTCCAAACGTATATACTGCAAGTATTGAAGTTGATGGGAATACAATTCCTGCAATCTTACAGGATATTCAATTTCACCCAGTATCTGATAAAATCTTACACGTGGATTTTTATCAATTATTTGAAGATAAAGAAGTAACCATGAACATTCCTGTTCGTTTGGTTGGTAAATCTAAAGGTGTTATGGTTGGTGGTGCGTTACGTCACAACATCCGTAAGATGAGAGTTAAGGCGGTTCCAGCGAATTTACCTGACTTTATCGAAGCAGATATTACAGAATTGGAAATAGGTAACAAATTATATGTTACTGAATTAAAGAGTGATAAATTTACTATTTTACACCCAGACAATACTGTTGTAGCTCAAGTAAGAATGTCTAGAAATGCTCAGAAAGCAGCTACTGAAGAGGAAGCAGCAGAGTAAAGACTCTAAAATATAATTTTAAAAAGCGTTACCTCTTGTAACGCTTTTTTTATTGTTAATTTTAGCACATGGATGTATTTTCTTGTCTTAAAAATCTATTAATTAAAACACATAATCCAGAAGATGTCATGAAGAAATTGTTGATTGTAGGTTTGGGAAATATTGGTGAACAATATTACAACACAAGACACAATATCGGGTTTAAAATTGTAGATGAACTTGCCAAGGATAAAGAGGTAAAGTTCGAAACAGTAAAACTCGGTGATCGCTGTGAGTTTCGGCATAAAGGAAAGAAATTCATTATGTTGAAACCAAGCACTTATATGAATCTTAGTGGTAAAGCTATCAAATACTGGATGCAACAGGAGAAAATTACCATCGATAATCTTTTGGTAGTAACTGATGACATCAATATTGATTTTGGAACCATCCGCATAAAAGCAAAAGGTAGTGATGGTGGTCATAACGGAATGAAAGACATTCAGGAAAAACTTGGTACCACAAAATATCCGCGCTTTAGATTTGGGGTTGGGAGCGGATTTTCAAAAGGGAAACAGGTAGATTACGTGTTAGGCAAATGGTCTGCTGATGAAGAAAGTCAACTCATTGAAAGACTACCGGTCGCTACAAAAGCCATCTTATCTTTTGGCACAGATGGTCCCAATAATACCATGAATAACTATAACGGGAAATAATTAAATCCGTTCAAAAACTATTGTGAAATCCGCGTCAATTGTGATTCCACCTTCCGTTTCAGAAGTTTCTTGACTTATTGTAAAAGAGGTTTCGTTAAACGAACGAATTTGAATACTTCCCTCTAAGAAATCACTTCTATTAGAATTCAAAGTTATGGTATTCGAATCCGTATCTAAAGTATAGGTTCCGGCATCATCAAAAGCAACAATTTCTGAAGTGGTTGCAGGACTGGCACCGATTGGATTAATAGTCGTAGTCATACGGTATCCACCAGTAGCCGTATAAGTCCCATTGGCATTTATTACAAAACTTACATTAAAGGTGTCTCCCGTAATACTTCCGGTAGATACCGGTGTTAATATTCCTTGAATGACAGCAGTAGCATTCAAATTAGCATCCAGCGATTTTATATTGTAAGTCCCAGCTAAATTTTCTGCGGTTAATGGATATTCTGGTTCGGGAATTTCATCATTACAAGCCACCATTGAAAGAGCCGTAATAAAAATGATGAGGATATTTTTTAATGGTTTCATAGACTTTGATTGATGATCAAATATAACGTTAATTATCGCTTGCATACCACTCTGCATAAGAGGTTTCTGTCTCTTGCAATTTGATGGCGAACAATTCAATATTTTCGGGTAATCTCGATTTAATTTTTTTGGCAAAATCAATCACCATCATTTCGCTTGTCGGCTGATAATCGACCAGTAAAACATGATGTCCACGAACCTGTAATTCCTTTGCCAATTCCACATGTGGTGTATTCTTATTGAAAACTGTCGCATGATCAAACAAATCGACAATTTCTTCTTTTACAATTTTCTTCAAATCACCAAAATCGATAACCATTCCATACTTTACGTTGGAATTATCAGAAATGGGTTCACCAGTTACGGTAACCGATAGTTTATAGCTATGTCCATGAACGTTTTTGCATTTTCCATCATAACCATACAGTGCGTGTCCGGTTTCGAAATTAAATTGTTTGGTAATTCTAATCTTGCTCATTACTTGTTATTCTGCTGCCAAAAATAGCAATATAAACTCAATTTCAGTCGATTAAATAGTTCGATAACACATCGGCTATTTTTCGGTTATCTGATAATTGCGGAATTTTATTTTGACCTCCAAATTTTCCTATTGATTTCATGTATTCATGAAAACCTCCTTTTTTCACACTTCGGATGATTAGCGGTCTTAAAATTTTACCCTCAATCAAATCAAAATAATAGATATTCTGTTGCTGCATTGAGGTATCAATTTTTTGAGTAAACGCTTCGAAATCATCTGGTTCTTGTTCGAATTCTATAAACCATTCATGATAAGGAAGACCTTCATCAGGATTGACCTGTGGTGCAACTGTAAACTCGCTCACGCTAACGTCCGTTCCAACAATAGCATCGTTTAGGGCTTTTTCAACCTCTTTTCCGATCACATGTTCGCCAAAAGCTGATATAAAGTGTTTAATTCTGCCCGTTACTTTTATTCGATAAGGTTTGAGAGATGTAAATTCAATGGTATCTCCAATATTATAACCCCACAATCCGGCAGTTGTATTGAGTATGATTACATAATTGATTCCAAGTTGAACATCCTGTAATGAAATTCGGGTTTTTTCTTCATTGAAAAATTCATCGGCAGGAATAAATTCATAGAAAATTCCAGAATTCAATTGCAATAGCATTCCATTCTCTTTTTGAGAATCCTGATAAGCAATAAATCCTTCGGATGCAGGGTACAATTCTATATAATCGATTTTCTTTCCAATGATGGATTCAAACTTATTCTTGTAGGGAGCGAAATTGACTCCCCCATAGATGAAGAAATTAAAATTTGGAAAGATCTCATTGATCTTTTTACCTGTTTTCGCTTCTAATTTCTCAAAATACATCTGCACCCAAGACGGAATCCCACTAATAACTGTCATGTTTTCATTAATGGTTTCCTCAACAATGGCGTCTACTTTCGTGTCCCAATCTTCAATGCAATTTGTTTCCCAACTTGGAAGTCTATTTTTCTGTAAGTACTTCGGAACATAATGCGCTACAATGCCACTTAACCGCCCCAATTGAATTCCGTTTTTATCCTCTAAAACTGGACTTCCTTGCAGGAAAATCATCTTACCATTTACAAAATCAGCATTGTTGGTTTCGGCAATGTAAAATAATAAGGCGTTTCGTGCAGCTGTGATATGAGTCGGCATTGACTCTTTGGTAATTGGAATGTATTTCGCCCCAGAGGTTGTTCCTGAGGTTTTTGCAAAATATATAGGTTTTCCTTCCCATAAAATATCGGATTCACCTTTGATTATTCGTTCAACATAAGGTTTCAATCCTTCGTAATCGGTTACTGGAACACGTTGTTTAAAATCTTCGTACGACTGAATTTCTTCAAATCTGTGATCCCTTCCAAAGGCTGTTTGTTTTCCTTTTCTGATGAGGTGATCAAAGACTTTTTTCTGAGTTTGATGTGGATTGTTAGCCCATTTTCTAACGCTTCGAGTGGCAAACTTTGCAAACGGAATGGCAAAAAATGATTTTAAACTCATTAGTTGAAATCAATAAATGTTGTTGGATTTACGGGATAACCTCCACTCCATAATTCAAAATGTAAGTGAGGCCCGGTAGTAAGTTCACCGGTTGATCCTACTGTAGCGATTACTTCACCCGAATTAACAAAATCACCTTGTTCTTTTAAAAGTGTTCCATTGTGTTTATAAACCGAAACAAAATTGTTTTCATGTTTTACAATGATCACGTAACCCGTTCCCGTGGTCCATTCTGAGAAAATTACAGTTCCGTCGGCAACCGATTTTACTGGTGTGCCTGTTTTGGCAACAATATCAATAGCAAAGTGTTTTGAGTTGGAATCAAAATCTTGAGAAACCATCCCAGAAAGCGGTGCAAAGAATACATTTTCAAGCAGAATATTTTTAGTATCAACAATCGGGAAACGATCTTGACTTTCAATTTTTTCTCTAAAAATAGAATCTTCTTTGGAGGCTTTTAACAAGCTGTCATTGATAATTAAATTTCTAGTCTCTTGCTGGATTGAATCAATTTTATCAGGTTGAATATTTCCGGTTAAAATCGGCTGAATTGCCTGAGTAAACAATTTCAAATTGGTCAATTCTCTACTGATGGAATCGGCTTTTAAGGTAGCCTTCAAAGCTTGAGTTCGAAGTTTGGTTGAATCGTACCCTGGGATATATTCTTTTAAAGGGGTGTATGCGATTAATAGAATGGTTCCTACAATCAAAAAGATGGAGAATAAACCACCTAGAACGAAAACATTCAATCGGTTTAACTTTAAGGAGAAGCGCTCCTCAAAAGTCTCTTCATTTAACATCACCAATCGATATTGGTGCGTTAATTTTCGTTTCAGTTTTTGTTTTAACGGCTTTTTTTCCACGATTTAACTTCGATTAACACAAATATACAACGAATTACTATCGAAACTATTTTCGATAAAAATTCATTTCATCGATGTATTTCCATACTTCACTTGGAAGCAGTGGAATTACGTTTTTATCCTCTGCAATTCCTTTTCGAATCATAGTTGAAGAAATCTCAATAATTGGGGCTTTTACATTTGTGATTTTTGGATGATTTTCGAATGTCTTTGGAATTTTTCCTTCGGATATTCGAGGGTAAGTATAAATGCGATAATCACTTAAAATAGCTTCGTAGTTTTTCCACTTATGGAAGCTTTTTAAATTGTCTTCACCCATCAGAATGGCAAATTGAATCCCTTCGAATTTTTCGGATAAATGGGTCAACGTATCTATGGTGTAATTCGGTTGTGGTAATCCGAATTCGATATTTGAAACACTAAGTTTATCGTAAGACTCGGTTGCCAAATACGCCAATTCGTAACGCTGATGATTATCAAGTAAAGATTTCTTTTGTTTAAATGGACTTTGAGGAGTGACTACAAACCATACTTCATCCAAATCTGAGTTTTCGACGAGATGATTGGCAATGATAAGATGGCCAATATGAATTGGATTGAAGGATCCGAAAAATAATCCAACGCGTTTCATAATTAATTACTAGAGTGAATGAAATTTTCCACCAATTCTTCCGCCTCAGTAAGTGCTGTTTGTAAGTCGTAGTTCTTTATGATTTTATCAAATTGAGGTGCTGTTGCCAATTCTACAGAAGCTTTGGCAATTCTCATATTGATTTTTTCTTCACTTTCTGTTTTGCGTTTTTTCAATCGAATTTTTAATTCGTCCACACTTGGTGGTTTTACAAAAACAGCTAAAGTCTGATTTGGAAATTTCTTTTTAATTCGTAACCCGCCAGCCACATCAATATCAAAAATCACATGTTTTTTCTGACTCCAAATACGCTCAACTTCAGTTTTCAAAGTGCCGTAGAAATTATCGCGGTAAACTTCTTCCCACTCCAGAAACTCTTCATTTTTAATTTTGCTTTTGAACTCTTTTAAGGAGATAAAATAATAATCAATTCCGTCTTTTTCTTCCCCTCTTGGAGCTCTAGAAGTAGCTGATATAGAGAATGCTAAGTTAAGTTTTTCTTGCTCAAGTAAGTGTCGAACAATTGTTGTTTTTCCCGATCCAGAGGGTGCTGAAAACACGAATAATTTACCTTGAAAGTTTTCCATTACAATACGTTTAGCACTTGTTCTTTAATCTGTTCCAATTCATTTTTCATTTGAATGACAATCTTTTGCATCGGAGCAAAATTTGCCTTAGCACCAGTGGTATTAATCTCTCTTCCCATTTCTTGAGAGATAAATCCTAATTTTTTACCATTAGATTCAGGTCCATCAAGCGTTTTTAGGAAGTATTCAAGATGGCTTGCTAGTCGAACCTTTTCTTCATTTATATCCATTTTTTCTAAATAGAAAAGAACTTCCTGTTCAAAGCGATTTCGATCTACCTGATTTTTAGATTTTATTTCTTCAATGGCCTTGTCCAATCGAGTTCGTATGGAATTTAATCGTTCAGTATCTAAGATTTTTACCTCCTCTAAAAGATTGAAAATAGTTTGAATACTTTTTCTGAAATCAGCATCCATAGCTTTACCTTCTTCAGTTCGATAATCGATTAGTTTTTCGATTACTTCGGATATGCCCGAACTTATAATTTCCCATTCGGCTTCATCCAATTCTTCACGTTCTGTTTTTAATGCATCGGGCATACGAACCGCCATTTGTAAAAGCTCCACATCATTGGTAACTCCAGATTGCAGGATGTTTCGTAATTGTTGCATATAGTTTCGAACCAGTGCGCTATTAATACTGGTCAAACTTTCATCCGCAGTCATTTCCACATAAATTGAAAAATCAATTTTACCTCTTCGAAGATGAGTAGAAATCGTTTTTCTAACCTCTAATTCTTTTTCCTTGTAGTAACTGGGAATGCGAACATTTAAATCCAGATTTTTGCTGTTTAGCGATTTAATTTCTAAGGTTATTTTTTTAGTCGGGAGTTGTATGGTTTTTTTACCATAGCCAGTCATGGATTGAATCATGCTTACATTGAATTTGATTACAAAGATAAATTATTTCATGAGCTACAATAATTACTATTAGATAAGAGTTCGGTTCTCCACTCAGGATTTGTATATTTAGCTTATGAACGTAATCAATCTAGATCAATCGAACTCAATCGTAAACGCGTTTATAAGTCAGATTCGCGATGTAGAAATTCAGAAAGACCCACTTCGATTTCGAAGAAACATTGAACGAATTGGAGAGGTTTTAGGGTATGAATTGAGTAAATCACTTCCGTATTATCCTTGTGACATTCAAACGCCTTTGGGGAATGCTTCAACCTATCTTCCAGAAGATTCAATTGTAATTTGTTCGGTGTTAAGAGCGGGAATTCCATTGCACAATGGACTTTTGAATTACTTTGATAATTCGGGTAGTGCTTTTATTTCGGCATATCGGAGCCACAAAAATGAATCCGATGATTTTGAAATTGTGGTTGAGTACTTCGCTTCGCCAAATTTAGATGGTAAAATTTTAATTCTTGCCGATCCCATGCTGGCAACGGGACAATCTTTAGTAGCAGTATTAAAGGCTCTTGAAAAATATGGGAATCCGCAAAAAATTTTCATTGTTTCAGTTATTGCATCCAAAGACGGAATCGAATATGTTTCGAATCATTTTCCAGATACTACCAGTTTGTATACTGCGGCGATTGATAAGGCATTAAACTCCAAAGGATATATTATTCCTGGACTTGGCGATGCAGGAGATTTGGCCTTTGGGCCTAAATTATAGAGCAAACGTATAGGTAAGGAAGAAGGCTAAGATTACTGATATAAACACATTTCTATATAGCTTATCGCTGACCAATTCTACTCCATTTGCAATAATCACAGTAGCTGGAAATAATACGTAGAGCATTTCGGTAGAACTTTTTTGAGCTGAAAAGAACAGTAAAACGAATGCGATTATTAAATGGAAGCTCAGCACCATGTAGTTTTTTCGAAAGGTATTTTTAAAGGTCAATTTAAAAGGCGATTTTAAAATCAAAGCCGTAAACGCAAGTAGAATCAAAAGTGAAACAAAATAGAGTAGTTTTCCATCAAAATAGGCTTCATAACCCCAAGAATAGCGACTAAAATTCAAATGACTTATCCATTCCGGAGACTCAATCCAAAGATAATAGGAAAAAACAACTATTACCGGTGCTAAGAATCCTAAAATAGGAGTTAGAACAGTGTTAAAAGTTATTTTTTGATGCAGAAAAACTGCGATATAAAGTAAAACAGCATACCCAATAAAAATAGGTTCGAGTAAGCATAAAATGGCCAGCCAAAATCCGGCATCAAATATCTTCTTAATGATATTTTTTGATGACTTAAGGCTATACAGTTTTCGAACAAAAAGCAGCTGGACAAAAAGGTTCAATGCCACAGAAGAATTCAGATAATCTTCTATGCTACAAATGGCGAAAAGGATGAATAAGAAAAAGGCATATCCATTGTCATATGTTAGTTCATTTTTGCCAACAATAAAGTTGAATAGAAAAAAAATGGTAGTGAAAAGAACACCGTTTTTTAGAAGAATACTGAATAAATCAAAATTCAGTATCGGAGTCGTATTTCCGAAAAAGATATTCGCAAAGAAGAATAGAAAGAAAAAACTTACGAGAAGCACAAAAATTATTGGCTTAGTTTTGTCTAAAAAATTGGCTAACATTTAATTGTTTTCTTACTTTTGCTGCGTAAAGATAATTAAGTTATGATAGCAGGCAACATATTTAAATGGATCGGTAGTTTATTTACAGAAGTTTTGTTTTTACCGTTCGAGTTTCTCCGTTTATCAATTGCTACACAAGACTTGGGTTGGTGGACATCGAATCTAATCAATTGGGGTTTTCTTCTAATTTTATTAGTGCTTTTCGCGTATTGGATGAAAGAATCTAAGCGTTTTATCGAGGAAGGTACTGAAGACAGAGCTTAAATTTTATTTTGGGGAGTAAGAATAAATTAAAACGTTTTCAGGAAAACGAAACGTTTGCTAATGTTATTCAGCCCACACGTGATGAGGTGGTGAATCAATTTCCGTTGAAAGGGAAATGGCACACTCATTTTAAAAATGATAATCCCATTGTCTTAGAATTGGGATGTGGAAAAGGCGAGTATACTGTTGCCTTAGCACAAAAATGTCCGAACAAGAATTTTATCGGAATAGACATCAAGGGTGCTCGATTTTGGAGAGGAGCAAAAACCGCTCTTGAAGAAAATCTAACGAATGTAGCATTTCTAAGAACTCAAATTGAACTGATTGATTTCCTTTTTGATGTCAATGAAGTGGATGAAATCTGGATTACTTTTCCAGATCCTCAAATCAAATACAAAAGAACCAAACATCGCTTAACAAACGAGGCATTTCTTAACAAGTACAAAAGTATATTAAAACCTTCTGGAGTGGTGAACTTGAAGACCGATAGTGAGTTTCTTCATGGGTATACTTTAGGGTTATTGCATGGTCTCGGATTCGAAGTGCAATATGCAAATCATAACGTTTATCACAATTTTGGCGCCCCCGCTGACGTTACTGAAACGCAAACTTTCTATGAAAAGATGTTTTTAGAAGAAAAAAAGCCAATTACTTACATCCGCTTTTCTTTCGATAAAAAGTAGTTTTTATAATACTCAAATTACTGTTTTAAAGATAATTAATGAATATTTATTTCTGTATTTGCAACAAAACACTCATTTTTTTGTTGAAAACACAATTTTAGCCCACGAAAACTAAAGACTTATGAAATTATTTTTTTATTTTGCGTGTTATTTAACAAATTAATTCAAATTATGGCAAAAAAATTATTATTCATTGCTTTTGTTTTTTTCGGAAGTTTAGCGATGGTTGCCCAAACTACTGTAACAGGTACGATAACAGATGCGGCTTCGGGTGAGTCCCTTCCTGGTGCTAATGTTAAAGTTGAGGGTAAGGCTATTGGTACCAATACAGATTTCGACGGAAAGTTTGTATTACAAACAACTCTTAGTCCACCTTTTACCTTAGAAATATCCATTTTGGGGTATAAGATGCAGACGGTTCAGGTGACCAAAAACAATCAAGTTGTAAATGTAAGTTTAACTGAGAATGAAACTTCGTTAGACGAAATTGTAGTTTCTGCTTCGAGAACTCCAGAACGTATTATGGAATCTCCGGTAACAGTAGAACGAATGGATATTAGAGCTATTAAAAATACTTCGGCTCCAACATTCTATGATGGTTTAGAAAATTTAAAAGGTGTTGATATCAACACAAACAGTTTAACCTTTAAGTCGGTGAATACTCGTGGTTTCGCAACTTTTGCAAATACGCGTTTCATGCAATTAGTAGATGGAATGGATAATTCCTCTCCTGCATTAAACTTCGCCATAGGTAACCTTTTAGGAATGTCTGAATTAGATGTAGCAACTGTAGAATTATTACCTGGTGCGTCTTCTGCACTTTATGGTGCGAATGCATTTAACGGTATCATGTTTATGAGAAGTAAGAATCCTTTCGATAATCAAGGGATTAGCATTTCTTTTAAAACAGGATATACGGTGCAAGAAGCGGCCGGAAACAATCGTTATGATGACTTAAACCTTAGAATGGCTTACAAGTTCTCTGAGAAATTTGCTGCGAAAGCTTCTGTTGCTTATTTAGATGGTACAGAATGGTTCGCTACAGATTACAGAAACACGAGAAATGGTCGTTATATCGCTGGAGACAGAAGTTCTGATCGTAATTACGATGGTTTAAATGTCTATGGTGATGAGGTTTCAACAAATATTAGAGGTGTAGCTCAAACATTAGAAGGTTTAGGTATTTTACCAAACGGCGCTGCAGCTTTAGTGCCGAGTGAAAATATTTCAAGAACTGGTTATGACGAGCGTGACTTAATGTCTTATGAAGCGAAGAGTGTAAAATTTGGAGGTTCTTTGAACTATCGTCCATTTGGTGATGAGAGTTTAGAAATTATCTGGAACTCTAAATTTGGTACAGGTAATACAATTTACCAAGGTACTAACCGATATAACATTCAAAACTTCTTCTTAGAGCAACATAAATTAGAGGTTATTGGTAAGAATTTCTTCGTTAGAGGTTATTTAACAGATGAAGATGCTGGTGATTCTTTCGATACACGTTTTGCTGCGATTAACATCAACAGGGCATGGAAAGATGATAATACCTGGTTTGGGCAATACGTTGGAGCATATGTACAAGGTACTTTAGCTGGTTTAAATTCAGACCAAGCTCACGGATTAGCGAGACAAACTGCAGAGAATGGAAGATTCCTTCCAGGGACTTCTGAATTTCAAGCTGCTTTTGATAAAGTAACAGCTGACCCAGATTTAATAACTGGTTCTAAGTTCCAAGACAACACCAGATTGTATCATGTAGATGCGAACTACAATTTTAGAGACATGATTGACTGGGCAGAATTCCAAGTTGGAGGTTCCTACAGAATGTATTCATTGAACTCTAACGGAAGTATCTTTACAGATTATGACGGTCCTATTACCTATGACGAATATGGTGTTTATACACAAATGCAGAAGAAATTTATGGATGAAGATCGTTTAAAATTAACGGCTTCTATCCGTTATGATAAAGCTCAAAACTTTGATGGAAACTACTCACCAAGAGTTTCGTTAGCGTATGCGGCTGGTGAAAATAAAAATCAAAACTTCAGAGCTTCGTTCCAAACCGGTTTTAGAAACCCAACTACACAAGATCAATATATCGGGTTAAATGCTGGTAGAGCTTATTTAGTAGGTTCTGCGCCAGATAATTTAGATCGTTATTTCACAAACCCATTAACAGTTAGTGGAGCTGGTCAATTACTAGGTGGTTTGGGTGCAACAACAACTGTTTCTGGTAGAGCTGCTTATGAAAACGCATTCTCAGCTTCTTCTGTTGTAGCTGGAAATCCAACGGCAATCAATGTTGGTTTAGTTGCTCCAGAACGAGTAACAGCTTGGGAGGTTGGATATAGAGGATTAATTCCAGCAGGTGAAAAGAACATTACTGTAGATATGAGTGTATACTATAACAGTTATGAAGATTTCATCGCAGGTAAGAACGTATTAGTTCCTTTCTACGGAAACACAAACCTTTCAGATACTGCTCCAATCGGACCAGGTGGTGCACCAGTTCCTTTAGCGTTGGCTGCATTAGCAAATGGAGATTTTGTTGCTTTCCAAACGTATACAAACTCTGCTGCTGATATCAATTCTTATGGTGCTACCATCGGAATTAATACTAAGATTTTAGGAGGATTTGACTTCGGATTAAACTATACATATGCTAAGTTTGATTTTGATAAATCAACAGATCCTGACTTTGAAGCTGGATTCAACACTCCAGAACATAAAGTTAAAGTTCAATTCGGTAAGAATGATTTATTCGAAAACTTCGGATTTAATATCAATGCAAGATGGCAAGATGAGTACTTATGGGAATCAACATTCCATGATGCTGTAATCGATTCTCGTACAGTAATTGATATGCAAATCAATTATAGAATTCCAAGCATGAAGTCTATTATCAAATTAGGTGGTTCTAACTTAACAGGACAAGAGTACTTTAGTGCTCCTGGTGTTGGTGCTATCGGTTCTCAGTACTATTTATCTTGGACTATTAACAACTAAAATTATCATTTATGAAGAATATAAAATATTTAGGTCTATTACTTGTAAGCTTAGGATTTTTCTCATGTGAACCGCCAGATAATTCAATTCCGATGGTTCCTGCAGAAGCAGTAGAAGAAGTGGCCTTATCAACACCAAGCTTAGATTTTTCTAAGTATGTATCTGTAGGAGCGTCGTTTACGGCTGGATTTACAGATGGAGCATTATTCCAGGCTGCTCAAATCAATTCATTCCCAAATATTTTGGCGAATAAATTTAAAATGGCCGGAGGAGGTGACTTCAATCAGCCAATGATGAGCGATAACATTGGTGGATTATTATTAGCTGGAAATGTTATCCAGGCTCCAAGACTTTACTTTGATGGATCAGGGCCTGTAAGATTGTCTGCCACTCCAACAACTGAGACCACATCTTCAGTAGCAGGAGCATTGAATAATTTTGGTATTCCAGGAGCAAAAAGTTTCCATTTGGTAGCACCAGGTTATGGTAACATGGCAGGAGTACCATTAGGAGTAGCGAATCCATATTACGCAAGAATGGCCTCTGGAGCTACTGCAACTGTTTTAGGAGATGCTTTGGCTCAAAGTCCAACGTTCTTTACAGTAACAGAAGTGGGAGGAAATGATGTCCTTGGATATGCTACTTCGGGAGGCTCTGGTGTAGATCAATCTCCTACAGCAACAAATCCAACGGGAAATTTAGATCCTGCTACTTATGGATCTAACGATATCACAAACCCATTGGTTTTTGCTAATGTATTTTCAAATATGGTTGGTGCTTTAACTGCTGGAGGAGCAAAAGGAGTTGTAGGTAATATACCTTACGTAAGTGATTTACCATTTTTTACCACAGTACCTTATAATGCAATTCCATTAGACGCAGGAAGTGCGGCGCAATTAAATGCAGGATTTGCACAATACAATGGAGCATTAGATCAGTTATTAGCTGCGAAAAATGCTAATTTGTTACCTCCTTTAGTAATGGCTTTATTAGCTAATTTTGATCAGGCTGAGGTTGATAGAAGAAAAGTTACATATGCTGCAGGCCAAAACGCTGCATTAATCTTAGATGAGGATTTAACTGATTTAACAGCTATCAATCCTGCTTTGGTTAGTATGAGACCAGCAACTGCAAACGACTTATTAGTATTAACTAGTTCTGGCGTTTTAGGAACTACTGTTGGTGGTAACCCTACACAGATAAATGGAGTTTCTGTTCCTTTAGCTGATCAGTGGGTATTAACTCCAGAAGAGCAAACGGCTATTAAAAATGCTACAGATTCTTATAATGCTACAATCCAGGGCGTTGCTAATGCAAATCCAAATGTGGCAATGGTAGACCTTAAGAGTGTATTAGAAGAAGCTTCAATGGGTATTACATTCGATAACTACACCATGACATCTCAATTAGTGTTGGGTGGATTGGTAAGTTTAGATGGAATCCATTTAACAGCGAGAGGATACGCTTTAATGGCTAACAAAATTTTAGAAGCTATGGATACGGAGTTTGGCTCGAACTTTACAAGAGCTACAAACGGACTTGCTAACGCAGGTGATTATCCAACAAACTATTCGCCACTATTGCGATAGAATTAATATGTTACACTAGAAAAAAGCTAAGAGAAATCTTAGCTTTTTTTTATTTATGATAACATCATTTTAGCTTTCTTGACACCCTCAATAAAAATGTCGACTTCTTCTTTGGTATTGTAAAAGGAAAAAGAGGCGCGAACAGTTCCTGGTATTTGATAAAAATCCATAATAGGTTGTGCACAATGGTGTCCTGTTCGAACGGCAATGCCTAATTTATCTAAAATAGCTCCGATATCATAAGGATGGATTCCTTCGATATTAAATGATATTACGGATGTTTTTTCTGTGGTATCGCCGTAGATTTTTAGTCCATCAATTTGAAGAAGTTTCTCTGTCGCATCTTTTAACAGCTCATTTTCATAATTTCGAATCGCCTCAAATCCTATCGAATTCATATAATCAAGTGCTACCCCGAATGCAATTCCGCCACAAATATTAGGCGTGCCAGCTTCGAATTTATGTGGTAGTCCGGCGTAGGTTGTTTTCTCAAACGTAACCGTTTCAATCATTTCTCCGCCGCCCTGGTAAGGAGGAAGTTTTTCTAGCCATTCCTGTTTTCCATAAAGCATTCCAACGCCTGTTGGTCCGCAAAGTTTGTGAGCAGATGCGACATAAAAGTCTACATTTAAGGCTTGTAAATCCGGTTTGATGTGAGGTGTTGCTTGAGCTCCATCGATCAAAACAGCTGCGCCAACTTTATGGGCAGATGAAATAATTTCTTCAATCGGATTAACGATACCTAAGGCATTAGAAACATGATTACAGAACACCAATTTGGTCTTTGGATTCAATAATTCATGAAACACATCCATCCGCAGATTTCCTTCTACAGCCATTGGAATCACCTTTAAAGTGGCTCCAGTTTTTTCGCATAACATTTGCCAAGGAACGATGTTGGAATGGTGTTCTAAGGCCGAAATTAGAATTTCATCCCCATTAGTAATGAGAGAAGCAAACCCCGAAGCTACAAGATTGATACTTTGGGTGGTTCCAGAGGTGAAAATGATTTCATAAGGTTTCTTCGCATTAAAATGCTTTTGAATTTTGATACGCGCTTCTTCGTACTTATCCGTTGCAATTTGACTCAAGGTATGAACCCCACGATGAATATTGGCATTGTAGTTTTGGTAATAATCTACAATAGCATCAATCACAACTTGAGGAGTTTGCGATGTGGCGGCATTGTCTAAATATATCAATGGTCGCCCATGGATTTTCTGATCCAGGATTGGGAAATCTTTTCGAATGTCTTCTACTTTGAACATGTTACAACCTTAGCGATGGCAAAGATACGGCATGTTTTTTATAATGAAGAGTTAAACTCAAGTTGAATATGGTTATCTTTAAGTGCTTAATTCTACATCATGAAATTTTTAAAAAGATTCCTTTTACTATTCGTTACTGTACTTCTTTTTACCATTGTTTTTAATTATCCAAAACTGAATATTCTAGCGGGATATTCTGCAAAGAATATTGCCTCTTCGGTATTTGTTACCGGCAGAACCATGGAATTTACCGACACAAATGACAATGATTTTTCACCGGTGAACTTGGCTAATGACGCCATTGATTTAGAATCAAAAATTGCAACATCAGATGCATTTAAATTACTAACTAGAAAAGCTTTTTACAGAGAGGGATTGGGTGCTGCACTTGCCCTAAAGAATTCAGATATGGATCAATCTTATGCCAAACCGAATCGAAATCCGTTTGCGTTAGATAAGCCTTATCCATTTGGTAGCAACGCTCCAATTGATTCGACCTTTTCAAAAATTGATTATAAAAAATTGAATAGCGCAATTGATGGATTATTTGACCCTGTTAATAAAACACGAGTAGCATTAGTGATTTATAAAGACCATATTATTGCTGAGCGATATGCTGATGGATATGATGAAACGTCAAGAATGCTGGGATGGTCGATGACCAAAAGTATTACAAGTACGATATATGGCATTCTTCAACATCAGGGGAAAATAGATGTGAATACAAAAGCTCCTATTGCAGCATGGCAAAATGATGATCGGAAAGAAATTACGATTCACAATTTATTACAAATGAATTCTGGTCTGGAATGGGATGAAGACTACAATTCCATTTCTGATGTAACCAAAATGCTTTTTTTAGAACGCGATATGACCAAATTACAAGCGGATAAAAAGCTAGTTGGTAAGCCTAATGAAACTTGGTATTATTCCTCTGGAACCACAAATTTGTTATCCGGAATTTTACGTCAACAATTTGATACTCATCAGGTTTATTTGGATTTTTGGTACAACGAACTTGTTGATAAGATTGGAATGCATTCTATGGTAGTCGAAGCTGATTTAGCTGGTAATTATGTTGGCTCTTCATATTCATGGGCAACTCCAAGAGATTGGGCAAAACTCGGATTATTATACCTACATAATGGAACTTGGAACGATGAGGTTTTGTTTGATAAAAGATGGGTGGATTATGCAACAACACCAACACCTACATCAAACGGACGTTATGGAGCTCAGATTTGGTTAAATAAGGGAGGGTTCCACAAAGATGTGCCTAAGAACATGTTTTCATTCAATGGATACCAAGGTCAAAATGTATTTATTCTTCCCGATCAGGAAATGGTCATTGTTCGAATGAGCCTAACGGAAAATGGTAATTTAGATGCTTTTTTAACAGGAATTCTAGCATCAATTAAGGAGTAAAGTTATTCCTTTGAAAACGTATTCCAACCTTGAGCTTTCAAGGCAATTTCTTGATTTGCTCTCGTAACTAAATGCAACCCTTGATTCTCTTCAGTAATGTGTCCAATCACAGTTAAGTGTGGATTCCCCTTGATTTTATCGAAGTCAGAAATGGAAACTGTAAAAAGCATTTCGTAATCTTCACCACCAGATAATGCAACCATAGTAGAATCCAATTGAAATTCTTCACAAGTACTAATTACCTGTGGATCTAGCGGTAATTTTTCTTCATAAACTTTACAGCCGACTTTGCTCTGTTTTGCGATGTGGAATAACTCTGATGAAAGCCCATCAGAAATGTCAATCATAGAAGTTGGTTTTACATCTAGCTCTTTTAGTAATTTCGGGATATCCTTTCTGGCCTCTGGCTTTAATTGACGCTCAATGATGTAGGAGTAGTTTGATAAATCAGGTTGATTATTCGGATTCACCTCAAATACTTGTTTTTCTCTTTCCAAAACTTGAAATCCTAAATACGCACCTCCTAAATCCCCAGAAACAACAATTAAATCAGTAGGCTTTGCACCATCTCTGTAAACGATTGACTCTTTTGAGGCTTTGCCAATTGCTGTGATTGAAATGATAATTCCTTTTGTAGAAGAAGAGGTGTCTCCGCCTATTAAATCAATTCCATAAGTTTCACAAGCCAATTGAATTCCGGCATACAGCTCCTCCAAAGCTTCCAGTGAAAAGCGATTCGAAACCGCAATCGACACTGTAATTTGTTCTGCCGAAGCATTCATGGCATACACATCAGAAATATTCACCATTACTGATTTGTATCCCAAATGTTTTAAGGGCATGTAAGACAAATCAAAATGAACGCCTTCTAATAATAAATCTGTCGTAATTACTGTTTCATCTTCTGACGAAGACAACACCGCAGCATCATCACCTACTCCTTTAACAGTAGTTTTATGTTTCACTGGGAAATATTGAGTTAGGTGTTCAATTAGCTTGAATTCACCTAATTCGGATAACGACGTTCTTTGCTGATTTTTATCTTCAAACATGTGGCAAAAATAGAAAAATTCTAAGAGGCAGAGACAATATTGCGGTGCTTAAATTGTTATATTTGTTAGCACTGATATTGTTATGATTGCATCTAAAATCCCGCTCGTGAGAAGAATTACCTTTTTAATTTTACTAGTTATCCTATCGTGTTCGAAAAATGAAGTTGCCGACACCACTCCGTCAGATAATAATACAACCAATCCTCCAGCGCCATCCATTGAAGCGGAATGTGTCAATGGTTTTGCTGCAGGATTTCCCTGTAATGATTATGATTTAGTGGCGCGATTAACACTTCGTGAACTTGATTTTACGGGTTCTACCACGAGTTTGAGCGCCAATGATTCATGGGGATGGACCGATCCAGCAGACAATAAAGAATACGCTTTAGTCGGATTAAATTCAGGAACCGCTTTTGTAGACATGAGTACTCCAGAAGCACCTATTGTAATCGGATTTTTACCTACTGCCACTGTAAATAGTGATTGGAGAGATGTTAAGGTTTATGATAATTATGCATTTGTTGTTAGTGAAGCTTCTAATCACGGAATGCAAATTTTTGACTTAACAAAACTTCGAAATGTTTCGAATCCGCCAGTAGTATTTTCACCAGACGCTACGTACACTGGTTTTGGAAATGCGCACAATATCGTAATTAATGAAAACACTGGTTTTGCATACGCGGTGGGAACTTCAACATTTTCTGGTGGACCTCATTTTATTGACATTCGTAATCCGTTAGCCCCAAGAGCTGCTGGTGGATATGCCCAAGATACCTATTCACACGATGCCCAAGTCGTAACATATAATGGCCCGGATACAAGATATACCGGGAAAGAAATTTTGATTGGAAGTAATGAAGATAAGGTGGCTATTGTTGACGTGACTGATAAATCGAATCCGGTTCAAATTTCGACCATAAATTATAGTAACATCGGTTATACACATCAAGGATGGTTTACTGATGATATGCGTTATTTTCTGTTAGGTGATGAGGTAGACGAGATTCGATTTGGTGGAAACACAAGAACCCTGGTTTTTGACTTTTCAAACCTTGAAAATCCAGTAGTTCATACCACTTATGATGGTCCAACTGCAGCCATCGATCATAACGGATATGTAAATGGTGATTTTTTCTACCTTGCTAATTACACTGCCGGGGTTCGTATAATTGATATTTCCGAAATTGGTAGACAAACGCTTACTGAGGTAGGTTTCTTTGATACGCATCCATCGAAAGATTCAGCTTCATTCAACGGAGTGTGGAACGTATATCCATATTTCTCTAGTGGTAATATAGTAGTTAGTGATATCGAACAAGGATTATTTATTGTTCGAAAATCTCAATAAACGAAACTATGAGAAAGGCGCTTTTCTTTTGCATGCTACTTTTCTTGATGAGTTGCGAATTTCTGCACGAAAAAAACGTAATAACAGGCACTTCTGATGTGTTTGAGATAGACCAAATCAAAACACTTGGAGGTTCTTTGAATGATAGCTTTCAATCCATTGCAAAAGCGAATGATGGAGGTTATGTTGTTTTGGGATATACCCAAAGTGATGACTTTGACATTATCAATAAGAATGATACTTCATTTGATTTTTGGGTTTGCCGATTTGATACCAATCATAATTTACAATGGAGTAAAACATATGGTGGATCACTGGATGATAGGGGAGCCGATATTGTAGCAACTAATGATGGCGGATTTGCATTATTAGGCTACAATGGAAGCTCGGATGGAGATGCAACTCAGAATGCGGGTATTCGAGATTTTTGGATGATAAAAATTGATGGATCGGGTGCCATTTCGTGGCAAAAATCCTTAGGATTTTCAGGTTCAGATTATGGAGTTTCGCTAATTTCAACTTCAAATAACGGATTCTTGTTGACCGGTGTTTTGGATGTAACCGCCTCAGGAGGTCAAGGGAATTCCAAACCGAGTAGTAAGCATGCAGGTGGTGATTATTGGGCCATTAAACTTGCATCAGATGGTAAAACGGAATGGACACGATATTTCGGTGGGTCATTCACAGATGCTCCATTTGGGGTTGTTGAAACGGATTCAAATGATTTCATTATTGCTGGATCATCTGATAGTGATGATGTCGATATTACCGGCAACCGAGGAACCTATGACTTTTGGGTAATTCGAATTGATTCCAGTGGATCTTTGTTATGGGAGAAAAGTTTTGGAGGCACTCAAATTGATGAAGCTCGAGGTATAACCATGACTTCGGATGGAAATTTTCTCATCATAGGAGATTCTCGTAGTTCTGATCTTGATGTATCTGCAAATAACGGAATTGCCGATTTATGGATGGTAAAAATTGATGGATCTGGAAATTTACTTTGGGATAAATCAATTGGCGGAACTAATTTTGATGCAGGGCGCTCTGGAAATACTGATTTGCAAGACGGATTTATACTTTCTGGTAGTTCAAGAAGCGATTTTAACCAACATCAGAATAAGGGACAAAACGATGCATGGGTTTTTGGAACAGATTCAAATGCAAGTCTCAAATGGCAGCATTTGGTTGGTGGTAGTGAGATCGATGTGTTTTATGATGCTATTCAGTTAAATGAAAATTACGTTATTGCCGTTGGTGATACCCGAAGTACCGATAATGATATTCAAAACAATAAAGGTTTTTCAGACGGATTGATTGTAACCCTTAAAAAAAGATAAAATGAAGAAAATAGCCCTATTGATCTTTTCAATCGCACTAATAAACTGCGCTGGATTACAAGACTTAGAAGAAGCCAATGTAACTATCGAATTCACTCACAATTGGGATGGTGATATCGTCGATACTTCGACTTTTGGGAATTTTAATTACCGAACCGCCAATGGTGAAACTGTAAGTATTGATCGTTTGCGATATGTGGTTTCTCAACTTCAATTCGTTGGAAATGCAGGTGTTAATTTTTCTCCTAAAACTTATCAACTGGTCGATGTCGGGAATGGTTCTGGTCTTTCGCTAATGATTCAGGATATAATTCCAGGAACCTACGAAATACGTTTCAGATTTGGATTCTCAAATGCTGATAATCAGGATGGAGTGTATCAAGATTTAAATTCGGCATCGTTTAATGTGCCTAATCTATTAGGAGGAGGATATCATTACATGCAAATGGATGGGAAATACAAGGACATCAAGAAGAATGATTTGAATTATAATTTCCACGTGATTCGAGCTGCGAACACTTCAAATGTGAGTTCACCGCAATTAGTTGATACTTCCTTTGAGGTGAATCTGGGTTCGGTTACTATCAATAATGATGCAACTGTAGAAATTCAAATGAATGTTGCCGAATGGTTTAAAAACCCGAATCAATGGGATTTAAATTCCTTAGATACTAATCTTATGTCAAATTTCTCAGCTCAATTACAGATGAGCGAAAATGGTAAGTCTGTATTTAGTCTCGGCACTGTAACTCAATAATGAATAATGAGGTACATATTTTCTTTTTTGGTTCTTGTTTTGTTTTTGAGTTGTTCTTCGAAACAACAAGATGAATATGTGCCTGTACCTTACACACTAAAAATTCCACCGATATTTGAACAGAAATTGGCTGCGCCATTCATTCCTTCAAATAATCCTTTAACAGTAGAAGGTGTTGCGTTGGGGAAAAAACTTTTTTTCGACCCAATACTGTCAGGAACTAGAACACAATCATGCGCGCATTGCCACCGACCTCAAGACGCATTTTCACATGCCTTTCAGTTTAGTGAAGGTGCGAATGGAAATTTAGGAACGCGCAATTCGATGCCATTATTCAATAATGCATGGAATTACAATGAATTATTTACTTGGGATGGGAAGGAGTTTCGATTAGAAAACCAGGCCTTTGAACCGGTAACCAATCCAACCGAAATGAATGGGAACTGGACGACTATTGAACAGCTCTTAAATACTCACGATGATTACCCTGAATTATTTAGAAAGGCGTTTGGTAATCAACGAATAGATTCTGTTATGGTGGTAAAAGCTATTGCGCAATTTCAACGGATTTTAATTTCAGGAAATTCAAAATTTGACTGGTATTTGTTGGGTGAAGCAACCTTAACTCCACAAGAATTAAACGGATTCAACGTGTTTATGGATGAAAATAAAGGAGATTGTTTCCATTGTCACGGAAGTGATAATAATCCGTTATGGACCGATAATGATTTTCATAATAATGGATTGGACGCAACTCTCACAGATTTAGGATTAGGTGGTGTAACCGGGGATCCAAATGATAACGGAAAGTTCAAAACCCCAACCTTAAGAAACCTTGTTTTTACTTCGCCTTATATGCACGACGGTCGATTTGCTACACTAGATGAGGTTATTGATTTTTATTCGGAAGGCCTTCAGAACTCGCCAACGATAGATCCTTTAATGAAAAACGTAAATCAGGGAGGAGCACAGCTAAGTGCTTCAGAAAAAGCAGATTTAAAGGCTTTTTTACTAGCACTTACCGATTTTGATTTCATCCGAAATCCGGATTTTAATAAATAATCGACAAATCCAATAGTTTTATTGAGCTTGTTAATCATAAACTAACCAAGATTAATAGGTTTCGTTGTATATTTGCAGACAATTTAGATTTAATCTACTTAAACGATGATAAAAGTTTCAGATACTGCCAAGAGAAAAGTCGTTGAATTAATGACAGATGATGGCTTTGACGCGACTACCGACTACGTTCGTGTGGGAGTAAAAAGTGGTGGATGTTCGGGCTTATCCTACGATTTGAATTTTGATAAAAATCAGGAAGAGAACGATAAGGTGTTTGAAGACAATGGTGTAAAAATCATTGTAGATAAAAAAAGTTTCCTCTATTTGGTAGGAACAACGTTAGAATATTCCGGTGGATTAAACGGAAAAGGTTTTGTGTTTAATAATCCCAACGCAAATAGAACGTGTGGGTGTGGAGAGTCATTTTCACTTTAAAAAATAATTATGAGCAAGTACACAGAAGATGATTTAAGAGAAGAGTTAAAAACCAAAGAATACGAATATGGTTTTTACACAGAAATAGAAAGTGAAACGTTTGCCAAAGGTTTAAATGAAGATGTGGTTCGTGCAATTTCTAAAAAGAAGAATGAACCAGAATGGATGACTGAGTGGCGTTTAGAAGCATTTCGAATTTGGTCGACGATGGAGGAACCAGAATGGGCAAATGTAACTTACTCAAAACCTGATTTCCAAGAAATCGCCTATTATTCTGCACCAAAACAAAAGCCAAAATTGAACAGTTTAGATGAGGTTGATCCTGATTTATTAGAGACCTTCGAAAAACTTGGAATTTCTTTAGAAGAACAAAAAAGATTGGCGAATGTTGCTGTGGATGTTGTTATGGATTCCGTATCTGTAGCGACTACTTTCAAAGAAACCTTAGCCGAAAAGGGAATCATCTTTATGCCTATTTCTGAGGCGATTCAAGAGCACCCAGAATTGGTAAAAAAATATATCGGTTCGGTAGTACCTCCAACAGATAATTTCTATGCTGCATTAAATTCAGCGGTATTCTCTGATGGAAGTTTCTGTTACATTCCGAAAGGAGTAAAATGTCCAATGGAATTATCAACCTATTTCCGAATCAATGAAGGAGGTACAGGACAGTTTGAAAGAACACTTGTTGTTGCAGATGAATCGAGTTATGTATCTTATTTAGAAGGATGTACTGCTCCGCAGCGAGATGAAAACCAATTGCATGCAGCAGTTGTAGAATTAATTGCGTTAGACAATGCAGAAATCAAATATTCTACGGTACAAAACTGGTTCCCTGGTGATAGTGAAGGAAAAGGTGGAGTTTTCAATTTTGTTACGAAAAGAGGATTATGCGAAACCAATGCAAAAATCTCTTGGACACAGGTAGAAACCGGATCTGCAGTGACATGGAAATATCCAAGTTGTGTCTTAAAAGGAAATAACTCAGTTGGCGAATTTTATTCGATTGCTGTAACAAATAATTTCCAGCAAGCAGATACTGGAACCAAAATGATTCACCTTGGAAAGAATACCAAATCGACCATTATTTCGAAGGGTATTTCTGCAGGGAAATCACAGAATTCATATCGTGGATTGGTGCAAATCAACTCGAGAGCAGAAAATGCTAGAAACTTTTCTCAGTGTGATTCACTATTGATGGGTAATGAGTGTGGTGCACATACCTTCCCATACATCGAAGCAAAGAATAAAACAGCTCAAATTGAGCACGAGGCGACTACAAGTAAAATTGGTGAAGATCAGCTCTTCTACTGTAATCAAAGAGGTATCGATACCGAAAAAGCAATTGCGTTAATCGTGAATGGTTTTAGTAAAGAAGTATTGAACAAGCTTCCAATGGAATTTGCTGTAGAAGCACAAAAATTATTAGAGATCAGTTTAGAAGGATCTGTAGGATAAAAACAAACAAGAACAAAAGGAATTACTCCAGAATAAATAAAGAAGAGTCATGTTAAAAATTAACAACTTAGTTGCAGAAATAGACGGGAAAGAAATCCTAAAAGGATTAAACCTAGAAGTAAAACCAGGAGAAGTACATGCGATAATGGGGCCAAACGGTGCCGGAAAAAGTACAATGGCTTCTGTGATTGCTGGCCGTGAAGATTATGAAGTAACTCAAGGAACTATTGAATTGGATGGTGAAGATATCGGTGAATTAACACCAGAAGAAAGAGCGCATGAAGGAATTTTCTTGTCGTTCCAATATCCAGTTGAAATTCCAGGAGTAACTGTAACGAACTTCATCAAAACTGCAATTAACGAGACTAGAAAAGCGACAGGATTAGAAGACATGCCTGCAAAAGACATGTTAAATATGATTCGCGAAAAATCAAACTTATTAAACATCGATCGTAAATTCTTATCGAGATCATTAAATGAAGGATTTTCCGGAGGAGAGAAGAAGCGAAATGAGATTTTCCAAATGGCAATGTTAGAGCCTAAATTGGCAATTCTTGATGAGACAGATTCTGGATTAGATATCGATGCGTTAAAAGTGGTAGCTAACGGTGTAAATAAGTTAAAGTCTTCAGATAATGCCTTTATCATTATTACTCACTACCAAAGATTATTAGATTATATCGTACCAGATTTTGTACATGTTTTACACGATGGTAAAATTGTAAAAACTGGAGATGCTTCTTTAGCCTTAGAATTAGAAGCAAAAGGATATGATTGGATTAAAGAAGAGTTGGTTTCTTAAAAGCAAAACATGGATTTAAAAGATAAAATAGTTTCTTCTTATGTAGCTTTTGAAGATAAGGTGAATATGAACGATAATGTTCATAAAATCCGCTCAGAGGCTTTTCAAAATTTTGAAGATTTAGGATTTCCTACCAAGAAATTGGAAGCGTGGAAGTATACATCCTTAAATTCGGTATTGAATGAAGATTACAGCTTATTCCCAAGCAAGGAAGTTGCTGTTAATTTAGCTGATGTTAAGAAGTATTTCATTCATGATATCGATACTTATAAGGTTGTTTTTGTAGATGGAAAATACAGTTCATTCTTATCTGAAACAACACACGAAGCTTTTGATGTTTGCCTAATGTCATCAGCATTAACAAAGCCAAAGTACAAAGCCTTTATTGAGAATTATTTCAATAAGGTTGCAAAGCAAGATAACCTAACGAGCTTAAATACTGCTTTTGCTAAAGAAGGAGCGTATATCTATATTCCTAAAAACACAGAGGTTGAAAAACCAATTCAGATTATCAATTTTACCACTGGTTCTGAAGCGGCAACCATGATTCAGCCAAGAAACTTAATTGTAGCTGAGCAAAATGCACATATTCAAATTATTGAACGTCATCAGAGTTTGACTAAAAACGCAGTGCTGACCAATTCGGTTACTGAGGTGTTCGCAGACAGACATGCTACAGTTGATTATTACAAGATTCAAAATGACGAGGTTACTGCTTCGTTAGTGGATAATACTTATATCGAACAACAGTCGGAAAGTACAGTTAGCGTTCACACATTCTCTTTTGGTGGAAAGATCACCAGAAATAATTTGAATTTCTATCAGAAAGGAGAGCACATTAATTCAATTCTTAAAGGAATTACTATTCTTGAAGGCAAACAACATGTAGATCACCATACTTTGGTACACCATATTGAACCAAATTGTGAAAGTCATCAGGATTATAAAGGAATTTATAATGAAAGATCAACAGGTGTTTTTAACGGAAAGGTAATTGTTGAAAAAGAAGCTCAGAAGACAAATGCCTATCAGCAAAACAATAACGTTTTGGTAAGTGATAAAGCAACAATTAATGCGAAGCCTCAATTAGAAATTTTTGCAGATGATGTAAGATGTTCTCATGGGTGTACCATTGGACAATTAGATGAGCAGGCTTTATTCTACATGCAACAACGAGGAATTCCAATTAAAGAGGCAAGAGGATTGTTAATGTACGCTTTTGCAAATACCGTATTGGAGAGTGTTAAAATTCCAGAAATCAAGTCTAGAATTACTAAAATTATTGCCAATAAATTAGGAGTTAACATCGGTTTCGAGTTATAATTTTTAATTTAGCTGTAGTTATTGCAGTTTATGGCGAGAAACATCGTATTATTTCTAGTTTTTACCTTTATTCTTAGTTGTGGTAATTCCGAAAAAAAGGGAGAGGCCATTCAAGAAAAACCAACTGAGTTCAAAACGAAGATGCAATTCAAACCTTTTGTTCGAATTACGCCTGAGGTTGAAAAAGAGGTGGAAAAATGGGAGGCATACCGTAGTTTAAATCGGTTTATGGATCGATTTACGAATGCTACACCAGAGGAGATTTTAAGTAACGCTTTAGAGCTTCGAGATTTAGTCAAGTCGGCCAAATTCAGTAAAAATATTCCAAAGATTTTTGATGTGCCGCCAGTTCGTGCACGATTCAATATTCTTTACAATCAAACCTTGAGATTGTCGGATATGACTTTTATTCCCGCGATTACCGCAGATGCTGTCATTGCCGAAAACGAAAAAATACTGCTATCGTATTCAAGTATCAATTCAAGGTTTATTAGCATTCTTTCCAAAAAACGTTTTGAAGACGAAATTGAAATTGATATCAATGCGATTGGATTGGATTCAACCAAGATTGATAGTATTTCCAAAAAGACGATTTCTAGAAACTTGGAAAACCGACAACTTGAAAAGGTATTACAGAATAGAAAAAACAAGAAAGGAAAGAACTAATTTGTTCGACTTTCAAACCACTTTAAAACATATGTTATGCGAATTCTAGCACTATTATTATTTGTAGGTTTTATTTCCTGTCAACCTGTTTCTATACCTGCTGAATCCCAAGTAAAAAAAGATGTTCATTCGTTGCTAGACGATTGGCATAAAGCGGCATCGGAAGCGAATTATGATAATTATTTCGGTAAGATGGATAGCATTTCAATTTTTATTGGAACAGATGCTTCCGAAAATTGGACAAAACCAAAATTTGAGGCTTTTAGCAAACCGTATTTTGATAATGGGAAAGCATGGGATTTTAAAGTTCTAGAACGTAATGTATACATGAATTCTGATAGAGATGTCGTTTGGTTTGATGAGTTATTGAAAACTTGGATGGGTACTTGTAGGGGATCTGGAGTTGTGATGAGATCAGATTCAGATTGGAAAATCAAGCATTACGTTTTATCGATTACGATTCCGAATGATGATATTCAAAAAGTAATCGCCGCAACGAAAGAACGGGATTCCATTTTTCAGTCTAATTTCTTAAAGTAAGGAAATTAATTAGTTGAGAATTTCTTCAACAGCTTTTGAGATGAGGTTGTATTCATAACCCTTTTGATACAAGAAATTTTTCAACTTTTGTTTTCGTTGATACGGGTTCGATTCTTTAAGCAATCCATTCTTTTTTTCAGCTAGATTCAGAAGGTTGGAATAGTACTCGGATTCCTCAATCTCTTGAAGTCCCTTTTTAATATTGTAAGCAGAAATTTGTTTGAATTCCAATTCTTTCATAATTCGATTTCTACCCCATTTTTTGATATTATGTTTTCCTCTTACAAAACTCTTTGCAAATCGTTCTTCATTCAAATAATTTTCCTGAATTAGGTGAATTATGATTTCCTCTTTAGCTTCTGGAATTACAAAAAACTCTTTTAGTTTATCTTCAACATCTTTATGACAACGATCCTGATAGACGCAGTAATATTCCAGTTTCTTTTTGATTTCGTCGACCGTAAATGAGGGTTTAGAATTCATAGATTGAAAATACAAAAAGGCTCGCAATTGCGAGCCTTTTCTCATTGTAAACTATTAAAATTATGACGTAACTACTTCTCCAGTAGATTCTAAATCAACAGCAGTAGTCGACGAACTTATTTTCGTTTGTAACCACATTTTAAAACGTGTTACCAAATAGAACATAATTGGCACGACAACGAGGGTTAAGAAGGTTGCCACAAATAAACCATAGATCACAGTTTTTGCTAATGGTCCCCAGAATATTACGTTATCTCCACCGAAATAAATATTCGCATCAAACTCGCTTACCAGTGTAAAGAAGTTGATATTTAATCCAATTGCTAATGGAATTAATCCTAAGATGGTTGTAATTGCAGTTAATAATACCGGACGTAAACGTGCCTTACCTGCTTTGATGATTGCTTCTAATAAATCACTCTTTGGTAAATAGGTATTTCGCTCAATTGCAATACCCGATTTCTCTTTTCTACGATCAATTAAGAGTTGTGTATAGTCGAGCAAGACGACCCCGTTATTCACTACAATTCCGGCAAGTGAAATAATCCCCATCATGGTCATCATAATTACGAAAGAAGCTCCTGTAATTACGATTCCGCCAAATACTCCAATAAAGCTTAAGAAAATCGCGACCATAATAATAGCCGGTTTAGAAACTGAGTTAAATTGGAAGATCAGAATGAAGAAAATTAAGGCTAATCCTTTAAAGAAAGCTCCCATCAAGAAAGCTTGTTGTTTATTTTGTTCTTCAATTTGACCGGTGTAATCAATTTTTACATCGCGAGGTAGTTCCGTAAAGTTTTTCATTTCTTCTTTCACCTGATTTACAACCGCTGCAGCATCTACAAACCCAGGCGCTAATTGCGAATAAACTGTAACTACTCGTCTAGTATCTCTATGCTTAATCGCACTAAACCCGGAGGTGTTACTTTGACTGGCTACTGCAGAAACAGGCACAGCTTTAATTTGTCCGTTTGATGGATCTCTAAAGGTAATTTTCTGATTGAAAATTGCACTTTTATTGTATCGAATGTCTTCTTTAAATCGCACGTTGATATCATAGTCATCTCCATCTTCTTTATAGATTCCTGCCTTTGCTCCGAAGATCGCATTACGTAACTGCTGACCTACTTGTCCGACAGAAACCCCTAATTCACCAGCTTTTTGACGATCTACATTTACGCGCATCGCAGGTTTGTCTCGGTTCACATCAATCTTTAATTCGTCAACTCCAGGAACGTTTTTCGAATTGATAAATGCTCGCATTTTTTCTGCTGTTGCGATTAATTCCTCATAATCATCACCCTCTAATTCAATATTTATTGGCGCACCTGTTGGTGGTCCGTTCGCATCTTTTTCAACAGAGATAAGTACACCCGGATAAATTCCTGTTAAGGCAGTTTGTACTTTTTGACGCAATTCTTCACTATCCAAACCACGACGGTATTTATACTGACGCATCGACGCTGTAATTTTACCTTTATGTGGCATTTCTGCTGCAGAACCTCCATCAGTTTGCGGATTTCCTGCGCCTTCACCTACCTGAGATACCGAACTCTCAACCATAAAGTTGTATCCGTTATCCATGTACGTATCACTATTTAAAACAGCATAAACGCGTTGTTCAATGTCCTTAGTAATCTTGTTTGTTTTTTCGATATCTGTTCCTTGCGGATATTCGATATACACAACCACCTGATTTGGTTTGTTGTCTGGGAAAAATTCAATTTTCGTTCTCTGGCTTGCAACTGAAGCGCCGAACCCACCAAATGCTGCAAATAACAAGATAAACGTACCAACAGTGATTGCAATTGGTTTCCAACTGCTTAAAGCGCCTTTTAGGGTTCTTTCGTAAAAGTTCTCAAGAACAATCAACGTATTTTTTTGGAAGTAGTTCGCTGCTCTTCTTAAAATAAGACGATATACCCAAAGCATAATTGCGGTAAAGAACATCACAGTTCCTAATCCTCTAAACTCACCTCCAATAATCATGATTAAAAGTCCGAATCCACCGACAACCGAAGAGATATAAATGATTCGTTTAAGCGGCATGTCTTTATCTTCTGTGTTCATGAATTGAGAAACCAAAACCGAGTTAAAGAAAATAGCCACGATTAAAGATGATCCAAGTACAACCGATAATGTTATTGGGAAGTAAATCATAAACTGCCCAAACAGTCCAGGCCATAGACCTAAGGGTACAAAGGCAGCAACTGTTGTTACGGTAGAAATAATAATCGGATAGGCAATTTCACCAATACCTTTTTTGGCTGCTTCAACGCGTGACATTCCTTCCTCATCCATCAAACGATATACGTTCTCTACAACCACGATACCGTTATCTACTAACATTCCGAGACCCATAATCAATCCAAAGAGAATCATGGTATTCATGGTATAACCCATGCCATCTAAAATCATTAAAGACATAAACATCGACATCGGAATTGCAAATCCAACGAAAAGCGCATTTTTGAATCCGAGGAAGAACATTAATACGGTTACAACGAGGATAATACCAAAGATGATGTTATTCACTAAGTCATCAACCTGAGAGATCGTTTTATCGGATAAGTCGTTTGTAATCGAAACTTCAAGGTTTTTTGGGAATCGTTCTGCAAGGGCTTTGTCTGTGATTTTCTTCACCTTTTCTGCCGCAGCGACCATATTTTTACCAGTACGTTTTTTAACGTCTAACATTACTACTGGCTTTCCTTCCTTACGAGCGAATGTGGTCTTATCTTTAGGTTTAAAGGTAACTGTGGCAATGTCTTTCAGGTAAATTGCCTTCCCTTTTTCTGCCTTAACCACAAAGTTTTCTAGGTCGGATGGCTTTTCAATTTCACCTAAGATTCGAATGGTTCTTCGTTGCCCACTAGCGATTAAATTCCCAGCAGAAGAAGTTACATTTCCACGTGCAATAGTATTGATGATATCATCAAAACTAACCTGCATCGCCATCATTTTGTAGATGTCTACAGCAACTTCAACCTCCCGGTCTTGAACACCACGGATGTCAGCTTGCTTTACCTCATCCAAATCTTCAATTTCATCCTGAAGGTATTCGGCATATTCTTTTAATTGCTGTAGCGGATAATCTCCTGAGATATTGATATTCAAAAACGGAATCTCTTCAGACATACTTAAATCAAAGGCATTCGGATCTACTTTGGCCCCATTAAATGTTGGCCAGTCTTCAGACGCTTTTTCGGCATCCAATTTATCCTTCACCATTTGTTTGGCATTATTTACATCCATATCATCATCAAATTCAACAATGATCATCGAGTAATCTTCCTGAGAAGTAGAGGTAATTTCTACAACTCCTCGAAGCCCTTTCAACTGATCTTCTAACGGATCCGTAATTAGTTTTTCAATATCCTCTGCAGTATTCCCTGGATAGAGCGTACTGATATATATTTTCGTTTCCTTGATTTCTGGAAAGTCTTCTCTTGGCATGCTGAAGTATGCAGAGATTCCCAAAAGTAAAATCAAGAAAATCGTCACATACATGGTTGAGTTATTGGCAATCGCCCATGATGCTAGCTTAAATTCTTTGTCGGTTTTCTTATTGGTAGTCATTCCTAAAATATTAATTGGTCACTTTGACTTTTTGTCCGTTTTTAATACTTCTTGCTCCCTCTTCAATGAGTTGATCACCTTCTGAAATTCCTTCTAAGATTTCGATAAAGTCACCTTGTGTTTTTCCAGTTTTTACAACGGTTTGCTTTGCCAATCCAACAGAGTCTTTCATTTGCGTAACCAAATACACGTACTGGTCGCCATTTGCATTTTCTGAGATGATACTCTGCGGAATTAATATCGCGTTTTCATTGGTATAGTCATTGATTTTTAATTTCGCAGTTAAATTTGGCTTGATGTTTTTTTGCGAATTCGGAACACCAATTTCAATTTTAAATGTACGGTTGGCCGGATTGATAAAGTTTCCGGTTTGTCTTACGGATGATTTCACTTTTTCATCCAACACTGGGAATTCAATTTCCACTTCTTTCCCTTTCGATATATATGAAATATAAGTTTCTGGAATATCAGCTTCAATGTACATGTTTGACAGATTCACAATTCTAAAAATCTCAGATCCAGGACCAGGAGCAACTACTATTCCTTGTTCTTTGATGACATCATCTATAACACCAGAAAATGGAGCTTTTAAAACCGATTTGCCTAATTGCTTTTTTAATTGCTCTAATTGGTTCTTAGAAGCTGTGAAATTCGTTTTGGCTTGTAAAAACTGAATTTCTGATCCAATTTTCTCTGCCCATAATTTTTCCTGACGTTCGAAAGTAGTTTTTGCTAATGCAGTTCTGGCTTCTAATTGAGCAACTTGCTGAGCGAGGCCGCCATCATCAATTTTACCAAGAGCTTGTCCCTTTTTAACGTATTGCCCTTCTTTTACATAGATTTCCTCTAGTGTTCCTGGCATTTCAGGATAGATTAATACGTTCTGCTTTGTTTTTACATTTCCTTGCAATTCGAGATAATGATTGAACACTTTCTTTTCTATAGTAAGTGCAGTTACTAATGGATTTCTTTTTAATGAATCCAATCGCTCAATGGCATCATTTAAATCTTTGATCTGCTGATCGATGGTTTGCTTTTCCTTATCTAAAGCCGCTCTTTTTGATCGAATCGATTTTAAATCATTTGAAGAAATAATATCTTCAACCGATTGAGTTTCATTACCTCCACATGAGATAAAGAGGATGGCTAATAACACTGTGATATATGTAGTTTTCATGTAGCGAAATTTATTTTAATGGTATGTTTAATGCATTTTCTAAACTTGCCTTCTTGGCAATTACATCCAACATCGACTGAATGTAATTTTGTTGTTGTGTGTATAATTGATTTTGTGCTTGTGACAATTCAAAACTGGTTGATAGTCCTTCGAAAAACTTAATCCGTTGTTTCTTTTCAATTCGCTCGGCCAAGGCGAGGTTCTTTTTATTGGTATTATAGTTTTCAATACTTAACTGATAATCACTTCTCGCTTTTTTAACTTGAAGACTTAATCGCTGTTTGGTTTCTTCTAATCGGATATCTGCTGTTTCAAGAGCGATTTTTGCTTGGGCTGTTTTCGAAGCCCTTCCCATACTACTAAAGATGGGAACGTTTAAACTAACGCCCAACAAAGAAGACTGAAACCATCGTTGATTCGAATTGAAAAAGTCAAATGAATCGGAGAAAGCTTGTGTTCCGTAGTTAAGAAATGCAGCTAAACTCGGAAGAGCTTTACTTTGTTCTAGACGCATCATTAATCGTTTTGATTCACGATCGTTCTCTGCAATTCTAAAATCGATATGATTGGATACATTAAAATCTGTGGTTAGAATGTTTAAGTCAATATTCTGCTGAGTTAATGAATCGAGACTATCCTTTAAAATGATTGGGGTATCAATTTTACTTCCCAATGCCAAGTTCAACATTTGATAGGCGATTTCTTTGAAACGTTTTACATTATTCAATTGAGCTTTTACATTACCCAAAGTGATTTCTAATTGCTCAACATCTTCTTCTTCATTAAATCCGTTTTCATAGATCTTTTTTGCATCATTTAAATTCTTTTCTAAGACTTTAAGATTCTTCTGAAGAATAGAGATGCTATTTTCGGTTACCAAAACATTTCCGTATGCATTGATAACTGCCTCCCGAGTAACTAATTCTGTTTTTTCATTGGCTTGCTCAGAAATCTTTAAAAAGGTTCTCGAGGCTTGAAGACCTACTAAATAAGATCCATCAAAAAGCAATTGAGTTAAGGTAACTGAAGCATTTACATTTTGTTTAGTTCCAAAGACTACCGGGATAAATCCTTCGGGCACAGTAGGCTGACTATTTGCCTGGAGATTAAAATATTGTTCGACTGTTTCTACGACAGAAGAGGTGTTATCAAACGCAGCAGCAGGCAATAACGAAACCGGTTGTTTTAGAAAATACTGGTAGTCTACACTAGCGTTTACCTGAGGTAAGCCGATGGTCGTAGTTTCCCAGACCTTTTTCTTTGCCGAAGCAATATCGTTTACTGCAGCCTTTGTATTGTAGCTGTTTTTTAAAGCGTAATCTATAGCCTCATTCAAAGACAATTTTAACGCTGTCTCTTGAGCTACACCAAAACTGCTAACAAATAAGAGTAGTGCGGTTATGTACGATTTGTAAATCATTAAATTGAGTTTTTATTTTTTTCTAGCTGTTTTTCCAATTCTATAATTCCTTTTTCAGAGCAAATACCTCTAAGGTGATATTCTAAAAAGTAAGCGGTAAGGGTTTGCATGGAGTAGTTTTCCAATGGGAAGTAATCTTTGTCTTTGATTCCAGTAACACCTATAAAATAGATGCGTGTTACAAAATCAATATCTAGATCTGCCCGATACAATCCTTGGTCTTTTCCTTTCTTGATATTTTCAACAGTGCATTCTTGAATCTTTTTGAATTGTTTCTTTTTTAGTGAAACAAAGATTCCCGGATAGTACCTCTGCAATTGATGCTGAGGAGATGACTTTTCATCCTTTAAATGTTGCATCATTAGGTTTTTGATTTCGAAAATTTCTGCAATCGGATTAAGATCGAGAGCACAAACGCTGTCGATACCGATAGAAATCTTTCCGAACATAAAATCGGTTACTTTATCGACAAGACAGGTTTTGTTTTCGAAATGCTTGTAAAGGGTTTTTTTAGAGACACCAAGATTGTTGGCAATATCATCCATAGTAACACTTTTGAATCCGAGATTCAAAAAAAGTTCGCTGGCCTTATGTAATATTTTCTCTGTCACGAGGGCACAAAAATACAAAAGGAAACTTTCGAAACGATAAAAGTTTCCATAGTTTTAATGATTTTTTAACGTTTGGCTAAGAATTTCGTTACAGATTGGCGTATTTTTGATGAAAATTTTCAGCATTGGACATTAAAAAATACCAATCGAGCTTTCAGAATTACTTAGCATCTAAAGAATGGATTCGAGAGCCGAAGAATTTATACGAACCGATCGACTACATTCTACAACTCGGGGGAAAGCGTATGCGGCCTATTTTAACACTAATGGCTTGCGATATATTTTCAGATGACTTTGAGAATGCTTTACCAGCGGCTTTAGCGGTTGAAGTATTCCATAATTTTACTTTGGTTCATGATGATATTATGGATGACGCCCCGCTTCGCCGAGGTAAAAAAACCGTTCATGAAAAGTGGGATATCAATACCGGGATATTGTCGGGAGATGCCATGCTGATTTTGGCCTATCAATATTTTGAGAATTATGAACCTGTTATTTTTCAAAAGTTGGCCAAGTTGTTTAGCAAAACAGCTTTAGAAGTTTGTGATGGTCAACAATTAGATGTTGATTTTGAAATCCGTACGGATGTGTCTATTCCAGATTATATCAATATGATTCGACTAAAAACTTCTGTTTTGGTTGGTGCTGCATTAGAGATGGGTGCTATCGTTTCTAAAACTTCGGATGAAAATGCGCGTTTGATTTATGACTTCGGATTAAATCTCGGATTGGCATTCCAATTACAGGATGATTATTTGGATACTTTTGGAGACCCAGAAACGTTCGGAAAACAAGTAGGAGGTGATATAATTGAAAACAAAAAAACCTTTTTGTATTTGAAGGCTTTAGAAGATGCTAATGCAGATGACAAAACGATATTACTTGATTTATATGCTCAAAAATTGAAGGATTCTACTGCCAAAGTAGATCAGGTAAAAATCCTTTTTGAGAAATATGAGATTCCGTCAAAAATTAAAGTAAAAATTGAAAGTTTCACCCAGTTAGCATTGGCCACTTTAGACGAGATGGATATTGATGTTGATAAGAAACAAAACCTTACGAATTTCGCTTTATGGTTGATGAATAGAGCAGTTTAAATTCTAGAAATTTCCTTGCAAAACAGATAAATTATAATGTACATTTGCAATCCAAATTTATAGGTCCTATAGCTCAGCTGGTTAGAGCACCTGACTCATAATCAGGTGGTCCTTGGTTCTTTTTTCAAGCTATACTTGACATTCAAAGACTTTACAAAGTTAACTCTGCCGAAAGTCTGTCAAAATGAAGCTAAATTATCCTAAAGTAAAGCAAGATTCCAATCTAAGGGTGTATGTCGATTTCACTCATGAAGGGAAGCGTTATCGAATGTATAACGGAAAGAGAATCAACTCCAAATTATCTCCTAACACCTTCCCAATTGATCAGCGCCAAGAGGTTGGTAAATTGTTAGCTGCTGAAGTGTACAAATTCATCATTAGCGGGAAGAGACTCGATCTATTTCAGAAATCCAAGTTTATTAAAGCTTCAATGTCAGATAAAGATTACCTGAAGGCTGCGTTGGATATTAAGTTGAAAGGCAAATACTCCGAGAAATACAAGTCAATGTTACAATATGTTTATGGGTTGATTGATAGAGTTGTAAAAGTGGATTCCATAAACTTAAATGATTTGACCGATTTACTTAATTCATACTCTTCAGAAGTCTCTCATAATACTATTAAAAGGCATTTACAAGTTCTTTTTAATGAAGCTGAACGATTAGGTATGAAAGCTAATCCGATGGCTAATATCAAGTCTAAAAAGACCAAATCAAAACTTCATAAACCATTTAAAAACATTTCTGAATTATTAGATGAGGTGAAAGAGTTTAATGCTAATCTTCACTTATGTTGTTTGCTTACTTATGGCTGTCTATTAAGACCTCATCGAGAGGTAAGAGAACTCACTTGGAATGATTTCTCTGATGATTTATCATTTATCTATTTGAGTGGAGATAGAAACAAATCAGGGCGAAATAGAATAGTTCCAATACCAAGTTTTATAAAGCCTTATTTAAACAAACAGGATGGTAATAAGAACATCTTTAGCAATAGCTCATCTGCACCTAATAAGGACTATTTTAAGACCCTTTGGAGTAGATTTAAGAAGAGAAGTAATACCTTAGAAGAGTATCAAACTTTATACTCTTTTAGACACTCAGGAGCAATAGAAATTTTTAAAAGAACAGGCTCAATAACCAAGCTACAGAAAGCTATGGGACATTCATCTATAAACGTAAGCCTAACCTACTTGAGAGGGTTAGAAATAGCTGAATTGAAAGAACAGGATATGCCTATGGTTGATGAGAATAGTTAACATTTTTTGTTTAAAATTTTTACCTAAAAACCTTGACCTATCTTGGAGTTTGTGTTTGAATAATTAGCCGTAATAGAAGTTTGTCCTATTGTTTGAGAAACAATGATTCCGTTTTGGGTAGCACTTAGCCCCCACTGAGAAGAAATCATTTTATGGTGTAATTGTCCTGAAATATCATTGTTGAACAAACAAAGAATTGCGAATAGTAAATAATTAAAAAAAACGTAGCTTTTGAAGTATCTCATTAAACATAAAATTAGTAAAAAACACCTTATAAATATTAACAATTAAACCCTTATTAACAGTAAGTTTTAAACAACAAAAAGCCTCACATTTCTGTGAAGCTTTACTTAATTTATATCTGATTCTTAAAATCGAATTGCAAAACCCATTGTAAGACCAAATTCTTCATATTCTAATGCATAACTTAGTGTTGGGTTAAATTCTATACGTTCACCTATTTTTACTCGGTAACCAGCTCCTAAAGCTGCTCCATCTATAGCTGTATCTGTTAAGCCATATTCACCGTATGCAAACCAAGATTCGGTCAAGAAATAACGAGCAGCAATACTAATAGCGGCATCATATTGATAATCCCCAAATCCGAATCCAAAACGAGCACCAGCCTGGAGAGCATCTGTAAAACTGTATAATGCCATAGCATTAACTTGTCCACCAGAATATCCGTCGCCTGAAACGAAGGCAAAATTAGAATCTCCCTGAACAGTCCATTTGTAATCTACAGAATCTTGTGCATTGATTGTAAAACACATTAATAGAATAACTGGTAATAACAATAATTTTTTCATGATAAAATAATTTAAATGTTAATATTTTATAAATATAACAAAATAAGAATACAAAATATTACTTTTATTTAAGAAATAATGTTGATAAATAAATGTTAGTTTGACTTATTTAAGAGGGCTAGAAGTACCTGAACTTAAAGAAGAAGACATGCCTATAATTTAATTTCAGAAGCTTTTTAATAGAAACTATTGACTTGCCTTTGCCAAAAACTAAAGTTGTAATTTTCTAGCTAAATAGTAGACATTAATTACTGCAGAGTTGCTGTGAATGTTCCATAAACTTGTTGTGATTGTGAAAGATATAGTGATTCTTTTATAATGCCATTTATTGTATTGCCATCAAATGTACAATCCAAAAAAAATGATATTCTTGTGGTATCCCAAGGCTCCATTAATTTTCCACCATAAATTCTTAAAAAGTTATTTTCGATTTCATCATCACATTCTAATATATCATAATTATCAAAATCAAACCAAACATAACTATTACCATTATAAGTTAGAGGTGCTACATCCATTACAAAATCTGCACTAAAACACGGATCATCAAAAATCACTTCCTTTCTGTGTGAAATTATTATCTCTCCTGTAGTTGCTAAACACCAATCATATGGATTATTAGGGTCTGTCATATTAGTTGCACCCCTATTTAATATTTCAAATTGACCAACATAAGTTCTATTGAACTCATCGGATTCGTTAGTACCACCATCATCACTACTACAAGCGAAGATTAATAAAGCGGAGAGAAAGAGTAGTTTTTTCATTTTTTTATTTTTAGTTGATTGTAATTTTTATAAAGTTATAAAAAAAAAGAACCCGCCTAAAAAAGACGGGCGATTAAATTGCTATGAAAAAGAATGCTCATTTGAGCTATTCAAAATTATTACTCTTTAATGGAATAGAAATGCAGATAACTCCAAGGTTGCGGTTGATGAGAGTGAAAAAACAGCTATTCTGTTTTCAGTAAAAAGACCTGATATAGTTTGGTTAGCCACAGGGTCTTTGAGTAATTTTAGTAAAAAACTTCTTGAGCCTCTAAAAGGTTTGTTGGTTAAAGCGTTTCCTGATAAAGGTTGTTATAACAAGTGGCTTGAGGTAGCTAATGCTTGCAACAAGGATGGATTTAATATTCAGGTCTCTAGAATAATGGAAGAGACAGAAGCTGATAAGGGTGCTGACTTAGCAGATATTAAAGATACGGTAAGCTATACTGATGAGGAGGTGAAGTTCCATGCTTTGGCAAAAATCAATCTAAACTTAATTAGGCTGGTGAATGACTTTGATTTACATGATAAATTTGGGAAAAAGCTTAGATATTGAATAACACCCCTCCCTAGCCTAGTTACTCTAAACAAAATGTGGTAATCAAATAAGTATTAAAGTATTGATAATCAATAAAAAAACTTTAATTTGAGGTGTATTATGAGTATAAATTAAAATTTTCCAACAAAACAAACATGAACTATCCAATTTAAAAAAAATCTGGGTTTCCATTCTTTTCTTGAACACAACCAATGATATTGTGTAAAATTTCAGAGGATTATTACCAACAATCTAATAATTGATTAAGTCTTTATCTTACATTTTTAAGTTTTTATTAATTGTAATTTTAATATTTTATCTGAGTTAGTTGCTCAACGTATTTGTGTATGATTTCGTTGCGTGTTTCAGTAACTAATTTAGTAAAAAAACAAAGGCGATAATTCAGCGCGAGGATTTTCCGATGAGGAAAATCAGAAGCAATGAATTATACACGTTGTTGTACACTGGCTTTTTTCCGTTCAGATTGTTAGTCAGCGTTGGCAAAGACATACTCTTTTACAATTTTTGGCTTGTGTTGTGGCTTCAGCGAATTGTAAATGTGTATGGCTTTTAGCGTTGGTTATTTCTTTCTATTCATTAGTTTTAAACCATTTTTATCTTGTATTACAGGCTTTTCAAGGCTTAAGTTGTTTTGGAACAATTTTGTTCCTGTAGCAATTAAAATTCTTTCTATTAATAATCTTGTATGGTCAGAAGTTTCAGGAGGAAGTTGTATGATAGAATACTCTGTCCATTCATCAAAAGAATGGTGGATTTGACCTTCAGGATACCTTTGAGATAATGATTTTTTAGTTTCACCTATATATAATTCCTGCTTTTCTCTATTTAGTAGGAGATAGATATTGTTTTCATTCAATTCCTTTTTTAATTCTTCTCTTGGTTTCCAATTACCTACCTGTATTCTTCTTAAAATTTCTTTTTCATCACTCAATAAATAATCAGCAATTAGATATGAACTTAATTCTCTGAAAATATTTGGAAACCCTTGAGATTCTTCTCTTACTTTAAAATATTCTTTAATACGAACTTGTGGATTTCCATTTACCCAATCTATTTTTACTTGAACTTGTTCCTTAAAGCCACCAATATCATATTCTGTGAATTTTTGCTTTTTATAATACTCATCTCCAATATGAAACTCTAAAGATCTAACAAAACTTTTTGGATAGTCTTTAGCAAGTTGTACAGCGAAATCTTTATCCCATTTAATACGATAACTACTTTCTTTTTTTCTATTTTTTATAAATGACAGCCATAAAACAGCTTTGAATTTATATTGAATTCTATCCAAGTCTTTAGGGCTTTCATATTCTATTTCAACTTGCCATTTATAATTGTTTTTATCATGATTGTCAATTGTGTTCTGTCCCCAACTTTTCACATAATAAGAAGGAATTGTTATTGTTAAATCATTAATGAACATTGATTTGTGAATATCCAAAGGAAAGAATTCAGGAGAAAGTCTTATTGGTTGTACTCTGTTACTTCTTTTATCCATTTGTTATGTTTTTATATAATTCTTTCCCTATTTTTTCAATTACTCCAACAACTAAAGCATTTCCCATAAAAAAAGCTCGTTTTGTATCTGTAATTCCTTCAAGTTTGGTGTGATTGTCTGGAAACATATTTAGTCTTTCTAATTCAATAGGTGTTAATCTTCTTAAACCTCTGTCAGATGCAACTACGTGTTTAAATCTTGAAGGTGATTTTCCGCCTTCTCCTGTAATGATTGTTCTTGAAGCATTATCAAGAGCATCTGGATAAATCATTCCACCTTCACTATAATTGTATTCAAATCCGTCTTTAGTTTTTCTTTTTTCTTTTTTAGCACCTTTTAAGTATTCCCATTTTGGTTTGTCATTTTCGTTAATGAAAAATTCAGGTGTTACTTCTCCGTTTTGTAGAATGTCTCCTAAAAAAGTTCTTTCTCCATCATAATTTGGTTCTGTTTTAGTGGTGAAAACTTTACCATTTACAAGTAAGCCTGTATTTTGAAAAGGTGAGAGTTTTCCGGTTTTGTTGAAATTATTCGTTATTTCAACTAAATCTCCTTTTAGCTCAATTTCTTTAATTGAAGTTGTATTTTTTACAGGAAAAGCATTTGCAATTGTGCCTTCTTTTGTTAGCCAATTAATTTTCTCCGATTTTTGAAGTCGTTTGAATATTTCAGTGGATTTATGATAACCAATAAAGAAAACACGTCTTCTTCTTTGTGGCATTCCATATTCGGCAGCATTAATTACTCGCCATTCTACAGCATAACCAAGCTCATTCAAACTTTGTAACATAACTGCAAAATCTCTTCCTCTTTGTTTTGCTGGGGATTTTAAAAGTCTGTCAACATTTTCTAAAAAAAGATATTTTGGTTTGTTCTTTTTTTCTTCTAAAATTCTATGAATTGACCACCAAAGAACTCCTTTTTTACCTTTTAATCCTTTTGAATTATGTAGAGTTGTTGCAACCGAATAATCTTGACAAGGAAATCCACCACAAAGTAAATCGTGATCTGGAATTTCATTTGTCGGAACAGTTGCTATATCTTCATTTGAATGATTTTCTGCTCCAAATCTTGCTTCGTAAACCATTGAAGCGTGTTGTGTTTTGGTTGAAGGTTCCCATTGATTACTCCAAACAATTTTGTAATTATTTTTCTCAAGTCCAAGACGGAAACCACCAACTCCCGCAAATAATTCGGCTACTTTTAATGTTTTATTTTCCATTACTTGGGTTTTATAATATTTGATTTTTTCTTCTGCTACCTTAAGAATTTCAGAAGTTGATTCAGTGTATTTTAATTCTTCTGCAATTTTCTCTGAATACCAATTTATTATTAAATCGTTTTCTGAAAGTCCGTAGAAATTTGCAAGTCGTATAATTTGTTCTTTCGTTGGCTTTCTTTCATTTTTCTCAAATTTACTAATGAGAGATTGGTCAATATCGACTTCAGCTGCAACTTTCCGAAGAATCATTTCTTTTTCTTCTCTCGCTGATTTTAAAGTTTCACCTAATGTTTTCATTGGTCAAAAATGTTTTAGACAAATATTGTCCAAAATTATAAAAACAATTCAGTTTTACAACTTTTAATTCACATTTTTTTAGGGTGGTGGTGGGGAAGTGAAAGCTCTTTTTATTTTGTGAGGTACGAGCAAAATAAAAAGAGCTTGAGCGTATGGTGGCTTTTTTCAGAGCTTGTGTACAACTTGTTTATATACCTGTGTTTATTCATTTTCAAATTCCAAAAGGGTAGGCTATGCACAGGTAAGTATAATTCATAGCAATCCCATTGCGTGTAAATATAAAAATTTCTTCTACGTCTCTGTAGCTAAGATTATTGGATTGAGTAAATGATTTTTACTAATTATAATCATTAATCATTTTAACGTAATCTATTTCAACATTTAGTTCTTGAAGCAGTAATATCATCCTTTCAGCATTGTATTGAGTTTGTAAACTTTAAACTTAGTGAACTAAAACACAACATTAGACAAAAAAAAGAAGAAGGACACTCAACACAAAAACTTTAAACAGTGTTTAACCCTATTTTTAAGAGGTTTAAGAGATTTTTAAACATACAGCTATCGATTTTATTTGAAAATTAAAAAAAATACCTTAAAACCAATGTATAAACCTCTCTTATCAACTTAATGGATATCGGTTGTAAGGTGGTTCATTAACCCTATAACAAGTCCAATTAAAGCATTCAAGTATATTATGTCGATTTTTGAAATAAGTGGTGCTTTTTCCTTATATATATATATATATAATAATTTATATTTTATTTTTTTAAATCCTCACCATAGAGTAAAAATCGACACTTCGACACAGACGCTTATAATACCTTAATAATCAATAACTTATCCCGTGTCGATTTTGTGTCGATTTTTTGATTTGTGTCGATTTTTAGTGATTTTTAGACTTTTTCTTCATTTTAAGTTTGGTATTTTGGATGGTTTTTACTCAATCACGTGTTTATTTTAATGGTCTAAAAATAGAGTCGACACTTCGACACAGACCTTCCGACACGAAAAATATTGGTTTCTGACACGAAAAAATTGATCAGATACATGTAGCAAATGGGTTATATATACATTTCACAGCAAATCCTCAAAAAAGAAAACGCTCTTAAAATTGATAGGGGGGTGTTGTTTTGAGAGTTATGGTTGAGTTTTTTTGGCTTTTTAAATTCTAATCCTTACATTTATCAAGTATTCTGAACCCATATGGGTACCAACCGAGTGAAGACACCACGGTGGTCAAACAATACGGACGACAAGTCAAAATAAACGTCTCTATCACTATTGCTTTATCGGAATACAAATAACATTTGTTTAACTAAAATTTATTTGTATGAAATTTTTAAAATCTCGTTATGGTAGTAATGAGCTTACCACAGGAAAAGGTAACTCAAAACTTCTCGAGGACCAATCCTTGGATTATATGCTAGACCATTACGCACAGCAAAATATCCCTAACAAAAAAATAGAATACTTCGGTAATACCTTTATAGTTGCCGACCATGAAGAGGATGGTAAAAACCTTTTCATCAATGTGACCGAGCCAAATGGAAACACGATTCTGGACTTTTCAAGTGCAAATGACTACATGGTGTTTTGTTACGATCCTAAAGGAAATATAAAAAGTAGAAACTACGCCCTAAACAATCGAGGGAGTTTCATAATCTAGACACCTTATAGTAGCATATACCTAGTTCTATTCAAATCAATTAACTAATTAAAAGAAGAAAACAATGAGTAATCAAAACCACCCAATGTGGGACCATATCAATGCATCCCTTAAAGAGAAAGTAGATATTCTAGCTGAAAACCCCTATCGCTTTTACATAGGACCCAATGTATGGGTTTTTAGAAATAGTAGACAGGAAATATTGGAGGACTATCTTAAAGAGGCTATTTCTAATGAGGACTATGAGCTCTGTCAAAAAATAAAAGAAGTAAAAACCTTCCTTAGTATTATCAATAACCATAAAATCAGTAGAGATTACATCTTCATATTGGAAACCGAAGAGACCATGTGGGATGTTGATGTGAGGTATTATCTCAAAAAAGTGGGCAACTTTTTAAAGCTCTATACCACCAACGATACCAATGAGGAATTCCACAACTGTAATGCCTCATTGGAAATAAATGATTACTTGAGCAAAAAGGACATTATTGAACTACTTGAGGATTACTATGAAAAATGGCGGACATATAGTGGACTGCCAAGGTTCAGAAAAGAAGGACTAGTGGATGAAAAGGAGTTTTATACCATCATTGATAGTATAAATAAAAAAAAGGATCATTACATTAAGAAAGCGAAAGAACTAAAAACACCTTTTATTGACTATCTTGAAAAAGTAAATCTTAATCCTATCCCAGATGGTAAAAATGAATATCAATGGCTAGCAAAATGCCCATATTCAAAAGGTAAGCACCATATAATGGTCTCTACAAAAAATGATACCTATGGGTGTGGTTGGTGTAAGAAAAAAGGAAATCAGAGGGACTTGGAGAACTACTTAAAAACAAGAAAATCATGACACTACAGATTAAATTTAAACTACAACTAACATCTAAAATGAGATTTGAAAAGAAAGAAGCAATAATTGGCAAACTTGAAGGTTTACAAAATGACTTGGATGAACACTTTGTGCTTTGGAAAAAAACTTGCGGAGCTACAACTTAGTCATGCTATCGGTATTATGATCGCTAGAATAACCGAAAAATCAGATTTTTTTTAAAAATATTATTAGTTGAAATCAGACAATCCTTTAATGAATTATGTAAGCCTATTTGCAAAGCTTTCTTGGAGTTCTCTTACTAGAATTTATTTTAATCCTATTTTTTATTACCCATAGGAGTATATATGGTTCTGATTGAATTTTTAGTTTTATCAAAATAATCTTTCCTCAATTTTTTTCTTTTTTTTCTTTTGGATGTGATGTAATAATCTATACCAAAATCGTCAAGATAAATTTGAAATTCTTTTTTAATTCCAAACATTAATATTCTTTTTACTTTCTCAATATTTTTTCCAGAGGAAATAATTCCTAACATTTTTTTATCAATACCAGAGTCCTTTAATGCTTTCAATACATCATTCTTAAATTTTGACAGGTTTTTTGCTTGATTGGCAGCTTTCAGCCTTTTTTGCTGTCTAATTTTCTCCTGGACAAGTTCCTTTTCTTGATTTTTGTGTTGTTTTGAAATTGCCTGTTTCAAATCTTTTATTAATTCGTTTTTATCAATCTCTGTTATATTTTCGTGATTTATATCTAGGTGCACAATTAATTTAGGAATTGAATACTCGCTTTCATCTCCACAATAGATACATGTATATAAAATACTTTCATTTTTGCTTTTCAAATTCATTATTATAGAATTTTATTCCTTATAAAATTAGCGTTTTTTTATAAATATGGTGTGTGCATATTTCGTAATTCAGATAGATTTGAGATACTTACAAAGGTGATTACTAAAACTAAACATAACAGTAATGAACAGTTATCTCTATGAATTGAAAAGTTATTAAAAAAAAGAAAACTACTTTTAAAATCGATGAGGGGGTGTTGATTTAAGAATGATGGTTGGGATTTTTTGGCGTTTTTATTAGGATGAAAATGTCTGCCAAATGTCTGCCAAATTTTAGGTATTTTTGAAAAGTTCTTTGAAAATCAAGAATAGTTAAAAGAAATATTTTTGCACCAATGTACATGTCAAAAGATAAGAAACAAAACCTTATGAATTTCGCTTTATGGTTGATGAATAGAGCAGTTTAAATTCTAGAAATTTCCTTGCAAAAGAGATAAATTATAATGTACATTTGCAATCCAAATTTACAGGTCCTATAGCTCAGCTGGTTAGAGCACCTGACTCATAATCAGGTGGTCCTTGGTTCGAGTCCAAGTGGGACCACTTTGTAAATCAAAGAGTTACGTAATTGTAACTCTTTTTTGTTTTATGATTGTAACACTTTTGTAACAGAATTTTCAAATAAGAGTGTAATTCAAACAATAATTCTTTATTTAATAATCTTAAAAGTTGTAGTCTTTACTCTACTACCAATTAAAACTAAAATTGCACCAACCTGACTTTCATTAAACTTATTAATAACAAGTGTAAAAGCGTCTCCATATCCGTTATTTAAATTACACGAAAATTGTGATTTTGAAACTTCAGATCTATTTACAATGTAAGAACCTCGTAATAATGAGATAGAGGGAATATCTGTTTTGAGAGTTATACCAGCTTAGGTGATGAAAAGTTGTCCTGTTTCATTCAAATTTTTGTAGTCAATACCTCTATGTTTTAGTATTTTGATTTTATAAACTCCTTTTAAGCCTGATTCTGATAATTCTTTGGTGAATTTCTCTTTTTCTTTTATTTTAATTAACTCTTTATATCTTTCAGCTTCACTAATCAATTTTAAATCTTTCATCTTTGAATATGATGGTAGGTAAGTAAAGAGCACTTTTACATTTTTATATTCTCGACCTTTTTTAACTTCATTTATTACATCATCTAAATTACATTCAACCACTAAATAATTTTCATAAAGTTTGTCCTTAATCTCTTTGAATTATGCCTATTGTTTCCATGTTCCACCATATTTGTAAAACGAATTATTTGGTTTAACGGTTAACAAACAAGACTCGCAAACAAAAACCCATTTTGCAGGCTGTTTATATTGAATTCGATACATAGTCGCAAAGTCTTTATTACAAATCTCACAGTATTTTATGCGTTTATTCATAGGTTTATTTTAAAGTTCTATACAGATAAGACTATCATTTTGGTATTGTAAGTTTATTCAGAAAAATACGACTAATTTTGTACTATCAAATATATTGACATGACAGAAAATTTAACAAAAACAACCTTTTTAGAAAAGGTGTTTAATTATGAAAAGAATAAAGAATGGAAATTTGAAGGTGATAAACCAGCTATTATAGATTTTTATGCTGATTGGTGTGGTCCATGTAAAATGATTGCGCCAATTTTAGAACAGATTTCAGATGAGTATGAAGGTAAAGTCGATGTGTATAAGATTGATACTGAAGCCGAGCAGGAATTAGCTGCTGCTTTTGGAATTCGAAGTATCCCTTCTTTACTTTTTGTGCCTAAGGACGAAATGCCACAAATGGCAAATGGTGCTCTGCCAAAGCAGGAATTAGAACGAATCATTGCTGAGGTATTGAAAGTGAATAACTAAAAAAGATCCCTCCTTTTAAATAGAAACCATCCTTTGAAATTTTCGAAGGATGGTTTTTTTGAATACAGTAAGAAGTTTTTCTTTTTTACTGTAACAATCGTAAATTTAGATCTACTAATAAACGAACTACATTAACCAAGTACTAACTATGATTTCTCATTTCTTACGACTAGAATGGAAAAAATATTTTAGATCATCGTATTGGCAAACAGGAATCGCTTTAAAGGTCATCATGGTGTTTTTTGCACTGTATTTTTTGGTGACTTTTCTAACTTTAGGAATCGGCTCTTTTTTTCTCATTAAAAAGTTATATCCCGATGCAGATCCACTTCAGGTGGTGAATTCCTACCTTGTTTTAGTTTTTCTAGGTGATTTGGTATTTCGCTATTTAATGCAAAAAATTCCAATAATGAATATTCAACCATTATTGATTTTACCCATTAAAAAGAAATCCATTGTTCATTTCATTCTTACAAAATCGGCATTCTCATTTTTTAATGTGATGCCATTATTCTTTTATCTGCCATTTTCAATTGTATTGATTGGTCAGGATTATAAAACAGCTGGAGTTTTAGGATGGTTTTTCGCCATGATTTCACTAACTCTTTTTAACAATTACCTCAATTTTTTGATTAATAAAAATCAGAAGGTTTTCTATAATCTAGCTATTTTGTTAGTTGGTCTGTCGGCAGTTCAATATTTTGGAGTTTACGACATTGCAACTTTTGTGGGTCAGATATTTGATGAGTTATATACCACTCCAATTTATGTGTTGATTCCTCTCATTTTACTGGCAGTTTCCTACAACTTGAATTTCAATTACCTAAAAACCAGAGTCTATTTAGATGATGCTATTAAAAGGGATGTGAAAGAGGTAAAATCTGTCGATTTATCATGGACAGACCGATTTGGAGAAGTAGCGCCTTTTATTAAAAATGATATCCGATTGATTTGGCGAAATAAAAGACCAAAAACAGTCTTCCTATTGTCATTTTTGTTTGTCACTTATGCATTGATTTTTTTCACTCAAGAGGTATACGAAGAGAAAATGCCTGTATTTTTAATCTTCGCTTCTTTATTTGTAACCGGTGGATTCGTAATGAATTTTGGTCAATTTATTCCAGCTTGGGATAGTGCATATTATAAAATGCTGATGAGTCAAAATATTAAATACCGTCTATTCTTAGAATCGAAATGGTATCTAATGGTGGTGATGACCTTTGTGCTATACATAGTGAGTATTCCGTACATCTATTTTGGTGTCGATAAATTCCTGATGATTACAGCGGGAGCGATTTATAACATCGGATTCAATTCTATTTTGTTGCTCTATGCAGGGTCGTTCAATCGAAAACGAATCGACTTGGACAAGAGTGCTTTTGCGAATTATCAGGGAACAAGTGCGACCCAATTTGTGGTTATAATTCCAATTTTAGCATTACCTATGCTGTTGTTCTGGATCTTCAAAACAACAGTAAGTTTTAATGCCGGAATTTTATCCATAGCCTTAGTAGGTTTGCTAACCTTAGTATTCAAGAAGTACTTAATGAATTTTATTGAGCGAAAGTATATCAAAGACAAGTACACTGCAATTCATGCTTTTGATCAAAAAGCTTAAAAATTTAAATTTATGATTCAAGTAAAAGACATATCAAAAAAATACGGAAATGCTGAGGTATTGAATATTCAATCCTTAGATATTCCAACCGGTGAAAGTTTCGGATTGGTAGGGAACAATGGTGCCGGAAAAACCACCTTATTCAACATCATGCTGGATTTGGTTCGCCCAACAACGGGGTCAATTACCAATAATAACATCCAGGTAAATGAAAGTGAAGAATGGAAAACATTCACTAGCTCATTTATAGATGAAACCTTTTTAATTGGCTATCTGACCGCCGAAGAATATTTTGAGTTCATCGGAGATCTCCGCGGTATGAATAAAGCGGATGTACATAGCTTCTTAGTTCAATTTGATGAGTTTTTTAATGGTGAAATTATGGGTAAAAAGAAATATCTACGTGATTTGAGTAAAGGAAATCAGAAAAAAGCAGGTATCGTCGCGGCCATGATGGGAAACCCGAATGTGGTTATTCTCGATGAGCCATTTGCCAATCTTGATCCGACAACTCAAATACGATTAAAAAAGATTGTGAAAGAACTTACAGAAGATAGAGATGTTACTGTTTTAATTTCGAGCCACGACCTATCTCATGTCACAGAAGTTTGTGAGCGAATTGTAGTTCTAGATAAAGGCAATGTGGTGAAAGATATTCAGACCTCACCTGCAACTTTAAAGGAATTAGAAACCTATTTCTCGGTTTAGTATAGCGCTAATCCTAAATAATTACCCTTTCTTACATACGATTTTGAGTAGAAATCAGTTGTAATTAAGGGTTTTTTATTTCGTATAATTAATTTTTAGTTTAGTTTTAAGGCGTGAAGAAGTCGTTCATTTTCCTAATTTCTTTGGTGTTAAGCTTGGTGTTACTAGATGCATGTAGTACCAAAAAGAACACGTTTATTTCTAGAAATTATCAAGCGCTAACCACAAAATACAATGTATTGTTTAATGGTCAGCAGGCTTTACAACAAGGAATTACATCCTTAAATGAAAATTACAAAGACGACTGGTTTGAGATTCTTCCGATAGAGCCCATCAAGTTTGAAGGTAACAAGGTAGTGCTTCGTAACATCAATATTAATGTTAATTCTGGATTTAAATCCAACACGAATTCCAATCAAAATACAGAGCAAACTCCGTTCGAAAAAGCAGAAGAAAAGGCCGTAAAAGCTATTCAAAAGCATAGTATGAATTTCAACGGACTCGAGCGCAATCGGAAGATTGATGATGCTTATCTGTTGCTAGGAAAGGCACGTTATTATTCGCAACGATTCATTCCGGCTATTGAGGCTTTCAACTATGTAATAGCTAATTACCCAGATGCTGATTTAATTGCTGAAACAAAAATTTGGAGAGCCAAAGCAAATGTTCGTAACGATAACGAAGAAAGAGCTATCGAGACCATGAATTTGTTGCTTTATATAAAAGACACCCTTGAAACGGATGTTTCTGATCGGATCAAAGAACAAGCACACACAGCGATGGCAATGGCCTACATGAAAACAGATACACTTCAGCAGGCGATAAAGCACTTACAATTAGCGACGAGAACTTTAAAATTGAAGGATCAAGGTGCTCGGAATTTATTTGTTTTAGGTCAGGTATATGCAAATCGTGGTGATAAGGACTCCGCAGTTATGGTTTTTAAAAGACTTGTTGATTTTAAACAGGCGCCGAAGAAATATCGGATTCACGGAGAAATTGAATTGGCAAAAAACACTACCTCTGATTCTGTAGCTGTATTAGTTATGAAACGATTGGATGATTTGATTAAAGATCGAGAAAATCGAAAGTTTTTAGATGAGTTGTATTTCCAAAGAGCTGTTCTTCACGAAACAAATGACAGGGTTGCTCTTGCTGTTGAGGACTATAATAGATCCCTAAGATCTACTGGCGGAAGCAAGAAACAAAGAACGTTTACCCATGAGCGACTGGGGAATTTATACTTCAATAAAGCCAATTATTCTTCTGCAAGCGCTCATTATGATAGTGTTTTGCAATTTGCTGAAAATGATAGGGATTTGCGTATTCGTCGGGTAATGAGAAAATCCAAAAACCTAGCAGAACTGATTAAAAATGAGCAGATCGTTACCGCAAATGACAGTATTTTGACCCTGGCAAATCTTTCGGCGGATGAGCAGAAGTCTTATTTTGAAGATTATGTCGCAAAATTAAAAAAGGCAGATGAAGAGTTAGCCCAGTTATTATTGAATAGAGCGAATTTCTCATCCAACAATTCCCTTCAATCTACTAAAAAGCAAGGATGGTATTTCTACAATCCACAAGTTTTAAACTTTGGGAAAAGTGAATTCAAAAAATTCTGGGGCACAAGAAGGCTAGAGGATAACTGGAGGTGGTCGACTAAAAGATCGGCTAGGAATTCAGAAAAGGATGAGAAGAAGGAGGTTGTGAATAATCGATATAATGTGGATGGTTATGTCGCTCAGATTCCGACCGATAAAAGTGTTTTAGACAGTTTATATGTACAACGCAATCAAGCATTGTACGATTTAGGACTCATTTATAAAGAGCAGTTTAAAAACTCGGATTTAGCGATTAGGAGATTCGAAAGATTGGAAAAATTATCTCCAGCAAAAGAGCTTATTCTTCCATTAAACTGGCACTTATATCAGATTTATAAATCATCAGATGCAGTAAAATCAGAGAAATATAAAAACACCATATTGTCTAATTATCCTGAGACCGTTTTTGCTAAAGTGATTCAAAATCCGGAGGAGAAAATTGAAGAAGAAGTTGAAGAGGATGTAGTTCAAGAAAATTATAAGAAATTATATTACCTGTATAAGGACAACAAGTTCGAAAAGGTAGTTTCGAAAGTTGATTCCATATTGCCAAATATTCAAGGCAATGAATTGGAGCGAAAATTTCAATTATTGAAGGCGCTTTCCATTGGGAAAAATGATAGTAAAGAGGCTTATAAAAAAGCGCTGAAGTTTGTTTCTGTAAATTATGGTAATTTTGAAGAAGGAAAGAAGGCGAAGGAGATTTTAAAGAAACTAAAGAAATAATTGTTTAGTTCTGCGAAGAAGAATGACTCGATTTAGGGTCAAAAGTTTATGATCATGGAGAGAAACGTAATTGCAAAAAATACATTCATCACTGGAGAAATAAAGTCAGACGGCGATTTTCGTATTGATGGTACCTTAGAAGGTAGTTTGATTACCAAAGGAAGAGTGATTATTGGAGCAGAAGGCTTTGTAAAAGGTAATGTTGAAGCCTCTAATGCTGATGTGGAAGGAAAGATAACAGGGAAATTAATCGTCAATAAAACATTAACTGTTAAGGCAGTGGCTAACATTTCTGGTGAAGTGGTGGTGGGGAAATTATCAATAGAACCTGGTGCGACATTTAACGCAACTTGTGCGATGAGAACCCCAAAACCAAAAACTGAGACATTCTCAACAAATGGAGCCCAAAAACCCAAAAAAAAGTCCGTTAAATAAAGCCATGCAACTTTCTGGAGCTGGGATCCAAATGGGACTAACCATTTATCTCGGATTCCTTCTGGGAAAATGGCTTGATGCTACTTTGGAAACGACCTTTTTAAAAGAAACTGTAACTCTCTTGGCCATTTTTTTATCTATGTATTCCTTAATAAAACAAGTAAACAAATTACATGATTAAGCAATTACTACTTCCAATAGGTTCATTTTTAGCGTTGTTCTTGTTGGGCTTTTGGATTCATGACAACTATTTGGTCCTTGCTCATATTAACTTGCCTTTTTCGCTCGAGAAGAGTTACCTATTTCATTTCTTGTTTTCCTCCTTATTAATTATACACTTTGAATTTTTGTCAAGAGTAAAGAGTGCGAAGCCATTTTTAGGCATCATTTATTTGGTAAGTGTGGTGTTGAAAATTGTACTGTTTGCAATCGTATTTAAATCGGTGGTAATCGATCAGGAAACACTGAAGTTAAATACCAAATATGCACTACTTCTTCCGGCCTTGATTTTTCTACTTTTTGAGGTCGTTTTTGTCTCTAAAATTTTACTCAGAAAAGAGCCCGAATATTAAAGTTAAAAAAGGGTTGTTATAATATTTTTATTATGTAACTTTGCGCCGAATTTAGAAAGCGTATTTTGATAATGAAACTGGCCGTAAAATCGAAAAAACAAGTCGTTCTTTTATTTTTCATCATTTTTAGCACTTTAGCTTTTGCTTCTGGAGGTACAGAAAAAAAGGAAGGTAAAGATGGTGGCCAAATTAATACTAAAGAAGAGGTGGAAGCCTATATTATCCACCACATTAAAGATTCTCACGATTTTTCATTGTTTTCATATACTGATGGAGAAGGTGTTCGTAAGCACTTTGGATTCCCACTCCCAGTAATCGTTTACACAAGTCAAGGGTTAGTTTCTTTTATGTCTTCTGAGTTTCATCATAATGATGACGGACACGTTATCGTTGAGAAAGACGGATTAAAATTCGCTAAAATTCACTCTAAAATTTACGAACTAGACGCTGAGGCATCAACAGTTTCTTTTGATACAGATAACCACCCAACAAATGCTCACAAAGTATTAGATTTTTCGATCACTAAAAGTGTTGTAGGAATCTTGTTTGTTGGATTATTATTACTATGGTGGTTCTCAAGCTTAGCAAAGCAATATAAAACAAAACAGATTCCAACTGGATTTGCACGTGTGTTAGAGCCTCTAGTAATCTATGTAAGAGATGAGATTGCTAGACCAAATATTGGAGACAAACACTACAGAAGATTTACAGGATATTTATTAACTGTATTCTTTTTTATCTGGGTATTGAATTTATTAGGATTAACACCATTAGGGTTTAACGTAACTGGTCAGTTAGCTGTAACCGCTTGTTTGGCGATTTTTACACTAATCATTTACACAGTGAGTGGTACGAAAGGATACTGGATGCACATGATTTGGATGCCAGGCGTACCTGTATTGATTCGTCCAGTATTGGCAATAATTGAATTGGCAGGTGCCTTTTTAATTAAGCCTTTTTCATTACTTGTCCGATTGTTTGCGAACATTTCTGCAGGCCACATCGTTGTAATGAGTTTGATTGCCATCATGTTCACCCTGAAAAATTCGTTAAGCGTTGTTGGTGCAACTGGATTATCATTGGTGTTATCATTTTTTATCACATTAATAGAAGTGCTAGTAGCATTCTTACAAGCATATATCTTTACAATGTTATCGGCATTGTTTATTGGTATGGCTGTAGATGATCATGCACATTAAGAATAGAATTGTTTAATTTTTATAAATACAAGTATTATGTATAATTTAATTGGAGCAGGTTTAATCGTAATCGGAGCTGGTATTGGATTAGGTCAAATTGGTGGAAAAGCAATGGAAGGTATTGCTCGTCAGCCAGAGGCTTATGGTAAAATCCAAACTGCGATGATCATTATCGCTGCATTATTAGAAGGTTTAGCATTTGGTGCATTATTCTTAGGAAAATAATCCAAACAAAAACTAAAAGAGTAGTGCTCTGTAACGGTTGGTTGTAGAGCCTACTTTTAAAAATTAAACAGAAAAAATTACAATTAGATAGATGGAAACTTTATTAAACGATTTTTCACCAGGGTTATTTATTGTTCAAGCGATTTTATTTTTAGCATTAATCGGATTGATGGTGAAGTTTGCTTGGAAACCAATTTTAACTTCTTTAAATGAAAGAGAATCTGGTATCGAAGATGCTTTAGCAGCTGCTGAGGACGCTAGAAAAGAAATGCAAAATCTTCAGGCAGACAATAAAAAATTATTGAAAGAAGCTGTTGCAGAAAGAGATCAATTGATGAAGGAAGCAAGAGAAATGCGTGATAAGATTATTGCAGAGGCAAAGGACGATGCAAAAGAAGTAACGCAAACCTTAATCGAAAATGCACAAGCAGCTATTGCTCAAGAAAAGCAAGCGGCTATTGCAGAGCTAAAGAAAAACGTTGCAGACTTATCAATTAGCATTGCAGAGTCTGTAATTAAGAAAGAGTTGACTTCTAAGAAGGATCAATTAAAACACGTAGAGGAAATCTTAAAAGACGTTACGTTAAACTAAGAGTATGAACGAGACAAGAGCAGCTTTACGATATGCCAAGGCTATTCTTAATTTAGCAAAAGAGTCTAGATCTGAGACTGCAGTGAATGAAGATATGTTATTAATTCTTCAGACCATTTCAGAGAACAATGATTTAGAAGTGATGTTAAATAGTCCAGTGATTAAGTCTTCGAACAAAATTGAAGTTTTAAATGCTTTGTTTGGGAAGAAGATTAGCAATATTTCACTTGGGTTATTTCAATTGCTAGAAGAGAATAAGCGTATTGGTTTATTAAAAGCAATCGCTAAGAAATATGCCGTCATTTATGATTTTGATAAGCATATTTTAGAGGCAAAAGTAACCACTGCAGTTCCAATCACTGATGCATTAGAAAAGCAGGTGTTAAAAAAGATTGTTGATTTAACTGGTGATAAAGCCAACTTAGTAAATGAAGTAGATCCTGAAATTTTAGGCGGATTTATTTTAAGAGTAGGTGATGTTCAGTACGATGCAAGTATTGCAAATCATTTAAGTCAATTGCGAAAAGAATTCGATAATCAGGATTATATATCCAAATTATAATACAACAAATAGAAATTAAATATTAGAGCTATTTCTAATTATTAATACACTAAATAAATGGCAACAATAAAACCAGCTGAAGTATCAGCAATTTTAAAGGATCAATTAACAAATTTTGAAGCGAAAGCGACATTAAATGAAGTAGGAACAGTTCTACAAGTAGGTGATGGTATTGCTCGTGTTTACGGCTTATCTAACGTACAGTATGGAGAGCTTGTTGAATTTCAAAATGGTTTAGAAGGAATCGTATTGAACTTAGAAGAAGACAACGTAGGTGTTGTACTTTTAGGTCCTTCAACTTCTATCAAAGAAGGTTCAACTGTAAAAAGAACAGAAAGAATTGCTTCACTTAAAGCTGGAGAGGGTGTTGTAGGTCGTGTATTGGATACTTTAGGTAACCCAATCGACGGACAAGGTCCAATCAAAGGTGAAACTTTTGAAATGCCATTAGAGCGTAAAGCACCAGGGGTAATCTATAGAGAGCCCGTAACTGAGCCTTTACAAACTGGTATCAAATCTATCGATGCAATGATTCCAATCGGAAGAGGTCAGCGTGAGTTAATTATTGGTGACCGTCAGACAGGTAAGTCAACTGTTGCAATTGATACCATCTTAAATCAGAAAGAATTTTATGATGCAGGAAACCCAGTCTATTGTATTTATGTAGCTGTTGGTCAGAAAGCATCTACGGTTGCTGCCATTGCAAACGTATTAAGAGAAAAAGGAGCAATGGATTATACAATCATCGTTGCTGCTAACGCATCAGATCCTGCTCCAATGCAGGTATATGCACCATTTGCCGGAGCGGCGATTGGAGAGTACTTTAGAGATACTGGTAGACCAGCTTTAATTATCTATGATGATTTATCAAAACAAGCGGTAGCTTACCGTGAGGTGTCTTTATTATTAAGAAGACCTCCAGGACGTGAGGCATATCCAGGTGACGTATTCTATTTACACTCAAGATTATTAGAGAGAGCGGCAAAAGTGATCGAAGATGATACTATTGCAGCACAAATGAATGACGTTCCTGATTCATTAAAAGGAAAAGTAAAAGGTGGAGGTTCATTAACAGCTTTACCAATTATTGAAACACAAGCGGGTGACGTATCTGCTTATATTCCAACGAACGTAATTTCGATTACTGATGGTCAGATCTTCTTAGAGTCTGATTTATTTAACTCTGGTGTGCGTCCTGCAATTAACGTAGGTATTTCTGTATCACGTGTAGGAGGAAACGCTCAGATTAAATCAATGAAGAAAGTATCTGGTACGTTAAAGTTAGACCAGGCGCAGTATAGAGAATTAGAAGCATTCGCAAAGTTTGGTTCTGACCTAGATGCTGCTACAATGAATGTAATTTCTAAAGGTCAACGTAACGTGGAAATCTTAAAGCAATCTCAGAATGATCCATTTACTGTGGAAGATCAAATTGCGATCATCTATGCAGGATCAAACAACTTGTTAAAAGATGTTCCAGTAAATCAAGTGAAGAAATTCGAAAGAGATTACTTAGATTATTTAAATACAAAACACAGAGATACTCTCGATACCTTAAAGTCTGGTAAATTAACAGACGAGGCTATTGCTGTTTTAAGAGAAGCGGCTGCAGAGATTACAAAACATTTTGAATAGTTGAAAAACGAATTCAAAAGCTGAATAAATTAAAGAATAAGCTTTTATGGCAAACTTAAAAGAAATTCGAAATCGAATAGGTTCCATCAAATCGACAATGCAGATTACCTCTGCAATGAAGATGGTATCTGCATCGAAGCTTAAAAAAGCTCAAGATGCGATTATCGCGATGAGACCATATTCTTCAAAATTAACAGAGCTACTTCAGAATTTGAGCACTACGTTAGATGGTGAAATTGGTGGGGCATATACCAACCAAAGAGAAGTTTCTAAAGTATTGTTAGTGGTGGTTACTTCGAATAGAGGACTTTGTGGTGGATTTAATTCATCTATCGTAAAAGAAACTATTAGAAATATCGAAGAGAATTATTCAAATGTTTCTGTTGATATTTTCGGATTAGGAAAGAAAGGTGCTGATGTATTAGGAAAAGAATACAACGTAATCGAAACCAACAACGAGATTTTCGATAAGTTAACTTTTGCCAATACAGCAGAAATTGCAGAGAAATTAATGCATCTTTTTGTGGATGGTACATACGATAAAATCGAAATTATCTACAATCAGTTTAAAAATGCTGCGACTCAGATTCCGCAAGTTGAAGATTTCTTGCCTATTAAAGCTGTTGCAGAAGAACAATCAATTTCGAATACCGATTATATTTTCGAACCATCAAAAGAAGAAATCATTTTAGAATTGATTCCGAAGTCTTTAAAGATGCAATTATATAAAGCAGTTAGAGATTCATTCGCTGCCGAACATGGAGCGCGTATGACCGCAATGCACAAAGCAACAGATAATGCTAAAGAATTGAGAGATGAGTTGTTATTAACGTATAACAAAGCTCGTCAGGCTGCTATTACCAACGAAATCTTGGAAATTGTTGGTGGTGCTGAAGCATTAAATAATTAGACGAAGCGAAGGAAAATCAAATTTTTTCAGTTCGCTGAAAATTAAGAAAAATTCCCTTTAAAATAGAAGCAGGCTGATGGCCTGCTTTTTTTTGGCATGCAATTTGGATTATAAAAAATGTGACCATAAAACGTATGCTTATGAAAACTTTAAAATTACTTTTTGTATTAGTTTCAACCTCTTTATTATTAGGTTCTTGTTCTGTTACTTTTTTTGATGGAGATGATCTTCCACCAAGTTTAGGGCAAGTAGTTTCAAGCAACGATTTGTGGTATATTGATTATCACAGAACCGTTGGAAATACCGATGTGCCATTCGTCTCTAAAGCATTTACATTATCATTTATCAATGGCGTAATGTATGCCAACAATAATATGGTTGACCTGGGTAGAACAGGAAACGGATTAGGTATCGATGTAGGTGTTTATAATACCTTCAACGGATTGTTAAGCGTGAATCATGATCTAGATGGAATGTACGAGTTTGAAGTGACTGTAATCGGCCCGAATGAGCTAGAATTATACAATTTTAGAAGAAATGTAAGTTATTATTTAGTGGGCTATTCTGTCAATAATTTCGATTATGACAAGTTGTTTTATGACAATATAGAATACTTTTTACAAGAATATCGAGCATGGGAGAAAGTGGATGCTATTGGTGGAACAGCGAATCCTTTTGATAGTGAAAATTACCTGGCATTTACACCAGAAAATTTAACCACTTTTTACAGTTCAAAAGATGATTTTGGTACAGATATTGATTTATTAGTATGAGATTATGTCGGCGGCTATGAAGTATTTGATGTCGTTGGCTACCAAGACCTAAAAGTTCTAGAATTACATTATGATGGAGGAGTTATTGAAGAATTCGAATTGACCGTAACAAATGACAATAACATTCGTCTTTACCATGTAAGCTCAGATACGACTTATGATTTTAGAGGACGAGGGTTCATTCAATATTTGAAACCTGATTCGAAAGAAAAAAAGGAACTTGATGTAAGGAAGGATGGAAGAAAACGAACTAAGGTTATAAGAAACAAGAAGCTTAAACATAGTTAAAAATAAAGTTTGGTTAGTTGATTTTTGGTTGGTTACGTCCTGTAACCAAATCAAAGAAGGAACCGCTCGAAAGAGCGGTTTTTTTATTGGGTCTCATGAATCTTTTTTACCTTTAAGCATAATTCAAGATTTATGAAATTAACTGCACTTATTACTGGAGCAACTTCCGGAATCGGAAAAGCAACTGCAGAGCTATTTGCAAAGAATAATATTCGACTTGTACTATGCGGACGCCGCTACCAAAGACTACAAGCCTTACAACATGAATTAGAAAATCTTACTGATGTTCACACCTTGCGATTTGATGTAGCAAATCGTGAGGCGGTTTTTAATGCCATAAATTCCCTTCCTGAATCTTTTTCTCAAATTGATATTCTGATTAATAATGCAGGAAATGCGCATGGTTTAGCAACCATTCAGGACGGAAGTATTGATGATTGGGAAGCAATGCTAGATATTAATGTGAAAGGATTGCTTTACGTGTCTAAGGCAATCATTCCACAAATGATTGATCGAAATGACGGATTCATTGTAAATATCGGGTCCATTGCAGGAAAAGAGGTCTATACAAACGGAAATGTGTATTGTGCTTCCAAATCTGCTGTTGATGCCATCAATAAATCGATGCGAATGGATTTAAATGCTTACAAAATCCGTGTAGCAGGAATTCACCCGGGTTTGGTCGAAACAGAGTTTTCTGATGTGCGATTTAAAGGAGATACCGAACGTGCCAAAACGGTTTATCAAGGATATAAGGCCTTGCAAGCAGAGGATATTGCAGATATCATTCATTTCGTAGTATCAAGACCTTATCATGTAAATATTGAAGACTTAATTGTATATCCAACTGCACAGGCGAGTGCAACACTAATCAACAAAAACTTATGAAATTAAATTCTGAAGTAATCATAGGTTGTATGTCTTGGGCCAAATGGGGAAAAGACTATTCAACTGATGAATTAATCGATCTTTTAAATTTCTGCATGGATGAAGGCCTATCCACCTTCGATCATGCCGATATTTATGGTGATTATACCACTGAAGGACGATTTGGAGAAGCTTTTTCAAAAAGTGGAATCAAGAGAGAATCGGTACAATTAATTACCAAATGCGGAATCCAATATGTGGGTGAAACACGAGACAATCAAGTGAAGCATTATAACTATTCTAAAGATTATATCATTTGGAGTGCTGAGCAATCTTTAAAAAATTTAAAGACAGATTATATCGATTTATTTCTATTGCATAGACCAAGCCCGCTAATGCATCCTGATGAAATTTTGGAAGCTATTCAGAAACTTAAGCTTGATGGTAAAGTTCTAAATTTTGGACTTTCAAATTTCACCCCTTCTCAGGTTGAATTAATTGATTCAAAGGTTGATGTCCAGGCTAATCAGGTAGAGTTTTCTTTAACGCAACATTCGGCTATGCACAACGGAAGTTTAGATCAGATGATTGTTAAAGGAATTAAACCTATGGCTTGGAGTCCGTTAGGAAGTTATTTCAGAGACACGAATGCTCAAACTTTACGAATTAAAAAGATACTTCAAAAGTTGTCTGAAAAGTATGAGGTTTCCGAAGATACAATTCTACTTGCCTGGATTTTTAGACACCCGTCAAAAGTAGCGCCTGTTATCGGAACAACGAATAAAAATCGAATGCGGAATGCAAAACATGCTTCTCAGTTAACGTTAGAACTCGAAGATTGGTTCAGTTTACTTGTGGCAAGTCAGGGTCATAAAGTTCCATAAATGATTAACAAACGACTTTTAATCAAAAACTTGCTTTCTCACAGTGATGAGAATACCTTTTTTGATAAAAAGTTAAAACTTACACTCACTTCAAGAGAGGGGAAAGCCAAATTTTTAAAACACATTTGTGCGCTTTCTAATTCCAATCCGGAGAATAACTCTTATATCGTAATTGGGATTGAAGAAACTGCCAATAAAATCATTGGTGTTGATTTTTTTGATGATAGCAAAATTCAGAATTTAATAAATGCCTATTTATTAAATCCGCCGAAGGTTCAATATGAAAATGTTGCTTTTCCAGGATTACAAAAACATAAGGTTGTTGGATTGGTTACTATCGAGCCAAATAATCTTGTTACATCCTTTATTAAGGGTGCCTGGAAATACAGACGTGGTGCTATCTTTTATCGAAGAGGAAGTAATTCAATTCCTGTTTATGGCGAATTTGAATTACGAAATACTAACAAAGTAATTGTAGATAGTATTGAAAAAAATGCGGCGAACAATATTGAACTTACCCTTAAAGGGGTATTTGATTTTTTCGAAAATCATAAACCAGAATACAAACCAAAGTATAAAGTATTTAGTGATCAATTCGTTCTATGTTGGGCTGGAAAGCGAAAGAAAATCAATCAGAAAATCTATTATTCTCGAGTAGATATTGAACTCATCAATGAACAAGTTCGTTTATTTTTCTCTGCCTTGGATGATGTTCAAATTCAAGTCAATAAGCGAACATTTATTATTACCGAATATATTGTACTGGATGTATATGGACAAAAAAAGCATTTTGCATTAGAGAAAACCATTATCAATTTTAAGAATAATGGGAAGCATGATATCGTAACTGAATTCTTATTTACACCACCTAAATATGATTTTGAATTCGTAACGAATAAGTACAATTCATCAATGAATCTTATTAAAAAACTGACTGAAAATATGGTGTTATCAACCTCAGAAGCAGATGAGGTTCTTGAGTTGCCCAACAATTGCCTGATTTGTTATTTAAATGGATTTGTGGATATTCAAGAAGAATTAGTTAAAGTCAAGGATTTCTTGAAAAGCCTAGAAGATAAGACGACCTACATTAAGTTTAAAGAGGTAATGCGAGTGATTCGTAAGGTGAAATATCATTAAGCGTAAATGCGATAGGCGATAAATAATACCGTGTAAATGGCTACATAAAATCGATAAAAATTGCGTTGTTTGATGTAATAACTATTCTCCGGATATAAATTCCCAAACAATCCTTTTATTTCTTTAATAAATAACGGTTTGATATTGATTTTCCAATCGTCTGTTTGATAAACAATTTTTCGGAATCTACTTCTGTAAACACTTAATGGTAACCCCCAAATAATGAATAAAATCAGCCAGATATTATTTTTTACGAATTCAATCATGATTTTGGAAACCAAGGAATAAAGGCACTCGTTTTTTCGATGTATTCCTTATACTGAGGTTTGGTAGTTTTTAAGGTTCGTTCCAACATGGCAACCCCAGAAACTTTGATAATTAATAGCGTCATAATGATTGATCCAATGATTTGCCAATATCCATCAGCAGCAATACTAAAAAGCGCATAGGCCCACCAAACAGCTGCATCACCAAAGTAATTAGGATGTCTAGTATATTTCCAAAATCCAGTGTTGAGTACTTTTCCTTTATTTTCGGGATTCTTTTTAAAGTGATATAATTGATAATCTCCACCTGCTTCAAAACAGAAGCCGATAAACCATACGCCCATAGCTATATAATCAATTATGGTTAATGCTGAACTTTCTGTAGTTTGAACATGCCACAACGGAAGTGAAACAATTAAAATTAAGGCGCCCTGCAAAAGAAATACTTGGAAATAACTAAACCACCAATACCTTTCAGGACCATAGTCTTTCCGAAATTGCTGATATCTATAATCTTCTGGTTTACCGATATTTCGAATAGCAAGGTAGATGGTTAACCGCAATCCCCAAATAGAAACGAGTAAAAACAAGATAATTTTGCGTAAATCGAAATTATCGGCTTGAGAAAAATAAAAAGCATTGGCAATTACAAATCCAAAGCCCCAGAAAATATCGACAATACTGGCGTTTTTTAAATACACACTCACTAACCAGAGTAAGGTAACGCAGATCCAGATGACTAGTGTGGCTTGAAGAAATAGAGACATATGTGATGTTTAATTATGTTCTTGATTAGGTTTTGGCCGTTTTAAGAATAGGGTTAATCCGCCCCCAACTAATCCACTTAAGAAACAGACAATCAAGGTGTCAAAAAGTTCAAAAGGAAGTAAATTATGGGTGTGACTATCTTTTGAGAGATCATATAATATTCTTGTAAGTTGAGCTACCAAAACTCCATGGGTGATAAAAAACGATGCCTTTAATATTTCTTTATTTAAAAAATACGTAAATCCAAATACACTTGCAGCCGACCCAACAATTAAGTAGTATTTCAAGGGAACTCCAAGCAGAATTCTAACATTGTATTCAACAAACCAAAAGGTGATCACCCCAATGATAAATCCGATTCCTAATTCTTTAAACGCGTTTTTCATTTCAATAGATATAATTTGATAATATCTGGCGAATTTAAGGCTTAGTTATTTCTTTAGAACGTCCTTAACTAAGATACGTTACCCTTAAATGTATAAAAAAAATTATAATACTTTAATAATGAGAAAGTAAGATGCGTGTAAATAAAAAAGCCACCATTTAATAGCGGCTTTTACATATGAATTCTAAATATTATAAATCGAATTTAATTCCTTGTGCTAGAGGTAAATCAGTTGTGTAATTTATGGTGTTTGTTTGTCTACGCATGTAGATTTTCCAAGCATCTGAGCCAGATTCTCGTCCTCCACCAGTTTCTTTTTCACCTCCAAAAGCACCACCAATTTCAGCACCGGAAGTTCCAATATTTACATTTGCAATTCCGCAATCTGAACCAGCATGAGATAAAAAGGCCTCTGCTTCACGCAAATTATTAGTCATAATAGCAGACGATAACCCTTGAGCAACTCCGTTTTGCATTTCAATTGCATTGTGAACTTCGCCACTATATTTTAATAAATATAATACCGGAGCAAAAGTTTCGTGTTGTACAATTTCGAAATGATTTTCAGCTTCTGCTATAGCTGGTTTTACATAACAACCAGATTCATAACCCTCTCCAGACAATACGCCACCTTCAACTAAAATAGTACCGCCTTCGGCAACAACTTTTTCAAGGGCTTTATTGTACATTTCAACTGAATCTGTATCAATTAATGGACCTACATGATTATTTTCATCTAACGGATTTCCAATTCGAAGTTGTTTATAAGCACCTACAATCGCTTCTTTCACCTGATCATAAATTGATTCGTGAATAATTAAACGACGGGTAGAAGTACAGCGTTGACCCGCTGTTCCAACTGCCCCAAAAACAGCACCGATTACCGTCATTTTGATATCCGCATCTGGAGTTACGATAATCGCGTTATTTCCGCCCAGTTCTAATAATGTTTTTCCTAATCTCCCGGCAACTTCTTTCGCAACAATTTTACCCATTCGTGTTGATCCTGTTGCCGAAACTAAGGGAATTCTAGCATCCTTTGTCATGAATTCACCAACTCTGTAATCACCATTTATCAAACAAGAAATTCCTTCTGGCAAGTTGTTTTCTCTTAAAACTTCTGCAATAATATTTTGGCAAGCTACGCCACACAAAGGTGTTTTTTCACTAGGTTTCCAAACACAAACATCACCACAGATCCATGCTAACGCTGTATTCCAGGACCAAACGGCAACCGGGAAGTTAAATGCAGAGATAATCCCTACAATTCCTAACGGATGGTATTGTTCATACATACGATGACCTGGTCTTTCTGAATGCATCGTAAGACCATGTAATTGTCTTGATAGTCCAACGGCAAAATCACAGATATCGATCATCTCTTGAACCTCTCCAAGCCCTTCCTGATACGATTTACCCATTTCGTAAGAAACTAATTTTCCTAACGCTTCTTTTTTAGCCCTCAACTTTTCTCCAAATTGACGAACAATTTCTCCTCGTTGGGGAGCCGGAGTAGTTCTCCAGGATTTAAATGCTTCGGAAGCAGCTTTCATCGCTACTTCATAATCTTCTTTAGTTGTTGACTTGACACTCCCAATTAATTTTCCATCAACAGGAGAAAAACTTTCAATGATTTCTCCATTTGAAAAATGATGTTGTCCAGTAGAAGTTCCTTCATTAATAGATTTTAAACCTAAGGTTTCTAATGCTTGTGGGATTCCGAAATCGTCCATAGTTAATTCGTTTAATATTGCGTAAATTGAAGTCCGAAATTACGAATTATTCGTGATTTATAAATTAAACAGAAATCAAATATTTTGTTTGAAATTAAACAATTAATTATGAAAGCTAACATTTTTATTTTATCCCTTTTGATCTCCTTCCTTGGATGTGTACCGAATACATCAGAGAATACGAAAACAGATGTTAAAGCCAACGAATTTGCTATTATTATTCATGGTGGAGCAGGTACTATTTTGAAGAAAAATATGACTCCAGAAAAGGAAGCAGAGTACAAGGCGAAACTAGAAGAGGCAATTAAAATTGGATACGATATTTTAAAGAACGGAGGTACAAGTGGTGATGCCGTAATCAAAACCATCCAGGTGATGGAAGAATCTCCGTTATTTAATGCAGGGAAAGGAGCAGTATTTACAAATGCTGGAACCAATGAATTGGATGCATCATTTATGGATGGAAAAACCCTTAATGCAGGTGCCATTGCGGGAGTGAAGGATATTAAAAGTCCCATTGAAGCAGCGCGAAAAGTAATGACCGATTCAGAGCACGTGATGCTATCAGGAGAAGGAGCATCAACCTTTGCAAAAGAAAAAGGATTAGAAATTGTAGATCCTAGTTATTTCTATACCGAAAGACGATTTAAGTCGTTAGAAAGAATCCGTGATCGTGAAAAAACAGAATTGGATCACGATGATAAAAAAGCCATGTTTTATGACAGCGATATAAAAAACGCCAAATATGGAACTGTAGGTTGTGTGGCTTTAGACAAGGATGGAAATATTTCTGCCGGAACATCAACAGGTGGAATGACAAATAAGCGTTGGGGCAGAATTGGCGATGCACCAATTATTGGATCAGGTACTTACGCAAATAATAAAACGTGCGGAGTTTCATCAACAGGCTGGGGAGAGTATTTTATCAGAAGTCAAGTGGCTTATGACATTTCTGCTCAGATGGAATATTCCAATAAATCACTAAAAGAGGCAACTACTGATGTGATTCAGAATAAGCTAACCAAATTAGGAGGAACTGGAGGTGTTGTTGCATTAGACAAAAATGGTAACATGTCTTTTGAATTCAATACGGCCGGTATGTATAGAGCTTCCATGGATGATAAAGGAAATTTAGTCGTAAAGATTTATAAAGAATAGAATTGACGTATTTTTGTTCTGTCTATGCAGGATGAAATATTTAACATACAATCAGAGCAAGATTTTCAAAATCTTGCTCTTCGTATTTTCAACTATCAGTTCGAAAATAACTCGGTGTATCGTTCATTCTGTGACTTACTATACAAACATCCTAGTGATGTGAAATCTATTGAAGAGATCCCTTTTTTACCCATCCAATTTTTTAAATCTCATGAGGTAATTTCTTCAACCGAATCACCTAAGATTACCTTTTCAAGTTCGGGGACGACAGGTAGTATCACAAGTAAACATATTGTAACCGATTTGGAATTATATGAAAGTAGTTTCTGCAAAACGTTTGAATTGTTTTATGGAGATATTTCTTCGTATACAGTATTAGCATTATTACCAAGTTACTTAGAACGCGAAGGATCATCATTAATTTATATGGTTAATGATTTGATTCAGAAATCCAATAATTCACATAGTGGATTTTATCTCAATAATCTTGATGAATTATCTCAGAAATTAACTGCGTTAGATGCTTCCGGACAAAAAGTACTACTAATAGGAGTTTCATTTGCACTATTAGATCTGGTTGAGTCTAAAATATTCAACCTGAAGAATACTGTGATTATGGAAACGGGCGGAATGAAAGGCCGGCGAAAGGAAGTAACTCGAAAAGAATTACATCAAACGTTAACAGAAGGATTTGGAGTTGATGTGATTCACTCCGAATATGGAATGACCGAGCTATTAAGTCAAGCATACTCTAAAGGTAATGGAATATTTAACACACCTCCCTGGATGAAAGTCCTTGCTCGAGATACCGAAGACCCCTTTACCATTTTAGGACCTCAAAAAACAGGTGGATTAAATGTAATTGATTTGGCAAATTTCAATTCCTGTTCTTTTATTGCAACCCAAGATCTCGGAAAGGTTTATCTTGATTATTCTTTTGAAGTCTTAGGTCGTTTTGATCACTCAGATATTCGAGGTTGTAACCTAATGGTATTGTAGTTTTTTGTTGCTTTTCTTTAGGCTTATTTTTTAACCTTATGATACATAAAACATAAAAACTCTAAAAAAATCATTAAGAATTATAAGGAATTATTCCTCTAATTCCGTCTTCATCAATCGATCCCAAAAAGTGAAATAAAGCCCATAATTAAAATTAAACTTTTTGTGATGCGCATCATGATGAGTAGCACCAATCACCCATTTTTTAAACCACTTCCCAAACTTACCCGAAGGATAAATTTCAACTCCTGCGTGGTTCACAGTTGCCGATAAGGTCATCAATGAAATGATGGCTATGATGGCATACAAGTGCAATGGAATAAATATCGCAACAATCGGAATAATAATCGCTTGAAGTATGGTTTCCAACGGATGGAAAGAGAACGAAGTAAATACCGAAGTATGCACGCTTTTATGGTGTACCAAATGGAAATATTTGTATACCGATGGTAAATGCATCCAGCGATGCATCCAATAATAATAGGTGTCTTGGACAAACAATACTAAGAAGACACTTCCGATTAAATAAGACCATCCGAATTCCTCAACATCAGTATAGACCGCAGTGAATCCTTCAATTTGAAGAATAAAGGTCAAAATGATAAACAGGGCGAAAATAAATCCGCTCACCATAGACCAAATTACCTCTTTTCTCAATTGCTTTTTTTTCCAAGGTTTCTTGTGAAGGAATCGATGCGAAAAATAGGTATTGAGCCAATTAAAAAAGACAAGGTGGTATAAACTTGAAAATGCCAGATATCGTATAAAAACAATTACAGATAGCAGCAATACAGAACCAAGAACGATGTAAATGTTCAGGTGATTGCCATCCGTAAAAATGTTCATAGTCGTGTATTATTCGGCTACTAGTAGATAGTAGTTCTTTTTTCCTCTTTGTAATAATACATATTTATCTGCAATTAGTGCAGATGAGTTAATCAAAAAGTCTTCCGTAACTTTCGATTTGTTCACCGAAATTGAATTTTCTTTCAAGGCGCGACGTGCTTCTCCATTCGATTTTAAAAATCCAGTTTTTGCAGCTAAAGCCCCAATCATATCCAATCCATTTTCGAGCTCAGATTTGTTCACTGTTGCTTGAGGAACACCATCAAAAACATCTAAAAAGGTTTGTTCATCCAATCCTTTTAGATCTTCTTCTGTTGATTTTCCGAATAAAATTGATGAAGCAGAAATTGCCTTTTCATATTCGTCTCTACCGTGCACTAAAACAGTCACTTCCTCTCCCAAACGCTTTTGTAACAATCGTAAATGAGGAGCCTCTTGATGCTCAGCAATAAGTCCATCAATAGTTTCTTTATCTAAAAAGGTAAATATCTTAATGTATTTTTCTGCGTCTTCATCCGAAGTGTTTAACCAGTACTGATAAAACTTGTAAGGTGAAGTTCGCTTCGCATCAAGCCAAACATTTCCACCTTCCGATTTTCCGAATTTAGAACCATCAGATTTGGTGATTAGAGGACAGGTTATTGCATATCCTTTTCCGTTTCCAATTCTTCGGATTAATTCCGTTCCGGTGGTAATATTCCCCCATTGGTCAGAACCACCCATCTGAAGGGTTGTACTATGTGCATTGAACAAATGTAAAAAGTCATACCCCTGAACCAACTGATAGGTGAATTCTGTAAAAGACATTCCCTCCTTGGATTCAGAACCGATTCTGTTTTTAACCGAATCTTTTGCCATCATATAATTAACCGTGATGTGTTTCCCAACATCTCTGATGAATTCTAAGAATGAGAATTCTTTCATCCAATCGTAGTTGTTAACTAAAACAGCAGCATTATCTGCATCACTATCAAAGTCGAGAAAGTGAGCCAATTGGTTTTTTACACACTCCTGGTTGTGACGAAGAGTCTTTTCATCCAATAAATTTCGTTCAGACGATTTTCCAGACGGATCACCAATCATTCCGGTGGCACCACCCACTAATGCGATTGGTTTATGACCACATCTTTGGTAATGTGCCAATAACATAATAGGCACTAAATTTCCAATATGTAATGAATCTGCAGTTGGATCAAATCCAACATAAGCACTTCGCATACCTTCCATAAGATGTTCTTCGGTTCCAGGCATACTTTGATGCAGCATTCCTCTCCATTCCAATTCTTCAATAAAATTCTTCATTACAATTGATTTAGCAGTGCACAAATATAAGTTTATCAGTCAAAAAATGCTAAATTCGTTCTATGATTTTAGTCACTGGTGGTACAGGTTTAGTAGGCTCTCATTTGTTGTTTCATTTGAGTGAAAAAGGAGCGAAAATTAGAGCTATATACAGGACAAAATCAACTCTAGAAAGTGTAAAGAAAGTCTTCAATTATTACACCGATGATTCTAAATATTTTGATGCTATCGAATGGATGCAAGCGGACATTACCGATGTCCCATCAATGATTCCAGCATTTAAAAATATTGATATTGTTTATCATTGCGCAGCTTTTATTTCATTCAATCCGAAGGATTATCGAGAAATGCGGAAGGCAAATATCTACGGAAGCGCCATCGTTGCCAACTTAGCCATTGATGCAAAAGTTAAAAAATTGTGCTACGTAAGTTCGGTTGCCGCGATTGGAGATCCGATTGAAGGAGATATCACTGATGAAAATTGCGAATGGAATAAGCAAGCTGATAATAGTGGTTATGCCATTACCAAATATGGTGGAGAAATCGAGATTTGGAGAACTAGTCAAGAAGGGGTTCCTGTTGTTATTGTCAATCCGGGAGTTATTTTAGGTGGAGGAAATTGGAAATCTGGTTCTGGTAAATTATTTACTCAAGTATACAATGGATTCAATTACTACACAGAAGGAATGACCGGATTTGTATCTGTTAAAGACGTTGTAAAAGCTATGATTTCTTTAACCGAATCTGATATCCAAAATGAACGATTCATTTTAGTTTCTGAGAATCTTACATTCAAGGAGGTGTTATCAAAAATCGCAGATGCTCTGGGTAAGAAAAGACCATCAAAGAACATCAGGCCTTGGCAGACTTCCATATTTTGGAGAATTTCTATCATTATATCCTTTTTTACAGGTAAAGCTCCAATGCTAAGTAAATACTCAGCACGATCTTCGCATACCATTTCTAAATATTCAGCTGATAAAATAAAAGAGCAATTATCCTTGGAATTTGAATCTATTCATGAAGTGATACCCGAAGTAGGTCAGCAATTTTTAGACGATCTTAAGGATTAATGGAATCCTTTTTAATCGATTGTAGTCTTCTCAGTTTGATGATTGAATCTCTTCGCAACGAATCTTTCTGTTTTTTCAATCTTTTGAAGTAATTGGATTTCTTTTCCAACGAATCTTTCACTTCTTGAAAAAGCTTTATATACTCATCAATGGTAGAAATGTAATAAGTATTGCTTCGATTGAAACGGGCACTATCAATCTTGTATTTTTCATAGATGAATGCCATGTATTGAATATCACGCTCCGAGTTGATGTTATTCACAAATTTTGCTGACGAGGCAATCATCATTTCCTGAATTAAAATAACCATGGAATCTCTCGGAATCAAATCTTTTGGTTTTTCAAAAATCGTATTACTCGTGCAACCAACAAGTAAGAAAATAACCGAAAGAAGGCCCAATCTTTTCATTTTATCTGTCAAATGTTAATCGCTTACCCTTAATGGTGTCATTAAATTCTCCCTGATTGTAAATAAGATTTCCATTAACAAATGTATGAGAAATAGCCGAAGAAAAAGTAGTTCCCTCAAAGGGTGACCATCCGCATTTGTATAAAACATTGTCTTTACTAACCGTCCAGGGTTTATTAGGATTCACTAGTACAAGATCAGCAAAATAACCCTTACGAATGAAACCTCTTTTTTCAATTTGGAACAATTTTGCCGGATTATGACTCATTTTTTCAACTGCCTTTTCAATAGGAATAATACCTTCTTTCACTTTTTCAAAAATTGCAGTCATGGCGTGTTGTACCAAAGGACCTCCACTTGGAGCACTAGTGTAAGGATTTGATTTTTCGGCCAATGTGTGAGGCGCATGATCTGTTGCTAAAACATCAATTCGATCATCTAATAATGCCTCCCACAACCCTAATCGATCTTGTTCTGTTTTTACCGCTGGATTCCATTTGATGAAACTTCCTTTTTTGGCATAATCCTGATCATTAAACCATAAATGATGCAGGCAAACTTCTGCCGTAATTTTCTTCTGTTCTAATGGAATGTCATTTCGGAAGAGATGCGTTTCCTTTGCCGTTGATAAATGAAATATATGCAATCTTGCTCCCGTTTTTTTAGCGAGTTCAATCGCTTTTGAGCTCGAAATATAACAGGCATCTTCACTTCTGATGATTGGATGCAAGTGCATCGGAATATCATCACCATAAATACCTTTGTAATGCTCTAAATTTCTTCGGATGGTACCCTCGTCCTCACAATGGGTAGAAATAATCATATCCGTCGACGAGAATATTTTTTCAAGAGTAGCCTCATCATCAACAAGCATGTTTCCAGTCGAAGATCCTAGGAACAATTTGATACCGGCAACGTTTTTCTTGTCTGTTTTTAAAAGCTCTTCCAAGTTGGTATTCGTACCTCCGAACATGAAGGAGTAATTCACATAAGAACTCTTAGCTGCAATCTGAAACTTATCTTCTAATAATTCCTGAGTAGTGGCATTCGGAATAGTATTCGGTTGTTCGATAAACGTTGTAATTCCACCTGCCGCAGCCGCTCTAGATTCTGTGGCGATATTTGCTTTATGAGTTAATCCTGGTTCTCTAAAATGCACTTGATCGTCAATAAAACCCGGAACTAAATACATGCCTTCTGCATCTATTTCCGTTACATTTTTCTCGGTTGTGATTTGAGAATCAATTTTGGAAATGATTTCATTTTCAATTAAAACATCTCCAACAAAGGTTTTATTCTCATTAACTATCGTTGCATTTTTGATAAGAAAACTACTCATATCTATTTTTTTGGTACTCCTTTTAATCGCATTTTAATTACTCCAAATAGTGCTTCATATACTATTCCGCCGCTCATTTTTGATTCACCTTGGGTCCTATCTGTAAATATTACTGAAACCTCTTTAATATTGAATCCCATCTTCCAGGCTTTGAATTTCATTTCAATTTGAAATGCATAACCAATGAATTTGATTTTATCCAAATTGATGGTCTCTAACACCTTACGAGTCCAGCAAACAAATCCTGCAGTAGTATCCCTAACGGGAATTCCCGTAATGAACTGAACATATTTTGAGGCAAAAAAAGACAACAATACACGTTTCATTGGCCAGTTTACTACATTCACGCCTTTAGAATATCGAGATCCTACTGATGCATCAGCTCCGTCTTTTGCACAAGCATTATACAATCGTACTAAGTCTTTCGGATTGTGAGAAAAATCAGCATCCATTTCAAGAATGTAATCGTAATCATTTTGCAGAGCCCACTTAAATCCGTGAATGTAAGCCGTCCCAAGTCCACTTTTATTCTTACGAACTTCTAAAAAAAGGCGCTCAGGAAATTCATTTTGTAATGATTTTACAATCTCCGATGTGCCATCTGGAGAATTATCATCAACAATAAGCACATGAAAAACTTTTTTCTGTTTGAAAACCGCTCGAATAATCGCTTCGATGTTTTCTTTTTCGTTGTAAGTAGGAATGATTACAAGTGCGTCAGACATGGAATAAAATTCACTTAGAATAGTGGCAAATATACATTATTTAATTGCTAATTTTGTTGATACTTATTTAAAGAAATCTTAATTGCAGGCACTCGAAAGGTCTTTTTTATCGAATGATTGGTTAACCTTTGTTTTGGTTTTGCTAACCCTCGTTGTATTCTTTTTGCGGGGGCTAAATCAAGAAAAATTACAAGGTTATTTTTTAGGTCTGTTCAATAAAGGATTCATCGATACAGAAGTCGAAGAGCGATTGACAATTTTCAATACGTTTTATATTGTCCAGTTCTTATTCTGCGTTTTGGTAATTGCCTTGAGTGTTTTTACCATTGCGAATCATTATCAAGATTTTGCCAATCCCTTTAATAGCTATTTGTGGATTAGTCTTGGAACGTTAACCTATTTTTTGCTTAAGAAAGCTCTAGAATATGGGATTTCTATGGTTCTTCAAATTCAGGGAGGAGTCAAGTTTTATCTCATTTCGAAGAGTACTTACTTGTACAGTCTATCTTATTTCATTTTTGCATTCATTGTTCTGTTTTTCTATGCAGATTTGCCAATAAATAGTCTATTTTTTTTCTTCGCATTTGGCTTCTTATTCCGCTTGATCCTTATGATTACCTACAATAAAAACTTGATATTTAATCACTTGTTTTATTTTATTTTGTACATTTGCGCCTTCGAAATAGCACCGCTATTGATCCTGTTTAAATTGATGCTTTAAAAAAGTTAGAAGCGTATGAAAGTGAAAACGATATTAGTATCGCAGCCTGCACCCAAAACAGAAACATCACCGTATTTTGATTTAGCTGATAAACAGAAAGTTAAGATTGACTTTCGATCTTTTATTCATGTTGAAGGAATTTCTGTAAGAGATGTTCGAAATCAAAAAATCCACTTATCTGATTTTACAGCAATTATCCTTACAAGTAGAAATGCTGTTGACCATTTCTTTAGAATTGCTGAAGAAATGCGTTTTAACGTGCCAGATACAATGAAATATTTCTGTCAATCGGAAGCGGTTGCTTACTACCTTCAGAAGTATGTGGTATATCGTAAACGAAAGATTTATGTTGGAAATAGAACATTTCCAGAATTAATCAAATTGATTAAAAAGCATAAAACTGAAAAATTCCTATTGCCATCTTCGGATAAATTGAAAGATAGTATTCCGGTAGAATTAGATAAAATTGAAGTCAATTGGAAACGTGCTGATTTATATCGCACCGTTGTAAGTGATTTATCGGATTTAGAAAATGTGTTCTACGATATTTTGGTATTCTTTAGTCCTTCTGGAATTGAGTCTTTATATCAGAATTTCCCAGATTTCAAACAAAATAACACAAGGATTGCAGCTTTTGGTAATACCACAATTAAAGCAGTTGAAGATGCTGGTTTAACTTGTAATATCAAAGCTCCAACTCCAGAAACTCCATCGATGACTATGGCTCTTGAGAAGTACATCATGGAAGTGAATAAGAAATAATTAGAAAGAAAATATTGAAAAGGCTCCTCAGTTTGAAGGAGCTTTTTTTATGCAAATAAAGTAGCAAAAACTTCTTCGATTTTCCCTACTAGTATCAATCTAACCCCAGGATCTGTCAAGGTAATTTTATTGTATTTAGAAGCAACAAAAGTTTTGTAACCAAGTTTACGGGCTTCTAGAATTCGTTGATCAATTTTTGAAATCGGACGAATTTCTCCAGCCAAACCTACTTCTGCTGCGAAGCATACATTCGGATTGATAGGAATGTCTTTGTTAGAAGATAATATTGCTGCAACCACGGCTAAATCTATTGCTGTATCATCTATAGAAATACCTCCTGTGATGTTCAAAAACACATCTTTTGCACCTAGTTTGAATCCGGCACGTTTTTCCAATACCGCCAGTAACATGTGCAATCGCTTTAAATTGAATCCGGTTGCCGATCGCTGTGGCGTTCCGTAAACAGCGCTTGAAACTAATGCTTGAACTTCAATCATTAAGGGACGAATGCCTTCTAAGGTTGATGCAATGGCAATACCACTCAGGTCTTCATCTTTTTTAGAGATTAAGATTTCAGACGGATTTTTAATCTCACGAAGTCCATCACTTAGCATTTCATAAATTCCCAATTCTGATGTGGATCCGAAACGGTTTTTATGAGCTCGTAAAATTCGATAATTATAATTTCTGTCCCCTTCAAATTGTAGAACAACGTCGACCATGTGTTCCAATATTTTTGGGCCAGCAATATTTCCCTCCTTATTAATGTGGCCAATTAAAAGAACGGGTGTAGCAGTTTCTTTAGCAAATTTGATCAGTTCTGCGGATGTTTCGCGTATTTGAGAAATGCTCCCTGGCGTTGCGTCGATTGAATTCGTATGCAACGTTTGAATTGAATCGATAACTAATAAATCAGGTTGAATTTCTGAAACAGATGAAAAAATCTGTTGGGTATTTGTCTCAGTAAGAATTAGACAGTTCGTCTGATTATTCTGAAGTCGTTCTGCTCGCATTTTGATTTGAGACTCGCTTTCTTCGCCAGACACATACAAGACATTTTTCGAAATACCTAAGGCAATTTGGAGTAGTAAAGTTGACTTTCCAATACCAGGTTCGCCGCCTAAAAGGATGACGGAGCCCTTAACGATTCCTCCACCTAATACGGTATCAAATTCTGTATTTAAAGTCGCAAATCGCTCTTCTGAATTAACTTTAATTTCAGAAATCTTTAGTGGTCGATTTTGTCTTTTTGACGTCGTCTTTTGCTGATTCCAATTCCGTTTCTCTTCCTTTTGAATAACTTCTTCGACAATAGTATTCCATTCTTTACAAGCATGACATTGACCTACCCATTGTGAATGTTGGGTTCCGCAATTTTGACAAAAAAAAGTAGTTTTTGTTTTCGGCATCGTCCTGACTAACTAGTTACAAAGAAAAGAAATCTATTCGTCTTTGTTGTAGATTGGAAGGAGTAAAAATGAGAGTCCGCCAAAAACAATAATCATAGCGGTTTGTGCGGTCCACATGATCCATCCAAAGGCGTTACCTGTCACTTCATCAATACCAAATAATGAAAGTGCTCCAGCTACGGCTACTGGGTACAATCCAACACCACCATTCGTAGCAGCAATTGAAAATCCGCCAGCAATAAATCCAATTAAAACTCCGCCAAATGGAACAGTTAAATTTTCAACGGCAGGAATGGTAGCCCAAAACATGGCTACGTACATAACCCAGATAAAAACTGTATGAAAAATGAATGACCATTTGTGTTTCATTTTGAAAATACTGGTCACACCATCTTTTAAACCTAGAATAAAAGATTTGATTTTTTGAGCCAGCTTAGATTTCCCCGTTCTGATGTAGAAAAAGAAAAATAAGAGTCCAATAGTAGCCAATGCACCATATAAAACTAAGTTCTTCGGATTGACTTTTTCTGAAAGAAGTTCAAAGATAAAATCAAACTGTATGAATAAAGTGATGATGATAATAACCAGCATCATTAAAAGATCGGCAATTCGTTCGGCAACTATGGTTCCAAATCCTTTTTCGAAAGGAATGTCTTCATAATTAGTCATCACAGCCGCTCGTGTAACCTCTCCAGCTCGAGGCAAAAAAATGTTCATCAAATAAGCGACTAAAACAGCAAGTGTGCTATTGACGAATTTTGGTTGATAACCCAAAGGCTCTAATAGGTATTTCCAACGATAAGCACGTGAAAGGTGACTTAAAATTCCGAAGAATAGGCCTAAAGAAATCCACCAGTAATTAGCATTTGCAAAGTAATCTACTAATTCACTTGGAGAAACGATTCCTAAAGAATACCAAACTAAAAAACCTCCCAATATGAGAGGTAGAATAATTTTTATGATCTTTTTTACATTCAAAATTTAGGTAAGTGTGTTGTCTTTTTCATTTGGAAACACTAGTGCCGGCTTGAACTCCTTGGCTTCTTCCAATTCCATGAATGCGTAAACAATTAGAATTAAGACATCACCGACGGCAACTCTCCGAGCCGCTGCACCATTTAAGGTAATTTCTCCACTTCCTCTTGGTCCAGGAATGGCATAGGTTTCTAAGCGTTCGCCATTATTGTTATTTACAATCTGTACACGCTCACCTTCAATAATATTAGCGGCATCCATTAGGTCTTCATCAATGGTAATACTGCCGATATAATTTAAATCAGCACCCGTAACTTTTACGCGGTGAATTTTAGATTTTACTACCTGAACTAACATGCTGCAAAAGTACTATTTTTCTAATGATTATAGTGATAAATTAATATTGTCAATTAATCTTATTTTTCCTGCGTAAACCGCAATAAAAGCGCGATAATTTTTACTGATTTCTTTCTCTATTGAAGGTTTTAGTGAATTTTCATCAGCTATCAGGAAGTATTCTAAGTCAAGCAAAGGATGATTTTTAAACTGATTCTCAACCCATTCACTTATTTTTTGAATGTTTTGTGTTTTGAATTTTTCCCGAGCTTTCATTAAAATATTGTAAACGAATGGAGCAACTTTCCGTTGTTCATCGGTAAGCCTCATATTTCGACTGCTCATGGCTAGCCCATCTTCTTCCCTGAAAATAGGACATCCCTTAATCGTAATTGGTAATTCTTCAAGTTCTACAAGCTTTTTAATGATTTGAAGTTGCTGAAAATCCTTTTCCCCGAAATAAGCTATGGTCGGGGTTACAATATTGAATAATTCTTTAACAATGGTGGCAACCCCATCGAAATGACCAGATCGAAATTTACCCTCCATTTCGAATTCGATTCCACCAAAATCAAAATTTTTAGCTTTGATATGTTCAGAATAAATCTCTTCAACGGTTGGAACAAAAACTACATCACATCCTGATTCTTTCAATAAATTAAGGTCCGATTCCAGTGTTTTTGGGTATTTCAAAAGGTCTTCTTGATTGTCAAATTGCGTCGGATTTATAAAAATACTAGCTACAACAATGTCGTTTTCGTAACGGGCTTGTTCAATTAATGACAAGTGACCTCGATGCAACGCTCCCATAGTTGGAACAAAACCAATAGATTTTTCTTGCTTTTTTAAGTTATTAATGTGAGAAGTAAGTTCCGATTTTTTATCGAACAAAATCATTTGTGCTCCGGGCTTAGAATGTGCAAACTTACTATTTTAACAGCATTTATGGATAAAAATTCGTAGTTTTGCACCTTTATAAAAGAGTTTGACTTAATGAAGGATAAGAGAATATTATTTGTTTCATCAGAAGTAGTTCCTTATTTACCTGAAACAGAACTTTCGTCAACGGCTTTTTTCTCAGCCAAAAATGCACATTCAAAGGGGATTCAAACCCGTATTTTCATGCCTCGCTTTGGGGTTATAAATGAACGTAGACATCAGTTACATGAAGTAATTCGTTTGTCTGGTATGAACCTAGTTGTCAACGATATGGATATGCCTTTAATTATAAAAGTGGCTTCTATTCCGAAGGAGCGCATGCAGGTATATTTTATCGACAATGATGAGTATTTCAAAAGAAAGGCGGTTTTTACCGACGAGGACGATAAATTATTTTCAGATAATGATGAAAGGGCGATTTTTTTCGCGAAAGGTGTAATTGAAACTGTTAAAAAATTAAACTGGGCTCCAGATATCATTCATGTTCATGGATGGATGGCCTCATTACTACCATTATACTTAAAAGAATATTATAAGGAAGAACCATTGTTTTCAGATAGCATTGTGGTTACTTCTTTGTACAATAATGCTTTTGAAGGGTCGTTAAATAGTGAATTGTCTAAAAAAGTACAATTCGATATGGAAGAGGCTTCAAAATCAGCTATTTTAAACGAACCAACCTTTATCAATATATCAAAAAGTGCTATTCAAAATTCAGATGCGGTAATTAAAGCGAGTGCTACATTACCTGCAGAGATAGAAGAAAGCATTGCTGCTTCAGATATTCCATTTTTAGATTATGAAGATGAAATGTCTAAAGAGAACTATCTTGAATTTTATGCACAATTACTTACAGATTAATCAATCAATTAATATTTAATTTGAAAACGACATTCAAAAAAGTTAAAGGTACACTCCTAATTTTTTTAAGTTTTTTAGCTATGATCTCATGTGAAAAGGAATTCACGGATTTAGGCTCTGGAGTGGTTAGTAATACAAAATTCGACACCAACTTTGAGGTGATGGATATCGTGGTCGAGAATAGTCCAATTACAAGGATCCAGTCTGATAATATTTCTAGAGAATTAGGTCAATACCTTCTAGGAATTTACAACAGTTCCGATTATGAAAAATTAGAAGCATCTGTAGTTTCTCAGTTACAAGTGAACTCTGGATTTAATTTAGTTCAGGATACTTACGGAGCTGATACAACGGTTATTTCTACAATCGATACGGCATTCATTAAATTGCCTTTCCAGGTTAATGTGGAAAATAATGATGGCGATATCAATGTAGAATTGGATTCCATTATTGGAGATACGTCAATTCCGTTTAACTTGAACGTGTATGAATCTGGCACTTACATGAATAGATTAGATCCTGCAGATCCTTCAAAATTAAATACATTCTTTTCTGATTTAAATTATCAAAAGGCAGGTGATATTTTGAATGCTGAAAGAGATTTTCAATTTCTTCCTAGTAAAAATGATACAGCAGTTATCATTAAAAGACGTTTGAGTGATGGTAGCATCCACAGAACGGATACCATCACATATGTAGTGACGGCAAATACGGGTGCTCCAAGACCAACGGCTATTATTCCGTTAGATGAAGATAAAATCAAGCAATTGTTTTTAGATAAAATTGGTCAACCAGAATTTGTTTCGCAAGATGCTTTCAATGATTATTTCAGAGGAATAATTTTGGAGGCAACTGGTAATGATGGAAGTTTAGTTTCTTTCAATTTTAATAACACGGCTCCGAATAACTCACCTTCGATCGAAATTTTCTTTACGAATACAGTAGTGGCTGGAGGAAGTACAATTGTTGATACGATTCCCCGAGTATACAGTCTTCCATTAAGCGGAATTCGTGCGAATAAGTTTTTAATGACCGAAAGAACCTATCCCAATAACAACGAAATTAAGATTCAGGGTGCTGCGGGTAGCGAAGGAAAAATTACCTTATTCTCACCGACAAAACTTGCAGAACTTAGAGGAAGAGATTGGTTAGTTAACGATGCTGAGTTGACGTTATATATCAATCAAGCGGCAGATACAACCAATGTACCATTCCGTTTGTATATGTACAAAGAGGATGATACCGCAATAACACCTAAGTTAAGTCAAATTGAGGATGCGTATACAGAAGCCAATTTAGGAGGTATCCGCGGACAGTTGGTAAGAGGCGATAATGGGAAGAAGGAGAAGTATGTATTTAAGATTACCGATTACGTTTCTGAACTGTTAAATGGGAACTCAAATTTCAATCCAACATTAAAATTGAAAACATTTAATGGTACAGATATTCCATTTTCAGAATTAGATACTATATTTAACAATTACAGTTGGAATCCTAAAGCAGTGACTTTATTTAATCATTCTGCAATTAACGCGGATAAGAAAGCCAGATTGAAGATTTCATATTCAACAAAAAAGAACTAACAGAAAGAAAAAATTATGTGTGGTATCACAGCGTATATTGGTTCAAGAGATGCATATCCTATTGTAATTAACGGTTTAAAACGATTAGAATACAGAGGATATGATAGTGCGGGGATCATGTTGTTTGATGGACAAGGATTACAATTGTCTAAAACGAAAGGAAAGGTTTCTGATCTTGAGGAAATTACCAATAATGATGCACAAAGAAAAGGCGGAAATGTCGGAATTGGTCATACCAGATGGGCGACTCATGGTGTTCCGAATGATAACAACTCACACCCACATGTTTCCAATTCAGGAGAATTAGTAATTGTTCATAATGGTATAATTGAAAATTATGACACGATTAAAAAAGAGCTAATTAAACGTGGATATACCTTCAAAAGTGATACCGATACTGAAGTTTTAGTAAACCTGATTGAAGAGGTAAAGAAAAACGAAGGATGTAAATTAGGTAAAGCAGTTCAACTTGCATTAAACAATGTTGTGGGCGCTTATGCCATTGCTGTTTTCGATAAGTCTAAGCCAAATGAATTAGTTGTTGCAAGACTAGGTAGTCCAATTGCTATCGGAATTGGCAAGAATAACAGTGAATTTTTTATCGCGTCAGATGCTTCTCCGTTTGTTGAATACACAAAAAATGCAGTGTATTTAGAAGATGAAGAATTAGCAATTATCAAATTAGGCAGAGAAGTTAGAGTTCGCAAGATTCATAATGATCAATTAATTAAAGCCTCTGTTCAGAAATTACAATTGAGTCTTGACGAGATTGAAAAAGGTGGTTATGATCACTTCATGTTGAAAGAGATTCACGAACAACCTAAAGCAATTACAGATACATTCAGAGGACGTTTACAGGTAGAGCAAAACTTTATCAAACTACTTGGAATTGATTCATACAGAGAGAAATTCTTAAATGCAGATCGCGTTATTATTGTGGCTTGTGGTACTTCATGGCATGCGGGTCTAGTAGGGGAATACTTATTAGAAGACATGGCAAGAATTCCAGTTGAAGTTGAATACGCATCAGAGTTTAGATATCGAAATCCGGTAATTACCGAAAATGATGTAATTATTGCCATTTCGCAATCAGGAGAAACTGCAGATACATTAGCAGCTATCAAATTAGCTAAAGAACGTGGGGCATTCGTTTATGGAATCTGTAACGTGGTAGGTTCTTCTATTGCCAGAGAAACGCATACGGGTACTTATACGCACGCTGGTCCAGAAATTGGAGTAGCATCAACAAAAGCATTTACTACTCAAATTACGGTACTTATTCTAATGGCCTTGAAATTAGGTCGCGCGAAAGGAACTATTCCTGAGAAAGAATTCGTTAAATATCTAAAAGCTATGGATCGAATTCCGCAGCAAGTAGAAAAGTTATTGGAAATCGATGAGCATGTAAAATACATCGCTTCTGTATATAAGGACGCAACCAACTGTTTGTATTTAGGAAGAGGATTTAACTTCCCGGTTGCATTAGAAGGAGCATTAAAATTGAAGGAGATTTCTTATATCCATGCCGAAGGATATCCAGCAGCAGAAATGAAGCATGGACCTATCGCATTGATTGATGAGAATATGCCAACTGTCGTAATCGCAACCAAACATGGACATTACGAAAAAGTAGTAAGTAACATTCAGGAAATTAAATCAAGATTTGGAAAAATTATTGCCATTGTTACCGAAGGTGATACTACGGTAAAAGAAATTGCAGATCATACCATTGAAATTCCGGAAACTGAAGAAGCATTAACTCCATTGTTAACTACGATTCCATTACAATTAATTTCGTACCATATTGCAGTGATGTTAGGTAAGAATGTAGATCAACCTAGAAACTTGGCGAAGTCTGTAACTGTAGAATAAAAAAACACCCTCAATTGTTTTGAAGAAATTGAGAGTGTTCCTAGTTACAACGGGCAACTAGCATTATTGAACTACATCAAAAGTAATAGGTATACTATAACTTACTCCAACCGGTTTACCTCTTTGTTTACCAGGCTTCATGTTAGGTAAGGAAGCAATAATCTCAGTAACCTCTTTCTCTAATCGAGGATGAGGACCTCTAGCTCTGACATTTTGAACTGTACCCTTTTTACAAATTGTAAAAACTACGTAAAGTCTTTTCTTACCTACACTTAATCCTAGTTCTGAAGCTAAACCAACGTCAAAACGTTTGCTAAAGTGCTCAGTTACTTTCTTAGTAAAACAATCTTTTAATTCCTTGTTATTTCCTTTACAACCTGGGAAAATTGGAACATCTTGAATTAGAACGAAAGGAATATCTTCAACAATTTCTTCCTCTTCTTCTACTTCAACAATGTCTCTGTCTTCAATAATAACAGCTTCGGTTTCATCGGTCTCTGTAGATTCAATAATAGTTTCTTCAACTTTTAAATCATCTTCTACAACCTTCACGATTTCCACTGTTTTTGGAATCTTTCTCTCAGGTTCAATTTTCTGGAGTTTAACAATAGGAATCTCCTCTTTCATATCGTCAGTCATGCTCACATGACCTAGCAATTGTTTATCAAAAGATTCATAGGTTTTGTGTTCCATTAATGAATAAATCACAAATAATGAAAACACTAACCCGATCTGAAAGAAAATTTTACTAAAGTTCTCTAATGTATGTTTTGGATTTTTTTTGGTTCTCATGACTCAGCCTATTTAGAGTTATTTACTTAGTGTTTTGAGTTCTACTTCATTTCTGATACAAACTCACCCTAAAGTTAAATTGAATGAAAACCAAAAAAAATGACATTCGTCATATTTTGTCGTGGACCTTTGTATGACTACCTGCATTCCAAATGGTTAGAATGTCTGTAGCTACAGCAGCCCCACTTCCAGCGGCTATAGAAAACTGACTTCTGTGCCCGGCAATAGTGCCACAACAATATAAATTGTCTTGTATTCGATGATCTGAATTTTTGAGTTGAATACGATCCTTCGAAGGATTTGCTTTTTGATGCGGAATAATAAATTCGTCTAAACCTTCGATCGTGAATGGTTTTGAATAATTTAATGCCAGAACAACAATTCTAGAAGCATAGGAATTCTTATTTGTTCGAATCTGAAAACCATCGGATAAGAATTTGATTCTACTAACTTTCTCTTTTTCGATGAGGCTCACATGATTGTATTGTTCTTTTATATGACCTATTCCTTCAAAAAGGATTTCTCTTCCAGTTGTTCCAGGTGAAAGTCCAAGTACATTATTAAATAAAGCATTTTTTAAATGTGAACTTCGTTGATGTGCGATCAATCCGATAGATTTATTCTGTGCAAAGGGTTTGTCTTTTGCAGATCCTAAAACCAAGGCACATTGCATGCCTGCAACTCCACCACCAATTATAAGCACATCAAAATCCATTTATGCAATTAACATTTTAAAGTTTGTAGCAAATAACTTCACAGAAATAGCAAGAAGAATAACTCCGAATACCTTTCTAATAATTAAGATTCCGTTTTGACCAATAAAGTTTTCAATTTTTGCCGATGTTTTCAATACTACATAAATCACAATAACATTACATAAAAGCGCCACGATAATGTTTTCCAAATTAAATTCCGCACGCAAGGAGAGAAGCGTCGTTAAACTTCCTGGTCCTGCAATTAAAGGAAAGGCTAAAGGAAAAACAGATGCTGTTACAGCACTATGACCGTCATCCTTATATAAGGTGATTCCTAAAATCATTTCGAGAGCAATGAAGAAAATAATAAACGCACCCGCAACCGCAAATGAATTCACATCAACACCTATTAAGTTCAATAAGCTTTTACCTAAGAAAAGGAATAATATCATTATAACTCCAGCAATGACAGACGCCTTTTCAGACTGGATATGTCCAACTTTTTTACGTAAGTCAATGATAATTGGAATGTTCCCCACAATATCGATTACCGCGAACAATACCATGAATGCAGTAAATATTTCTTTTAAATTGAAATTCATTTTTGGTTTGTAATTTTTTGCAAAAGTAGTCAACTCTTGCATTGCGTAAATCGAAATAAAGAAAAATTTAGTTTTATTTTTGCGAAATGTTTCAGCTAAGAAAAACAATTGTTTCCGAAGATATTATTGAAAGGGATTTTGTCTGCAACCTTTCCGCATGTAAGGGAGCATGCTGTGTTCATGGAGAAGCAGGCGCACCTTTAGAGAAAGAAGAAACAAAAATCCTTGAAGAGATCTATGGGAAGGTTAAACCCTTTTTGCGTAAAGAAGGAATTGAAGCCATCGAAAATCAAGGAACTTGGATTACTTCAGACTTAGGTGATTTGGAAACTCCTCTCGTTAATGGAGCAGAGTGTGCCTATGTTACTTTTGATGAAAAAGGAACCGCGCTTTGTGGAATAGAAGAAGCGTATAATAAAGGTGTAGTTGATTGGAAAAAGCCAATTTCATGTCACCTGTACCCAATCCGAGTGAAAGATTACAATGAATTTTCTGCTGTCAATTATCATAAGTGGCAAATATGTGATGATGCATGCACTTTGGGTAAAGAATTACAAGTGCCCGTTTACAAATTTGTAAAAGAAGCTCTTATTCGAAAATTTGGTGAATGTTGGTATCGGGAGCTAGAGGAAATTGCGAAAAAGTAAATGATTCCATTTTACTTTTCTATTTTTATATTCAAATTTCTTATTGATGAACTATTTTGCACATGAAACGGCAGTAATTGATGAAGGGGTTACCATAGGTAATGGAACTAAAATCTGGCATTTTTCGCACATTATGCCAAATGCAAAAATTGGTGAACGGTGCAATTTGGGGCAGAATGTTGTTGTCTCTCCAGATGTTGTTCTAGGTAATAACGTAAAAGTGCAAAACAATGTGTCTATTTACACCGGAGTTGTTTGCGAAGATGATGTCTTTTTAGGGCCCTCTATGGTATTTACGAATATTATCAACCCAAGAAGTGCCATTGTTCGTCGTGATCAATACGAAAAAACAACCGTAAAAAAAGGAGCCAGCATTGGTGCCAATGCAACAGTTATCTGCGGAAATGATATTGGTGAATATGCCCTCATCGGTGCGGGAGCAGTAATCACCAAGGATGTTCCTCCTTACGCATTAGTTGTTGGTAATCCTGCCAAGCAAATTGGTTGGGTAAGTGAATACGGTCACCGTTTAGATTTTAATGATACCGACATCGCTACTTGTAAAGAAAGTGGCGAAAAGTATCAACTTCTAGAAAATCGAGTAGTTAAGATTTCTTAAGGTGCCGGATTCGGAATCTCAGCGTGTACTGCGTTAATTTCAGCAATTATTTCTTTTGATAAATCAATATCAATAGAGTTGATGTTCTCTTTCAATTGATCCATTTTGGTGGCCCCAATAATATTACTAGTCACAAATGGCAATTGATTTACAAAGGCCAATGATAATTCTGATAAGGTCAAATTGTGCTTCTGAGCTATTTCTAAGTATCGCTGTACTGCTTTTTCTGATCCTTCTCCTCGATATCTCGCAATAAATCTTGGGAATAATGTTCCACGCGCTCCCTCTGGCTGATTACCGTTTAAGTATTTCCCAGATAAAACTCCTTGAGCCAGCGGCGAATAGGCCAATAATCCGATGTTTTCTCGTAATGAAACCTCACTCATTCCAGCCTCATAACCTCTGTGAATCATTGAATATGAGTTTTGAACGGTTACAGGTCTCGGTAAATTATTTTCGTCTGCCGTTTGCAAATACTTCATTGTACCCCATGGAGTTTCGTTTGATAATCCAACATGGCGAATTTTTCCGGCCTTGATTAAGGATTGACAAGCTTCTAAAATTTCAAAATGATTTTCTGCCTCTTTTGCAGAATATTCATAGGGATAATCACGCACACCAAATACATTTACACCTCGGTTAGGCCAATGCAATTGGTATAAATCAATGTAATCAGTTTGTAAGCGTTGTAAACTTTTGTCGATAGCATCAATCACATTTGGACCCGTGATTCCACCTTTTCTGATGTGAGCCGTATAATCGCCTCCACCAGCAATTTTCGAAGCTAATACAATCTGATCTCTTTTTCCAGTTTTCTTAAACCATGTTCCAATGATGCGTTCGGTATCACCATACGTTTCCTTGTTGGCAGGTACCGGATATAATTCGGCTACATCCCAAAAGTTCACTCCTTGATCTAGAGCATAGTCCATTTGCTCATGACCTTCTGCTTCAGTATTCTGATTTCCCCAGGTCATAGTGCCTAAACAAATCTTTGAAACTTTAATATCTGTGTTTGGAAGTGTAGTGTATTTCATTGGAAGGAAAATTTTAAAACGTAAAAATAAGGCTTATTTCGGTTTCAATAAAACAAAAAAAAGCCCTCAATTATGAGGGCTCCTTTTATTCAAATTGAATTGTATTTAGTTTAATATAGCTTCAATACCTGGTAATGATTTTCCTTCTAGACTTTCTAACATAGCCCCACCACCGGTTGATACATAACTTACTTTTTCTGCAAAACCGAATTGTTTTACAGCAGCGACAGAATCACCACCACCAACAAGGGAGAAAGCTCCATTTTTTGTGGCTTTTTCAATTGAATGACCTAAAGTGATTGTTCCTTTAGAAAATGTTTCCATTTCGAAAACTCCTAAAGGACCGTTCCATAAGATGGTTTTACAAGTATTTACGACTTCGTCAAATTTTGCTAATGATTTCGGTCCGGCATCCAATCCTTGCCACCCATCAGGAATGGACATTACATCCATTACCTGGGTATTTGCATCATTCGCAAAAGTATCCGCAGCAATTACATCAACAGGAATATGAACCTGCACATTCTTTGCTTTGGCTTTCTCTAAAATTTCAAGGGCTAAATCCATTTTATCATCTTCACAAATCGAATCACCAACTGTTCCTCCCTGTGCTTTGATAAATGTAAATGTCATTCCGCCACCAATAATAAGGTGATCTACTTTATCTAAAATATTTTCGATTACTGTAATTTTTGAAGATACTTTAGCACCACCTAAGATAGCTAAAACTGGTTTTTCTGAGTTGTTTAATACCTTATCAATACTTTCGATTTCTCTTGCTAAAAGGCTTCCGAAGCACTTTTTATCTTCAAAAAACTGAGCAATAATTGTAGTTGAAGCGTGAGCTCTATGAGCGGTACCAAAAGCGTCGTTTACATAAATGTCTCCCCATTGTGAAAGTTGTTGAGCAAAATCAATATTTCCAGCGGTCTCTTCTTTATAATAACGAAGGTTTTCTAACAATAAAACTTCACCTGATTTCAAATCAGCAACAGCTTTTTCAACTGAATCTCCAATACAATCATCAACAAAATGAACTGTACATCCTAAGATTTCACTAACAGTTCCAACAATATGGCGTAAAGAGAATTCGTCTTGTTTGCCTTTTGGTCGACCTAAGTGTGACATCAATACACAACTACCACCATCAGCAAGAATTTTACTAATTGTTGGTTTTGCAGATTGAATCCTTGTTGTATCCGTAACCTCAAATTTATCATTCAATGGGACGTTAAAATCGACACGAATAATTGCTTTTTTATCCTGAAAATTAAAATCGTTAATTGTTTTCATAGGTGAGTTTGTTTCTTTACAAATTTAACTTTTCTTATTGTTTAAAATGGGAATCAAATTGAAAATTTAATACAACGTTTTCGAGTTATAAAAAACTATATTTGTGTATGTTTTTTGAAAAAGTAATTGGTCAGGAACACATCAAAAACCATTTAATCACTTCGGTTGAAAGTGGACGAATTCCCCATGCACAACTTTTCGTTGGTGATGAGGGAACAGGAACACTACCCATGGCCATTGCTTATGCACAACACATTCTTCATTATTACTCCAATGACAAAGAGGCGACAGCAGCGAAATGTCAAAAGTTACAACATCCTGATTTACACTTTGGTTTTCCGGTGACGTCAACAGATTCCGTCAAAAAGCATCCGGTGAGTAATTTGTTTTTAGAAGAATGGCGATCTTTTATGGAAGAACAGCCTTACGGGAGTCTTTTCAATTGGTTGAAACATATTGGGGTTGATAACAAACAAGGAATTATTGGGGTTGACGAAGCCGAAGATATCGTTAAGAAACTACTTCTTAAATCATACGAAGGAGGCTCCAAAATTATGATTCTTTGGATGGTCGAAAAGATGAATATTGCGGCAGCAAACAAATTGTTGAAGCTAATCGAAGAACCACCAGAAAAAACCATTTTTTTATTAGTTACCGAAAATGAAGAACAATTATTAGACACCATCAAATCGAGATGTCAGGTCTTTCATTTTCCGAAATTACCAGAAGAAGATATCGCAAATCACTTGGTAAAACAATTACAAATCGAGGCAAGTGAGGCGAAGTTTTATGCGTATCAATCTGATGGGAACTTCAATAAGGCGTTACATCTGGCATTACATGATTCAAAAGACAGCGATTTTGAGGAATGGTTTGTCTTTTGGGTTCGAACCGCTTTTCGAGCCAAAGGAAATCCGACGGTTGTTCAGGATTTGATTTCATGGTCCGAAACAATTGCAAAATCGGGTAGAGAAACTCAGAAGCAATTTCTTTTGTATTGCATTCAGTTTTTCAGACAGGCCTTATTGCAAAATTATACGGCAGATGATTTGGTCTTTTTCAGTACAAGCAACAACTTCGATTTAAAGAAATTCGCACCGTATGTGAATTCAGCTAATATTGTTGAGATTTTTAAGGAATTAGATACCGCGATTTATCACATCGAGCGTAATGGAAACGCCAAAGTAATATTACTTGATTTGACTTTAAAGCTTACTCGATTTTTACATCGAAAAGAGTCTGCGATCTAGATTATAGTTGCGTTAATCGAGCGACGTATTTTCCAATCACATCAAATTCTAGGTTAATTCGATCCCCAACTTTTAATGATTGAAATGTCGTATGAGATTTAGTGTAAGGAATGATAGCAACGCTAAACCCTGTTTTTTGAGAATTCACAACGGTTAAACTTACTCCATTAACTGTAATGGATCCTTTCTCAATTGTAATGTGTTCAGGATTATCAGTGTAATTAAAGGTGTAGACCGTACTTCCGTTTTCATCAACGATATCTGTGCAAACACCCGTCGTGTCAACGTGACCTTGAACAATATGTCCGTCCAGACGAGCGCCCAATTTCATCGCTCTTTCTAAATTCACCAAATCATTTACTTTTAAATCTCCAATATTGGATTTATCAATGGTCTCTTTAATGGCAGTAACTGTGTATTCATTACCTTCAATTGCAACAACTGTAAGACAAACGCCATTATGAGCTAAACTTTGATCGATTTTCAACTCATTTGTGATGTTACTTTTAAGAGTAATATGAAGGTTGGTATCCTCCTTTTCAAGTCGAGTTACTTGTCCTAGAGTTTCAATAATTCCTGTAAACATCTCAGTAAAATTTAGTTACTTTTGTGAATGCAAAAATACAAAGAAGCGATAGCATTATGGAGAAAGAGAAGAAAATAATTGTCGGGATTTCGATTGGTGATTTGGCGGGTATTGGCGTTGAAGTGATCTTGAAAACCTTTCATGACAAGCGCATGTTGGATTTTTGCACGCCGGTATTATTTGGTTCAACAAAAGTTATCTCTCAGCACAAAAAGGTGTTGGAATTTAATAATCCGGTGCACGGAATAAGCGATATTAATCAGGTTCAACATTCAAAAATCAATGTATTGAATGTTTGGAAGGAGGATGTGAATTTTGAGTTAGGAAAACCGAATGAAATTACGGGTGAATATGCGTACAAATCGTTATCCAACGCAACCGAATGCTTGAAAAAAGGACAGATTGATGTGTTACTTACGGCACCCATCAGTAAAGACAATATTCAATCTGATAAATTCAATTTTCCTGGACATACAGAATATTTAGAAGCGAATTTGGAAGGTGAAAGTTTGATGATTTTGATGTCTGATGATTTGCGTATCGGATTATTGACGGGTCATATTCCAATTTCACATGTAGCTGAGGCGATTACTCCAGAGTTAATTCGACAAAAAGTTGAGGTGATGCATCGATCTTTAAAAAAGGATTTCGGAATTCAGAAACCTCGAATTGCTGTGTTAGGTTTGAATCCGCATTGCGGAGATAAAGGAGTGATTGGCAAAGAAGATGAGGAAATTATTCGACCAACTTTGAAAGAAATTCAAGAATCTGGTAAATTGGTTTATGGGCCATATGCTGCAGATGGATTCTTCGGATCGAAGACCTATACTCAGTTTGATGGAATTCTTGCTACCTATCACGATCAAGGGTTAGCGCCATTTAAAGCCCTGAGTTTTGGTAACGGTGTAAACTTTACAGCAGGTCTATCTAAAGTGCGAACTTCGCCCGACCATGGAACAGGTTTCGATATTGCTGGGAAGAAAGAAGCGAGCCCAACATCATTCAAGGAAGCATTGTTTTTGGCTATTCATATTTTTAAAAATCGAGTCGAATTAAAAGAGCTAACTCAGAATCAATTGATTAAACAAGAAAATTAATTGGAATTAATCCATTAATTGATTTTTTCCCAAACAATTTTTATTATCTTTGCACGCTAATTTAACCTACCATGAAAGAGTTAAGAGAATTTACGATTCAATTTGAGGGGTTAAAAATAGGTAAACATCAATTCGATTATTCGATTGATAATAAGTTCTTTGAGACATTTAACTACGACGAATTTAAAAGTTCGGAAATAGCAGTAGATTTGGAATTTGAGAAGAAGAGTACTTTGTTTGAGTTGCTTTTCAATATCAAAGGAAGCGTTGAAGTTCCTTGCGATTTGAGTAATGAGTATTATGATCAAGAAATCGAAGCTTCCATTCCGTTAGTGGTTAAGTTTGGTGAGGAGTATAATGATGAAAGCGAAGAGTTGTTAATCTTACCACACGAAGCTTACCAGTTCAACATTGGACAGTATATTTATGAAGCTGTGATTTTAGCTGTTCCGAATAAGAGAATCCATCCGAAGGTATTAGATGGAACATTGGAGTCAGAGACGTTAAAGAAGTTAGAAGAACACACCATAAATAGAGAAACAGAAGAAAAAAGTACAGATCCCAGATGGGATAAATTAAAAGATTTATTAATAGACTAAACGATTCAAAATGGCACATCCTAAACGAAAAATTTCTAAAACCAGAAGAGATAAAAGGAGAACGCATTATAAAGCTGCTAATCAGCAAATCGCTACAGATCCTACGACTGGTGAAGCACATTTATACCACAGAGCTCACTGGCATGAAGGTAAATTATACTACAGAGGTCAAGTTGTATTAGAAGGTACATCTGTAGAAGAATAACAAAATTTAACATTTGTTAAAAACTCTCAGTTTTGAGGGTTTTTTTTTGTTTTTAAGTCAAAAATTGATGATTTTGACCCTTTTTCGTCAGAAAAGTGGTTTTTTTCACTACTTTTGACCACTATAAAAATCTGATATACTATTCAATTATGGCCAAAATAACTGCAGCCATTACGGCAGTAGGGAAATATGTTCCAGATTACATTCTAACAAATAAAGAGTTAGAGACCATGGTAGAAACGAACGATGAGTGGATCACTACCAGAACGGGAATTAAAGAAAGAAGAATTCTGAAAGGTGAAGGTTTAGGTACATCTTTCATGGCTATAAAAGCAGCACAAGATTTATTGGAAAAAGGCAATATCGATCCGAAAGAGATTGATATGGTAATTGTTGCTACAGCAACTCCAGATTTGCTTGTGGCTTCAACAGCTGTGTACACTGCTTCAGAAATTGGAGCGGTAAATGCTTTTGCGTATGACTTGCAAGCGGCTTGTTCCAGTTTTTTGTACGGAATGTCGACAGCATCTAGCTATATTGAATCTGGTCGTTATAAGAAGGTTTTATTAATTGGAGCAGACAAGATGTCTTCAATTATCGATTATAAAGATCGTGCTACTTGTATCATATTTGGTGATGGTGCTGGTGCAGCTCTTTTTGAACCTAATCAAGATGGGTATGGTTTACAAGATGAGTTTTTAAGAAGTGACGGTATTGGACGTGAGTTTTTGAAAATCGAAGCTGGAGGTTCAATTTTACCACCATCTTTAGATACTGTAAATGCAGGACAACATTTTGTACATCAGGAAGGTAGAACTGTATTTAAATATGCAGTTTCTAGCATGGCAGATGTATCTGGAAAAATATTAGATCGAAATAATCTTGATGAAACGACTATTGACTGGTTGGTTCCGCATCAAGCAAATACCCGAATTATAGAAGCTACTGCTAGTCGTGTGGGCGTTGGTCCTGATAAAGTAATGCAGAACATTCATAAATACGGGAATACAACATCGGCAACACTTCCTTTATTGTTAGCCGATTATGAAAATCAATTGAAAAAAGGAGATAAGTTAATTTTTGCAGCCTTTGGTGGTGGATTCACTTGGGGAGCAATTTATTTGACTTGGGCCTATGACCCTAAATAAAAATAGACAACTAAATTTTTACAAACATGGATATTAAAGAAATTCAAAATCTTATTCGCTTTGTTGCCAAATCTGGTGCAAGTGAGGTAAGTCTTGAAATGGAAGATGTAAAATTAACAATCAAGACAGGACCGGAGAAAACTGAAACCACTATTGTTCAATCTCCAATCCAAAGTCTTCCTGCGGTTGCTCCTCAACAGCAAATCGCTCCTCAGCCTGTTGCTGAGCCTGCTGCTCCAGCTGCTCCGGCAAAACCAGCTGCTGAAGAAAATAGCAATTACATCGAAATTAAATCTCCAATGATTGGTACTTTCTACAGAAAACCATCTCCAGACAAAGCAAACTTTGTTGATGTTGGAAGCGAGGTAAAAGTAGGCGATACCGTTTGTGTGATTGAAGCGATGAAATTATTCAACGAAATCGAATCTGAAATATCTGGTAAAATAGTTAAGGTATTGGTAGACGATTCTACTCCAGTAGAATTTGACCAACCATTATTCTTAGTTGACCCCTCATAGTCAATCCCCTACGATTGAATTTTATCTTTTGTCAACGTAAACTATCAAACTATGTTTAAAAAAATTCTAATTGCAAATAGAGGTGAAATCGCTTTGCGTGTCATTCGTACATGTAAAGAAATGAACATCAAGACGGTTGCAGTATACTCAACTGCAGACGCAGATAGCTTGCATGTTCGTTTTGCCGATGAAGCTGTTTGCATTGGTCCAGCTGTAAGTAGCGAATCATATTTGAAAATGTCGAATATCATTGCCGCTGCAGAAATTACCAATGCTGATGCTATTCACCCTGGATATGGTTTCTTATCAGAAAACGCAAAGTTCTCGAAGCTTTGTGCAGAACATAATATCAAATTTATTGGTGCTTCTCCAGAGATGATCGATCGAATGGGAGATAAAGCAAACGCTAAAGCAACCATGAAGGCTGCAGGTGTTCCTTGTGTTCCTGGAAGTGATGGTATCATCGAAAACTTTGAAGAGTGTGAAAAACTAGCCAAAGAAGTTGGGTACCCAGTAATGTTAAAAGCTTCTGCTGGAGGTGGAGGTAAAGGAATGCGTGCTGTTTGGAGTCCAGATGACTTAAAAGACGCTTGGGATTCTGCAAAACAAGAGTCCAAAGCTGCCTTTGGTAATGATGATATGTATATGGAGAAGTTCGTTGAGGAACCTCGCCATATTGAAATCCAAATTGTTGGTGATGCTTACGGAAAGGCATGTCACTTATCTGAAAGAGACTGTTCTGTTCAGAGACGTCATCAAAAGTTAACAGAAGAAACTCCTTCTCCATTCATGACAGATGAATTGCGTGAGAAAATGGGGGAAGCTGCAGTAAAAGCTGCAGAATATATCAAGTATGAAGGTGCCGGTACGGTAGAATTCTTAGTAGATAAACACAGAAATTTCTACTTTATGGAAATGAATACTCGTATTCAGGTGGAGCACCCAATTACTGAAGAAGTTGTAGATTACGACTTGATTCGTGAACAGATTTTAGTAGCTGCGGGAGTACCAATTTCCGGAAAGAATTACTATCCGAAGTTGCACTCTATCGAATGTAGAATCAATGCGGAAGATCCGCATAATAACTTTAGACCTGCTCCAGGTAAAATCACAACTTTACATACGCCAGGTGGTCATGGGGTTCGCATGGACTCTCATGTATATGCCGGTTATGTGATTCCGCCAAACTACGATTCGATGATTGGAAAGTTAATTGTAACTGCTCAAACGAGAGAAGAGGCAATTAATAAAATGAAAAGAGCATTGGATGAGTTTGTAATTGAAGGAATAAAAACAACCATTCCTTTCCACAGACAATTGATGGATCATCCAGACTATGTAGCCGGTAACTATACCACTAAATTTATGGAAGATTTTGTTATCGAATAAATAGGTGACAACACGATATAGAAAAGAGAATGCAATATGTATTCTCTTTTTTTTATCTTTAATTTTAAATCGGCCCAAATGAAAATTGACGGAATAGATAAAATTATAATTAAGAGCTTAGTTAAGGATGCGAGAACACCAATCTTAACTATTGCCCGAAAAGTTGGAGTATCTGGAGCTGCAATTCATCAGCGTCTGAAAAAACTTGATAAATCAAAGTTGATTGATGGTTATAAAATGGTATTAAATCCAAAGGCACTAGGGTATTCAACGACTGCTTTTGTCGGTATATTTTTAGATTCCTCTAGTCAGTATTCATCGGCAATAAAGCGATTAAAAGAAATACCAGAAATTGTTGAAAGCCATTATACAACAGGAAATTACGCAGTTTTTATTAAAATCATGTGTAAGAATAATGAAGACTTAATGCATTTATTGAATAAGGATATTCAAACCATTAAAGGTGTTTCTAGAACTGAAACTTTTATCTCTTTAGATCAACAAATTGATCGTCAAATTTCTATTTAATTTACCATAAAATCGCAGTTTTTCAATCGCAGATTACCTCTACTTAATTGCAATACACCTCTTTTAAATTACCGTTCACCGATGATTTAAAATTTCGGCCCTTCTTCGTTGTACATTTGATTTTCATAAGGACACAATTATAAGTTAGGGGGTGGATTTATAAATTGTAACTAAAACTGGAGTTTTCTCCAGTTTTTTTGATAATTAGTGAGATAAAAGTTTTATTCTAAGCGTAGATTTTATTAGGTAATGGTTCTTGTAGATATTGTCTTTCCAAGCGAAGAATTTATTGTTCAAATGCTTAAGAACAAGTTCTAGAATTTATACAATAAAAAAACCCGAACAACATTGTTCGGGTTTTCTTTTGTACAGAAGGCGGGACTTGAACCCGCACGGACATTACTGTCCACTGGATTTTAAGTCCAGCGTGTCTACCAATTCCACCACTTCTGCAGCTTAATATCGTAGTAGAGCGAAAGACGGGATTTGAACCCGCGACCCTCACCTTGGCAAGGTGATGCTCTACCCCTGAGCTACTTTCGCAAAAGAGTTTAAGAACTGCTCCCCCTCTTGGGCTCGAACCAAGGACCCTCTGATTAACAGTCAGATGCTCTAACCAACTGAGCTAAGGAGGAATTTGTATTTTTACAAATGCGAGTGCAAATATATATCTTTTTGGAATATCGGCAAACTCTTTTTAAAAAAATAAAAACTCTTTTTAACTCTTTTTCTAACACAAATGATCCTCTTTGTTTTTAGCAAAATTTGTATTTTTGTCGGAATTATTTTGCTCATAAATAGCTTACAACATTAATGGATAAGTTTTCTTTTTTAAATGCTGCTCATTCTGGATTTATAGCAGATTTGTATGACCAGTATCTTTCCAATCCAGATGCAGTTGAACCAAGCTGGAGAAGTTTCTTTCAAGGATACGACTTGGCGAATGAAAATTATGATGGTACAGGAGAACTTCAAGAGTTCGAAGTACCTGATGAAGTGCGAAAGGAATTTTTAGTAATCGATTTGATTAATGGTTACCGCACGCGAGGACACTTATTTACGAAAACCAATCCAGTTCGCGATAGAAGACAATACCTTCCAACCTTAGACCTCAATACATTCGGACTCTCAGAAGAAGATCTAAATTTGAACTTCTCTGCTGGAGAAATTCTTGGATTGGGTAAAACTACGCTTGCCAATATTATTGAGCACCTTAAACGAATCTACTGTGATTCTATTGGTGTTGAGTACATGTACATGCGTAATCCGGAGAAAATCAAATGGTGGCAAGAACGCTTAAATCAGAATGATAATCACCCTTCTTACGATGTTGAAACCAAGAAATATATTCTAAACAAATTAACTCAGGCTGTTACCTTTGAAAGCTTCCTACAAAAGAAGTATGTAGGTCAAAAGCGTTTTTCATTAGAAGGTGGTGAAACTTTAATTCCGGGGCTAAGTATTTTGCTCCGCATGGCGGCTGAAAAATACGATGTTAAGGAATGTGTGCTTGGAATGGCTCACCGTGGACGACTAAATACGCTTATCAATATCTTCAAGAAACCTGTACGTGATTTGTTTAGTGAATTTGAAGGAAAGGATTTTGAAGATGAAAGTATTGACGGTGACGTAAAATATCACCTTGGTTTGACACTGAGTAAAACCTATAGAAACGGAAGTGAAATCAAGATGAATTTGGTACCAAATCCATCGCACTTAGAAACAGTCGCTTCTGTAGCCGAAGGAATTACCAGAGCTAAAATTGACTCAAAATATAACGGAGATTCCAACAAAATCATTCCAATTGTAGTTCACGGAGATGCTGCTATTGCAGGTCAAGGAATTGCTTATGAAGTTGTTCAGATGGCTAAATTGAATGGTTACAAAACAGGCGGAACAGTTCATATCGTTGTAAATAACCAAATCGGATTTACCACGAACTACCTTGATGGACGTTCGTCTACCTATTGTACAGACGTTGGTAAAGTGACTTTATCTCCAGTTCTTCATGTCAATGCTGATGATACCGAAGCCGTATGTCATGCAATGCAAATGGCATTAGATTTTAGAATGAAATTCAACAGAGATATTTTTATTGATCTGTTAGGATACCGAAAATATGGTCATAACGAAGGTGATGAACCTCGTTTTACCCAACCAACTTTATATAAAGCAATTTCTAAACATCCAAATCCGAAGGATATTTATGTAAGTCGTCTGTTAAGCGAGAATTCTATCGACAAGAAATATGTTGATGAAGTGACCACTGAATTCAAAGATATGTTAGATCGCGAGTTCGATAAATCTAAAGAAGATAAAACTTCTAAGGTTGAAGAATTCATGGAATCTACTTGGGAAGAATACAGTCGTGCTGATTTAGACGGAATGCTAGTACCAATCGATACGAAATACGAGGTTGATAAATTAAAAGATATCGCCAAAGTCGTTTCGACCGTACCAGACAATGCGAATTTTGTGCGTAAGGCAGAGCGAATTTTGGATGCTCGAAGAAAAATGGTGTTTGAAACCAATACGCTAGATTGGGGTATGGCAGAGAATCTTGCTTATGGAAGTTTGATGGAAGAAGGATTCGATGTTCGAATTTCAGGGCAGGATGTTGAGCGAGGAACTTTTTCTCACAGACATGCTATTTTGCGAAATGAGGTCACAGAAGAGCGTATCAATTTATTGAATACCAATCCGAATAATAAAGGTCAAATGTACATCTACAACTCTTTGTTGTCTGAGTATGGTGTACTTGGATTTGATTACGGGTATGCAATGGCGAATCCAAATACCTTAACAATTTGGGAAGCTCAGTTTGGAGATTTCTCCAATGGTGCCCAAATTATTTTTGATCAGTATATATCAGCAGCAGAAGACAAATGGAAGATTCAAAACGGAATCGTAGTACTGTTACCACACGGATATGAAGGTCAAGGGTCGGAACACTCTTCGGCTCGAATTGAAAGATATTTACAATTATGTGCAATTGATAATATGACTGTCGCCAATTGTACAACTCCAGCCAACTTCTATCACTTGTTACGAAGACACATGAAGCGTAAACACAGAAAACCGTTAATTGTGTTTACTCCGAAAAGTTTATTACGACATCCAAAAGTGATTAATAGTATTGAGGATTTAGCGAATGGAGAATTCCAGGAGGTAATTGATGATGTTATAAACCCAAAGAATGTAAAAAAGATGGTCTTCTGTATGGGTAAATTCTACTACGATTTACTTGCAGAAAGAGAACAAAACGGACGAGAGGACGTTGCATTAATTCGTATTGAGCAATTGTTCCCATTACACAAAGAAAAGATTCAAAATATTATTGATAGATATCCAAATGTTGAAGAGTATATCTGGGCACAAGAAGAACCAAGAAACATGGGAGCCTGGAGTTATATGCTTCAACGATTTGAATTGGTTGATTTGACGGTAAGATCTAGAAATTACTATGCAGTACCTGCTGCCGGATCAACAACAAGATATAAGAAAAGACATCAAGCTGTTATAGACAGTGTATATAACAAATAAAATAGTTACCATATAAATTAGAAAACATGAGTGTTTTAGAAATGAAAGTTCCTTCTCCTGGAGAATCAATCACCGAAGTTGAAATTGCAACTTGGTTGGTAGAAGATGGAGATTATGTTGAAAAAGACCAGGCAATTGCTGAGGTTGATTCAGATAAGGCAACCCTTGAGCTTCCGGCAGAAGAGAGCGGGATCATTACCTTAAAAGCAGAAGAAGGCGATGCAGTGGCAGTAGGCGCTGTGGTATGTTTAATTGATATGGACGCTGAAAAACCTGAAGGCTCTTCCGAAGTAAAAGAAGAAGCCCCAAAGGTTGAAACAAAAAAGGGAGAAGCTCTGAAAGAACAACCAAAGGCTACTTATGCGACAGGTACTGCTTCTCCGGCAGCTAAAAAAGTGTTGGCGGAAAAAGGAATGTCTGCTGCGGATGTCGTAGGAACAGGTAAAGACGGAAGAATCACGAAAGAAGATGCAGTAAAGGCTACCCCGGCTATGGGAACACCTACCTCTGGTGGTAACAGAGGAACGGAACGTAAAAAATTATCAATGTTACGCCGAAAGGTAGCACAGCGATTGGTTTCTGTTAAGAACGATACTGCTATGTTGACGACGTTTAACGAAGTAAACATGCAACCAATTTTCGATTTACGTTCTCAATTCAAAGAAGATTTTAAAGCGAAGCACGGGGTAAGTTTAGGATTCATGTCCTTCTTTACAAAAGCCGTGGTGAGAGCTTTACAATTATATCCAGATGTAAATTCAATGATTGATGGAGACTTTAAAGTTTCTTATGATTTCCAGGATATTTCAATTGCGGTATCGGGTCCTAAAGGATTGATGGTTCCTGTAATCAGAAATTCTGAAAATCTAAGTTTTAGAGGAGTTGAGGCCGAAGTTAAGCGCTTAGCCTTACGCGCAAGAGATGGTCAAATTACTATTGACGAAATGACTGGTGGTACCTTTACAATTACTAACGGAGGTGTATTTGGATCGATGTTATCAACGCCAATTATCAATCCTCCACAGAGTGCTATTTTAGGAATGCATAATATTGTAAACAGACCAGTTGCAGAAAACGGAGAGGTCGTAATTCGCCCTATAATGTATGTGGCATTATCTTATGATCACAGAATAATTGATGGTCGTGAATCTGTTGGATTCTTAGTTGCTGTGAAAGAAGCATTAGAGAATCCTGTAGAGCTTTTGATGGATAACAATCCTATCAAGGCTTTAGAAATGTAAAATCATTTTTATACCATATTGAGATCCCAAGCCTTTGCTTGGGATTTTTATTTTAGTTACTTTAGAAATACCAATTATCCAATTTCATGTCCCATAATCCAGAACTCGATCTTGCCATTCAATTTATTGAAAAAACAGATCGTAACTTATTCGTTACAGGAAAGGCTGGGACTGGGAAAACCACGCTACTTCATCAAATAAAAAACGAAACCTTTAAACGTGTAGTTGTCGTTGCGCCGACAGGTGTTGCGGCCATTAATGCGAAAGGTGTTACCATTCACTCCTTTTTTCAATTACCCTTCGGGCCATTGTTGCCAAACTCGATAAATAGTGCCTTTAATCAGCAGCGAAAATTTTCTAAAGCAAAGATTGATATTTTGAAGTCTTTAGACTTATTGATTATTGATGAAATCAGTATGGTAAGAGCAGATTTACTTGACGGAATTGATCAGGTATTGAGACGCTACAAGCGATCTAACACTGTCTTCGGCGGAGTACAAATTTTATGTTTTGGAGATATTCAACAGCTCGCTCCAGTGGTGAAGTCGAATGAGTGGATGTTATTGCAAGCGCATTATCAAACACCCTATTTTTTTAGCAGTAAAGCATATGCTGAAGGTAATTTTGTTCCGATAGAATTGAAAAAAATCTATCGTCAAGAAAACGAAGAATTCATCACGATTCTGAATGAAATTCGGAATGATCAGTTGTCAGAAAAATCGCTTCAAAAACTGAATCAGCATTACAATCCGACCTTTAATCCAGACCCATCTGAAGGGTATATCACCTTAACAACACATAACAAAAGCGCAAACTCAATTAACAAGGCAGAGCTAGTTAATCTAAAAGGTAAGTCAAGAATCTATAAAGCTGATGTTTCAGGATCTTTCAACGAGACTTCGTACCCGAATGATGAAGAGTTGACCTTAAAAGTGGGTGCCCAAGTTATGTTTATTAAGAATGATTCGTCTCCCGAAAAACGTTATTACAATGGCAAGATTGGCACCATCACCCAGATGGCGAAGGATGAGGTCACGGTCTTATGTCAGGATGATGGAGAAGAGATTGTTACGGAGTATGAGACCTGGGATAATGTCAAGTACAATATTGACGATGAAACTCAAGAAATAAAAGAGGAAATCACAGGGGTTTTTAAACAAATTCCTTTACGATTGGCATGGGCTATTACGATTCATAAAAGTCAGGGATTAACTTTTGACAAAGCCATTATTGATGCCGGTGCTTCATTTACACACGGTCAAACCTATGTGGCTTTAAGTCGATGTACTTCTCTTGAAGGATTAGTTTTAAAATCGAAAATTCAGAATAAATCGATTATTAATGATCAAACCGTAGTCGGATTTAATCAGCAGGTAGAAGAAAACCATCCGGATGAAGAGGTGCTGAATAAATCCGAAAGACAATTTCAGTTAAACTTAATTTCTGAATTGTTTGATTTCAATGAGTTTTTAGCACCACTTCAGCGAATGATCCGAGTATTCCAATCGAATAGAAGTAGTATAAAAGGAGAAGTTTTCGATCATTTAGAAACTATTAAAGACCAAGGAGTTGTACCTCTATTGAAAGTTGGAAATCAGTTCAAGGTTCAATTGTCCAAATTATCTCGGGAAACTTACTTGCCAGAAAATGACCCTATTATTAAGGAGCGATTTACAAAAGGAGTTGACTATTTCCTAAACCAGATGATTGCATGTATTGTTCAACCGTTTTCTAAAATCTCATTTTCTTCAGATAATAAGCAAGTGAAAAAAGATTTTGAAAAATCGTACAATGATTTTAGTGAGGTGATGAATCAGAAGGTGTTTCTTTTGAAGAATTCAACGGAGAAGTTTGGGGTTCATTCCTATTTAAAATTTAGAGCCGAAGCAGCACTTCAGAAAAGAGAGAAAAAGAAACCAAAGCGATTAAGAACCAATAGCGAGCCATTACTGGCGGTCAAGTTACGTGAACTTCGAAGTAATATTTCTGAAGCACTTCAAATCCCGCCTTTTCAGGTGTTTACTCAAGAAACGCTCTATAATATTTGTAATGAATTGCCGAGAACTGAAAAACAATTACTGAAGGTAAAGGGAATGGGTAAAATTCGTGTGCAAAATTATGGCGATGAAATCCTTGAGGTAATTGAAAACTATTGCAAAGACAACGGAATTGATGAGTTCAATGAGCAGAAAAAAGAGTTAAAAAAGCCTACCAAACAAATCAGTTTAGAACTCTTTAAACAAGGATTATCTATTGAAGAAATCGCAAAAGAACGCAAACTTAAAAAAGCGACAATTGAAAGTCATTTGGCGAGTTACATACCAACGGGAGATGTTGATATCTTGGAATTAATTCCTCTAAAGCGGTATAAGAAATTGATGAATCAAATCGAGTCTATAGAGTTTAAAAACCTTACGGATTTAAAAGAAAAAGTCGATAAAGACTTTACCTACATGGAACTTCGGATGGTGATGTTGACTATGGAAAATTAAATTTCCCTAACTTTAAACATCAATCAAAAACTTTATTATGAGACTAGGTGCCTTTTCCATTAGCTTGGCGGTAAAAGATATTCATGCTTCGAAAGCATTTTATGAAAAACTCGGATTTTCACAATACACAGGGGATATCGAACGCAATTATTTAATCATGAAAAACGGGAATGCCATTGTGGGGTTATTCCAGGGAATGTTCGAAAACAACATTTTGACCTTTAATCCGGGATGGGATGAGAATGCAAATCCAGTTCCCGATTTTGATGATGTTCGAACCATTCAGCAACACCTTAAAAAAGAAGGCGTAAGTATTATGAGAGAAGCAGATGAATCTTCATCGGGGCCAGCAAGTTGTGTGGTTATGGATCCTGATGGGAATCCGGTTTTATTGGATCAACACGTTTAAGAATTACTTTAAATCTTTCAATACCAATTGCAAGGATTTATAACCGTTCCACTCGTTTTCATCAATTGTATAAACGACATCAAAATCATTATGGATATTGTCAATTTTGTTTCCTAAACCAAACCCAATTGCATTTATGGTTTGGGTATTATCACCTTGAAAAAGACTCAATTTTAAGTGACTTTTATCCGAGCCTACCTGTTTTCCATAGCCATTATCACGAACATTCCGACTTACAAAAACAGGTTTCATATTTTGAGGGCCAAAGGGAGCTAATTGCTTTAAAATTCTAAAAAACTTAGGTGTAATTTCGGTGAATTCTAATTCTGCATCAATCGTAATTTCAGGTTCAAGTAATTTAGGATCAATAGTTGTTTTTACAACCTCTTCGAATTTTGACTTAAAGGCTTCATAATTTTCTGGTTGAAGTGTTAAACCCGCTGCATATTTATGTCCGCCAAACTGAATCAAGTGTTCTTCACAAGCGTGTAATGCATTGTATACATCAAACCCTTTTACCGACCGAGCCGAAGCTGCCAGTTTATCACCGCTTTTAGTGAAAACCAATGTAGGTCTATAAAACGTTTCAGTTAATCGGGAAGCCACAATTCCGATAACACCTTTATGCCAATTTTTGTCATAAACAACGGTTGTAAATCGATTTTCTTCTTTGTTTTTTCTAATTTGATAAAGGGCCTCTTCAGTAATCTTTGTGTCTAATTCTCTTCGGTTTAAATTGAAGGATTCTATTTCTTGAGCATAAGATAATGCGGCTTCATAATTGGGTTCAATCAATAATTCAACAGCTGCATTCCCGTGTTTTATTCTTCCGGCAGCATTGATTCTAGGAGCAATGATGAATACGACATCCGTAATGGTCAATTCTGTTTTTTTTACCTGATGCAATAGAGCTTTAATACCATTCCTAGGATTCTCATTAATCACCTGTAATCCGAAATAGGTAAGCACTCGATTTTCATCAACAATTGGAACGATATCCGCAGCAATGGCCGTAGTGACCAAATCCAAATATGGCACTAATTCTTCTATGGTTTGCCCTTTATTTGAAGCCAGGGCCTGAATCAATTTGAATCCGACTCCACAACCGCATAATTCTTTAAATGGATATTCACAATCTTTACGTTTGGCATTCAGAATAGCAAAGGCATCTGGAAGTTTTTCCCCAGGTTTGTGGTGATCACAAATGATAAAGTCAATGTTTTTTTCTTTGGCGTAGGCTACCTGATCTAAAGCTTTGATTCCACAGTCTAGAGCTATTATTAACGAAAATCCGTTGTCTTCTGCGAAGTCAATACCTTTTAATGAAACCCCATATCCTTCGTCATATCGATCGGGGATATACGTGGCAATTTTTGGAGTTAGCGTGCTCAAATAAGCGTACAATAAAGAAACAGATGTTGTTCCGTCAACATCATAATCACCATAAATTAAAATGGTCTCATCGTTTGAAATTGCTTCTTCAATTCGACAGACAGCTACATCCATATCCTTCATTAAAAAAGGATCATATAAATCATCAAGACTAGGTCTAAAAAATTTTTTCGCTTCTTCAAAGGTTTCGATGTTTCGTTGGCATAGCAATTTTGCTAATGATAAATCAATTTGAAGAGCGCTTGAAAGGTGTGCTATTTTTTCTTTTTCAGGTTCTGGTTTAACATTCCAGCGCATATTTTTTTGGTTTAGGATTTACAATTCATGAAAATGTATATTGATTTTCACCTCTGCAAATTGCCTGAACATTTCCATGACACCACAGTAACGAGTAACCGAGAGGTTCACAGCTTTTTCGATTTTATCTTTTCTCAGATCGGCATCACTAAAATGGTAATCAACGACTACTTTATGGTAGAACTTAGGATGCTCTTCTGTTAATTCTCCAGTTACATCAATTTTAAAATCGGCAACTTCGGCTCTCATTTTTTTGAGAAGAGAAACGACATCCAATCCTGAGCATCCTGCTAAAGAAGACAACATTAATGCTTTTGGTGCAAAACCAACGGTATTGCCGTTGTCTTGCGAAGCATCAAAAATTGTGAAGGTGTGATTGCTAGGATTATTGGTAGTAAAATGTGTGTCTTTGATCCAAGTTGTGGTTACCAAATTTGAAGCCATAATTAACGTTTAATAAAGTTATTTTTTAATTCCTAAATAGTACCTTGTGCATTGAATTTTGCACCTAATTTTCATTGCAATTTGAATCATAAATGTATCAAATAAAAAACAAAATATCGTTTATTTTTCTTTTGATATTATCGGTGCAAATTTTTTCACAGACCGATAGTGCTCCGGTAGTAACAGCTTCAGGGAATCAGATATTTTGTCCGGGAACTCCGCTTCCAATTGTCGAAAGTTTTTCTATTACAGATTCTGATGACACCGGTGTTGAGGCTTTTTTTATTCAAATTTCTTCTGGTTACCAACAAGGTTTTGATGCACTTTTATTAAGTGGATCTCACCCTAGTATTATTACGTCCTTCGACCCTGATCTCGGTCGTTTGGTTTTATTACCAACAACAAGTGGCGGAGAAATCCTTTTAAGCGATTTAACGAATGCTATTGAGGATGTGGTTTTTACCACCACCGCAACCACCATAGAAAAAGAGAAGGAGTTTTCGTTAACTGTTTCTGACGCTAATTACTTGCCGTATAATGATCATTTTTATGAATTTATCGATGTGCCAGGTATTACTTGGACACAGGCTAAAATTGAGGCTGAGAATCGATTTTATTACGGTAGGCAAGGATATTTAGCGACTTTCACAAGTCAAATTGAAGCTGATTTTGCGGGAAAGCAAGTTACCGGAACAGGTTGGATTGGAGGTTCCGATGAAGCTCAAGAAGGAGTATGGCGCTGGATGACGGGTCCTGAAGCAGGAACTATTTTCTGGAGTGGTGGCGTTAACGGATTTTCACAAAATTTTGCATTTTGGAATACAAATGAACCCAATAATCAAGGGAACGAAGACTACGCGCACATAACAGATCCATCCATCGGAATTGAAGGTTCATGGAATGATTTACCAAACGAAGGAGGAGGGGGGGCTTATTTTCCTCGAGGTTACATTGTAGAATATGGGGAGCCTGGAGATCCGCCATTACAAATAGCAGCAAGCACAAGAATGTATTTGCCAGAAATTACTGAGACAAGAAGAGATGTAATTTGTGCAAATAGTACAGGAACAATCACAGCTACTCCAAGTTTAGGAACTATCGAATGGTATGGATCAATGACTGGGGGAAGTATCCTTGGAACCGGAAATACTTTTGTAACTCCAGTTTTAACGGCTTCAACGGTGTATTATGCTACAATTAACGTGGGTGGATGTAACACCTACGAGCGAGTTCCAGTGGAAGTATCTGTTTTGCCTTCACCTCAAGTGAATGATCCGGTTTCCATTGCCTTTTGTGAGTCCGATCAGGATGGATTTGCCAATTTTGATCTCACCTCAGCCAATTCTAGTATTTCGTCAAATTCGGCCAATGAAACATTCACTTACTTTCTAAATGAAACCGATGCTGAAAACAATACCAATCCAATTGGGAATCCAACGAATTTTGAGAATACCATCAGCAGTAATCAAACGATTTGGGTTAGAACCACAAACGCTTCCGACTGTTTTGTTATTTCTACCATTCAACTCGCGATCACGTCAACGATTATTCCGTCATCCTATTCTCGTAGTTTTGATGAATGTGATGATTATATAGATGCGGTCAATAATAATACAGACGGAATCACAACATTTAATTTTAGTGATGCAACTGCAGAAATTATTAATTTGTTTCCTGCTGCTCAGGCTGCCACTATTTCCATTACTCATTACCCTACTGAGCTTGATGCGAACAATCAAACCAATGAGATAACCGATCCAAGTAATTATCGAAATACAATCCCAAACTCACATCCGATTTATACTCGAGTAACTAATACTTCAAATAATGCATGTATTTATGTGGGAACACATATTATGTTAAATGTAAATAATGGTATTGTAACCATCCCTTTGGATGAGTTTAATGTGTGTGACGATACTACAGATGGAGACGATACCAATGGACTGGTTCAAAATATTGATTTGGAAAGTAGAACGCCTTTGATACTTGGAACTCAAGATCCTTCATTATTCACTGTAACATATCACGAAACTTCTGCTGATGCCTCATCTGGGAGTAATCCGCTTTCTTCACCATTTTCAAATACTTCACCAAATTCTCAAACCATTTATGTGAGGGTGCTAGAGAATAGTGCTGGGTGTTTTGTTGATCGCGATTCGTTCATCTTGAATGTTCGACCCTTACCTGCAATTTCAAATACGGTCGAATTGAAGCAATGTGATATTGATACCGATGGATACAGCCCATTCAATCTGAATGAAGCGAGATCGAATATTTCAACAAATTACATGAATGAGACCTTCGAGTTCTATGAATCCTTGGCTGAAGCGATTAGTGGCATGAATCCTATTATGAATACAACCACTTTTGTTAATAGAACTACCCCTACAGATAAGATTTGGGCAAGAGCAATTTCAGAATACGGTTGTTTCCGAATAGCAGAGGTGAATTTAACCGTTTCAACAACCGGTATTCCACCCACTTTTCAACGAACCTTTGATGTATGTGACGATTTAATCGATGGTGATGACAGCAACGGATTGGCAACTTTTGACTTTAGTTCTGTTACTTCAGAATTGCGAGCGCTTTATCCCGCAAGTCAGCAATTGACAATCTCATATTACCGGAATTTAGATGACGCCTACGCCGAAGAAAATGCAATTGAAAATATTTCCAATTACAGGAATATCGGATATCCTAATTCGCAGGATATTTATGTTCGAATCGACAGTGATCTCGATAATGATTGTTTAGGATTAGGACATCATGTTACTTTAAATGTGATTCCCGTGCCAGTGGCCAACGTAGTTACAGACATCGAGGAATGTGATGATGCTTTATCTGGAAGCACTGTTGATGGTAGAATTGCCAATGTGAATCTTCGTGATAAGGTAGCTGATATTTTAGGTCCTTCTCAATCGGAGGCTGATTATTTGGTTACCTTCCACACCTCTCAGGCAGGTGCTACAGATGGTACTTCGGATCTAATCACTAATGACACAAATTACACCAGCGTTGCGCAACCTGGATTTACACAAGGAACAACCAGTGAACAAATCATCTATGTACGCGTGCAGTCTCGTGCAGGAACGGCTTGTTACAATGCCAATACTTCATTTAATATCATTGTTCAACCGATTCCGACAGTGTCAACGACTATTACCGATTTACCCATTTGTGATGTAGCTACACCAACCGATTCTGATCCAAGAAACCGTAATGCTCAGAATATTGATTTAACAGTAAAAGATGCTGAAATCTTAGACGGAAGAACAAACTATGTGGTAGAATATTATATTACACAGAATGATGCTGAAACACGTACCAATCGAATTTTAGATCCAACTAATTTTGAAAATACGGTTGCAGAGACAACCTACCCATCAAACTTTACCACAGATGATCCAGGGATACAAACCATCTTCTTTGTGGTTGTTGATGGAAATGGATTACAATGTCCTTCGGTATTTTCAACCTTTAATTTGGTGATTCACCCAGAACCAGCAACGCAGCCAATCACTGTGCTATCAGATTGTGATAACGATGATGATGGAGATGATACCAACGGTATTATTCAAAACATTGACCTGAATGGTAAAATACCTGAGATCTTAGGAGCTGATAAGAATCCGAATGACTATACAGTAACCTTCCATTCTACCTCGGCTGATGCAGCTAGTGGAGCTAATCCATTACCTAGTCCGTATGAGAATCAGAATAGAAACGAAACGGTTTATGTACGCGTTCAAAACAACAATAGCTCTTGTGTGAATGTAAATGCTTCTTTTGATATTGTGATCAATGAACTGCCAAGCTTTACTGTAACCACTCCTCAAATCTTATGTTTGAATGATCTCCCATTAAACATCTTTGTGGAGAATCCAGCAGATGCCTATGGATACACCTGGACAGATCCAAACGGAACTATCCTAGGCACCTCAGATAACTTGGATGTCACCTCAGGAGGAAGTTATGATATTACGGCTACAAACACGGTTACAGGATGTTCTAGAACAAGACAAATCGTCATCAATGAATCGAATGTAGCGACATTAGATCCGAGCTTTGTGACCATTGTAGATGAATCAAACAATCTTGGAGCTTCAAACAACTTGTCTATCTCGATTGATACGATCAACAATGATTTAGGTCCTGGTGATTATCAGTTTGCAATACTCAATACAGAGACCAATACCAGAACACCATTTGCAGGATTCCAAGATGAACCATTGTTTGAAGGAATTGAAGGAGGGATTTATCAGATTATTGTCAAT
>JBMHDU010000021.1:0-3143 GCA_049889235.1 Polaribacter sp.
CAACGCCTAATCCAACGTCAGGATATACTTTAATGGTGCCCAGAAATAAAATTAAGGAAATTGATGTTTCCGTAGACCAAGCCTTAAAGTATGTAATTTCCATGGGAGTTGTTCCTCCTAAATCAAAATCACGTTCAAACAAAGCTAAGAGATAATTATTATGAGAACTTTATATTGTGGGCACGTTAATTCATCCCATATTGATCAAGAAATATATTTATGTGGATGGGCTCATCGCAGAAGAGATCATGGAGGGGTCATTTTTATTGATTTAAGAGACAGGGAAGGTCTCGCTCAAATTGTTATTGATCCAGACACACCGAAAGCATTTAAAATTGCTGAAACTGTTAGAAGTGAATTCGTCTTAAAAGTTAAATGTAAGGTTCGTAAACGTCCAGAAGGAACGATCAATAAAAATATACCAACTGGCGAAGTTGAAATGCTTGTTTCTGAAATAGAAATTATCAACTCATCCTTAACACCACCTTTTGTAATTGATGATGAAAATATTACGGAGACTATCCGCTTAGAAAATCGTTTCATTGACTTGCGTCGTGATCAAATGCAGAAAAATTTAAAGGTACGTTATGAGATTGCGAAAAGTGTTCGTCAATCATTAGATGATGATAATTTTATAGAGATTGAAACACCGATATTAACTAGAAGTACACCTGAGGGCGCTAGAGATTATCTTGTGCCATCACGAGTTCATCATGGAGAATTTTTTGCTCTACCTCAATCTCCTCAACTATTCAAACAATTATTGATGGTTTCTGGATTTGATCGATATTTTCAAATTGCTAAATGCTTCCGGGATGAAGATTTAAGAGCAGATAGACAACCTGAATTTACTCAAATTGACATTGAAGCATCATTTGTTGAAGAGGAAGATGTAAAAAATATTTCTGCAAAGTTAACAAAAAAAGTATTTAAAGACGTGCTAAATGTAGATCTTCCAGAAAAATTTCAGGAAATATCATATAAAGAGGCGATGACGAGGTATGGTTCCGACAAGCCTGATTTACGTGTTGATTTAGAGCTCATTGAATTAACTGAGGATATGAAAGATGTGGATTTTAAAGTATTTTCAAGTCCAGCAAATTCAACCAGTGGTCGTGTTGCTGCTTTAAAAATTCCAACTGGAGCAGATATGTCAAGATCAGAAATTGATCAGTATACGGAGTTTGTTAAAATATATGGAGCTAAGGGACTAGCCTATATCAAAATTAACGATAAGACCAAGCTGAATGAAGAAGGACTCCAAAGCCCAATTGTTAAAAATATCCATGAAAAAGCATTAAAAGCAATTATTGATAAAACAGAAGCTGAAAATGGAGATTTGATTTTCTTTGGTGCGGACAAAGAAAAAATTGTGAATGAAGCCTTAGGGGCTTTAAGAGAAAAAATTGGTCATGATCGCAAAATATTGACGGGTGATGAATGGTCAATTCTATGGGTGGTCGATTTCCCTATGTTTGAATTTAACGAAGATGAAGATCGTTGGGATGCTTTGCATCATCCTTTTACTTCACCTAAAGATGGTCATGAAAAATTACTAAGCTCTGATCCAGGAGCATGTTTGTCAAAAGCTTACGATCTTGTTATTAATGGTTGGGAAGTTGGCGGAGGGTCAATTCGTATTCATGATCAATCAGTTCAATCTCAAGTATTTTCAGCATTAAATATTTCTAATGAGGAGGCAAATGAAAAATTTGGTTTCCTTCTTGACGCACTTCAATACGGAGCGCCTCCACATGGTGGCTTGGCATTTGGCTTAGACCGATTAACAACATTGTTAGTGGGAGCAGAGTCAATTAGAGATGTGATTGCATTCCCTAAAACTCAAAGAGCTCAGTGTCTATTGACCTCAGCACCGAATGAGGTTGATGAAAAACAGTTAAGAGAATTACATATTCGGGTTCGTAATCAAAACGTTTCAACCAGTTAATTTTTAAATATGATTGAAGGAATTAATCATTACAACTTAAGGGCTGATGAAAAAACTATTGAAGTTTTAAAAGATTTTTATATCGAAATAGTTGGCTTAAAGTTAGGCCATCGCCCCCCATTTAAAAATGGGGGCTATTGGTTATATGCAAATCAAAAAGATGTTCTACATTTAAGTTTTTCAAAAAATGGTATTGTTAATGAGTTAAATGTTAGCTCCACATTCGACCATATGGCATTTACATGTCAAGATGAGAATATGTATATTGACCTACTAACTAAAAAAAATATTAAGTTTTCAATTCGTGAAATACCAGAAATTGGAACCCGTCAAATTTTTTTCAAAGATCCAGCTGGGAATGGTATAGAGCTAATCTTTCCAAAATAACTAAGATGTCGATGATTAATTTATATGTTGGGTATGATGAAAGAGAAGCAATTGCTTACCATGTCTTTTGTCATTCAGTGATTAAAAACACTTCGATTCCAGTCAAAATTACGCCACTAGCTTTAAGTCAATTAAAAGAATTTAATGAAACTCATCAGGATCGCAGTAATGATTTTGTTTATTCTCGATTTTTAACTCCTTATTTGAATGAATTTAATGGGTGGGCAATTTTTGCTGATGGAGATATGATTTGCCAAGCTGATTTAAAAGAATTGATAGGTATGGCTGATCCTAACAAAGCTCTCATGGTGGTAAAACATGATTATCAAACTAAGACATCAATCAAATATTTAGGTAACATTAATGAAAACTATCCTAGAAAAAATTGGTCTAGTGTCATCTTGTGGAATTGCTCTCATCCAAAACATAAAATTTTAACCCCTGAGTTTGTTTCGAACCAGACTGGTAAATTTTTGCATCGGTTTAGTTGGTTGGATGACAATGACATAGGCGAACTTCCTATTGAATGGAATTGGCTAGCGTGCGAGTATGAAAAAAATACAGAAGCAAAATTAATTCATTACACTCTAGGTACGCCTTGTTTTAAAGATTTTAGAGATACTGATATGGCTGAGATTTGGTATGATTATTATGAATCAGCAAAAGGAGGATTTGATCAATGAAAAGCTACAGAAAAGAATTATGGTTTAATGCTCCTGAAAGGATGCATTTTACAAACATCACCCATGAGATAAGAGAATGCTTAGCTGAAAGTGGTATTAATGAAGGGTTAGTTTTAGTTAATGCA
>JBMHDU010000022.1:0-44536 GCA_049889235.1 Polaribacter sp.
TTGCAATGCTATCATTATTATCTACAGTAACAGACTGACCAATTTTATTTTTAGCATCCACAGAGGTGGAAAACCAATAGGCAAATAGTTTACCATTCAATTGGAAACGCATTACCTTGTATAAGGAATCATTTCGTTTAATAATTGCCTGATATCCTGCTGCTTCGGACTTATCCTGAGTCGGCAATCCTTTTCGATTTAAAAAATTGACAATGGTATCATTCTGTGCTTCAATAGATAAGCACATCAAAAAGAGAACTAAGGGGAGTAATTTTTTCATATAAATTTTAAATTTTATTTAGCTAAGATATAACTCCTGAGCCAAGTAATTCATCATTTTTATACCAGGCTACAAACTGCCCTTCCTGAATTGCAGATTGCGGATTTTCAAAATGTACATACATACCTTCCTCAACCTTAAATAAGGTTGCTTTTTCTAAGGGTTGACGATACCTAATTCTCGCCTCTACCTCCATGGATTGTCCAATAAATAATTCTAAATCCGTTCTTACCCAATGAATTTGCTCATTGGAAACGAACAACGTATTTCGGTACAACCCTTTGTGATTTTTGCCCTCACCGGTGTAAATAATATTCGATTCCACATCCGTCTCAATCACAAATAAAGGTTCTTTGGTACCTCCTACTGCCAATCCTTTTCGCTGACCTTTGGTAAAATAGTGTGCACCTTGATGTTTACCAACCACCTTTCCATCAGATTTCTGATACACAAATTTTGTGGCTAAATCGGCCAACTCATCTTCTTTTAGCTCAAAAGATTGAGAATTTTTATTAAAACCTTCAAAGTCATTTGGAATTTGAATGATCTCGCCTTCTTTTGGCTGTAATTGTTGTTGTAAAAATTCTGGTAATCGAACTTTACCGATGAAACACAATCCTTGCGAATCTTTCTTTTCTGCCGTAATTAAATCTGCTTTTTTTGCGATTTCTCGCACTTCAGGTTTTGTTAACTCTCCAATTGGAAATAATGCCTTAGCAATTTGTTCCTGAGATAATTGGCATAAAAAATAAGATTGATCTTTATTTCCGTCAACTCCAGCTAAAAGCTGATAAACGGGTTTACCGTCTATTTGAGTTTCTCCTTTTCGGCAATAATGACCTGTAGCGACATAATCGGCTCCTAATCCAAGTGCGATATCCATAAATACATCGAACTTGATTTCACGATTACATAAAACATCCGGATTCGGTGTTCTTCCTTTTTCGTATTCATTAAACATATAATCAACAATACGCTCTTTATATTGAACACTTAGATCAACTACCTGAAAAGGAATACCTAGTTTATCTGCGACCAACATCGCGTCGTTACTATCTTCTAACCATGGACATTCATCAGAGATAGTCACAGAGTCATCATGCCAATTTTTCATAAAAAGGCCAATAACATGATATCCTTGTTCTTTAAGAAGATATGCCGTTACGCTGCTATCTACTCCACCCGAAAGTCCAACAACTACTGTTTTCATAATGCAGGGGCAAATTTACGATAATCTTTCTGAGATTTTAACCCTTAATTCTATCGAATAAATTCGTCTATTCTAGAAAAGAAAAGTTTACTGTCTTTCCCGGTGATTTCGGTGGTAAGTTTGTTTTCTGTAACTTGAAATTTGTGAAACTCAAACTTCGGATTATCCCCGTAGTTAACGAGTTGAAGTTCATTGCGATGACCATGAGTTTTATAGACTCCAACGACCTTTTTACCGTCTGCCAATTGTTTTTCATAGACTCTATCCCATCGTATAAAAAGAGATTTTAAATTGGGTTCTAATTCAGTTTTCAACGGACCTGACACTGAATCTAACTTCCATAATCCTAGTAATTTATCCGCATCCGATGTTGGGATTTCATCAATTTTAACTAATGATACTTTTAGATTTTCTCCACTTTCTTCACGTTCCCAGGTCATCGTATTTCCGTCAACTTTTGCAGTAAATGGTAATTCATCTTTTAAACCATTAGCATTAAAAATTCGAAAGCTATTTTCTGCACCCAAACTCCAAGTTCCTGTAGAGGGTTGTACCCAACCGTTACCAGACATCTGTGTTGAATCGGCATTGAATTGCACTCATCGTTCAATTGGAGTCATTGTATTAAGACCCATTGCTACTTTGGTTACCTTCCAAAGCCCAACGATTCCATTATCTTTCTCTTTTTGATTCTCACAAGAAATTAGAGTTATTACCAATAGTAAAAGAGTTGCTATCGATTTTAAAATTCTCATTCTTTATTTTGTTTTTTATAGGTTGATTTTTTCTTTTTCGTCACCACTTCACCGTCCAAATAATATTCCCATTGGCCAACGCGCTTCCCATTTTTATATGTACCCTGCTCTTTTAACTGACCTTTGATATCGTAATATTTTGCGGGTCCATTTAATTTGCCGTTTTCATAATTCACTTCTTCCAAAATATCACCATCACTGGTAAATTGGAAGGATTGACCATGTTTAACTCCCTTCTTGTACCGGGTTTTTTCAGTTATTTTGCCGTTTGGGTAATAATTAATCACCATTCCATCTAAGAGTCCGTCCTTGTAGTTTTCTTCAGACATTTTCTTTTTGGTCGGAAAGAAGTAGATCCATTTTCCAACTCGTTTTCTTCCGATAAAATATCCCTGACTTTGAAACACTCCTTTTGTTGTGTAAAACTGGGTAAACACAGAATCTGATGATTGCCGAAATTTCTTAATGATTATTGGATGATTTGAAGACGAAATGTCATAAAACTTAAAAGTTCCAACTTCCTTTCCATTTTTAAATTGACCTTCGTATAGAATTCGGTTGTTCTTGTAGTACTTTTTCCAAACACCAGTTCGTTGTTTATTCGAATCGAACTGATTGATTTTTTGACCATACATCGGTTGTAATCCTAAAAAACCAAAGGCTAGCACCCCGTACCAAATAAGATTTTTTATTTTTATCATGCCCGTTATTTTTTTTAAATATACAGTAAACTATCAAAATTATGAGCCTAAGTTTTTTATCGGATCAATTATCAAATTTAGGCCCGGCTACCAAAGAAAACAGAAATCGTTTTGCAAATATTGTTTTAGAGTCCCCAACTTTATTTGAAGAATTGATTTATTCGACGTTTCAAGTAGAAGATAAACTTTCTATCAAAGCAGCTTGGATTCTAGAATGGATTACTACTCATCACGGAATTCATCATTTATATCCGCATCTGAACTACTTTACTAAAGGTATTTCCAAATTACAATTTGATAGCTCCATTCGCCCATGTGCAAAGATTTGTGAACAATTAGCTATTGCTTATGACGAAAAGAATGATCAGCAGTTAACTTCAACACATATTAATGAAATTGTAGAAACCGGATTTGAATGGCTTATTACTCCGCAGAAAATTGCAGTTCGTGCATATACCATGAACATGCTATTCATTTTTGGTAAAAATATAGAATGGATTCATCCAGAATTGAAGCACCTCATCAGCAGTAAAATTAAACATGAAAGCAAAGGATGTGAAGCAAGAGGGAAATATGTCTTGAAAGCAATTGAAAAACACCGGAATAGTACCCGATAAATCTATCAGATTAATTACTTTTGCACTTTGAATTTTATCCTATGAATTTAACTCAATTAAACGCAATTTCACCAATTGACGGACGCTACAGAAATAAAATTGACAAACTTGCCAATTACTTTTCAGAAGAAGCCTTAATCAAGTATAGAGTTCGTGTAGAAATCGAATATTTCATCGCACTTTGTGAATTGCCTTTACCTCAACTATCAAACTTTGATAAATCCTTGTATGCCGATTTAAGAAAGGTGTACGAAGATTTTAGCACCGAAGACGCCACTAAAATTAAGGGTATTGAGAAAGTGACGAATCATGATGTGAAAGCTGTTGAGTACTTCATAAAGGAAAAATTTGATGCTTTCGGCATTTCTGAATTCAAGGAGTTTATTCATTTCGGATTGACTTCACAGGACATCAATAATACTGCAATTCCATTGTCGATCAAAGAAGCGATGAACGATGTGTTTATTCCTGGTTATTTCGAATTGATTGACAAGATTTCAAGTTTGGTCCAAGAGTGGAAAGACATTCCGATGCTAGCAAGAACTCATGGTCAGCCTGCATCTCCTACTCGATTAGGAAAAGAATTTGAAGTTTTTGTGGTGCGTTTAAAAGAGCAATTCAATTTATTAAATGACATTCCGAGTGCAGCCAAGTTTGGAGGTGCCACGGGTAATTTTAACGCCCATAAGGTTGCTTATCCAACTATCGATTGGAAAGCCTTCGGAACAGCATTTGTTCAGGAACAATTGGGATTACGACACTCCTTCCCTACAACTCAAATCGAGCATTACGATCATATGGCAGCTCTTTTTGATACAGTAAAACGAATCAATACCATTTTATTGGATTTAAACCGAGACATCTGGACATACATTTCTATGGACTATTTCAAACAAAAGATAAAAAAGGGAGAAGTAGGAAGTTCGGCAATGCCTCACAAAGTGAATCCAATTGACTTTGAAAATTCGGAAGGAAACCTAGGAATTGCCAATGCTATTTTCGAGCATTTATCGGCAAAATTACCAATCTCAAGAATGCAACGTGATTTAACCGATAGCACTGTACTGAGAAACGTAGGTGTTCCATTCGGTCATACGCTTATTGGATATAGCGCGACTTTAAAGGGGTTGAACAAACTTCTTTTAAATAAAGATAAATTCGAAAGTGACCTAGAAAATAATTGGGCAGTGGTTGCGGAAGCTATCCAAACGATATTACGTCGTGAAGGCTATCCAAATCCGTATGAAGCATTAAAAAGCCTAACAAGAACCAACGAAAAAATCAACCAAAATTCAATCGCTAGTTTTATTGATACACTAGAAGTATCTGACGAAATCAAAGTTGAATTAAAATTAATTACTCCATCTAATTATACAGGAATTTAAAATAGCATCTTTATGACTGTTACAAAATGGATTTTTTGTTGTCTAATAGCTGTGATCGCTTTATCATCGTGCAAAGCAGAGATTGAAGGAGATCCAGATCGTTTTAAAAAGGGAATTTTTGAAATTCCGGCGAGTGAAAGCTTTGGTAAAACAACAATTATCAGAAAAGATAGTTTACAAATTGAGTCTTATGATAAAATCATTAACGTTACCAATGATTCAATCAATACCAATAAAACTATTACACAAATAGATACTTTATATATCACATGGAAAAACAATTTTTTTTATACGCTAAAAATGAAGTCTCCGAAAAAAGAGATTGATAAACAGCCAATATTTGTGCAAATAACGAAGGTAAATGATAGCTCGTATAGCTTTTCAGCCAAAGTCGGTTACAGTAATTTTAAACAAGAAGGAACGGTATTCAAAATTAAATAAATGGAGATTTTTTTAAATGCTGATACTTGGGTAGCACTAATTACCTTAACATTTTTAGAGGTTGTTTTAGGAATAGATAATATCATTTTCATTTCTATTTCAGCAAACAAACTACCTGAAAACCAGGTGAAAAGAGCAACGCTCATTGGACTTCTTTTAGCCATGCTAACCCGAATTGCAATGTTGTTTAGTGTATCTTATCTTATTGCATTAAAAGATCCATTCTTAAAAGTTGATTGGGGTTGGTTTAAATCTAATTTTACCGGTCAGGCTGTCATTCTTTTCTTAGGAGGGCTATTTCTCCTCTATAAAAGCACCAAGGAGATTAGACATAAAATGCAACCTCCAGAAGAAAAGGCATTGTTAAAATCACCACAGGTAATTTCATTTTCAAATGTCATCTTTCAAATTATATTGATCGATATCGTATTCTCATTTGATAGTATTCTTACAGCTATTGGAATGACAAACGGAATTCAAGGAGCATTGACCATTATGGTGATTGCAGTGATTATTTCGATTGTTATCATGATGGTATTTGCCACACCTATCAATACGTTCGTGAATAGAAATCCGACAATTCAGATGCTAGCTTTGGCATTTTTAATCCTGATTGGATTCATGTTAATCGCAGAAAGCGCACACCTTTCGCATACATATATTTTTAACAAAACCGTAGGAGTTATTCCGAAGGGTTATTTATATTTTGCCATCGCTTTCTCATTGGGTGTAGAATTGTTAAATTTGCAAGCAAGAAAAAAGTCAAAATAGGACCAACAAACGAATGAAGCTAAAAAACATCATCTTATCGTTATTCTTTACGGCAAGCTTTTTAGCTCAATTTTTCGTTCAGCTTCACCATGCTTTTGGCGATCACAATCATAGAGTGTGTCACTCTATCGAAGTGAAGCATATCCATAAAAAAGATTTAGATTGTTCGATTCATTTATTCAAACAGAATCTAACACACCATACACTTCAAGAATATCAATTTGTTGAAATCATCGATATTAACTCAATTGATATTCTTAAAAAGAATTTCTTAAAAAATCATCAGCAATTATCGTTTTCTCTGCGGGGCCCGCCTGCAATTGGATTATCATAGACTATCTATTGTATGACCTAAGAAAACCATAATGAAAAATCTATTTATCTTTTGTGTTTTACTGATTGGATTTCAATTCAATTCAGTTGCACAAAATTGTACTTACAAGCTTAGCGGGAAAGTTACAGACTTTCATAACAACTCACCTATTGTGGGTGCATCCGTTCGCGTTTTAAACTCAACCAAATACACAACTACGGACGAAAAAGGTATGTTCGTCCTGAAAAATGTATGCGGTGAAATCACCATCGAGTTCAAACATATTGCTTGTGAAACAAAGCTCCTAAAATTCAATATTTCGGAAGACACCTTTAAGGATATCAGTTTAGAACATCATTTAGAAGAATTGAATGAAGTGGTGGTAACGTCTTCTACGAAAACTGAAGTTACAAGTATTGAAAAGTCAATTTCAACTACGACGATTGAAAATTTCTCAGATAAAACTCTTGGTGATGCTTTAGCAACAATAAGCGGCGTGTCTTCCTTAAATACAGGAAATAGTATTGTAAAACCAGTGATTCACGGTTTACACAGTAGTAGATTATTAATTGTAAATAACAATGTACGATTATTTGATCAGGACTGGAGTGAAGAACATGCACCAACCATTGACATTAACGGTTCTGGTAAAATAAATGTAATTACTGGAGCTAATACTCTTCAATTCGGAAGTGATGCCATTGGTGGGCTTATATTAATCACACCGCAACGTTATCAGCGAAAGGATAGCCTATTCGGAAGCACCTTGAATTCTTTGAATTCAAATGGATATGGAGGAATCATAAACACACAGTTAACCAAAACTTATGCATCTGGATTTTACACTAAATTTCAGGCGAATTACAAACGATTCGGTGATTTTAGAGCGCCAGATTACAACTTAACGAATACCGGAATTCGAAGTATTAATACTTCATTTGCATTAGGGAAAAAGACGTTTGAAAAAGGTTATTCGGTATTCTACAGTTATGTAAACAATAAGTTTGGGATTCTACAAGAAGCACATGTCGGGAATGTGAATGATCTGGTTATTGCTTTAAATGCCCCAGAGCCTTCAATCCAAAATGATTTTTCTTACGATATTAACTTTCCAAGACAACAAATCTCTCATCACATGGCTAAAATTGATGGCTACAAGCGATTGAAAGATTTTGGAAAGCTATCGCTTCAATATGATTTACAAATCAACAGAAGAAAAGAATTCGACGTAAGACGTGGTAACCGTAGTAATATTCCTGTGGTTGATTTACGATTATTTACCAATAGCTTCTTAGCTGATTTACAAATTGACAAATTCGAAGATTTAGAGATTAAAACCGGGATCTTATTGAGATACCAGGAAAATGATGCGATCGCCGGAACAGGCACAAAACCTATCATCCCTGATTTTGACAAATACGAAGCCGGTGTCTATGGTATTGTAAATTACAGTTTGAATGACCGATCTGAAGTTAATGCAGGTATTCGATATGATTTTGCTCATATCAGCGCAACCAAGCGTTACAATATTACCGATTGGAATGAAACTTACAATTATGATGAGTTGTTTCCAGAGTTTGAAACAGACACTTCAGATTTCACTAGTATCCTAACTAAACCAAAATTTACGTTTCATAACATCTCCTCAAGTTTTGGCTATTCGAATGATCTCGATGAAAAGCACAGCCTGATTTTTAATTATGGCCTTGCCTCTAGAATGCCGAATCCTTCGGAAATGTTTAGTGACGGATTACATCACAGTACCGCTAGAATCGAAGTTGGTAGACTGACTCTTGGTAAAGAAATTGCCAATAAATTCAGTCTCTCCTTTGAAAGAAAAGATGACAACTTTGGATTTTCGATCAATCCATATTACAAACGAATTAATGGTTTTATCCAGTTAATTCCAATTGGTTTAACAACCACAATTCGTGGTGCGTATCCGGTTTGGGAGTACAATCAGGTTGATGCGAGAATTTTTGGAGCAGACATTGATATCAATAAACGGTTGAATGCTATGTTTTCTTACACGGGTAGTATCAGCTTCTTAAGAGGAGATAATTTATCTGATAACGTACCATTGATTAATATGCCTGCTACGAACTTTACGAATAGAATTACCTATCGTAATGAAGACTTAAATCAACTTTCAATTAGCTTAATTCAACGAACTGTTTTTCAACAAAACAGATTCCCAGATTATACATTTTTTGCATTTAATCCGGTGATACAACAGGATGTGTTTGTTGATTTAAGCTCAACACCACCAACCTATTCTTTATTTGGATTACAGTCTTCGATGAATTTCAATGCTTTCAAGAAAGGAAGTATGAGAGTTGAATTTAATATTGAAAACCTTTTTAATACCTCCTACAGAGAACATTTAAATAGATTCCGATTTTTTGCTGACGATTTAGGAAGAAATATAAATGTGAAACTTAAAATAAACTATTAAAAATTAGAAATTTAAAATTATGAAAACAATCAAATTATTAGCGATCTTATTTATTTCGTCTATAACATTTACAGCTTGTAGTGATGATGATGATCACGCAGGAGACGACCATAGTGAAGAGGAATTAATAACGACTATTAGATATACATTAACTGGACCAAATACCGTTGTAATGACTTTTACTGATTTAGATGGTGACGGTGGCGCTGCTCCAACGATTACTGTTTCTGGAGACTTAGTTGCAAATTCGAGCTATACCGGCTCCTTAGTATTGTTAAATGAAACAGAAAGTCCTGCAGAAGATATTACAGCAGAAATTAGCGCTGAAGCAGATGAACATGAGTTCTTTTTCACAAATACTTTAGGCTTAACTATCAATAAAACAGATGTTGATAGTGGTAATAATCCTTTAGGACTTAGTACAACCATAAACACTGGTGCTGCTGGTACTGGAAGCTTATCTGTTGTATTAAAGCACGAGCCTAAAAAACCCAACAATGGTACCGTTGCCGATGCTGGAGGTGAAACAGATATAGAAGTAACTTTCAATGTAACTGTTCAGTAAATACTGATCTAAATAAAACTAAAAAATCGACCAAATGGTCGATTTTTTTTATTGTACATATTTTGTTTTCTTCAGCGTACTTATAATAATAAATGAAGCTAAAAAGAACAAGGCTAATGCCAATACGCTCCATTGCATGGAATCAGTAACCGCATATAAGAATCCATATACCGCAGTTCCTAAGACAATCGCAATCTTTTCGGTTACATCATAGAAACTAAAGAACGTCGCGTGATCCTCGGTATCTGGTAATAGCTTCGAATAAGTTGATCTTGTTAATGATTGAATCGCCCCCAATACTAATCCTAAAATTGCTCCTAGCGAATAAAAATAGATGGCAACATTCGGTAAATCTTTGTGCAATAAAAAGGCACAAAAACAAACAACCATCCAAATAACAATTGTTGTTTTCAAGGTGAAAATATTTCCTTTTTTATCAGACATTCTGGAAAAGAAATAAGCTCCTGCAATCGCTACCAACTGAATCAACAAAACGGTTACAATCAAATCGATTGTTTCTAATCCTAATTCAGTTGAACCAAAAATAGTTGCTAATAAAATAATGGTTTGTACGCCTACACTCAGCAGGAAAAAGGAAATTAGAAAACGTTTTAAAGTCGGGTAATCCATTACCTGAATAGCAACCAGTTTCAATTCTTTAAATCCTTTCCATATATAATCTACTTCTGGTTTTTTATCATATAAATCCTCTGGCAATCGTCGAAACGTAATTTGGGCAAACCCAATCCACCAAACACCAACCATGACAAATGAAATTCGTGATGCTAATCCGGCTGTTATCCCGAAAACATCAGGCATTTGAATCATAGCAAGATTGATGACTAATAAAATCACAGATCCAATATATCCATAAATAAATCCTTTTGCACTCGCTCTATCCTGTTGTTCCGGATGAGCAACCTCTGGTAAGTAGGCATTATAGAAGACTAAACTGGCCCAAAATCCGATACTCGCCAATATGGTAAATACAATTCCAATCCAGACGGTATCGACTCCTTCAAAAAAATATAAACTCATCACCGATAATCCACCCAGCCAGCAAAAGAACTTCATAAATTTTTTCTTACTACCAGTATAATCAGCAATACCAGAAAGTATTGGCGACAAGAAGGCAACAATTAAAAATGAAAAAGAAAGTGCATAGCTATACAAGCTATCTGGGTGATCCCAATCCATCCATAAAAATGAAACTGTTTGGTCTTTTGTTACTGCTGTGTAGTACAATGGAAATACCGCTGTACTAATTACTAATGAATATACCGAATTGGCCCAATCATAGAAGGCCCAGGCGTTTATCAATTTTTTATCTCCAGTTTTAAGCATAAAAAAAGCTGTTCATTTAGGTGAACAGCTTCCAATATACTGAAAATTGAATTTCTAACTCTAATTTTGATTCTGAGTTTGATTATTGAACTTAGCCGCCAATTGTTTTGCTTCTGGCAAATAAGCTCGTAAAGTCGCGATTTTTCTTTCGTTTGATGGATGGGTACTTAAAAACTCAGGACCTCCCTTTTTTCCTGCTCTCTTGCTCATTCGTACCCAAACTTCTGCAGCTTCATTACCATCATAGCCAGCCATAATCATAAACACCAAACCTAATTTATCGGCCTCTGTTTCATGAGTTCGACTAAAAGCTAGCATACCCACAGATGAACCAATACCATAAGCCATATTCCAAATCTGTTGTGTTTTTGGGTTTTTATTTGAAGTTCCAAGCATAACCAGTAAACCTCCAATCTGCTGTCCATAAGCCGAGGTCATTCTTTCTTGATCGTGTTTGGCAAAGGTATGCGCCACTTCATGCCCCATTACCGCTGCTACTCCATTCTCGTTATCACAAATTGGCATTATCCCAGTATAAAAAACTACTTTTTCACCTGGCATACACCAAGCATTTACAGCTTTATCTTCAACAAGATTAAATTCCCACTTGTGTAGGCATCTGCCTCGGCAACCATATTATTGACTCTCATAAATCTGTCAACAGCAGCAGAAATTCGTTGTCCAACATCCTTAACCTGATTTGTCATTTCTCGGTTAGTAGAAAGTTTATTTTTCTCTAAAAACCCTTGATACTGAGAAAAACTTGCCGGCAAAATTTGGGAATCGCTTACCAGATTGATTCGTTTTCGGCCAGTATTTGGAACTGTACTGCAATCAAATAATAAAAATGAGGTAAATAAAAGCGGTATGTATTTTCTCATTTTAACTTTTTTATAATTAAGGTAAATCTATAAAATGCTTAATTTCGTTTGGAATTTGCATAAAATTACCATAACACAGCACAATACCCTCCATGATTTTAGAAAATCAAACAAATATTTTTCCGCCAAGTTTAGGAATTCCAAAACCTGTATTACTGTTTATGCAGGTCATAAACTTTGTTTCTCCTTACCTAGCAATTCGCATCGCAGCTCGCCTTTTTATTACACCTGTAAATTTCAAAAGACCAAAAAGAGAAATTCAGATGCTGGAATCTGCTCAGACTGAAATGATGACAATCAAATCGGTTGGTAGAAAAATCAGAATTTTTAAATATGGGTATTCAGATAAAAAAGTCATGCTAGTGCATGGTTGGTCTGGTCGGGGAACTCAGTTGTTTGGTTTTGCCAACAAATTACTCGAATTGGGTTATATGGTCATTTCTTTTGACGGTCCGTCACACGATAAATCCGAGGGAAAAACTACGAATTTGAAGGAGTTTATTGCGACCGTAAAAGAAGTAAATGAAACTTATGGTCCTTTCAAGGCTGGTATTGGTCATTCTTTCGGGTCTATGTCTATTTTAAATGCACATGCAGATCAACCCATCTTTAAATGCCTTGTAACCATTGGCTCCGGCGATTTCGTTTCGGATATCATGCGAAACTTTATCACCGATTTAGGGTTAAAAAAACATATGGGTTACAAACTGAAGCGTTATTTTCAAAACAAATGGAAACTTCAGGTCGATGATTTTGCCTCTAGCAATGCTGCTAAAAAAATAGATCTTCCAATATTGGTAGTTCACGATATAAATGATGGCGATGTTCCTGTAAGTTGTGCAGAAAATATTCGTCAAAATGCAACAAATGGTACATTGTTACTGACTAGTAATTTGGGTCACACGAAAATTTTAAGAGATAAAAAGGTAATTGATTCCGTTTGTGATTTTATAAAACAACACTCATGAAAAGAATAATTTTAAGTTTAGCATTGTTATTTGCTTTTGTAAGCTGCTCAGAAGCTCAGAAGAAAAAGGAAACCCTAAAAATCTATAAGGTTCAAAAGACAGACGAAGAATGGAAGAAAATCCTAACTCCGATGCAGTTTTATGTCCTTCGTAAAGCCGGAACCGAACGTGCTTTTACCAGTGAATTAAACAAAAACTATTCTGCTGGTGTATATGTTTGCGTCGCTTGTAAAACTCCTTTATACGAATCAAAACATAAATATGATTCTGGATCCGGATGGCCAAGCTTCGATAGAGCAATCACAAAAGCAATCGAGTTCGACGTGGACTACAAAATTGGTTATGCCAGAACAGAATTAAAGTGTAATACCTGCGGTGGGCACTTAGGGCATTCTTTTGAGGATGGTCCTGAAGAGACTACCGGAATTCGTCATTGTATCAATGGAGCCGCATTAGAATTTGTTCCAGAAAAGAAGCAATAGTTGAATTTTAGGGGCCTTTTTCTAATTCGAAATAACATAAATTCGTATACTCCTGTGACTTTTTTAAATCCCCTAACTTATAATTAATGAAGACGATTATAAAGAGACCCCATTTTTTCTTTTTTGGATTAATCCCTTTTGTCGTAATTATTGGTTTACTTTATTCAGATGCAATTATTGATCTAACGATCAGTAATGAGTATTTCTCATTGAACGTCAATTACTGGTGTATTTTCTGTGCTGTTTTTGTCGGTTTTTTTGGAATTAATTATGCCACTTTGAAGTGGATTCGGAAGCAACCAAGAAAAGATTTAACACTACTTCATGTGGTACTACAAACCTTCGCCATTCTATTATTCTTATTATTTCTGACAAATATTAATCCAGAGAATAACATTATAGAAAAATTGTTTCCGCATACCCTCAATTACTATGCGATTTTAAACAATTCATTCTTTCTTTTCGGAGCTTCAGTTTTCATTCATATGATTAATTTCTTCCAGTGTTTATTCTTGAAAACTCACGAATAATATATACTTGTTTTCCGTAGAACATTTTTTCATGAATTCTTATATTTGCTCAGCAAAATAAGAAGATCCAATGTTTTCGAATCTTAATGAGAAATTAGACAAAGCGTTACACACGCTTAAAGGTCACGGACAAATCACAGAAGTTAATGTCGCTGAGACTTTAAAAGAAGTACGTAGAGCCTTATTAGATGCCGACGTTAATTTTAAAATTGCCAAAGATTTCACCAAAAGAGTTCAGGCTAAAGCAATAGGTCAGAACGTATTAACAACCTTAAATCCTGGTCAATTAATGGTTAAAATCGTTAAAGACGAATTAACCGAATTGATGGGAGGTGAATCTGCAGGGGTTAACTTGAGTGGAAGTCCGACTGTAATTTTAATGTCTGGTTTACAAGGTTCTGGTAAAACCACCTTTTCTGGCAAGTTGGCAAACTTCCTAAAAACGAAGAAAACAAAGCAAGTTTTACTAGTAGGTTGTGATGTATACAGACCTGCGGCCATTAATCAGTTAAAAGTTGTTGGTGAGCAAATTGGTGTTGAAGTTTATGCCGAAGAAGGCAATCAAAATCCGGTAGAAATTGCACAAAATGCAATTGCTTTCGCGAAACAAAATGGTAAAAACGTTGTTATTGTCGATACGGCTGGTCGTTTGGCTATTGATGAGCAAATGATGACCGAAATCGCCAACATACATAAAGCAATTGAACCACAAGAAACCTTATTTGTTGTAGATTCTATGACAGGTCAGGATGCTGTGAACACAGCTAAGGCCTTTAACGACATTTTAAATTTCGACGGAGTTGTTCTTACCAAGCTTGATGGTGATACTCGAGGTGGTGCTGCGTTGACTATTAAAACGGTTGTAGATAAGCCTATCAAATTTATCGGAACGGGCGAAAAGATGGAAGCTATCGATATCTTCTATCCGGATCGTATGGCCGATCGAATCCTTGGAATGGGTGATGTTATTTCTCTTGTAGAGCGCGCGCAGGATCAGTATGATGAAGAAGAAGCTCGAAAACTTCAAAAGAAAATTGCCAAAAACCAATTTGGATTTGATGACTTCCTAAAGCAAATCAATCAGATTAAAAAGATGGGGAGTATGAAAGACTTGGTTGGAATGATTCCTGGTGCTGGTAAAGCTCTGAAAGATGTGGATATTGATGATGACGCCTTTAAAGGAATTGAAGCGATTATTTATTCGATGACGCCAACCGAAAGAAGTAACCCTTCTATGATTAATGCAAGTCGTAAAAAAAGAATTGCAAAAGGTTCTGGAACTTCAGTCCAAGAAGTAAATCAATTGATGAAACAATTTACTCAAATGAGTAAAATGATGAAAATGATGCAAGGTGGCGGCGGTAAACAAATGATGCAGATGATGCGCGGAATACGTTAATGAAAATAAACAGTTATGGTATTATTAGACGGTAAACAGACTTCAGCAACAATAAAAGAAGAAATTGCAGTTGAAGTTGCAGCAATTAAAGAACAAGGGAAAAGAGCACCACATTTAGCAGCTATTATTGTTGGAAACAATGGTGCAAGTTTAACCTACGTGAATGCAAAAGTAAAAGCTTGCGAACGTGTAGGATTTGAATCTACCTTGTTACGATTACCTGAAACCATTTCTGAAGAAGATCTATTAAACGAAATTGAATCGTTAAATACAAATGATGCCATTGACGGATTTATTGTTCAACTGCCATTACCAAAGCATATTGACGAGCAAAAAATTATAATGGCTGTAAACCCAGATAAAGATGTAGATGGCTTCCACCCTACTAATGTTGGGAAAATGGCCTTAAATCTACCTACATTTATCTCGGCTACTCCTTTCGGAATTTTAGAATTACTGAAACGATACGAAATTGAAACTTCAGGAAAACACGTTGTTGTTATTGGAAGAAGTCATATTGTGGGTAGTCCAATGAGTATTCTACTTTCTCAAAAAAGGACGGTTGGAAATGCTACAGTTACCATTACCCATAGCCGAACCAGAAACTTAAAAGAAATCACCTTACAAGCCGATATTGTAGTTGCAGCCCTTGGGATCCCAGAATTCTTAACTGTGGACATGGTTAAAGACGGAGTTACAGTGATTGACGTTGGTATTACTCGAGTTGAAGATGCGACTAAAAAACGAGGTTTCCGATTATTAGGAGATGTGAAGTTTGACGAAGTTGCCGAAAAATCTGCATTTATTACTCCTGTACCAGGTGGAGTTGGCCCAATGACAATTGCGATGTTATTGAAAAATACACTTCTCGCCTACGAAAGAAGAAATAGCTAGTTATTCGCGATTTGCCAAACCGATACTAAAAGCAGGTAAACATATTGCAATATATTCACATTCCTCATCAAATGGGTTGGAATATTGTACTCTTGTGTCTTTCTCTATTTTGATGGATTGACCCGCCTTTAATACGATCGTTTCATCATTGATGATAAATTGCTTTTGACCTCTAATGATATAAGTATATTCATCAAATTTAGGTGTTTGGAAGGGCTCACTCCATTTTGGAGGAGCAATCATATGTGCGATACTAATTTGGGAATTACCATCGGTAGCTAAACCGAAATGCTCCTCGATTAATTTACCATCATCAGTAGGAACAACAAAAGGTGATTTTTGAATTGTAAATCCGCTCATTCGTAATTATTGAAACCAGATAACAAAAGATTTTATTTTAGCTAAATCTGGAATTTGATCTAAGCTAACTTTCTGTGTACTATACTCTTGCAATCCTAATTCTTCTTTATCAATTACGATAGTAGCATTTAATTCATCAATAAATAGTGTTGCTGATTTCAAGGTCGACTCTACACGATTGATTCGATTATTTGCATTGATTTCCACAAATTTCGAATTCAAATTCAATCCTGTTTCAGTAGAAAATCTTGGATCGTGAATCTCAATACTTTTAATGGTAGAAGTCGAATCATGCTGATCTTTCGGAATAAGTGTTAACAATAATTTTCCCTCTTGATCATAAACCATATATTCATCATCATCTTGAAAGTAATCATCTCCCATTGAACCTTCACTAAGGTTTTTTACAATGGAATCATTTTCGAAGATTTTATCAAGGTCCTTAACAGTGGTCTTTTTTGAAATTTGACCAACATTCCCTTTAGAAATTTTATATCGTTTGGAATTGCTACAGCTTGCCACAAAAAGTAAAATGAGGCTAACTGCTAGTAGGTTTAGGTATTTGCTCTTCATAATGGTTTTGAAACTAGAACGTTTAATTTTCAATTTTCTTATTTAATAACTTTTTTTAAAATGCCGAATACGGCACGAATAAACGTCGCATTGGTTAATTTTTCATAAAAATAACCAAAGTTTTAGATGCATAAAACAAATTGAATAAAATGTTCTTCTCTTTCTGTAAATAAGGGTTTCTGGCCTATCTGTCAATCCAATTTTTAAAATCTTTCACCCGCTCTCGACTCACAATAATTTCATTCTCGTTGTACGTGTCAAGTTGTAATTTTTTCAGGATGAACTGTAACTTTTTAAACTAAGCTATTTGAATTACCTGAAAAATAGGTTATTCCTAGCGTAAATACTGATGATATCGTAATTGAAATGACAATTAATTCTGATTTTGATAAAAAATATCAAATAGCCTTTAATTTTTATTACTGATTAAAAAAAATAAATATATTTGACCCTATAATACGCAGGCAATGTTAATCTTATTAGTAACTTTAGTAACACTTTCTTACCTTACTCTTGAAGGCCAAAGTCGTTTACGCCGTATTTTTCCACGCCCTGTTCGGGTGTAATTCTATTTGTGGGATTAGGTGAGTCCATTCCCGTTTCCGATTCAAATTTCAACTATAATTAATCTATTCGAAGTACAATGCAAATTGTTATTGCAAATAAATCACATGTTGTATATGCAGAAGAAATCTGCAACACCATCGAAGAAGCCGCTAAGGTTAGAGGTACTGGTATCGCCAAAAGAAAACCTGAATACATCATATCAAAAATTGAAAAAGGAAATGCTGTTATTGCCTTAGACGGAAAAAATTTCGCTGGATTTTGTTACATCGAGTCCTGGAGTCATGGAAAATTCGTTGCCAACTCCGGATTGATTGTTCATCCCAACTATAGACATTTGGGATTAGCCAAAAAAATCAAGCAAACCATCTTTAATCATTCGAGAAAGAAATTTCCAGATGCGAAAATTTTTGGAATAACAACAGGTTTGGCAGTAATGAAACTCAATAGTGATCTTGGATATAAGCCTGTTACCTTCTCCGAATTAACTACAGATGAATCCTTCTGGCAAGGATGTCAAACTTGTAAGAATTATGACGTACTGCAAAGAACAGAGCAAAAAATGTGCTTGTGTACAGGTATGTTATTTGATCCAAAAGCCAAAGTAAATAAACCGAAAAAAGTAAAGGAAAAGGTATTCAACAGACTAAAATCAATGAAACAAAACCTATTTCTTAAAAAAGATAAAAAATGAAAAAGTTAGTATTAGCTTATAGTGGCGGATTAGACACTTCCTATTGTGCCGTCTCACTTTCCAAAACCTATGAAGTGCACGCCGTGAGCGTAAATACAGGTGGATTCACAACCGAAGAAATAAAAGATATTGAAGCAAAAGCCTATCAAATGGGTGTGACAACCTATAAAAATATTGATGCAGTTGCTGACTTCTACCAAAAAGTAGTCAAGTATTTAATCTTCGGAAACATATTAAAAAATAATACCTATCCGCTTTCTGTAAGTTCAGAAAGAATTGTTCAGGCATTGGCAATTATTGAATACGCAAAAAGTATCAATGCTGATTTTATTGCCCACGGATCAACGGGAGCTGGTAACGATCAAGTTCGATTTGATATGATTTTCCAAACGATGGCGCCAAATATTGAAATTATTACACCAATTAGAGATAATAGCTTATCAAGACTTGAGGAAATTGAATATTTAAAAGCGAACGGAATTGATTTAAACTGGGAAAAAGCAAAATATTCTGTGAACAAAGGTCTTTGGGGAACAAGTGTCGGAGGTGCAGAAACATTGACTTCACATCAGGCCCTACCGAATGAAGCATATCCTTCTCAAGTTAAAAATACAGAATCAACAGATATTACTTTAGAGTTTGAAAAAGGAGAACTTATCGCCATTAACAATAGAAAAAATTATCCAGAAAAGAATATTGAGATCCTTAATGAATTGGCATCAGCATTTGCAATTGGTAGAGATATCCATGTTGGTGATACCATCGTTGGAATCAAAGGTAGAGTTGGATTTGAAGCACCTGGTGCGTTGATAACCCTAAAAGCACATCATTTGCTCGAAAAACATACACTTACCAAATGGCAATTACAGCACAAAGAATATTTATCAAGTTTCTACGGAATGCATTTACATGAAGGATTATATCTGGATCCCGTAATGAGAGATATTGAATCCTTTTTGACATCATCTCAGGATAAAGTAACCGGAAAGGTATTTGTAACTCTGAGTCCGTATCATTTCAATGTAAACGGAATCGAATCTAAACACGATTTGATGGCTTCAAAATTTGGCACGTACGGAGAAGAAAATAAAGGCTGGACTGCCGAGGAAGCAAAAGGATTTATCAAAATTCTTTCCAATCAGAACAAAATTTACAATCAAATCAATGGATAAAATGATACAAGTAGGAATTATTGGAGGTGCTGGTTATACCGCTGGTGAATTGATACGATTGTTAATTCATCATCCTAATGCGAATATCAATTTTGTGTACAGTACTTCTAACGCTGGGAATAAGATTTCTAAAATTCATCAGGATTTAACAGGAATCACTGATGTGAAATTTACCCAATCGATCAATCCAAATATCGATGTGCTTTTTTTATGTCTAGGTCATGGAAATTCTAAGGCCTTTTTAGAAAAACATTCATTTTCTGATGCAACGAAAATCATCGATTTAAGTAATGATTTCAGGCTTTCCGAAAACGGTACGTTTAAAAACAACACTTTTACTTACGGATTACCAGAATTAGATAAATCAACAATCCAAAACTCGAATCACATTGCAAACCCTGGGTGCTTCGCAACAGCTATCCAATTGGCTTTGTTACCATTAGCAAAATCAAAATTGATAACGGGTGATGTTCACGTGAATGCCGTAACAGGCGCTACTGGTGCAGGTACTTCCCTATCTGCAACAACGCATTTTACCTGGAGAGATAATAACTTTTCACACTATAAGTCATTTATCCATCAGCATTTAGGAGAAATAAATCAGACCGTAACTGAGTTGCAAAATAATTTCGACAATGAAATTTATTTTATTCCGAACAGAGGTAATTTTTCGAGAGGAATATTTGCCACGATTTACACTGATTTTAATGGTGGTCTAGAAGATGCTCAACAACTATATGCAGAGTATTATTCTGATGCGAAGTTCATACATTTATCAGAGGAAGAAATCCATCTGAAACAAGTAGTAAATACCAACAATTGCTTACTCCACCTGAAGAAATTAAAAAATAAACTATTGATTACAAGCGTGATAGATAATTTGTTAAAGGGAGCGTCCGGGCAAGCAATTCACAATATGAATTTAATGTTTGGTTTTGATGAAGACTTAGGTCTACAATTAAAAGCCAATTATTTTTAAAAAATCAACCTATGAAAATCGCTATAATAGGAACAGGAAATTTAGGCAAATCAATTGCCAAAGGATTGATATCCAATAATGCAATTACATCCTTGTATTTGACCAAAAGAAACTTAGAGGATATTTCGAATTTTGACGGATATTCAAATGTTTCCTTAACCACAAATAATATTAAAGCTGTTCAAAAGTCAGATATTTTGATTTTTGCGGTTCAGCCGGCACATTTTGAAAATATATTACAAGAAATCAACTCTTACCTAACTGATAATCATGTAATTATTTCGACAATTACAGGATATACAATTCCGAAAATTGAGAAAATTATCGGTTCTGAACGATTTATCATTCGAGCTATGCCAAACACAGCTATCGCTGTTGGAAAATCGATAACGTGTCTTTGTTGCAATAATATGGGACAAAAAAGAATAAAAATTGCTGAAGCGATTTTTAATCGATTAGGTAATTCTTTAGTAATTCCAGAAGGTCAGATGCAAGCAGCAACGGTAGTTTGTGCGAGTGGAATTGCATTTTGGATGCGATTAATTAGAGCAACCACTCAAGCGGCTATTCAACTAGGTTTTGACGCCAAAGAAGCACAGGAGCTAGCCATGTACACAAGTGAAGGAGCTGCTAACCTTTTGATTACAACAGGGAATCATCCAGAGCAAGAAATAGATAAAGTTACCACCCCAAAAGGTTGCACCATTGAAGGGCTTAATGAAATGGAACACAAAGGGTTAAGTTCATCATTAATCCAAGGAATGGTCACTTCCTTCAAAAAAATTAACACGATTAAAACAGAACAGCTATGAGATTATTTGATGTGTATCCATTGTTTGACATTACTCCTGTAAAAGGAGAAGACGTATACGTTTATGATGATAAGGGCAACAAATACCTTGATCTCTACGGAGGGCATGCCGTTATTTCTATCGGTCATTCGCATCCAACTTATGTAAAAAATATTTCAGATCAGGTTTCTAAACTTGGATTCTATAGTAATAGCATTCAGAATCCGTTGCAAACCAAATTAGCTGATAAATTGACGCAACTATCGGGTTGTGACGATTACAAGTTATTCTTGTGCAACTCTGGAGCTGAAGCCAATGAGAATGCGATTAAATTGGCATCATTTCACACAAATAAAAAGAAATTAATTGCGTTTACAAACAGCTTTCACGGAAGAACATCCGCGGCAGTAGCAGCCACCGATAATACTAAAATTGTGGCACCGGTTAATGCTCAGCAAAAGGTAGAATTTTTCGAATTAGGTGATATTTATGGAGTCGAAAAGTCTCTAAAAAAAGGTGATGTTTGTGCAGTAATCGTTGAATTCGTTCAGGGCGTTGGTGGTTTAGGTGAATCGGATGCTGAATTCTATGTAAAACTAGATCAAATTTGTAAAGAAAATGGAACTTGTTTAATTGCAGATGAAGTTCAGTCTGGTTTTGGTAGAACTGGAGATTTCTTTGCGTTTCAAAAGTATAATGTCGATCCCGAAATCATTTCTATAGCCAAAGGAATGGGTAACGGATTCCCAGTAGGCGGAATTTTGATACATCCAAGTATAAAAGCATCCTACGGATTATTAGGCACCACTTTTGGCGGAAATCATTTGGCCTGTATCGCTGCTTTAACTGTACTAGAAACCATAGAAAAAGATGGATTGATGCAAAATGTATTTGAAATCTACCCGTACTTTTTACAACAATCGTTGAGCATTCAACAACACGCTAAAGTTAAAGGTAGAGGACTAATGTTGGGGCTTGAATTTGATTTTCCAATTAAAGAACTCAGAAGTAACCTAATTTACAAACATCATATTTTTACAGGAAGTTCTAAGAACCCGAACTTACTTCGAATTCTTCCGCCGCTTACCTTAAAAAAAGAACATATCGATGCATTGTTTAATGCTATTAAATCCGAATTATCATGAAACATTTCAGTTCAATAGATCAGATTTCGGATTTAAATAAATGGACAAAAGAGGCTTTAGAATTAAAAGCTAATCCATTTGCTCACAAATCCTTGGGAAAAAACAAAACAATCGGATTATTATTCTTCAATTCAAGTCTAAGAACGCGATTAAGCACTCAAAAGGCCGCTTTAAATCTGGGAATGGATACGTTAGTCATGAATGTTTCGGAGGATGCATGGAGAATCGAATTTGAAGATGGCACCATCATGAATGGAACTACTGCAGAACACATCAAAGAAGCCGCAGCAGTTATTTCTCAATATTGCGATATCATTGGAATAAGAGCATTTCCGAAACTAGTAGATAAATCCAAAGATGAATCAGAACATATATTAACGGCATTCAAAAAGTATGCTTCTGTCCCTATTGTTAATTTAGAGAGCTCTACAGAGCATCCGCTTCAGGCATTGACAGATGCAATTACGATAACTGAGTTTACTACCAAAAAGAATCCGAAAGTGGTTTTGAGCTGGGCGCCACACCCTAAGAAATTACCCCATGCAGTAGCCAATAGTTTTGTAAAAGCCATGCAAAAATTGGATGTTGAGTTCGTTATTACGAATCCGGAAGGCTATGATTTAAATCCGGAAATAACGACCGAAACCCCAATCATTCACAATCAAGAAGAAGCCCTTACGGATGCAGATTTTGTATACACTAAAAACTGGTGTTCCTACGAAAATTATGGGGAACTCAGTGATGTAGAGGAAGATTGGATAGTCACCAAAGAAAAAATTAAAAATGCCCATTTTATGCATTGCTTGCCAGTTCGTAGAAATGTAGTTGTTGAAGATGACGTATTGGATAGCAAACAATCATTGGCCATTGAACAATCAAACAATAGAACATTCGCAGCACAATTGGTACTAAAAAAATTGTTGGAACATGTCTAAGGAAAGAATATCAATCATTAAGATTGGCGGTAACATTATTGAGAATACGGAAAAATTAACTGCTTTCTTAACCTTTTTCTCAAAAATTAATGGCCAAAAAATATTAGTCCATGGTGGTGGGAAATCGGCATCTCAATTATCCAAAAAATTGGGGGTTGATACCAAAATGATAAATGGTCGTCGAATTACCGATAAGGATTCTTTGGATGTTATTACCATGGTTTATGCAGGCTTAATAAACAAAAACATTGTAGCCACTCTTCAGAGACTCGATTGTGATGCAATTGGAATGTCTGGAGCTGATGCCGGATCCATTTTAAGCGTGAAAAGACCCGTTAAGGATATTGACTTCGGATGGGTTGGCGATGTAATTTGGGTAAATTCTAAAACCATTGATCGATTACTTGATTTAGGAATAACACCTGTATTTTGTGCAATTACCCATGACGGAAAAGGACAATTATTGAACACAAATGCGGATACCATAGCAGCTGAATTAGCAATCGGTCTGAGTGAAATTTATGAATCACATTTGTATTATTGTTTCGAATTGAATGGTGTACTATTGGATATTTCTGATGAAAACTCGGTTATAGAAAAGATAACTACGGATGATTATGAGCAATTATTGCGTCAAAATTTAATTTCTGATGGCATGCTACCAAAGCTTAAAAATTGTTTTGATGCCATCAATAAAGGTGTGAGCAAGGTCTACATCGGAAATGAAAACTTGTTCAATCGAACAGATAAAAAATATACAACAATACAATTATAATGGATAGATTTGAACTTACAGAAGCAGCAATTGAATTGTTAAAAAACCTCATTGAAACGCAGTCCTTTTCATCAGAAGAAGATGAAACTGCTTTGCTCATTGAAAATTGGTTTAAAGCTCACGATATTCCTTTTAAACGAAATAAAAATAATGTTTGGGCAACCAATAAATATTTTGATGAATCCAAGCCTACAATTCTTCTAAACTCTCACCATGACACGGTAAAACCGAATTCAGGATATAAAAAGGATCCATTTAAAGCTATTGAGGAAGATGGGAAATTATACGGACTCGGAAGTAATGATGCAGGAGGTTGTCTGGTTTCATTATTGGCAACCTTTACCTATTTCTACGGTTTAGATCAACTAAATCACAATCTCGTTATTGTTGCTTCTGCTGAAGAGGAAAGCAGTGGTCTAAATGGACTAAATAGTATGTTATCGATAATTCCAGAGATTGATGTGGCTATCGTTGGGGAACCCACTCAAATGCAATTAGCCATTGCAGAAAAAGGGTTGGTGGTGTTTGATGCAACCGTTGGAGGGACTCCTAGTCATGCCGCACATCCAAATGATAATAATGCTATTTACAATACCATTGATGTATTGCAATGGTTTAAAGATTATCGTTTCGAAAAAACTTCTGAGGTACTGGGTGATGTAAAAATGACCGTTACCCAAATCAATGCTGGAAAACAACATAATGTGGTTCCTGCCGCAGTTGAATTGGTAATTGATGTTCGTGTAAATGATAAATATTCCAATGAAGAAATTGCCGCATTGCTAAAAGAAGAGTCACCTTGCACAACAATTGAACCCAGAAGTTTACGATTGAACTCCTCGGCTATCTCTAAGGATCATCCTTTGGTGCAAGCTGGTCTAGCTTTAGGAAGAACCACTTACGGATCTCCAACACTTTCCGATCAATCGGTATTGAGTTGTCAATCATTAAAGCTAGGACCTGGAGACAGTACTCGATCGCATACGGCAGATGAATATATCTACATAAACGAAATAAAAGAAGGAATTGAATTATATATACAATTGCTAGAAAAAGTAATCCATTAAAATTTGAATTATGAAACTTTGGGACAAAGGACTTCAAATCGATAAAATTATTGAAAACTTTACGGTTGGAAATGATCGAGAAATCGATATATACATTGCGAAATATGATGCATTAGCTTCAAAAGCGCATGCAGAAATGCTCCAATCATGTGGGTATTTAACCAATGATGAATTATCGCAATTGAAGGAAGGTTTGAATGAAATTTTAAATCAAATCGAAAATGGTGATTTTGTAATTGAAAGTTCCTTTGAAGATGTTCACTCCAAAATTGAATATGAACTCACAAAAAAGTATGGTGACGTCGGTAAAAAAATCCATACCGCAAGATCAAGAAATGATCAAGTTTTAGTGGCTTTACATCTTTATTACAAAGATAATCTCCAGGCTATCAAAGGATTAATTGAGAAATTATTTGAAAGCTTAATTGTTTTAGCAGAAAAGCATCAGGGTCAATTAATTCCAGGATACACCCATTTACAAGTCGCTATGCCTTCTTCGTTCGGATTATGGTTCTCTTCCTATGCTGAATTACTGATTGATGACATCATGACTTTAAAAGCCGCATTAAAAGTTGTGGATCAAAATCCGTTGGGATCGGCAGCTGGATACGGAAGTTCATTTCAGATTGATCGAGAAAAAACAACTGAATTACTAGGATTTAACACTTTGAAATACAATGTAGTAGCAGCACAGCTGAGCCGTGGAAAAAGCGAAAGAACTATTGCATCTGCATTATCTGGTATTACCTATACCCTATCTAAGTTTGCCATGGATGTATGTTTGTATATGAGTCAAAATTTCGGTTTTATTACATTTCCCGATCAACTCACAACAGGAAGTAGCATCATGCCACATAAAAAGAATCCGGATGTTTTTGAACTACTAAGAGCGAGTTGTAATAAAATTCAAGGATTATCCTCTGAAATTCATCTACTCACTAATAATTTGCCCTCTGGCTATCACAGAGATTTTCAATTGCTAAAGGAACCTATTTTGGGCGGAATAGAAAAAACGAAAGAAATCCTTCAAATATTTGATTATGCCATTCAGCAAATCATTATAAAACCTATTGATTTGGATGAGGACAAATACAAATATTTATCCACCGTAGATAGTGTAAATGAATTGGTTAAAAACGGAAAGTCATTTCGAGAAGCATATCAAATTATTGGCGAATTGATTGAATCTGGAAAATATGTGAGCGATACAACGAACACACATACGCATATTGGAAGTATTCACAATTTAGGTTTGGAGGAAATTGTTGCAAAAATGAAAAGAGCAAGCGAATTATAAAACCGATGATTCTCCTTTACCCTCTCTAACGACTTCAGGATCACCAGTTGTGAGATCGACGATAGTTGAGGCGATATTACCACCATATCCACCATCAATAACGATATCAACTAGGTTTCGCCATTTTTCGAAGATTAATTCAGGATCTGTGGTGTATTCAATAACATCGTCATCATCTCTTATCGATGAAGAAACGATTGGATTCCCCAAGGTTCTTACTAAACCTCGAATAATATTATTATCTGGTATACGAATACCTACTGTTTTTCTTTTTTTAAAGGCTTTTGGAAGGTTTTTACTTCCGGGAAGTATAAAAGTGTAAGCTCCTGGCAAAGCACGCTTTAAAATCTTAAATGTTGGTGAATCAATTTGTTTAACAAAATCGGAAAGATGGCTTAAATCGTCACAGATAAATGAAAAATTAGCTTTTTCTAGCTTAACCTGCTTGATCATCGCGATGCGTTCCAAAGCTTTCGTATTTGTGATATCACAACCCAATCCATAAACCGTATCGGTAGGGTAAATTACCAATCCGCCATTCTTGAGCACTTTAGCAACCTTATCTAACTCTTTTTGGTTAGGGTTTTCTTCGTAAATCCGTATTAATTCAGCCATACTTAAAAATACAAAAACTCAGCTATTTAAAAAAACAGCTGAGTATAATGTGGGAAGAAATATTTAATTGATTATGATTTATCAACCAATCGGAAACCTTCTCCGTGAATATTTAAAATTTCAACATTCGGATCTTCTTTCAAGTACTTTCGCAATTTGGCGATATATACGTCCATACTTCTCGAAGTGAAGTAATTATCATCTCTCCAGATTTTTGTTAACGCCAATTCTCTTGGCATCAAGTCATTTTTGTGGATGGCTAACATTCGTAGCAGTTTACTTTCCTTTGGTGAAAGTTTTACTAGCTCACTATCTTTGCCTACGGATAAATGACGTAATTTAGAATTGAAAAAGAAAGTTCCGATTTCAAACTCGAACTGCTCAGATTCTGCCGAAGTATCACTTTGTTTTCTTTGCAGAATAGCTCTAATTTTATGCAGTAACACCTCAGAGTCGAAAGGTTTATTCAAATAATCATCAGCACCAACTGCATATCCTTTTAAAACATCTTCCTTTAAGGTTTTTGCTGTTAAGAAAATAATTGGAATTTCTTTATTGGTACTTCTAATATCTTGCGCCAATGAAAATCCGTCTTTTCTCGGCATCATAACGTCTAAGATACAAAGGTCGTAATCACTATTTTTAAACATGATTAAACCTTCTATTCCGTCTTTAGCCAAAGTAACGTTGTACTCATTTAAGGCTAAGTAATCTTTCAAGACTGTTCCAAAATTTGGATCGTCTTCTACTAATAAAATCTTTTTACTTCCCATTGTGTTATAGTTTTATGTAATTCGTTTTCTTTTATAATAAAGGCAGTTTCACTGTGAAAATGCTCCCTTTTCCTTTTTCACTTTCAACAAAAACAGTACCATGATGTTTTTCTACAATCTCTTTCACATAAGCCAATCCTAAACCATGCCCTTTAACATCATGAATATTTCCTTTTTGTTCCCTGTAGAATTTATCAAACACCAATTTTTGAACGTTCTTAGACATCCCGATTCCTTCATCCTTAATCTTGAAAATGAAAAATTTAGCCGTGCTATCGGTATACACATCAATGACTGGTTTATTTACAGAATATTTTAATGCGTTTTCAAGCATATTTACAACTACATTCGTCAAATGGAATTTATTTCCATTAATCTCCGAAGTTAAGGCCTCGAAATGCGTAGTTATTTTTCCTTTCTTATCTGTAACTAAGAGATTTACATGCGATATTGCTTCATTAATGATGTCGTTCATGTCAACAGCTTCCTTACTTATTTCAAGCTGATTTTTTTCCAATTTTGAAATTCGCAATACGCTCTCTACCTGCCCGTGCATTCTCTTATTCTCTTCACGTATCATAGTAACGTAGCGCAAAACTTTTTCTTTGTCAGCAATAATTTTTGGATTTTTGATTGAATCTAATGCCAGATTGATAGTCGCAATTGGCGTTTTGAATTCGTGCGTCATATTATTGATGAAATCCGTTTTGATTTCAGAAATTTTCTTCTGTTTAATCAATTGATATAAGGAGCTTGAAAAAGCGATGATAATGACGAATATGAAGAAAAGAGACAATAGTAAAATGTAAGAAATTCCTGATAATATATGCTCGTTCTTCCCTGGGAATGTTAGGTACAAAATGTAATCAACTTCATCATTTAAATTGTAAAATAATGGGTATTTGAAGCTTTCCTTTGTATTGATGGTGTAATAACCAGATTTTAATTTGGTCGCCAAACCATCCTTACTATAGACTCCATATTTGAAATCCAGATTGACACCTCGCTTGGCAAGCTCTTCTTTAATCGTATTGTTGAGTTCTCTATTACTAACCCTTTTATGTATAGGTTGCAGTCTGTAATAATCTTCAAAATAATCCTGAAATTGGCTTTGTTCAATGTTTGTTAATCGCTTTGTGAATGAAATTTTTTTTTCCTCCGTAGATCTGAAAAGATTATCAGGACCTTTAATTAGTTTAGATTGAAAGAAATCTTTTTTACCAGTTACTCTTTTAAAAATCACGTTTTCGTTATCCAAAAAGTCTCTCGGTAATTCAAAATTCTCTTCTAAAATAGTGGCTCCGTAAGTAATTTTCTGACGATTGGTTGTATCGATTTCTTGAAATAAGAAGTTTTTAATTTGAGCACTACTGGCAAGTACTTTGTTTTCAATAATATTTTCAATTTTCTTACTAAAAGCCTCGCGTTCTTTCTTATTAATTTTCTCAGAAACACTACCTAAAGAAATTTGAACATCATTCTGAAATTGTTGCTTTTTACTCTCTATAGCATTGTTAATCCAATAGAGCTGAACAGCAATAATTCCGATAAGAGAAATACTCATCAAAGCAACGATAAGAACAAAGATTTTTTTGCTCATAAATCAAAATTACACGATTCGAAAAATAGATAATGCTTTTTAACTTTGATTAACAAAATCAAATGAAATTTAAGAATAAATTAACTAAATCAATAAAGATAATTTAAGTTTTTAAGATTTTTCTGTTAAAATATTGTAGATTCTTTTAATTTGAGCCTTAGTTTCTTCAATTTGCTGATTACCAATTAAGTAATGAGACTGGAGTATTTTTTTGTCTTCTTTCCATTGCTTTGACATCCTCTGAAAAACCTGTTCTTGAGTCGTTTTATCACGTGCAATTAAGCGCTCTAATCGAGTATGAAGCGGAGCAGTTACAGTTATCACATAATCAAACTGCTTGGCGTAACCCGTTTCAAAGACCAAGGCACTTTCATAAAGAATGATTTTGTCTTTATGCAATTGAGCAAATTCAAAAAAGTGTTTGAATACTTCTGGATGAACAATGGCATTTATTTCCTTTAATTTTCGCTCACCCTTAAAAACAATGGATGCAATAAACTCCCTATTCAATTGATTATTTACGTAGGCTTCTTCTCCAAAGGCTTGAATAATTTTCTGCCTTACATCAACAGAAGTAGTCATCAACTTTTTTGCCTCTTCATCAGCGATATAAGTAATGATATTGGGAAATTTAGAAAACTCTTCAATTACCAAAGATTTTCCCGACCCTATTCCGCCTGTTACTGCAACAATCATTACTTCTGAATTAGGAAATCAATAGTATGAGGAGAGATTTTGTAACTCTTGATGAATTTTGGCTTTTTGACCAGTTTCGGAATCAAGTAGGTTAAATTCTGATCTACAGAATAGCCATAGTCACATTCAATCTTAAACAAGGAAGGTACAACCTTATTGAAATCCGATAAACCAACTACAAAAGTGATCGTAATATTTTCGGTTAGAGTGGTGAGTTTTACATCAGTGGGGACGTTTGTAATTTCAAACGGAATTTTCAAACTTCCTTCCGTGAACTTATCTACACTACCTGAAATAACTATTTCATCGGTCGCTAGTTTCAATCCGTCTAGGTTGTTTAAAACGACTTTCACTTTCTCCTCAAAATTCTCCTTGACATCATTCAACTTCACAGAGGCTAGTGGTAAATGAGATATGGTATCTAAAACAGATTTTGAACCTGAGATCAAAATGGAATCTGGCTGAATTTTAATTTTATCAATTAACCCATACCCTACATGATAATTTACCGACATATTCGGAGTAACAGCCACACGTTTTGATTCAAGGACATCCAAATTCACAAATAAAGTATCCTCAACCACTCGTTGAACAACTACATCAGAATACAATTGATTCTGGATTAATTGAATCTGTTTTTCAAGTAATAGATAGTGCTTTTGCTGTTTGTTTTGCTGTACCAAGGAAGCGTCTAAATCAATCGAAGAATTCTGAATTCGAGTTCGAATAATTTTGAATCCGCTCGCTTTCACATCAACTTTAATTTGTTGTAAATTGTTATTTTCCAGCATTTTATTTTGTGGAACATTGGTGAACTTCACATACAAATCTAACGAAGTAGTATATTCTTTGGAAAGCGTTATCAACAGCCAAATTAAGGCGGAAACACCCAAGAATAATAAAAATTGATTTGAAATTTTATTTGCAGCCACTTCTACTAAAATCAGTTACATAAAGGTATAAAAATAAAAAAAGAGCTTTAAAAAAAGCTCTTTCCTCTAACTATTAAAAGTTTTTATTTCTTTTCTGGAGTTTTCATGTATTTTTTACTCAATTCCAAAGAGACTGCTGCCTTTTCGAATTTGATTTTTCCAGCACCTGTTTCGATAGTAATCGTGTTATCATTGGTATTGATATCCACAATTTTGCCATGAATTCCGCTAGTGGTAATCACTCGAGTACCTTTTTTCAATTCGGCCTGAAATTTTTTTTCTTTCTTTTGACGATTCATTTGCGGACGAATCATAAAAAAGTAAATAATGGCAACCATTGCCAATGGCAAAATCAAACCATTTAATCCACCGCCTGGTGCCTGTAAAATAAGAGTTCCTATCATGTTATTTTTTCTTTGGTATTACAGATCCTTTTATGGTAAGCACTTCTCTACCAGCCTCTGTATTTGTCGTTAAGGTAACCGTTTTGTTTTGTCTATTTGGTTTTCCCGATGTATTAAACTCAACGTAGATATCACCACTTTCTCCTGGTTTAATAGGATTTTTCGGCCAAGTTGGCACAGTACATCCACAAGAAGGCTGTGCATTTACGATTACCAAATCTGTTTTTCCAGCATTGGTAACTTTGAAAGTTGTTTTAATGATCTCCCCTTCATTCACAGTTCCGAAATCATATTCTTTTTTATCAAAACTAATGATTGCTGCTCCTTTTTTAGCCGCTAAATCACGCTCTTTTGCTTTTTCTAAATTTGATTTGTTTACCTTCCCTTTTGCATCGGATCCGTTACATGCAACGAATGCAACACTTAAAGCTAGTACTAATAATAGATTACGTAAATTCATTTTTAATATATTTTTTGTAAAAATAAAAATTTAAGTTCGATTTCAATAGTTTACAATAAACCTCTTCCTATTTTTTGAATTTGATTATTCTTTCGATAATTCTTCGCCAATTTGTCTAATACACCATTCAAGAAATAACTACTCTTTTCTGTTGAATAATCTTTGGCTATTTCAATATACTCGTTGATGGTTACTTTGGTCGGAATTGATGGAAAGTGTAAAAATTCTGCAATTGCCATTTTGATTAAAATCATATCAATATCGGCAATTCGATCCGAATCCCAATTCGGAGTTACAACTGCGATGTCCTTTTCAAATTCAGTATGCTTGAGAATTGTTTTGGTAAACAAATCTTTTACAAAATTCTCATCATCCTCATCCTTGTATAACACGCCTAAAGAAAATGGCTTTTTTGACTTCATTTTGCCAATACTCTTAATAATCCATGTATTAACAAACGGAATATCATCTACCCAAGTGATCATTTTATCTTCGAAATAATCGGCTAGTTTTTCGTTTGGAGCAACGATTGTTTTAAAGAATTCGATTAAAAATTCTTTTTCATCATCAAAATTGATTTCATCAGCAGAGAGATACTTCTGATACAAATCGCTTTTGATTAAATCATCATACAGGAGTTTAACATACTCATCATCTAACTCCCAGAAATTTAATTTGTTCTTTGAGGTATAATCTTTAAGTGATTCGCTATTCTTTAATTTTAGAATGCAACGGTTTTCAATAAAACGGGTATTGGGCGCTAAATCTTCTGATGTAGCCAGAATCTTTTTCTTGGCAAGCTCTATTTTTTTAGTTGCATGCTCTTGGATAGCAATAATTAGATTGAGATTTAAAACATATAAATCGAACAGTTTTTGAATACTAAATTTTAAAAACTTTTCTTCTTTTACTAAGTCTTCATTTTTAGAATGTATCATTGCATATAAAGACTGCATAACTTTCACTCGAATATGTCTTCTATTTATCATAGGAGTAGAACTTCTTTACATTAGATTTAAATGCACTGCAAAAATAGATTTTTTAAGTCGTTGGAAAATTTTTTTTGAAATTTATTTTCATCCAAGTTAATTCAGGATAGATATACGTTAAAAAATGCATAATTAGCGATAATGTTTCTTTGAATTCTGAATAACTAGTATCTTCGCTAACAAAATCTCACTTCTGAATTTACTTCAAATTTCAGATTGGAAAAACGGATAATTTGAAAGCACTTCAATACTTAAACAAGTACTTCAGAAAATATAAATGGAGAATTCTTCTTGGATTATTCATAACCGTACTTTCAAAAATTTTATCATTAAAGATTCCGCAAATTATCAGAGATTCACTAAATGTTGTTGATGATTATCAGAAGAATGTCATCACCGATGTAAGTGAAATAAAATCCACACTTTTTATAAATGTATTAATCATTGTAGGAGTTGCCCTAGTAGCAGGATTCTTCACTTTTTTAATGCGCCAAACCATTATTGTAACATCAAGGTTGATTGAATTTGATTTAAAAAATGAAATTTACCAGCAGTACCAAAGATTATCACTAAACTTTTATAAAAAGAACCGTACAGGAGATTTGATGAATCGTATTAGTGAAGATGTTAGCAAGGTTCGGATGTATGTCGGCCCGTCCATTATGTATACCATGAATATGTTGGTATTATTTGCTGTCGGATTCACACAAATGATTACTGTTGATCTAACCCTCACGCTGTACACCTTGATTCCGTTTCCTCTTTTATCAATCTCTATTTTCATTCTGAGTAGAACAATCAATAAAAGAAGTGCCATTGTTCAGCAATACCTTTCGAAATTAACCACTTTCAATCAGGAGACTTTCTCCGGAATAAATGTGGTGAAGTCTTACGGAATTGAAACTGCTATTCTACAAGATTTCGACGTCGTTGTGAATGAAAGCAAGGAAAAAAACATAAGCTTACATAAAGCAAATGCCTTGTTCTTCCCGCTTATGATTTTATTAATTGGAATCAGCAACTTAATCGTTATTTATATTGGAGGTAACCAATATATCAACGGAGAAATTCAAATTGGAACTGTTGTTGAGTTTACGCTCTATGTGAACATCTTAACTTGGCCCGTAGCGGTTGTGGGTTGGGTAACATCAATGGTACAGCAGGCAGAGGCATCACAAACTCGAATCAATGAATTTTTGAGAGAAACCCCAGAAATCACTAATTCATCAGATAAAATTGAGGATATTCAAGGAAAAATCACCTTTAAAGATGTTGTTTTTACTTATGATGACACTAATATCACAGCCCTTAAAAATGTAAGTTTTGAAATACAATCCGGCCAAACCCTAGCAATATTGGGAAAAACAGGGTCAGGGAAATCCACAATTTCTGAATTGATAAGCCGCATGTATGATGTTACTGATGGGACAGTGTTAATTGACAACACACCAATCACAACCTTAAATCTAGATAATTTAAGAGAGCAAATTGGATATGTTCCACAAGACCCATTCCTTTTTTCTGATACTATTGAAAATAACATCAAATTTGGTAAGGAAAACACAACTCGCGAAGAGATAGAAGAAGCAGCAAAGAATGCAGTTGTTCACGATAATATCGTGGAATTTGCTAAAGGTTACGATACAATTTTAGGGGAGCGTGGAGTGACACTTTCAGGTGGTCAGAAACAGAGAGTTTCAATTGCCAGAGCTATTATTAAGAATCCAAAAATCTTAATTTTTGACGACTGTTTATCGGCAGTCGATACCGAAACCGAGGAACGGATCTTATCAAACTTGGAAAAAGTTTCTAAAAATAAAACGACAATTATCATTAGTCATCGAGTGTCATCAGCAAAAAATTCAGATAAGATTATTGTCTTAGACGAAGGTCAAATCATTCAACACGGAACTCACGAAACCCTAGTAAACACAAAAGGATACTACCAAGAACTCTACCAACAGCAACTTTTAGAGAAAGAAATCTAAGCTAAGGTTTTGCTACGTAATTTTTTTTTTTAGATTTGTTCATATCAATCAAAGATCATTTACTTTTTTTAAAATATGGCAGAGAGAATAGAACAGGAAGAGATTTTTTCACAAGTATTACGAGCTGGAAGAAGAACTTATTTTTTTGATGTTAGAGCGACAAAGGCAGGGGATTATTATTTAACGGTTACAGAGAGCAAAAAGTTCACACACGACGACGGCTCATACCACTACCAAAAACACAAAATTTACTTATACAAAGAGGATTTCACAGATTTTACTGAAATGCTTCATAAAGCAACCGATTACATTATCAACGAAAAAGGTGAAGAAGTAATTAGTGAACGTCATCAAAAAGATTACAAAAAGGAAGAAGCGGTGTCTGAAGAAAAATCAGCAGAAAGTTTTACAGACGTTTCTTTCGACGATATCTAAAACGTATCAAATTCAAATTCAATTATACAATGAAGGCTGCATATTTCGGAATGCAGCTTTTATTTTATAAAACTGACTTCATTGTTCTTGTCTTATTAACGGTTTCTAACCATTCCTTCTCCGGATTACTATCTTTGGTAATTCCACCGCCCACATAAATATTCACCATTTCTCCCGAATATTCAAGGCAACGTAAATTCACAAATAAATGAGTTTCATCCATGTTTTTGGAAATTGGATCAAAATTCAATTCCCCTAAAAAGCCGGTGTAAAACGATCGATTATAAGCTTCATTTTGCAAAATAAATGTCTTTGAGTTGATCTTTGGTAACCCGCAAACCGCAGGTGTCGGATGAAGTTCTTCCACTACATTTCGCAGCGATACTTCCTCTTTTAGATCGGCAGTTATTATGCTTTTTAAATGAGATAAAGATCCAGCTTGGATGGTCTGTCGATCCTGAATCATTAAATGATCTACCTTATTTGACAGGGCGTCTTCGATAAAATCAACCACCAATTGTTGTTCTTCAATTTCTTTAGAATCCCAATCTCTGGAATCGGTTCCAGAAGGTTTCGTTCCTGCCAATGCAACTGTAGTTATTTTTGGCCCAGATTTTTTGAACAATGTCTCTGGTGAAGCGCCCATCCATAATCCAACTTTTGGATGGAACCACAAATACACCAAAGCATTCTGATAAGAACTCAGTAGGCGTTTAAAAACAGTTACTGCATCAAATTCTTTGGAAACGAAGGTTTCTTTTCTTGAAACAACAACTTTTTGAAATGTATTTTTATGAATTTCAGCGATGGCCTTATCAACTAATTTCAGATATTGCCTTTTTCCTTCAGCCTTTTCTACATTTTGAAATTCTGCAGTATCAAAAGACCTCAAACCAACGATCTGTTCTGATAGGTATTCAAATTCATCAATTGAAAATAAAATCGAATTTTCACATTCGTCGAATGGGGCGAATACAAATCCCGATTCCGAATAGTCTTTCGTAAATTTTAGGTTCTTATTTTTTCCAAAAAAAGCAGATAAGTCAGAACGATTTGATTTCCTGTAAATGACAAACGGATATTCTTTTTTAAGTTGCTGACCTACTTTTTTTAAAATTTGCATACGAAGAAGACTAGTAGCTATTTAATCCTTTTTTTCTCTAAAATGATATTTGTCAGTTTGCAAATTGAAATTAGATTTCCTGATTCATCAACAATTCTAATTTCCCAAAGATGAGTGGTTTTTCCTTTGTGAATAGGTTTAGCAGTGGCATAGACATTTCCCTCTTTCTTACTTTTAAGATGGTTAATTGTCAATTCTATACCCTTAACGATCTGAGATTTGTTATCTACAAATAAAGCAGATGCACAACTACCAACCGTTTCAGCCAAAGCGGCTGTTGCCCCACCATGTAATATTCCGTAAGGCTGATGCACTCTTGAATTTACAGGCATCCTCCCGGTTACAAAATCTTCACCAACATCAATAAACTCAATTTCTAAGGTTTCCATAAGCGTTTTTGGAACCAAATTATTAAGCTTTTCGAGTACATTCTGTTTATCCATTTCTGATAATTTATTACACAAAAATACAACATTAATTACGTACCTTTGATTGAAAATCTTCCTTTAGATGTTTAAAGTCAGAGTAATATTAGATACTGAAGAAGATGTAATTCGCACCATTAAAGTAAGCGAAAAATACAATCTAGAACAGCTTCATGAATTCATTGCTAAGTCCTTCGGATTTAGCGGATTAGAAATGGCTTCTTTTTACCGAACTGATGATGAATGGAATCAGGGAGAGGAAATCCCTCTCTTTGATATGAGTGATTCCAACACGGGAATTACGATGAAAAATTTTGAATTGGATTCAATTTTTACTTCAGTAGGTAGTAAACTAATCTACATCTATGACTTTATGAACATGTGGGCATTCTACGTTGAGTTGGTCGAAATTGATACGGATGCAGAAGCAAGCGAACCTCAGGTAATATTGAGCGTAGGGGAACCTCCCCAAAAAGCCCCAGACAAGCAGTTCATATCAGACGAAGAGGATAAATTAGGTGGTAATGATTTAGATGATGAGTTCGACGACTTCGATGATTATGACGACTTTTACTCCGACGAATACAATCTGTAATCCATTATTTACTTCCCAATTTTAAAGATTTTCCTAAATTAAGTAACAAAATTTGAGGTATATCGTCATATATCTGTAATCAACTAAGTAACTATATTTGGAAACAATCTTAACGCTACGCAATCTCGACAAGAAATTTGGAAGGGTACATGCCGTAAATAATTTATCTTTTGAAATCAAAAAAGGTAATGTATATGGTATCCTAGGACCAAACGGAAGTGGTAAATCAACCACTTTAGGAATCATTTTAAATGTTGTTAATAAATCATCAGGTGAATTTTTATGGTTTGATGGTTCATTATCAACTCACGAAGCACTTAAAAAAGTAGGTGCTATCATTGAAAGACCAAATTTCTATCCGTATATGACGGCTACTCAAAACTTACAATTGATTTGTAAAATCAAAGGAGTAAGTACCGAAAATATCGATGAAAAACTGAAAATCGTTAATCTATACGAACGAAGAGACAGTAAGTTTAGAACTTTCTCTTTAGGAATGAAGCAGCGTTTAGCAATTGCCTCTGCCCTATTAAATGATCCTGAGATTCTAATTTTGGATGAGCCTACCAATGGATTAGATCCGCAGGGAATTCATGAAATCAGACAGATTATTAAAAAAATTGCTACTAATGGAACAACTATTCTTTTAGCTTCTCACTTATTAGATGAAGTTGAAAAGGTTTGTAGTCATGTAGTGGTGATCCGCAAAGGAATAAAATTGTATAGCGGAAGAGTAGATGAAATGACAGCATCTAACGGATTCTTTGAAGTTAGTGTTGATGACAATGAAGAGAAATTAATGACTCTATTGGGTGCACATACTTCAATAGGAAATGTGAAAAAAGAAGGCGAATTGATCATTGCTACATTGAACGAATCTATTAGTGCTGCCGATTTTAATAAATATTTGTTTGAAAACGGTATTGTTTTATCGCATTTGGTAAAACGTAAACCAAGTCTTGAGCAACAATTCCTTGATCTAACCAACAACAACTAATCCCATTATCATGTTTCGACTATTAGCTATAGAATTTCATAAAATTCGTTTCAATAAAGCCAGCAAAGTATTATCCATTATATATTTCGGATTGCTTACCTGTATTGCATTAATCGCTGCGATTAAATTTGACATTGGCCCCATAAAATTTCATCTGGCAGAAATGGGAATCTTCAATTTCCCTTATATATGGCATTTCAACACCTATATGGCTGCCATTTTAAAGTTCTTTTTACTCCTTGTCATTGTTTCTATGATGTCTAACGAGTACAGCTACAAAACCTTAAAACAGAACTTGATTGATGGCTTGAGTAAAAAAGAATTTATACTTTCAAAATTCTACACAGTTATTGCTTTTGCAGCAATTTCAACAGTGTTTGTTTTTGTAGTTTCTTTAGTTCTTGGTTTGATGTATTCAGACTACAACGAAATTGCTATCATCCTTTCAGATCTTGAATATTTATTGGCATTTTTCATCAAATTAGTCGGATTCTTCTCCTTCGGGTTATTCTTGGGAATCTTAGTAAAAAGATCTGCATTTGCTGTTGGAGCAATGTTGGTTTGGCTGATTGGCGAAAGCATGTTCAAAGGGTATTTATTCTATGCCTTAAGAAATGCTGATAATACTTCTGAACAAGTAAATACTATTATGCAATTCCTTCCTCTTGAGTCCATGGCTAATTTGATTAAAGAACCATTTTCTAGATTAGGAGCTGTCAAATCAATTGCGAATCAGGTTGGAGAAACTTTTACAAAAAGTTATTCGGTAGAATTGTTGAATATCTTAATTGTTTCGGCTTGGACATTTGTCTTTATCTACCTGTCTTACGCCCTGTTAAAAAAGAGAGATTTGTAATACTTTTTGGGTATCTTTGACGTTTTCGTAACAGAACGTCAATTTCATGAGATATAAGTACCTGATTTTCCTCCTATTCTTAAGTCTAGGGTCTTCAATTTTTGCGCAATTAAGTAAGAAACATTACATCCCACCTTTAACGTCTAGTGACGGATTTACAGATCAGTATATTTACATCTCTACTCCAAAAAACAGTAACGTTAGTTATAAAATTACTGCCATTGGCCAACCTGATTTAGCGCAATATTCAGGGGTTGTTTCGAATGGTAGCCCGGTTGAGCAGGCCGTATTAGACGCTGGAGGAAATGCAATTTTTTTCGGAGAAACCCAATTGCATGTGTCCGACTCTAATATTACAATTACAGAAAAGTTCACAGACAAAGGGTTCATAGTTGAAGCCAGCGACGTAATCTACGTATCGGTTCGTGTGCGATCTAGTGGCGGGCAATTTCATGCTGGAGCACTAGTAAGTAAAGGTAGTGCTGCTCCAGGTACTCGTTTTAGAATTGGTGGATTTGTTCGCGAAATTACACCAGAAACCTCACACAGTACATTTGCCTCCATAATGGCGTTAGAAGACAATACAACAGTCGATTTATCCGATCTTCCTGGTGGTGCTACTTATCCTACAGGAACTCCAATCCCAACAAGCGTAGTACTGAATGAAAATGAGACATTTGTTGTTGTCGCTAGAGCTACAATGGATCCTCGTGATATTATCGGTAAACTTATTACGAGTGATAAGCCCATTGTGGTAAACTCAGGATCGGCTCAAGGAAGTTTTGGTAATAGTGGCGGACAGGACTACGGATTCGACCAAATTGTAGCCTCAGATAAAATTGGAACTGAATACATCGCGGTAAAGGGTGATGGCGCAAATAGCATCGAAAACATACTCATCATTGCTGATGACGATAATACCGAAATTTCTATCAACGGAACTTCGGAAATAACCATCAATGCAGGAGAATATTATGTAGCTGAGGGTACATTCTACAATACAAACAGGAATATGTACATCAATACCTCAAAGCCTGTTTTTGTATATCAAGGTATTGGACAATCATCAGGGTTTGCAGGAGCATCAGATGCGAACCAGAGTTTATTCTTTGTACCACCATTAAGTTGTGAGAATATTGGTGATGTAGATAACATACCAAATATTGATACTATTGGTGGGGCCACTTTTCCTGGTGGGGTAACCATCGTAACCAACACTGGTGCGAATGTGACCATTAACGATAGCGGTATTGCATCCGTAGCGAACGCATTCGGTCCTTTTGCTATCACAGGAAATCCAAATTATGTAACCTATCGAGTTACTGGATTATCAGGAAATGTGAGCGTTAAAAGTGATCAGGAGCTCTATTGTGCCTATTTTAATCAAAGTGGTGCAGCGACTACAGGGGCATTCTTCTCTGGATTCCCTTCTCCCCCTGAAATCAATTTTAACACCACCGTTTCAACGCTCGGAAATTGTATACCGAACGTGACCTTAACTGCTGCCAGCACCGAGCTTTTTGATCGCTTCGAATGGCAATATTTTAATGAAACTACAGGTAACTGGGAAACCAGAAGTACCAATGCTGATTATAAACCACTTCAATCTGAACCTGGTCGCTACAGACTCTTAGGGGTTGTAGATTGTACAGGAAAAACTTTTGAATCTGTAGAAATCCCGGTGAGTTTATGTCCAGATGACTATGACAATGATTTAATTATTGATAATGAAGATGTCGATTTAGATAATGATGGTATTCTAAATTGTGATGAATCTTTCGGAAACATCTCACTTAACCTTGCCGATGTCAATAATGTGAATTTTACAATTCCGTCGACAGTTCCTGAAACTAGAAATGTTTCTTCTTCAATAACTAAAGACATCACAACTAGCTCCATTACCGGTGACAATACTGGTAATTTTACAGCAACTATTGATCCTGATGGAGGGAATTCCAATTTGAATTACACTTTGGATTTCACAAGCGATGTGAATATCAAATTCACACAAACCGCAGCAGCAACGAATAATGACGATGTATTCTATATCGTAAAAATTGGTCCAAACTCAAAAAACATTACCCTGTTAGACCCAGATAATCAGATACTTGTGGATACTAATTTTGATGGTGATTTTTCAGATCCAATTACTGCGACAATTTCATCATCAGAAATTCATTTTAAAATTGATCCAACAGCCACGGGACCGTTTACCTATCAATTCGTTGCAAATCGAGTGGATTCTTTTTCTTTTGAAATGCGATCTAACGGATTATCAGCTGCATCAACATTCTTAGGAAATATTGAACTAACCTGTTTTGCTAAAGATTCGGATGGTGATGGTATCGAAGATGCTTTGGATTTAGACTCTGATAATGACGGAATTCTTGATCTATTTGAAAGTGCTGCCTCGAACATCAGCTTGACAGGTACAGATACCAATCTTGATGGTTTAGATGATGTATTTGATTCTATTACAACCAATGCAGACACGGATGGTGATGGCGTTCCAAACTACCTAGATATTGATTCAGATAATGACGGAATTTTTGATCTTACTGAAGCAGGACACGGTCATACAGATGCTAATTTTGACGGAATTTTAGATAATGCCAATTCTACTAGCGTTGGTATGAATGGACTTTTAGATGCCCTTGAAACAAATATTGACAGCGGATCTCTTAATTATACGGTAGTCGATACTGATGGTGATGATTTATTCAATTTTGTTGAGTTAGATAGTGATAATGATGAATGTTTCGATGTCATTGAAGCTGGATTTACAGGGAATGGCTCAGGAATTCTTGCTGCTTTTCCATTTGCAGTAAATACTATAGGTAAAGTCATCAACAATATAGATGGATACACAACTCCAGATCCGAATTACATTACAAGTGCGCCAATTATTGTAAATAATTTTCCAGACTTTACGTTCTGTGAAAACTTGACCGATATCATGTCAATTGACTCCAACGCTGATGCATGGCAATGGCAAGTTTCTACAGATAGCGGCGCGAACTGGACTAACGTTGTAGACGATGCAACTTATACAGGAGCAACAACAGCGAATCTTCAAATTACCACGGTCCCATTAACTTTTAACAATTATCAATATCGAGTTTTACTCAGTAGGACTGGTAATACATGTACCGATAAAGAATCAAATGCGATTAACTTAACGGTAAATCCAGAACCAAATGTTACGCCTGTAGTTCAGTTGAAGCAATGTGATACAAACGCAGATTTAGAAACTACTTTTAATCTTACGGAAGCAGAAATCAGCATCACTACAGATGCCAACTCTACATTCGAGTATTTTGCCACAGAAGCGGATGCTATCGCTGGAGCACCTTTAGTGGCAGACGAAACAGCTTATTTCGTAGATACCACCGGAGAGGCTTGGGTAAGAACTTATACACCTGAAGGATGTTACATTGTATCGAAAATTGAACTTCTGGTAAGCTTTACACCTAACAATCCTTACAACGACACATTACCTGCTGTCTGTGATGATTTACTTGATGCCGATGGAAATGATACCGTAAACAATTCAGATACAGACGGAATTTCATCTTTTGATTTAATTGCTATCCCGGCCTTAATTTCAACAGACCCTGATGTTGAAGTAGAATTTTATGAAACTGAAGATGATCGAACTAGATCTATCAATGAAATCACAACAACACAAAGTTTATCAAACTATAGAAATAAAAATATTCCGAATACCACGGGTACACCATTCCCTATCTACTACAAACTAACAAGTAGAAGAAATAACGATTGTCAGGGTTTAGGTGAATTCTATTTACAAATTGTTCAAGTGCCAACCGCCAATGTTGTTACGGATATCGAGGAATGTGATGATGCTTTATCTGGCAGTACTGTTGATGGACGAATTGCCAATGTAAACCTTCGTGATAAGGTAGTTGATATTTTAGGTCCTTCGCAATCTGAGGTTGATTACAGTGTTACCTTTCATACCTCTCAGGCGGGTGCTACCGATGGAATTTCGGATGTCATCACCAATGACACAAGTTATACCAGCGTTGCCCAACCCGGATTTACACAAGGAACAACCAGTGAGCAAACCATCTATGTTCGTGTACAGTCTCGAGTAGGTACGGCTTGTTACAACGCCAACACCTCATTTAAAATCATTGTTCAACCGATTCCAACTGTGTCTACTACCATCAACGATTTACCAATTTGTGATGTAGTCACAGCAACAGATGCTGATCCAAGAAACCGTAATGCTCAGAATATTGATCTTACGGTAAAAGATGCCGAAATCTTAGACGGAAGAACAAACTATGTGGTAGAATACTACATCCGTCAGAGTGATGCAGAAACACGTACCAATCGAATTTTAGATCCAACCAATTTTGAAAATACGGTTGCCCAGACAACCTACCCATCAAACTTTACCACAGATGATCCTGGGGTCCAAACTATATTCTTCGTGGTCGTTGATGGAAACGGGCTGCAATGTCCCTCGGTATTCTCAACCTTTAATTTAGTAATACACCCAGAACCAGCAACGCAGCCCATCACTGTACTATCTGATTGTGATAACGATGATGATGGAGATGATACCAACGGAATTATCCAAGATATTGATCTCAATGGTAAAATACCAGAGATTCTTGGAGCCGGTAAGAATCCAAATGATTATACGGTGACCTTCCACACTACCCCAGCTGATGCTGCTAGTGGTACCAATCCATTACCGAGTCCGTATGAGAATCAAAATAGAAATGAAACGGTTTTTGTACGTGTTCAAAACAACAACAGCTCTTGTGTAAACTCGAATGCATCATTTGATATTGTCATCAATGAATTACCTCGTTTTACAGTAACCACACCTCAAATCTTATGTTTGAATGACTTACCATTAAACATCTTTGCGGAAAACCCAGCAGATGCTTATGGTTATGCCTGGACGGATGCTAACGGGAGTATTCTAGGAACTTCAGACAACTTAGATATAACCACTGGAGGAAGTTATGATATTACGGCTACAAACACGGTTACAGGATGTTCTAGAACAAGACAAATCGTCATCAATGAATCGAATGTAGCGACATTAGATCCGAGCTTTGTAACGATTGTAGATGAGTCAAACAATCTTGGTGCTTCCAACAACCTATCTATCTCGATTGATACAATCAACAATGATTTAGGTCCTGGTGATTATCAGTTTGCAATACTCAATACAGAGACCAATACCAGAACACCATTTGCAGGATTCCAAGATGAACCATTGTTTGAAGGAATTGAAGGAGGGATTTATCAGATTATTGTCAAT
>JBMHDU010000023.1:0-4331 GCA_049889235.1 Polaribacter sp.
AATCAATCGGGTTAAATTCGTACTATCGGTCATGTCTCCGTAATGCAAAAAGAAATTACGATGTTCTACATGCGGATCTTGATACAAATGATCAATTCGGTCTGTTTTTAATATCGAAGATCTACGTTTCAATCCGTGAACAACATACCCCTTCTTTAATAAAAACTCACTTAAATAAGCTCCATCTTGGCCGGTTACTCCGGTGATGAGGGCGGTTTTAGAGTTAGAATTTGTAACTTTACTCATATGTTTTATTGGTTAGAGCTGACTATCGTCAGCTGAAGTTTAGAGGTTAGAGTTTAGCTTAACACGAATCAATTAAACTAATATACTTACCGCTAACTTAAATTTTTTCTCTTTAAACTATTTTTATTTTTCAACTGAAACTTATACAAAGAGCTTAATTTACTTAAAATTCCATCCAATTGAATTCTTAATCCTTCATACATGGTATCGTCAATGTAATTTAAGTCAAGAGCAGAATTCAAATGATCAATGCACTCTAAACCCGAAGCATATGACATATTAGTAAAGTGGGCTTGATCCATATTTGATGCTCTTCCAGAACCTTCAGCTAAATTAGCCGAAATACTTGATGCTGATCTATCTAATTGACTAATTAATCCGAATCTCTCTTCCTTCGGGAATGTTCTCGTTAAAATTTTAATTTCTTTTTTAAAAACTCTTGCCTTTTGATAAACATCCAATTTCTCAAAAGATTGAATTCTATAGCTCATTTTTTATTCTTTTTCTTTTTCAATACAAATACGAACCTACTAGCGGCAAGCCAACTAAACCATAAACCCTAACCACTGCACCCTAGGTAAAAAAGTTCAAATTTCCAATAATATCTTATTTATCAAAACACCTAAACTACTAAACTCTAATCACTAACCTATAACAACCAGTCACGATTTACTAATCACTAGTCACAAGTCACTAGTTACTAGTCATCATCCCCCAACTTCACTTCCTTAATATCATCAACATTTTCCAAAAACCACTCATAGGTCATTTTGATACCCTCCTTCAATTCTATGGAATATTCCCAACCTAATTTTTTCATTTTTGAGACATCCATAAGTTTTCGTGGAGTTCCATCAGGTTTTGAACGATCCCAGAGAATTTGACCCTGATGCCCCACAATTTCCTGAATGGTCTCAGCTAATGTTTTAATAGTAATATCTTTTCCTGTTCCGATATTGTAGAGATGCTCTGGTAATTCGTTCTCAAGGGCAAAACGGACGGCATTGGCCATATCATCCACAAACAAAAATTCTCGCATTGGAGTTCCCGAACCCCACAAAGTCACATCGGAATGATTATTCAATTTGGCCTCATGAAACTTTCTCAGCATAGCCGGAAGCACATGAGAGGTTTTTAAATCGAAATTATCAAAGTACCCGTAGAGATTTGTTGGCATGAGGCTCACAAAGTCTTTTCCAAATTGCTTTCGAATCGCTTCACAGGCTTTTACACCGGATATCTTAGCAATGGCATACCATTCATTGGTAGGCTCTAATAAATCTGTAAGGAGATATTCTTCTTTTAAGGGCTGATTGGCAAACTTTGGATAAATACATGAACTTCCTAGAAAAATAAATTTCTCAACGTTATTGTGTAAAGCAGCATCAATCAGATTATTCTGAATCTGCATATTCTCCATTAAAAACTGATATGGGTAGTCATTATTTGCTAATATTCCACCAACACGAGCAGCAGCGTCAATCACCACATCTGGTTTTTCGGAATTAAAAAAGTCATTTACCGATTGCTGATTTCGTAAATCTAGCTCAGTACTCGATTTAAAAATCAGATTACTGTATCCATTTCGTTCCAATTCTCGAACAACAGCAGAACCGACCATACCACCATGACCAGCAATGTAAATTTTAGCTGTTTTTTGATTTTTCATGCTTTACCTATCTGATAATACTCAAATCCTTTTTCTTCCAAATTGAACGCATTGTATTGATTTCGGCCATCAAAGATAATCGGATGTTTAAGTTGTGATTCCAGTTCATTAAAGTCGGGTGAACGGAATTCCTTCCATTCCGTTAATAACAACAATGCATCTGCATCCTTAATCGCCTCATATTTTGAATTATAATAAGATATTCCAGATAAGCCTTTTAAATAGAATTCTTGGGCCTCATCCATTGCCTTGGGATCATAAGCCTTAATGGCTGCACCTCTTTGAACTAGTTCTTGGATTATCGTTATTGAAGGTGCTTCACGCATATCATCCGTGCCTGGTTTAAATGCCAATCCCCAAACCGCAAATGTTTTTCCCTCTAAGTTTTCTCCAAATCGATCGATTACCTTTTGCACTAATACTTTTTTCTGGCGATTGTTTACATTCTCAACAGACTCAATCAACTCCGCTTCGTAATTGTGATCCTTTGCGATTTTCGCCAAGGCACTCACATCTTTCGGAAAACAAGAGCCCCCATATCCTGCTCCCGGATAAATAAAACTGTAACCGATTCGTTTATCTGAACCGATTCCCAATCTAACCTTATTCACATCGGCCCCAACTCGTTCACAAATATTCGCCACCTCATTCATAAATGAAATTTTGGTCGCCAACATGGCATTGGCGGCATACTTGGTCATCTCTGCAGATGCAATGTCCATAGCGATAAATCGATCGTAGGTTCTGAAAAATGGAGAATATAACTCTTTCATTTTTACCAAAGCATTATCAGATTTTGTTCCAATAACCACTCGATCTGGTTTCATAAAATCGTTAATCGCATCCCCTTCTTTTAGGAATTCCGGATTCGAAACAACATCAAATTGTAATGAAAGCTTGCGATTGTCTAATTCTGTTTGAATCGCTTTTTCAACTTTAGTTGCCGTACCGACAGGAACTGTAGATTTATTCACCACAATCACTTCCTGATTCAGGTTTTTACCAATCTCCTTGGCAACATCTAATACAAATTGTAAATCAGCTCCTCCATCTTCCCCCATCGGTGTCCCCACTGCGATAAATATGATTTCTGAATTTTGAATGGCTTCCCCTAAGTCGGTTGTAAATGATAAGTTTTGATTTTCAACATTTCGCTGAACCATTCGTTCCAGTCCAGGCTCATAAAAGGAAATCTTTCCTTGTTTTAAATCCTCAATTTTCTGAATATTCGAATCCACACAAGTCACCCGGTTACCCATTTCAGCAAAACAAGCACCCGATACCAAACCTACATATCCGCTACCAACAATCGTAATATTCATAAATTGAAATTAATTAAACCACCTCAGCCACAACAAATGTACTACCTCCAATATAAATGACATCCTTTTTGGATGCATTTTTTAGAGCAGCTTGATAGGCCTCATTGACTGAAGCAAAAACACCCCCTATTAAGTTGAAGGTTTCAGCTTTTTCTTGAAGGAAAGTTGAAGTTAATCCTCTCGGAACATTGGGTTTACAGAAGTAATACCTGGCCTCTTTGGGAAATAATGGTAATATGGTGTCCAAATTTTTATCAGAAACTACTCCCAACACAATGTGAAGCCGATTTGAAGATTGGCTCATTAATTGATTCATCACCATCTCCAGGCCCTCCTTATTATGCGCCGTATCACAAATCACCTTAGGCTCCTGATTCAGGATTTGCCAACGTCCTTTTAAGTTGGTGTTCGATGCTACTTTTTGCAATCCGCTAATGATATGCTCTTTAGTTATATCAAAACCTTCCAATTTCGAAATAGCATTTGCAGCCGTTTTTGCATTCTTTTTCTGATAAGCGCCCAATAAATCAGTTTGATATTCCACTTGCGAATCGCTTGCAAACAAAATACCTGAATTGCATTCTTTTGCTTTTTCTAAAAACACCGCTTCCACCTCAGCTTGACGCTCTCCAATCACTACTGGGATATTCGGTTTTATGATTCCTGCCTTTTCAAAAGCGATTTTGGGTAAGGTATCCCCCAACATATCCATATGATCCCAACCAATATTGGTAATTACCGAAACTTCCGGACTAACAATATTGGTGCTATCCAATCGACCTCCAAGGCCAACTTCAATCACAGCAATATCCACTTGTTCATTTGAAAAATAATCGAATGCCAATCCGACCGTCATTTCGAAAAAAGACAACCCTTGTTTTTCTAGAAAGTTTTTGTGTTTTGAAATAAAAGAAACCACATAATCTTCCGGAACCTCATTTCCGTTGATACGCATACGCTCGGTAAAACTTTTTAAATGTGGTGACGTATACAATCCGACTTTATAACCTGCTTCTTGTAATATTGAAGCAATCATATGACTTGTAGATCCCTTTCCATTGGTTCCACCCACATGAACAGATGTGAATTTCTGG